>CAZYXV010000009.1:0-152074 GCA_964651475.1 uncultured Anaerolineae bacterium | reverse complement strand
CGCACATATCGCAGACCCTGTTCCGTTTTGGGAGTATCTTGTCGTCCACTCCCCGGTCAAGTACCAAGATCCGAGTGGGCATACACCCGCTTGGTTTGATTGGGTTGTAGGTGCAGCTAGCCAGTTCTCGAATGACATGCTCTTGGGTGCGCCCTATCTGGTCTATGATGAAGCCTTTGGGGCCTTCTGGCAGGAGGATCAAAGTTATGCTTTTCAGCAAGGTCAACAAGCTGGGCGAATTGCCAGCCAGGTAGCCGGTACAGCCTTGGCAGTAGATGGTACGGCTAAGATTGTAACTGGCCTGGCGGCGGAAGGGGGTTCACTTGCAGCAGCGCCAGTAACAGAGGGTGTTTCTCTAGTGATAGGTGTTCTCGCTCTACCCGCTGAGGTAGCCATGGTTGCGACTGGTGCGGCAGAGGCAGGCTATGGCGGCAGTGTGCTCTTTTGTGCCAGCCGGAACCCAGCTCCAAAGCCGAGTTATAGAGCGGGCAACTTTAGAAGTAATCTCAAAAACCGAACCCCAATACCCAGGGGGATGAAAAGCGCCGAGGCACACCATATGTTGCCTCAAGAGTTTGAAGATACGTTTCTCCAACGGGGGGTCAAGAGCATTCATGATCCAAAGTGGGGGGCCTGGGTAGAAGCAGCGGACCATGATGTTCTGCACGGTCAGGGTTATAACGCAAGGTGGGGAGATTGGCTAAGGCGTCACCCCAACGCAACGCCAACGAACATTGCGGCATTTGCGCAACAACTTGCCACAGAGTATGGTATTAACTGGCCGTAACAGTTACCATAAATGCTGATCCAAAAGAGGCAAACATGACACAGGGGTTTTACGTACTTGATATTGATTATGCTTCAGACTACCGACTATATGCTGGTGGGCAATGCGTGAATGACATAGGCCAACGTTGTTCTGCCTGTAACGTACTCATCGAAACATCTGAACCCCCAATAATTGAAATTGCCCTGAGCCATCTAGGGCGGCTTGGCTTTACTGAGCGTCTGTGGAATTTGCGTCCTATCTTTTGCCAGGATCTGATAGAGCTATGGCAGGATGCAGGCTTGACAGGTTTTGAGCTAAAGCCCGTTTATATAGTGGGGTGGTATAAGAAACCTCGGAAAGCTCTGCCTGAGAAGATCCCCACCTATTATCGGTTAACTGCCACAAGCAAGGTGCGACTCGTTGAACCCAAAGTGTTAAAGGGACCATGCCCGGTATGCGGCTTTATCGAATACAAATTTCCAGAGACTAGCCTTCACCTGCGCCATGGTCTCAGAATAGATCCAACTAGTTGGGATGGCTCAGATTTCTTTAGCTTGGTTCACTATGGATTTATCTTCTGTACTCGCCGTGTAGCGGAGGTCACGCTCAGAGCAGGGTACAACCGACGCATTGCATTCGTTCGTCTGGAGAACTGGAGTCGCTGGGAGGATTTTGACGCGAAAAAGTGGACGCCCCAAGCGCACCGAGAACATGTGGAGAGTTTTCTAGTTCGGAGACCAGAAGATCTATGAACACAAGCTAGGCAGTTTCGTTATGCAGGGCAGGCATTTGCTACTCTTCCGATTAACGCTCTATCACTTTCGCCTCCGTCAAAGAGCGAATGGTTGGTTTCATAACAAAACGATGCTAAACTATCCTTGCCTGTGCGGAGGCGCTTCGCGGGGCAACGCTGGCGAGCGATCCTTCGGCTACGCTCAGGACAGGCTCCGAGCGCCGACACAGGCGGCTATACGGCCGGGCAGGGTCTATGGACTCTGCCCTTCCCTTTGCCCACCAGGCCGGAAGCCCCAGAAAGCGATAAACGCACCCGGCCATAGACGCACGAAAACGATGGGATGAAAAGAGAGCTTTTGCGCCAGTCTCCATCCCCCGCACATTAACAAGCTATGCAGTTGTGGCGTGTCCGCGCTTAACTGGCCAGCTTGGACGGCGGCAGCTTGAAGGTCTTGCTGCCCCACGGGATGTGCGTGAGGTTGCTGCCCAGGTCCAGCCGGTCAAGTTGATCGCGGGTGAACTGCCTGCGGCCGCTGACGCGGCACGCGGCAGCAGGCTGCAGCGCGCTCTGGCCATCCGGTAGATTCTTGATGCCCACCTTGTACGCGTGCGCGAACAGCGCGCAGGCCACCTGCTGTTCGTTGGCAAAGCGGTCGGCCACCTGGTCGGTCAGCACGTGCCATACCGACACCAGCAACTTGCGGGCGACACTTGCACTGGCGCGCAAGTGCCAGTGTGGCGACCACGGCTTTGCGCCGGCCGATTCTTGGCTCCAGGCGCGCCAAGGTAGCCTTCCAATGCGCGTGCGTGCGTGAGGCGCTCTGCGCGGCTTCGACCATGATGTGCCGAATGTCCTTGCGCCCGGTCTTGGTGACACCTGCACTTGCGCTTGCGCGCCAGCGCAGGTGCAAGTGTGCGGCCGCTCTGATGCAGATGGCCGCTGTCGTGCACGCGCGTGCCTAGCCCGGCATAGCCCACCAACGCTTTGGAGCTGGCAAAACGAGTGATATCGCCAATGGCGGCCAGCAGCGACATTGCGCCGATCATCCCGATACCCGGCAGTTGCACCAACAAGGGCACGCGCGCATCCTCAGCCGCCACTTTGGCAATGCTGTCTTCCAGCAGCGCCTTTTGTCGGTCGGCGAACTCGATGGTCTCCCAGTCGCATTGAATGTTAGCGCGTTCCAGCGCCGACACGGGCAAGTTGAGCCAGAACTCTTTGTGCTTGGGCGAGAAGGGCAGGCTGCTCTTGGGTGCGTCCAGGTGATGGCGGTGCAGTGCGGAATGTAGCCGGTTCTTGGCCACAGTAGCCAGGCGCACCATCTTCCAGCGTTGGGCGATGAGCGCGCGCAGGTCGCGCACCGGCTTGGGGGGAATCCAGATACCCACCAACAGCCCGGCCGCGTGCAGTTGCGCCAGGCTGAGCGCCGCTTTGCGGTCTGTCTTGACCTGGGCGCGGACGATGAGGGCAACGTGCGGCGGGTGCACCACCGTCACTGAATGGACGTGTGGCAGCAGCGCATCGTAGACAGTGTAGGTGTTGGTCGTCATCTCCAACACTACGGCGTCTTGCGGTGTGAGGTGTTTAGCGATCCAGGTGTCCAGGTCTTGGACCGCGAAACGCAGCGGGCCAAAGACTTGCTCTTGAGCCGCATTCACCCCAGCGGCGACAATGTACTCTTTGTGAATATCGAGGCCAATGAAACGAGTGGGATTGGACTTGTCTTGGGTCATGGTCTATACTCCTTGTCGTCAAACGGCTGGTGAACCTGACCAGCCCACAGACCGGGCGCACCCGATTTTTGGGTCTAGACTTCACACACGGATACGGGCTTTTCATCCCAGGTGAGCGGATCCGAACGGGCAGCCAAACATGTCCACGGGCTTGCCGCCAGTTCACCACGCGGCGAGTGGACGGCCAAACATGTGCACGGGCTGGCTGGCAGCCTCCCATAACTATACCCGGCTAGCCCTTCGCCGCGACAGGTTCGCGGTAGCATCCCATACGAATACCCGGCAGTGTCCCCTCACCGTGCAGGTGGGCCGACAGCGTCCCATAACATGGCCGGCTGGCCCACACGTCCAGCACCCGGAGCAGACGTCCCCGTTCGCTCGCCATAGAGTATTATGCTCCCGGATGCGCCCGGTGGCAAGAGGGGCGCAGCGTCCCGCGCCCTTGCTTATATGATAACATGTTCTCAACAACGCGCTCAAGTACACCGATCCGAGTGGACATTGTGCTGACACAGATAAAGTATGCCTCAAGTACCTAGAAACCTTACAGATAACTTATGGTATTGTCATTGATGACGCAAACGGATTGTGGTCCACGACCGCCCTACAGAAAATCGGTGCCGGACTGAAGGCATTGGTGGCTCAACTGGAAGGTGGAAAAGATAGATTTAAGCAGATTTTTGGAGGCACAACATTTGTGCGAAAGGATGAAGTAAAAGAAACTGGGCGTGAGCCGGGCCCTAATGGAACGATTATAATAAAATATGCAGCGGCTGAAACAGAAGGGTCAACGATATCTTTTTTCAACAAGCCTAACACGCACGAGATCAATCTTGGCACAGCAGCAGAGCAAACAGTGCATGAACTTGGGCATGTATGGAACAATCGAACTGGGGGGATGTTCAGCAGCGGTATTGCAAAGGCGACTGGCAGCATACAAAGCGATCCATTACGGCACGAAGGAGGTTACGAGTTCAATCCACCGGGTGCGAATGTAACAGATTTGGCCGATAATAATGATTGGGAGGATTGGGCAGAAGCACTGACCGTAACGATTTATCCTGCCCACGGAAACAAAAGCCTGGATAATATGCGCAGCGCTTATGTTAGCCTGAGGTTAAGACCGTCCCAACGGCACTATGGAGGCAGATAATGAGGAAGCTGAACAATAGTGGATTACTGTTGTTGCTGCTAGTCTTGGCTGCTTGTTCTAACCTTTTGGCTCCAGCCGACAGTGGTTGGGTTAGCCACACTCCATGTACGCCGTCATATTGGCAAAACTTGATGCCTGGTATATCCACACAGGCTGATGTTGAACAATTTATCAAGGGGTTGCAAAAAAGTGAACAAGAGACATTAGAAGTATACACTCTTATTCCAGGGCGTCGGTCATACTCCTGGAGAAGCGCAGCACACGACAGGGAAGTCGAGACAATGCATATAGTAGATGATCAAGTGACGTTAATGGGGGTAAGGCCGCTAGAATGTGACCTACGTTTGGGGCCCGTAGTAGATCAGCTTGGCCCACCTGAGCTCCTCTATGCAAAAGAAGGCTGTTTTGGTCATGGGGGATGTTATAGCCTGGAAGTGTTATATCTACAGCAGGGGTTAGCATTTGAGAGTCGACCTGGGATACAAAACTTGGGCGAAATCAGGCCTGATATGCTTGTCAGTGCAGTTTACTACTTTGAGCCGGGCAGTTTGGAAAACTACTGGCTCAAAGGTAGAGGTATGTCTGCCGAGAACTTGGCGCTCGATATGCGTTACATTCAACCTTGGTCGGGCTTTGGCGAAATCGTGGTGCCAACAGAAGTTCATGATCAATAGCGCACACAGCGGGCGAAATGCCGCTACACTTTAGACGTCCGAGGGGATGGGCCACTGCCCCACCGAACGTACTGAAGATGCTGGCAGCACACCGCGGACGCTGCGCGTGGCCTGGATACACGGAAAGGCGCGTCACTCAATCTGTGTCATCCGTGAGCAGATCCGTGTTGGGCTTGTTCCGCGCGCCTTGTTTTTGCCGCCGGCTTGTGCTAGAATAATTGAACTGTACTTTTGCCAAAAATGAATTGAGTTGAGCATTGGGGATTCTCGGTGTAAGATTGCATTTTGCCAACCCCTATCTAAACCGAGGTGCCCGATGCTCAAGACTATTGTACGACAAGCGCCGCAACTTGTCCGCTTTCTACTGGCGTTGCAATTAGCACTTTCAAAACAGCAAATGCGTCACTTGACCCAACTGGTAGACGGGCTGATCGATTGTGAGCACCGCCGCACGTTGGCCGATATTTATCGGCAAGACTTGATTGATCCGGATCCAAAAGCGGCGGCGGATTTCTTTCGGGAAAGTCCCGGGGAGTCCAAAGACGTATCAGGGCCACGCTGCAAGTATATGCTGGCAGCCATGCTCGAGTTGGCCAGGCGACTGGGCTATCCGCCGATTCTATGGGTGAGCGTGGACGATAGCTTGGATAAGAAGGGCAAGGCCACACGACGCCAAGAGGTCGCCTTTCACCACAACCATACCGAGAGCACGCGCAACAAGCAGGTGTATAGCAATGGCTTTGTGTATGTGGAGGTGCACATCAAAGTGGGGCCGTTTGGCTTCACCTGGGATACCCGCTTGTACTTGCGAGAAAAGACGGTGCGCCAACTCAATCGGCAACGCACCGCTGAGCAGCCGCGCTTGCACTATCGCAGCAAGTATCGCCTGGCTCGCGAGACGCTGGCGGCTTTGGCAGGACTGCTGCCGACCGGCTACCAGGTGTATGTCGAGTTTGACTCGTGGTATGCGTCGGGCAAACTGATCAACGATTGCCGCCGTCAAGGATGGCATGTGTTTGCGCTCTCAAGCCTAATTGTCATCTGAATGGGAAACGCGTTGACCAACACGACCTGGCGTTGAAGCACCAGCGTTATCATTATGTTTGGCTGAAAGCTGTAGACGACACGCCGCCGCCTGATTATTATGTCCGGACTGTCCACGGACAACTCAAGGACGTGCGGGGTGAGGTCTGCGTGATCATCTCAAGGCGGCATCCGGGCGACAAGCGTCCAAAGTTCTTTCTGTGCACAGACGTGAACTCCAACAGGCCCAGCAAATCGCCCAGTCGCAAACACCGCCCACTTTGGCTGACGTGATCCGGCAACATCGCACCGACCATGCTCAAGCTGTCTTACGCTTCGTGGCTGAACGAGTCTTGGACACTCGTGACATCGAAGCCGTCTTGCGCTTGTTCATCGCTCAAGCCAGCCCGGTCGTCACTTGAGGCCTTGACGCATTGACAATGGATCTGCCGCCCAGAGCATTGGTTTGTCCAATGGCTCTTGCTTTGCTATCCCGGCGGCGCAAAGTGTATGGGCTGATCCGCCGACGATTTTAGTTGTTTAGGTTCAGACCGCCAAAAAAGGCGAATGTGCAGTACAATCGTAATCCAGTACAATCTTTATTACTGGAAGCTGCCCCGGCCGACGGTGTGGACACGGCTCACGGCGTTGGGGTGGCCCGCCGGGTGAAGGGTGAACAAAATGCAAACAGGGTGGAGGCAAAATGATTCGCAATCAATGGTACGCAATACTAGAGTCGAATGAAGTAAAGACGGGTCAGGTGGTGGGCGTGACCCGCTTGGGTGAAAAGCTGGTGCTGTGGCGCAACTCGCGTGGCGAGCTGGCCTGCATGGCCGATCTGTGCCCGCATCGCGGTGCGGCGCTCAGCGCGGGCAAGGTGATTCACGACAATGTGCAATGCCCGTTCCACGGCTTTGAATATGATGTTTCGGGGCGCTGCGCCGTCATCCCGGCCAACGGCAAAGATGCGCCAGTGCCCAAGGCTTTTCAGGTCAAGAATGTGTATCCGGTGCGCGAGGCCAACGACTTTGTCTATATCTGGTGGGGTCAGCCGCGCCCAGATTTGCCCGCGCTGCCGTTCTTTGACGCAGTAGACCACGAGGCGTTTTCGTGGATGACACTGCGCGATCATTGGGCCACTCACTATTCGCGCGCGATTGAGAATCAGCTTGATGCTGTGCATTTGCCCTTTATCCATTACAACACCATTGGCCGCGGCAACCGCACATTGATCAATGGGCCACTGACCCGCCTGGAGCGCCGGGCTGATGGCTGTGAGTTGGTCAATGTGTGGGTCAGTAACCAGGTGGATGCCGGGCAAACACCACTCAAGCCCAGCGAGCTGCCCGATCCGACGCGCCACCCCTCTGTTCAATTTCTCTTTCCTAACCTGTGGCACAACTGGATCAGCGATGATATGCGGATCGTGCTGGCGTTTGTCCCGATTGACGACGAGAATACCCTGATGTACATCCGCAACTATCAAAGGATGGTTCGTGTACCAGTATTGCGCCAGTTGTTCGACCTGTTTAGCTTGGGGGGTAGCTTTATCATCGAGCGCCAAGATCGGCGGGTGGTGATTACGCAGCAGCCTAAACGCTCTGATCTAAAGATAGGCGAAAGGTTGATTCAGGGCGATAGCCCCATTATCGAGTATCGCCGCCGGAGAAATGAATTGATTGGGGCGGCCGCCTGATGGTTTATTGGGTCGGGAAAAAGTCGTTCTGAACGAGAGGTTATAATTACTGCGCAAATCGCGTATAGGGGGTTGTGATGAAAGACGTGCTACGACAAACTTTTGTGGTCTTGACGATTATGGCCACCATTGTGATTAATGGTTTGGCAAACGCCTTGCCCATCAATGGGTTGAACACCGGGCAAATCTCTGACCGCTTCCAGGTATATTTCGTGCCGGCGGGTTACGTGTTTTCCATCTGGGGGCTGATTTACCTGGGGCTGATTGCCTTTGCAATCTTTCAGGCGCTGCCCTCTCAACGCGAGAATCCGCGCTTGCGCGCCAGCGGCTGGTGGATTGGGCTGGGAGGATTGGCTAATAGCGCCTGGATTTTCCTGTGGCATTACGAGCAATTCCCGCTGACGTTGATCGCTATGCTGGTCTTGCTCGCCACACTCATTGTTACGTACCTGCGCCTGGGCATCGGCCGCATGGCTGTTCCAGCCGCCGAGACCTGGACAACCCGCCTGACTTTAAGCGTTTATCTGGGCTGGATTACGGTTGCAACCGTTGCCAACATCACCTCGCTGCTCGATTATCTAAAATGGGACGGGTTTGGGATTGCCCCGGAAATCTGGATGATGATTGTGCTGGCAGCCGTGCTGGTGATTGCGGCACTGATGAATTTCACCAGGCGTGATATAGCCTACACGCTGGTTATTCTGTGGGCGCTGGCCGGGATCGCGGTCAAACATGCGGCGGTCGCCGTTGTGGCCATTCCAACCTGGATCACTTTTGGGTTGGTGGCGCTGACTCTGGCGGCAGCATTGTTTCTGCGCCGGCCCCGGCAGGGATTGGGGCAGGCGGCGTAAAGCGGTGGATAGAGAGACGCCTGTTGGATCAAATGAATTGGGTGTATTTCAAACGAGTTGCGCCCTTGCGAAGGTTGCGAACCTTCGCAAGGGTGAACACACTGTTTCAAGTGAAATGAAACACACCCAAATGAATTCGTGATGCGGGGGGCTATGAACATTGGAACGGCGTTAAAAATGATTGCTGCCCTGGCAACCGTTGCCACCGGGCTGCTGGCTTTTGTAAAACCATCAGCTACTTTTAGCTTTGTCGGCCTGAACGCCAACGGCGCGCGCGGTATTTCGGAAATTCGGGCGATTTTTGGTGGATTGTTTATTGCGCTGGGCGTTGCCCCGTTTTTTCTGGGCGCAACGGCTTATCAAATGCTCGGCATTGGCTATCTGGCTATTGCCGTGGCGCGCGCGTTTTCGATCGTGTTCGATAAATCATATGCACAGTCGAACATCATCAGCCTGGTCATCGAAATTGTGCTTGGCGCCATTCTCGTCATCTAGCGGAGTATGCCATGTCAGTTCGGATTGTCACCGATAGCACCTGTGATTTGCCCGCCGAGACGATTGCCCGGTATGGCATTGGCGTCATACCGCTCTATATCAACGTGGGCCGGCAAGGCTTTCTCGATGGCATTGACATCACACGCCAAGAATTTTACCAAAAACTGCCAACCTTCCCAGAGCATCCCACCACGGCGGCGCCATCGCCGCAAAAATTCCGCGCCATGTATGACGCTTTTGCCGACGAAGGCGCAACCGAGGTCATGTCTATCCACATCTCGGTTGCGCTGAGCGCCACTGTGGATGTGGCGCGCGTTGCGGCGCAAGAAACCACCTCGACGCTGGTCACGGTGTTTGATTCGCAGCAGTTGAGCCTTGGAACGGGGTTCCTGGTTGAGACGGCGGCGAAAATGGCGGCGGCGGGCTGCTCGACGGCTGACATCTTTGCCGCTCTCAACAAGCAGATCAAGCATTCACACGTCTTTGCCGCCCTCGATACGCTCGAGTTTCTGAAACGCAGCGGGCGAATGAACCGCTACATAGCTGGCCTGGCCACGCTGTTGCAGATCAAACCCATTTTGACCATGCACAATGGCAAACCCGGCACCGAGCGGGTGCGCACGCGTGAACGCGCTACACAGCGTTTGATCGAGATGCTGGCCGCTATTGGACCGCTGGAGCGGCTCGCCATCGTTCACACCCACGCGCCCGACCGTGTCGCTGAATTGCGCACCAGGGCGGCGCATCTGCTCCCCCAGGACAATGTCCTGGTCGAAGATATTACGCCGGTCATCGGCGTTCACATTGGCCCAGGCGCCGTGGGATTTGCGGCGGTCGGCGCAGAATAATATTCTAGGAGAGGAATATGGACTTTATCTATCTTACGTTGGGCGGTGTCATTCTTGGATTGATGACCCTGCTCTGGCTGCTCAGCCTGGCGCTGAAAAATTCGAGCATCGTAGATATCTTTTGGGGCACTGGCTTTGTCATCGTCGCCTGGATGGCATTCGCGCTCACGCCGGAAGGTTTTGTGGGGCGCAAGGCGTTGCTCTGCGTCCTCGTGACGATTTGGGGGCTGCGTTTGTCGCTCCACATTCTGACGCGCAATTGGGGCAAGGAGGAGGATTTTCGCTATCAAGTGTGGCGCAAAGAAGCCGGCCCGGCCTGGTGGTGGCGCAGTTTCTTTAAAGTTTTTCTTATGCAAGGCGTCATCCTGTGGATTGTTGCTGCACCCTTGCCGGCTGCGCAATGGGGCGCCCAGCCGGCTCACCTTACCTGGCTCGACTATTTTGCAATGGCAATCTGGCTGATCGGATTTTTCTTTGAAGCCGCGGGTGATTGGCAGTTGACGCGCTTCAAGGCCAACCCGGCCAACAAAGGTAAGGTCTTGAATAGCGGTGTCTGGCGCTACACGCGCCATCCCAATTACTTTGGCGATGCAACACAATGGTGGGCGTATTATCTCATTGCGCTGGCGGCCGGCGGCTGGTGGACGATTTTTAGTCCGATCCTCATGACGACCTTGCTGACGCGTGTATCGGGCGTGACGCTGCTCGAAAAAAGCTTGAAGGAAGAGAGACCGGGCTACAAAGAGTATGTCGAAACGACCAGCGAGTTTATTCCCTGGTTTCCGCGCAAGAAATAATCTCAAGGATGAAAGACAAATGACGATTGCCAAAAGTATCGCCCTGATTGGCTTGCTGGCTATGACCGCTGTTTTGATCTATGGATTCACCGTTGGAGATTTTTCCGCCGAAGGGGCAAAACTGCTGGCCATGCCCTGGGGGATTGTCTCATTGGTAGATCTGTACGTTGGCTTTGCTCTGTTTTCCTGCTGGATCGCTTTCCGTGAAAAGGCGCTACTGCCCTCAATCACCTGGATCGTCTTGATGATGGTGTTGGGCTTTTGGGCCGGCGCGCTCTATACATTCGCGGCCCTGCAAACCAGCGGCGGCGATTGGAAGCGATTCTGGTACGGAAAGCGATCAACCTGAATCTTTGCCTTGATGCACGTCCAGCCGCGCCAACCCTTGTGGGCTCATCGAATAGCTCTAGTCGGAAGCGTGTGCTTTTGCATCCAAACGGTATTATTGGATGGGATCCTATGGGTAGCCTTTTTCTCTTTGTGATGGGATTGTAACTACGCGGCCATAACCAATAACAGGCAAGCCGGGTAAGGTTGGTCGGGGTTGAGCCTATGCGTCTGTGGTCATTACATCCCTGTTACCTCGACGCCAAAGGTTTGGTGGCGTGTTGGCGTGAGGGGCTGCTGGCCCGCAAGGTTCTCAAAGGCGAAACCAAGGGCTACAAAAATCACCCGCAGTTGGAACGCTTCAAAGCGCACGCTGAACCTATTGCCGTCTTGGATAGTTATCTATTAGCCGTATGGGAAGAAGCAACCAGCCGCGGCTTTGCTTTCAACCGAGGGAAAATTGGGCCACGCTTTTCAGAGTTGAAAATTACGGTGACGAACGGGCAACTTGAATATGAGTTAGGCCATCTCAAAGCAAAACTCAAGACACGCGACGTTGAGCGATATGAGCAAGTGGACAGGATAGTGATACCACTTCCGAACCCGATTTTCAAAGTGATAGAAGGAAGGATCGAAGCGTGGGAAAAAGTGGTTAAACCATTGACGACAAATTTTGGAGGTTGAACAATGAAATGGTCGTGGAAGATTGGCGAGTTTGCCGGCATCGGCGTATACGTGCACACCACGTTTTTTCTGCTCATCGGCTGGATTGCGTTTAGTTATTGGGTCGAAGAACAAAGCCTGGCGATGGCGCTGGGCGGGGTAGGCTTTATCCTGGCGCTGTTTGGCTGCGTGGTGCTGCACGAATTCGGGCACGCGCTCACGGCGCGCAAGTACAGTATCCGTACCCGTGACATAACTCTGTTGCCCATCGGCGGTGTGGCGCGGCTGGAACGTATGCCCGACAAGCCCATCCAGGAATTGTGGGTAGCATTAGCCGGCCCGGCGGTCAATGTGGTGATCGCCATTGTCTTGTTTGCCTGGTTGAGCGTAACGGCTGCATTGGAGCCATTGAGCCAACTTGGTGTTGTCAGAGGCTCGTTCATTGAGCGGCTGATGATGGTCAATGTGTTGCTGGTGGGATTCAACATGATCCCGGCTTTTCCAATGGATGGCGGGCGCGTGCTGCGCGCGTTGCTGGCAATGCGGATGGAATACACGCAGGCCACTCAGGTGGCCGCCAACATTGGGCAAGGCCTTGCATTCCTGTTCGGCTTTGTGGGGCTGCTCAGCAATCCGCTGTTGATCTTTACGGCGTTGTTTGTGTGGATTGGCGCGGCGCAAGAGGCCAGCATGGTGCAAATGAAATCAGCCCTGGGCGGCATCCCGGTTCGCCGGGCGATGCTGACGGATTTTCGCACGCTGGCGGCTGGTGATTCCCTGGCGCGCGCTGTTGAACTCATTCTGGCCGGTTCACAGCAAGACTTTCCTGTGGTAGATAATGGACGTGTGCTGGGCATCTTGACGCGAGGCGATTTGCTCAAGGCGCTGTCGCAGCAAAACACGGCGGCGCGTGTTGCAGACGTGATGCAGCGCGACTTTGAGGTGGTGGATGCATTCGACATGCTGGAAATGGCATTTGCCCGGTTGCAAAGCTGCGGCTGCCACACGCTGCCCGTCACGCACGCGGGGCAACTGGTGGGGCTGGTCACGGCGGATAACGTGGGCGAGTTTATGATGATTCAAGCCGCGCTGCGCCCCAAGCGTTCGTAGACATCAACCGCGAACAAGTCTCTGGTCCAGCGGCTTGATTCTTGCCGATTTTGATGGTCTTGGCATTGCGCCAACTGGCGAGGAGAAAAAAGGAACAAGAACAATGCAAACCTTACTCGGCAAACACTGGCATCACCTCCCGGCAAGCGAGGTCTTGGAACTGTTTGAAAGCGACCCGGAAAAAGGGCTGGACATTTTTCAGGTCAAGCGCCGCCAGGAGCATTTTGGCCCCAACCAGCTCACGCCCCAAAAGGGCAAGAGTCCACTCGTGCGCTTTCTGCTGCAATTCAACAATCCCCTGCTCTATATCCTCATTGCATCGGGCGTCATCACGGCGCTCATCAAAGACCCCGTAGACGCCGCCATCATTTTCGCCGTCGTGCTCATCAATGCCGTCATCGGCTATGTGCAGGAAGCCAAGGCCGAAAAAGCTATCGAGGCTCTGGCGCAAGCCATGACGACGGAAGCGACGGTGATTCGCGCGGGCCAAACGCTGCGCGTCTCGGCGGCGGAACTGACGCCCGGCGACATTGTGCAGCTCCAGGCCGGCAGCAAGGTGCCGGCCGATTTGCGCCTGCTGCGCGCGCGCGATTTGCAGATCGCCGAAGCCGCGCTCACCGGCGAATCGCTGCCGATTCAAAAAGCGGTGGACGTGGAATTGCCGCCTGATACGGCGCTGGCCGACTGCCGCAACATGGCCTATGCTTCCACGCTGGTCACGTTTGGGCAGGGCGCTGGCATCGTCACCGCCATCGGCGACAATACCGAGGTGGGGCGCATCTCGACCCTGATTTCCGAAGCGCATGATTTGGAAACGCCGCTCACGCGCAAAATGGCGCAGTTTAGCCGTCTCATTCTCTATGCTATTTTGGCGTTGGCGGCGGTCACGTTTGGCATCGGCGTCCTGCGCGGGCAATCGCCAATCGAAACGTTTACGGCGGCGGTGGCGCTGGCGGTGGCCATGATTCCCGAAGGCTTGCCCGCCGCGCTCACCGTCACGCTGGCGATTGGCGTCTCGCGCATGGCGCGGCGGCGCGCCATCATCCGCAAACTGCCCGCCGTCGAAACGCTGGGCAGCGTCACAGTGATTTGCTCTGACAAGACCGGCACGCTGACGCAAAACCAGATGATGGTGCAGCGGATCGTCGTTGGGACGAAAAGCTATTCGGTCTCCGGCGTTGGCTACGACCCGGCGGGGCAAATTCTCGAGCAGGCCCAGCCGGCGCAGCTTGCCGATGGATTGCGCGAGTGCTTGCAGGCCGGGCTGTTGTGCAACGACAGTGCGCTGGTTGAAAAGGACGGGCAGTGGCAGGCGCAGGGCGACCCGACCGAAGTGGCATTGATCGTGGCGGCGCGCAAAGCGGGCATGAATGGCGACGAGCTATCCAGGCAATGGCCGCGCCTGGACGCGATTCCGTTCGATTCCAAATATCAATACATGGCCACGCTGCACGCGACGCCCGCCGGCGAACAAGTTGTGTACGTCAAAGGCGCGGTTGAGGCGATTTTGGACAGATGCGCCGCCGCGCTCGACGCGCCGATGGACGCCGACGCCATTCACCGCGACGTTGAGGCCATGGCAAACAAGGGCTTGCGCGTGCTGGCGTTTGCTCGGGGTAAACTGGCTGATGATGCCCAGGCGGTCACGCACGAAAGTATCGCTGCTGGCCTGACCTTTATTGGATTGCAAGGGATGATTGACCCGCCGCGCCAGGAAGCCATCAATGCCGTGCGCGTGTGCCAGGAGGCCGGCGTCAAGGTCAAGATGATCACGGGCGATCACGCCCTGACGGCGGCGGCGATTGCCGTGCAGGTTGGGCTGGCGCAGCCGTGCTCCAATGACGCGCCGCCCCAAGAGTGCGTGCTGACGGGCAAGCACTTGTCCGAGCTTTCGGATCAACAGCTCATCGAATCGGTAGACGACACGGCCGTTTTTGCTCGCGTGTCGCCCGAACAAAAACTGCGTTTGGTTGAAGCCTTGCAGGCGCAGGGCAACATTGTGGCCATGACGGGCGACGGGGTGAACGATGGCCCGGCGCTCAAGCAATCCGACATCGGCATTGCCATGGGCATCACGGGCACGGACGTGGCCAAAGAGGCCGCCGACATGATTTTGACCGACGACAACTTTGCCACGATTGAAGCTGCCGTTGAAGAGGGGCGCGGCGTCTTTGACAATCTGACCAAAATCATTGCCTGGACGCTGCCCACCAATCTGGGCGAGGGGTTGATTATCCTGCTGGCCATCCTGGCCGGCATCGCCTTGCCCATTTTGCCCATTCACATTTTATGGATCAATACCGTCACTGCCGGCGTGTTGGGGCTGGTGCTGGCGGTCGAACTCAAAGAGCCGGGCATCATGCTGCGCCTGCCGCGCGCGCCCGATGCGCCGATTCTGACGCGAGAGCTGGTGTGGCGTGTTGTGCTGGTCGGCGTTTTGATTTTGATGGGCGCTTTTGGCCTGTACGAGCTGGAAATGAGCCTGGGCGTCGAGCCGGCGCAGGCGCGCACCGTCGCCGTCAACGCGGTGGTCGTCATCGAGATATTTTACTTGTTCAATTGCCGCTCGCTGACGCAATCCATGTTCAAATTAGGCGTGTTTTCAAATCGCTGGGTGGTCGTGGGCATTGCGGCTATGATTATCTTGCAAATGCTGTTCACATACGTGCCGTTCATGAACAGTCTATTATCCAGCGCGCCTATCGGGCTGAGCGATTGGGGGTTGATTCTGGCCGTGGGCTTGATCAGTTATGTGGTCGTCGAGCTTGAAAAGTGGCTGCGCCGGCGGGTTGCTTGACTGTGTCTTGGCGTTGACCCGCATTGCTTTCAACTATTGCCTGGCGCTGGAATTGGGTAACAGCTAGGCCGCAACAGGTACCACGCGAAATCCAGGAACATCCCCTCACTTGGTTGGCCGCGCTCAGCTATGCTTTTTCTCTCGCTTTTCTGAGCCGCTTCCAGAAGGGCTTGTGGAGAAAGCTCTTTTCGTCCAATGCGCAAAGCAGCTCGAACAGCGGCCTGGTCGCCGTGAAAGCCAAAATATCCGGGGGCAAATATTGGCGCATTGCAATGTCTGTCGCGCCGGTAATGGCCTGCGGAATACTCAAGTCGCCAAACAATCCCACCAGTTGCGCGCAGCCCGAGCCGAACGGCGCAATCACGGGCAGCGGGTCGCTTGGGGCGCTGCGATACTGAGCGCCCAGCGCAAGGATGCTGTATTGGTCAGGATTGACGTAGAAGGTGACGGTCTTGAGATAAGCATATTGATCCTTGCGCAAGGGGCCGATGAGGACGTTAGAGTATTCGGGCTGGTATGGCTTGCTGGCGTCAAGCCATTGGTTCATCAGCTCGTGGGACGCTTTCAGCCCCTCGTCGTCCACAAGAAATTTGACAAAGTCATTGCGCGACCTCGTCTCGACGCTGCACAGCGCGCGGCCGGCTCCGCCGCAGCCATAGTTATCGCGGGTGATGTGCAGCGTTTCGCCGTTGAGCCAGTTGGGGTAGAAAGCAAAAATACACGTGTGCTGTCTGGGCACTGGCCTGACCAGGGGCGCAAACGGCGATGGGTCAGGCGCATCATAAAGCCCGACGAGGGGAATATCGGGACCCATAATCTCAAGCAGGTGAGTTGGATCAGGTTGCATCATTGACCTCCTTGTTATTGCCTGCTTCTTTTAAAAGTCTATACCAGGCGGGCTGGCCATAACGCCACTCATTTTTTGCTTGATGCGCCAGGCCTCGTTCAGATGGATCAGGTTATGCCGGGTGGGCGGCATGAGCAACAGCCCGGCTATGGTGCGTTTGCCCCAATATTCTACCACGCTTCTCGCCGCTTCAACCACTGCCCCTTCATCCATCACTTGCTGCAAGCGCGCGGCGTCAACCTTTTGTTTCAACTCCCCTGGCTGGAGCCGCCTGACAATCTCGCGCGTCCGGCGGCCAATGGCCAGGCGATAAGCCCGCAGCGCCTCCAGGTCAATCGTGGCGCTGAGGTGAGCCACGCCGGCCGCATCCATCGCATTGCCCGTATCGCACGCGGCAATCTGCAAACGCTCAAGCCAGTGACCCCGATGCAACAGTTGAGGGCTGCCGGCGACCAGCAGGTTCAGGGTGACGTCTTCGATGCGGGCCATGTGCCAGAACAACCAGGCGATAGAATGATCGCTGGCGGGTGGAATGCGGCGGATAATTTCTTCGGTGGCGTCTTGCCAGATTTCATCTTCAAAAGACCACAGCCTGGGTCGGGCCAGCCTGGCCGAGTGAACCATGGCGTGCTGCTTCAAGAACAATTCAATCGCCTGTTGATGGTCGCCCGAGCGCAAAGCCCGCTGTAACATTTGCTGTTGTTGGTTCCACAGTTTTCGATCAGAATCCATTCTTATCTGCCCTCACTTTGGAGTATGCCTGCGGCAAAGCGGAGGTATCGCAAATCTTTGCAATTTGCTGGTTCGCCCGCGGTTCAACTGCGGGCGGAACGAATTTACACACAACCCAGCAGTGTTTTGTGGAAAAATCAGGATTATCAAGATGGGCAATGTTCCCTGTTCATTCCTTCTGCGCCGTCACAAACCAGTTGTGCGGGATGCCGGGCATTTTGGTGGGGATGACAGGATAAGGCCAACGGCCGTGATTAGCATCTGGCTGGCCGGCCTGGGTGAGTGTGACTTGCCAGCCGCGCGCGCCCAAAAACTCTTCTGGGTCGTCCAGCGTGCCAATCCAGGGCGCGCCCAATTGGGCTTGCATTTCAACCCATGGCTTGGTCAAAGGAGAGGTCAGTGTGATGCTATTGACGATATCAAAGCCCAGCCAGCTCCCATGCGCTGCCAGGTCCGTTACCTGGTCGAGGAGACGCAAGACGCTCTCGTTGGGGAGGTAAAAGAGTAATCCTTCAAGCAGCCAGCCAGAGGGCTGGCGCGAATTAAAGCCAGCTTTGATGAGAGGTTCTTCCCAGGGCGTAGTAAGATCGGCCGGAATGGCCTGCCGCGCGCAGTTTGGCTGTGCGCCGGCTGAGTGGAGAACCTGGTCTTTGTGTTGCAAGACCGGAGATTGATCTAGCTCAAAGAGTTGCGTCTGCCCGGGCCACTTGAGCCGAAAGGCGCGCGTATCCAGCCCCGCCGCCACCAGCACAACCTGTCGAATTCCGTTTTGGAATGTGATCCGCTGCATAAAGTCATCGAAAAAGCGGGTCCGCAAAACAATCGGTGAGACGCTGTCTGCCGAGCGGGACGCGATCCACTCTTGGCCCTCTGGACCCGCCAGCGCGGCTGCCCAGGGATCATTGAACAGGGCATCTTGGCGTGCGCTCTCTCTTGCGCGCACGGCGGCCGTCCAGCGCGCCGTCGCTCCTAGCAATTGATCTGGGGTCGTCTGTTCCAGCATTTTTTCTCCTCAGGGCGTTTTGAGAAACAGCCCCGGCAAACGCTTGACTGGCCCAGCCAATACCGACACATCGCCAGCCACTCTGCACCGGAGGCCGCTGCGCTTTTTGTCCATTGGATTTCCCCTGCCCTTCGCCAGTCCAATGCGCCCTGCACCTGCACAGGTAGTTTACACTGATTCTCGCTTATGTCAACAAGTCACCAATCGCCGAGATCTTGCCCCAATTACAAGTTAGCAATCACACCCTGTGGTATTGCCAAACAAGCAAGACCCCCCGCGTAACCGTAGGGCTGAAGCACCTGGAGGCGGATGGAAGTGATTGTCAGCAACTTTGACACCTCGTTCCCCTCGTGCTACAATCCCCATACCCAAGCGGGAAGCCGGCACCTGTCACAACAAAACAAAAATTCCTCGCGCGTTATCACAGTCTTTGGCCCAGCCAGGATAATTCTTACTAGACGAATGCGAAGAGGACGAGTTCATTTCACATTAAATGCAAGTCGCGGAAACAGGGTGGATTTGACGAATGATGCCCACAGTTTTTTGTTACCACGGTGTCACAATTTCACAATCGGTAGGCATTGAGAATTTCGCTCGCAAGCACTTGCCGCTGCACGAGTTCGAACGCCATATTCAGACCTTGGTGAATCGTTCCTGCAAAGTGATTTCATTAGAATCATTTCTCGCTCGAATCTCCAATCAAGCATTCTCAGGCAATGAAATAGTTCTTTCCTTTGATGATGGCTACAAAAGCCACTACAAGCTCGTTTGGCCTTTACTCAGAGACTATGCAATGCCGTTTACGATTTTTGTTTCCCCAGGCTTTTTGAGCCAGGATAGATTTTTCTGGGTTGACCTGGTGGAACATTGGATTAATCGAACAGAATTGGATGCGGTCAGCTTGCTTTTACCTCACAGTCAACGCACCTGGCAATGTACTACTGATCGAGAGAAAGTAACGGCCGTGATAGAGATCAAAAAGATACTAAAAAAACTGAGGCCAGCGCTGCGAGACCAAGTTCTTGAGCAGCTAAAGGATAAAACCCAAGTAGACGACTCGCCTGGCAGCGTAGAAAATTACCGGGGCCTGTCTTGGGACGAGTTGGCTGAAATGGCCCGCGATCCCCTCGTAACCGTTGGCTCTCACTCGGTTAACCACGAAATTTTGACCAATCTTACCCCGGCGGAGGCAGAGTTCGAAATTGTCCAATCCAAACAACTGCTGGAACGAAAATTAGGACGCCCTGTCATTTCGTTTGCCTACCCCAATGGCAAGCCGCAGGATTACAATCAGGCATGCATTGAGCTCCTCAAGTCTGCCGGGTATTCTTGTGCTTTCAAAGTGGTTCCCGACCCTGTCCCGGACTGGGAGAAAAAATATGAAATCCCCCGAATTGCCGACGACGAGCTTGATCGTTTTATAAACAAAGGGACTTGCCTTCGCGGGGAACAGCATGTCTAAAGATCCTGTGCGTGTCCTACATGTGCTCGGAAGCCTGGAATGCGGCGGCGTCGAGACCTGGGTAGCGCAACTTGTCAAGCACTTGGATCGCCAGCGAATACAGGCGGATGTGATGGTTAACCGCCCTGGGGGGATGTACGAAGAGTGTGTGCGCTCGTATGGCGCGCAAGTGCTCTGCTGCGGACAGCCCAAGCGGTACACGCAATACGCTGCGAACCTGAGCCGCCTTCTATATGAAAATGGCCCCTACCAAGTCGTTCACAGCCATGTGCAGCTCTGGAGCGGAGTCGTGTTGCGCCTGGCGCATCGAGCAGGCGCGCCCGGCCGTATTGCTCACGCCAGGAGCACACAGGATGGGAAACGTGGAAAATTTTCCCCGCTAATTTACCGGGCACTGATGCGTCATTGGATCAAGTGCCATGCCACCCACTTGATGGCTGTCTCGACCGAGGCGGCAGAGGGGACATTCTGGAAAGGCGTTATGGATAATGGGCGTTGCCAACTTGTCACAGGTATTGATTTCACGCCCTTCCAGGATAAGGTGGATCGCAGGGATGTGAGGGCGGAATTGGGCATCCCCAATGGAACCCACGTAATTGGACACGTGGGAAATTTTCGGCCCGCCAAAAACTATTCATTCATCCAGAAGATCGCGCAGGAGATCATATCTATCCAGCCCGATACACTCTTCTTGCTGGTCGGAGACGGCCCTCTCAGGTCTCTGGTCGAGGAATCAACTCAGCGTATGGGGTTAGCAAACCAGGTTCGTTTCCTTGGGGAAAGAAGCGATGTACCTCGCTTGTTGCACGCCATGGACGTGTTTGTTTTTCCATCTTTGTACGAGGGGCTTGGGAGAGCACTCCTTGAAGCTCAGGCGGTTGGATTGCCTTGCATCGCCGCCAATACTATCACCACCCAAGCCGCCGCGCAGCCGGAAAGTGTAAACTTTATGGCGCTAGAGGCTGGGGCCAAGAGGTGGGCGCAAGCTGCCCTCGTTGCCGCACAAACCCCCATATCTTGTACAAAGGGCATAGAAGCAATACGCTTATTCGAACAGCGTGGGTTGAGCATTGCGGCCAATGCACACAAATTGACCCAACTATACGAGTCAATCGCGGGCGTGTCTGCTTAGGGCTGGGGATTAAATAGCTTGCCCGTGCGCCGATAGGTTTACGCGCTTTCCGGCGTCAAGGTGAGCCGGTTATTTAATTCTTAATCCTTAGCTTTGTACACAGTTGGTTCAGGGATGAGAAAAGCACTCGTTGGTATTTGTGGAATCGGCTACGGGCACTCGATTCGCCAATGGCTGGTGATTGAAAAGTTGATCCAGAGAGGCGCTCAGGTCGCCGTTTTCTGCTTCGGCAAAAGCCTCCAAGTCCTGAACCTCTACAATCCCTGGCGCCTCCCTTTCTGGCAAGTCCACGTGCCATGGGTGTACAGCGACCGGAATGGGATTGACTGGGAAAAGACAGACAAGAATGATCTGGTTAACCTGCGCCGAAAGAATGATTTGACCCTGGAAGCCTTTAAAAAGGCGTGTGCATTTTTCGAGGGCGCGCCCGATGTCTGTATCAGCGACTATGAACCCGTTTCGGCAAACTTTGCATACGAATATGGAATCCCACTGGTGACCATTGATCAGCAGAGCAAGTTCCTGGGATATCAAACTCCAGATTTGGGGGAATTCAGTAGAGAAGAAGAGCGGGCACGTCTGAGTTATTTCTTCCCTTACGCCCAAGCCCGCTTTGCCTGCTCTTTTTATCCAATTGACGCCGGCCGAGACAAGGATTATGCCGTTGAACTGGTCCCCGCCCCAGTGCGCAGCGAGATCGCTGCCTTGCAAGAGCAAACCCGAAACCTGCCGATGGTTAAGAAACAAGACAACTTGGCGCTGGTCTATTTTTCGCCCTATGGCCCAATGGCGCAAGAGTTGTCAACAGTGATCGAGACCCTGGCCGAGTTCAAGGACTGGCGCTTTATCGTCTACGCCAACTCGGCTAATTTCAACCCGGGGGCAAGGCCTGACCTGAGGCATATTCAATTTAAAAGATTCGACAAACAAGGCTTTGCCCAAGATTTAGCCTCTGCATCCTGCCTGATCTCCACGGCAGGGCATACTTTGCTGTCTGAGGCCATCTACCTCAAAACCCCCATCTATGCTATCCCGCTATCAACTTACGATCAGCATTACTGCGGGAACATGGTCGAGCGATACCAAATCGGCGTCAACAGTCCAGACATCACATGGCAACGGCTGCACAACTTTTTCTCTAACCTTTCCACCTACCGGGCTAAACTCGCTGAATGCCGTGAACTCACCACTTCGCCAGAAATCTCGGAAACGATGCTCGATACTGTCGCAGCAATCGCCCACGCACACTCTACGAAAAGCGGCCATTGCTCTTCCAGGTTGAGCCGGATGCACACTGCAGCGCAAGAGTCTTTTGTGAAAGACCGCTTGTTCTTGCCAAATCTGGAAGAAATTCTAGCCTGCCCAACACCTCGACGCTCCATCAACTATGCGACCGCCGTAGTAAAACCGACGATGAAATGCACTTATGGTTGTGCCGCTTGCCAGGGCAGATCAAAAGGCTGGTGGAACGCCGATGCACACAGCCTGACTTTTAAACAGTGGCAAGACATTTTCATTCAAATCAAAGAAATGAGATTCCAGGTCGTCACAATCAGCGGCGGAGAGCCATTGCTTTATCCCTCTCTCGCACAGATGATCCAGGCGATCCGGGACTTGGAAATGATCCCGGTCTTGAATACTAATGGGGGCTACCTTTCGCCGAAAATGCTGCAGCGTCTGTGCCACTGTGGTCTGAAAGGCATCAATTTCTCGCTAGACTCTCCCAAGCCAAGTGTACATGACACTTTGCGTAGACGCCACGGGGCGTGGAAACGCTGCGTCGAGGCTATCCAAAGCGCCAGTGCATACGACGATCGCTTATGGTTCGCCGTCCGCATGGTATTGACCTCTCGAAATTTGATGGACCTGCCAGAGATGATCAGGCTTGCGGCAAACCTGGGGGCGTCGAGTGTGAAACTATCCTACCTGGAATGGGGCCAAGATGGAAGCGCCTTGCTCCCTACAATCGAGTCCTTGAAAAGGTTTAAAGAGGTGGTTATCCCGTGTTGCCAGGATATCCTCAGGTCACTGGAAATATCCGATCAGAACAAGTCCAAATCTATTTCGATCATCCAGGACCTTTTGTACCCTGAGAAGACAAATCCTCTCGAAAACTATGCCCAGGGCATTTATTGGTCAGACCCGTTGTTCACTCGACATTGCACCTTGCCCTATACTCAGGCTATCCTTTATGGCGACGGCAGCGTTTTACCCTGCAATGCCGCAGAATATGCCAGGCTTGCGCTGCCCGGCAACCTGACCAATGTACGCCTGGAAGAAATTTTGAGCAGTCCGGCAATGGTCAGTTTCCGAGAAACCCAGGCAGATTTTTGCAAGTATTGCCCCATGCCGCTCCATCTCACCTTGCCATTGCGAGATAATATCGTATGATGTTGTGTATGGCCTTTACCAACAAATGCATCTTGGAATGCAAAAGTTGCTTGAACAATTCTGGCCCGGCCGGCGAATATGGCTTGTCTACTGAAATTCTCGAGCAAGTCTTGGGCTGGCTGGCCAAACAGGAAACACCCCAGGTTGATTTTAGCGGCGGGGAACCCTTTGCCCGGCGCGACGTGCGCGACTTGATTCGCCTCGCCAAACAGTTGAACATTCAAGTCAATGTGTGTAGCAATGGCTGCAGCGTGGACGACGAAATCGTTGAGCTTTTGGCAAATGTCCGCCGGGTAACCATAACTTTTTATGGCCCCGAAAAATTTCACGATCAGACCACCCTGGTCCCTGGCTCGTACAAAAAAGCCCTCCGCGCGCTCACTTTGTTAAAAGGCACGCAAACCCGGCTGCGCGCGAATGTGGTGATTCTGGCTGGGGCGGTGGATGATGCACCTGGCCTGGTCGAGGAATTGCACGAGGCCGGCGCGAGCGAGATTAAATTTAGCCTGGCACTTCCCATCGGGCGCGCCGCCGATCTGGTCTCGCAGCTCATCAGCCGGGAAGAAGGCGAAAACCTAATCCAGTCAATTCGGATGCTAGGGGATTTACAGCATATACCGGTGATAGTGCAGAATTTGGAACAGCTGGCATTTTCGTGCGAAATCCTCCAGAGAGGCTCACTTTTCCTCACACACGATGGCCGCATCTACCCATGCCCTCTTTTCCGCAGCCTTGATTTTGAAATTGGACACATCACTGACACACAGTCTGTTTGTGCGGAGATGGAAAAGATAGATTGGGACAAAGCTTTGGCCTGCGTTGCGCGGCTCGGGGAGAATTGCTGCCCTGCCGTCGCGATGGGGCTTTTCAAGCACATGCCGGGCGTCGTCGTCCATCAAGGCTGCCCGCCCATGGTTGAAAGAATATGACATCCTCATTGAAAGCCGAACGTGCAATTTTAAAAACCAGGGCGATAGCCTCTATAGAAAAGCATCCAATCGCTCACAGCCAGGTTTCAGCTACGGTTAGGTCCAACCCACTTGTTCCAGGAAGAAAAATATGCTTAGCTTTACCCTAAAAGATATCGAATCTCTAACCCAACCGCTGTGCACGAAAGAACAATTCGAAAGGAAATTGCGGAATTACAATGCCGTTGAACTATCTTTTAAGAAGCGAGACGAAACCTGCGCCGGCCTCCCCATCGAGTTGAACCTGGAGCCGTCAGGGGATTGCAACCTGCATTGCCCAGGGTGTCCTCGGGGACGAGGGCGCATCAAGCGGTCTGGAAATCTTTTCTATCCAGAGTATGAAAAGGTGCTTGCTCAACTCGGCGAAACTTTGTGCAATGTCTTCATCAGCGGTTTTGGCGAGCCATTGTGCAATCCAGAGACTCACCGGATGATTGCCCTGGCCACAAAGTATGGCGCATCTACGGTGATGAACACCAACGGGACTATGCTCGTAAAATACGTTGATGCGCTTTTGGATTCCCAACTAACCCTGATCAATGTCGCCCTCGACGGCGCCACTGCCAACAGCTACCACCGTTACGCTTCTCAAGAGCAATTTGAAACCGCCGTACACGGTGTCGAGCACTTGCGGCAGCGCAAAGAACATCTTGGCCTGCGCTACCCGGTGATTGAAGGACAATTTCTCATTCGGGAAGAGTCGCTCGGCGAGATTCCCCATCTTGAGCAATGGGCCAAAGACATAGGAGTTGAGCGAGTCAAGTTCAAGCGTCCTTACCTTTCAATGCCCGGCGATGAAGAACGGCCCGCAGTAGAGTCTGTTACCGGCTATCTGCGGCTCCTGGGGCTGGATAACGTCCAGTCAACGGAAAAAAACCAGTGGACGCCAGCCGACTGCACCCTGCCGTGGGAGAATGTGCTCTTGAGCTGCACTGGCCAGATTGGGATTTGCTGTTACGACCCGCATTTGCGGCTTGAACTGAATGAACCCGGACAGCCGCTAAATGTCCTTGAACTGTGGAACGGGGACAAGATAAAGCAAGTGAGGCGCTGGCTATCGGAGCGGGAAACCAGGGCCATCCATCCCTGCTCACGCTGCAACCGCATGCCAGGCTACCTGTTGCCTGCATGAGAAAGACAATGCCATGGATGTGCTATTGATTTGCCCACCCGCCACGCTGGGACTGCCTGATCTGGGAAAGAAATACTCTTTTCTCCAGTTCTTTAAAAGCAACTTGCTCAAGCATTACAGCCAGGAGACGGTTGTGGGAGAGCACATGGGATTGGAGTATCTGACCGCCAGCCTGGAACGGGCCGGCCACCAGGTTACTTTGCTAGACGCGTGTTTACTGCAATATCAAGATTGGCAGCAGGTCGTCAACACTTTGCGCCGAACACATAAAGCTTTTGGGCTGGTTGGCTTTACGGGAAGTCAAGACGTGTTTCTGGAGAATATCAACATTGCGCATACACTGCGACAGGCTGGATGGGAGGGACATTTTATCGTCGGACAGGATTTTTGCTCTCTGAATCACACAGAAATCATTCGCAAATTCCCTGTCCTCGACAGTGTGGGCAGAGGTGAAGGAGAAGGGCTGATCGTAGACGTGGCAAACACTTTGGAACGCGGCGGCGACTTGGCCCAAGTTCCCGGCCTCACATATCGCGCCCAGGGCGAGTTGCACGTCAACCTGCCTCGCGAGCTTATCCAAGATATTGACCGGATTCCATTCCCCAATCGGCGTAACTGGCCCTATTCCCAACGAGCCGGGCTGGCCATGGGCCTGGTCTCGTCGCGCGGCTGCGGGTACAACCGCTGCACGTTTTGTTATCCCAATGTCTTTACCACGGCCAACCAGGCCCTGCCCGGCGGCCCCTGGCGAGCGCGCTCGGCGGAAAACGTGGTCGAAGAACTGGCTCATATTTCAAAAGATTACGCGCCGCAGTGTATAACATTTGTGGATGAGAATTTCCTCGGATACGGCGACCATGGTCTGGAACGCGCCTACCAGATCGGCGAGGAGATTCTCCATCGCAAGCTCAAGGTGCGTTATATGATTAATATCCGCTCGGTTGACGTGAATCATGACTTGCTGAAACTGCTCAAAGACAGCGGATTGTGCGGTTTATTCATCGGCTTCGAGTCGGGCTCACAAAAGATTCTGGACTATTACCAAAAAGGCGCTACTGTTTCACAACAGGCCGAGGCGCTCAAGATCATCCAAGAGCTTGGGATCAGCCTGGTTGTCGGGTATATCTTTTTTGACCCGATTTCCACCCTGGAAGACCTGCGGCAATCTCTTGATTTCTACGTGCGCCTGAAACAGTACGACGTCAGTAAATTTAGCCAACGCCTGCGGGTGCTGCCAGGCACACTCCTCTACCGGCGCATGCAGGCCGAGCAATCGGTCTTTGGAGATATCTGGCGCACAACCTATGATTTTTCGTCAGAACAAATCAATACAGTTTATGCCCTGGTGCGGGGATTGTTTCTTTCGCTTTTACCCAGCTTGTTGGAGCGAAGCGCGCGCGGCCAGCCACTATCCGACCGTCAGGCGGATAAAATCATTTCTCTGATGGAAGCTGATTTTCGCAAGGCATTGGACACAGCGAGCACCGGCTTGGATCAAACAGACGAGTCCATTCAAGGTTTGATCTCAAGCTGGTCGGCGGAAATACTGCAGTGGATCGAATGAACAAGGGACGATTTTCAAATGGCAAAAAGACTTGTATGCGTGGCATCCGCATTCGGATACGGGCCGGTATCCACGCTGCTGGCCGTAGCCAAGCCGCTCAAAAGGCTGGGATACGAGCTTGTCTTCGTGGGCCGAGGCCTCGCTCAAGAATTCGCGGCACATTTCCCATTCGATAGGGTGTTGACCTGGAAGGATGCCAGTGACCAAGACCAGATCGAACAGGAGCTTCTCAGGGCTAACGGTATCGTCAACGTCTCAGAGCCCAGGCTGGAACTTGTCGTCCGGCAAATACCCATTCCCCATTTCTACATTGACATTTTGTTCTGGATGTGGAGCCGGCTCAACCCGTGGACAGCAAGGGCAGATATCTATTTCATTCAGAACTTTTCCGGGGTCAAGGATAAACTAAGTGAGTGGCGGGCCAATATGAGGAATCCACAAATCGTTGGCCCAATTGTTGACCTGCCGGAATCCAGGCCGAGTCGAGGCCAAGAGGGTTCCAGGCTGATCATAAATTTTGGAGGGCTAGAGTCCAGCTCCTTGAAAGAAGGCCAAGAGTTTATATACGCTCACACACTTACCCGCCTGCTACTGCCTCTATTAGACAGATCTCGCTTTGAGAGCATACTCTTTACCGGCAATGTCAGCGGTATGGCAAACCTCGAACGACAGTTTCCTGAGAAGGCAGGCCGCATACAATTTGCTCACTTATCGCACGAAACCTTTGTAGCGCAACTCGGGTCTGCCGAACTACTTTTGTCGTCGCCGGGACTCACTGCCACGTATGAAGCATTTTTACTGAACGCGCCAGTGCGCTTTCTGCCGCCCCAGAATTACAGCCAGACCCTCATGCTAGATTATTACGGTCAAAGCGGTTTATCCGATTACGCCCTGCATTGGAAAGACTTGTATCCCGGCTACCAGATCGGTTATGGCGAAGAGGTGTCGGCCGCGCTGCGCACGATACAATCCACACTCAATACCTTCACCAGCGATCTTGAAGCCCAGCAAAAAGCCTCTCAAATCCTGACCAAGATCATTACTGAACCTTTCTCACCCATGCAACGTCAGCGCCAGGCCAAGTTTGCCAGGGTCATGGGCCAGGTTTCACCCTCCGTCATCGCTCACTCCATTGATGCGTACCTTGGTTAAAATCAGCCTAATCCCAGAGTGAAGGCGGCCACCCCAAGAAAGAAAGCAGCTTGCGGTTCGATTCGGCGTAAATCTCTTGCAGGTGGGTCTTGATCTGCGCATCCAAAGGCGGGCGGGGAGGGGAAGCATTATGCTGTTTCCCCAGGCCGCTGAATTTAAAACCTTGAGGAAGGTCCAAAAAACTGAGGATTTGGCGCATCACCACTGCCGGGTCTTGGACTAAGTGATCGAATCGCAGCACAAGGATCTGATCTTTTTTAAACAAGCGAAAGAATCGCATGATTTGAGGGTGATAAATCCCGCGCTCTACCAAAATGGGCAGTTCGGAACCGGGGCGAAAAAGATCTAGCCACTCGTTGCGTCTAAAACTGCTGGCAGCCTGGTTGATTTTAGCCATAGAGGCAGCCAGGTATTCCTCAAAAGTTACCGGATTCTCTGGATTTCGTTCCCCATACCAGAACGCAGAATACACAATCTCTACCGGGTTTCTAAGAATGAATATGAGCTTGATCTGCGGTAGCTGCTCGCGTAGATTAAGGGGAATGTGGGGGAAAAACATGAAATAGGCCCTCTTGTCCGCGATATAGGCGGCCCTCCCGGCCAACTTGGCGCAAATGCTCTCGTAAATTTGGGCGTCGTCTCCTAGTTGGGATTGGGCCAGGCTTGGGCTTGCAAAGGGATAATAGCCTCGAAATTGATCGCCAACGATAATGTCTTTGCCATCCACAAACTCGATTTCCGGGTGTTCACTCAAATACTCTTTGAGGGAAGTCGTGCCGGAACGCATGGCCCCGCAAATCAGCAGATTAAGACGCCTCGCTCTTTCCAATTCTGCCTCCTCCACGCCCGGCAAAACAAGCCGTCAAAAGATATCGCTCTGCCAGGCCAGGTCCCAGGCCACTCTGCTGCAAACGTTGGAGCAATCTGGCCTTGAACCGGATCAGGTCCTCGTCGCTCAACGAGGCCGCCACGTACGACTTGCTCGCCGTCATAGCGGTATAGTCGTCAAGCCCATAGGTGTGAGTGAACTCGGTTTGCCAGGTTTGCACCTGGAATCCATAACCGGCAGGAATTTGGCTCTTTGCATCTAACTGCCGAGCCATTGTCGGATCATAATTTGGCACAACTTGAGCAATCAGGTCATCGGCAATTTGAGCAGAGAGCGGCAAGGGCATCTGCGGCTGGACCCAGAAAACAATCCACAGGCCACGCGGCTTCAAAACTCTGGTCACCTCCCGAGCGACCCTGTGCTTTCTCATCCAATGGAACGCCTGCCCGATAATAACCACATCTGCGGCATTGCGTGGGATTGGAAGGTTCTCGGCCTCTCCCCGCACGAGGTGCACTCTGAAACGAGCCGATTCTAGGCGTCGTGTTGCCGCTGCCAGCATCTGCGCGGACTGGTCGAGCGCGAACACTTTAGAATCCCGGGCGGCAATGTGTTCTGCCAGGCGCGCATCTCCGCAACCGAGATCTACGACCCACCCATTTTCAAGATGCCTCACCCTGCCGCATAATTCCCTATAAAAAGATTCGGGATAATCGGGCCGGCTGCCATACTGAGGCGCCACAGGATCAAAACTGTAGCCTTCACCTACGAACCGCGGGATTTTTCTAGCCTTTTCCATCAATCATTTCATCAATCGCTGTTTCAAGAAACGCCAATGTTTGTGGAGCGCAGTTGAAAACGTGCTCGCTCTCTTTCACAACCGGATGAAAGCGCGGCCCTTTAAAGTCGCCGTAACAAGCGCTAACTTGCTTCAAGAGTTGTTGTGTCGCTTGCCAGGGGAAACTGTGGTCGTAACGGCTTACTTCAAGAGCCAATGGGCGAGGAACGATAAGCCGGTAGATATCCACAAGCTCGGCCATGCGCATCAGGCCGGGTACATAGGCACACCTGCAATGAAGCTTGGACCAATAAGAAGCTTGCCAATCACAAGCGTAATCTGAAATGTACACCGGCGCAATCTCGGTGTGCAGCGCGCTCAGGTAAAGAGCCAACTCGCCTCCCAATGAAAATCCCGCGCAAGCCAAGCCATTTAGCCGTTGGCTGAACAGGTCATGGGATCCGAGCTCTTGCATCCACCGCTCCAAGGTCCACAAGCGCAGTCCATTCAAGTTCCAGCCCAGCATCAGAGCGTCATGAACCAATAAATCATAGGCGATATTCCCACGAGTGATGTTCTCTGTGACGCCACGAGATTCTCCCAGGCCGAGCAAGTCAGGGCACAGGCAGGCGTATCCAGCCTGGCTCAATGCCGCTGCGGGGCCTGCCGTCTTGGTCCACTGCCGGCCTTCAAGCTGGTGTCCATGCAAACAAATAAACACAGGTGATTGGGGGCGACGATCGTGCGGGAACAGAAGGGTCGCCCGAGTGTTGACAAGACTGCCAATGTCAAGCGCCAGCTCAAAACATTCACACGAACCATTAGAAAACGTGTGGCAAACGCTCAGCTCAAGCCTCAACTCAGCCAGGTCGGTTTCAAGATTGCCAAGCAAAAGCCGGCGCAAAGACTCTCGCAAATGATCGGGGCGATTTGACGAACGCCTCTGGCGCAGGCGCTGGAGCCCCCAATCCAACAAGTGGAGCGTTGATTGGTCCTGATATTTGTGTTGTTGGAAATCTTGTTGATCGTAATAGGGATTATAGTTCACTGACTCACCCTTTCCGGCGTATCTTGCAGCAGCCCGAGCAGCCGTTTTCTAAAGCTGCATCCATACGAGCTTGCCTGAAAGCCGTGTACGCTTGCGATTGCCATAACTCGATAACCCCTTGCTGTTCCATGGAACCTATCTCGAGGCCGGTACACGTGTACACCCGGCCAGCAGGTGAACAGCGCAGCGTGTCAAATTGCTCGGCGCAGGTCCATTGATTAATGTCGAATCCACCCGATATGTATTCAACAATTTCGGCAGGGGTCATATCTGAAGCCAGCAAGACTGGCATGTTTCGACTATCTCTATGTTGGATTGCTTCTAGAATTTGCGCCAGTTTGGCCAAACCAACCCCTGACCAATCCAGGCTTTGCGGTGCGAGTGGCTCTAGTCCGGCGACGATGCCGCAGCGATTCAATGCGGGGTCGAACAGTTGGATAACCATCCTGGCCGCGCCAAGCTTCTCAACTCGTTGGACAACTTGGGCGACGACGTGTGCATTTTCGGGCAGCAGCACGAAATTAACGTAAACTCGGCCGGCTGGCAGGAGACGGCTCAGGCACTCAATAGTGCTTGTAGCCTTGCGATAGCTTCCACGAACGTGCGTGATGGCATCGTGGATCGGTTCGGTTCCGAGAATTGAAACAGTCACCTGGCGCGGAGCTAAAGCGGCCAAAAGTTGGCAGGCCTGCAAGTCCAGGTGAGTACCATTGGTTGAGAGTGTAAAGGGGAACCGGGCGCTAGTGTACTCTAGCAATCCGAACATTTCAGGATACTCAAAAAGCTCGCCGCCGGTAAAATGAACAGTTATGTCCTCTGGCGCGCTGAGCAGTACTCTTTTCCAGAAAGAAAGCGGAAGCGAATCGCGTATGTGGGCCATGCGCCCCGCAGCCCGGGCCGAACGGTAGACATAGCAATGCGTGCAATGCAAATTACAAGCATAGGTCGGCTCTATCACCAGCCTTTTGAAAGAATGCTGCGCACTCATGAATCCGCCCGATAAAATTCAATCCACTTGGGGACAAGGCTCCACCAATCCCACCCATTGAGGATGACCCTCCGGCTGTGTTGGCCCATGGCAGCCCAACGTTCAGGCCGCTCAGATAATTCGCGGATCGCTTGAATGAAAGCCCCCACCTCTCTGGGCAAGAGGCTCCCATTCCGCCCTGCTGTTATGATTTCAGGGGCAATCCCAACATCGGTGCTCAGCAAGATCAAACCACAGGAAGCCGCCTCCAGTAAAGGCAAGGGCAGCCCTTCAGTCTTGGAAGCGCAAAGGTAACAATGCAATTGGCGGTAGAAGCCTGGCATGCTCTCGTAAGAGAATCGAGCGGCTTTATCTACCTGAAGATAGCGGGCCTGCAATGGGCGCACCTCCCTGGCCAGCGGCTCCAGGATTTTTTCCCAGCCTTTTATATCATCCGACTCGCCCTCAACGACATAATTTCGCCCAACTGCGCCAAAAGTGAATTCCCCCCGCATGTCCTCCAAGGTTGGAAAAAAGATTTGTGAATCAACCCCGCACGGGGTCAAGAACAGATCAGGCACAACGGGAGCGAGTTCCTTGTACAACCTTGGAGAAACAACCGAAACCCGCGTGAAATGGCGCATAGTTTCGAGAAATTTAGAACTGTGAACATTAACCTCGCGATGGCCAATCAGGGTAGTAACTAGCTTGTGGCGAGGGTATCCCCAATCTTTGATTGCCGGCCAGTAACGCCACGACAACAGGTGTATCAAATCATAATCGTTTTCATTTACAGCAACCGGGAGCTGTCGAGTAAAGTTTCCGTCGTATAGAAAAAAGATGTCCAGATCGAATTCAGGGGGCAGGTTACGCCTTACGTTGCTGATAATCACGTCGTGCGCCCATCCTTGGGTATCTGCGAGCACCGCGATTTTATGCGTATGCTCGGCCTCTCGGCGTGCCAGGTCTGCCAGCCCAGAGAGTTCCTTCCAGGTTTTGGATGGCCTGAGTTTCTCTGCTGCCTCAAGTGTCACGCCTTCAGGAATCACCCAAGGCTCATACGCCAGCTTGAAGGGGGGGTATAGCCGCATACGCGCGTTTTTGCCCGCGTTCTGATAAAGGTCAAAGAGCGTTTTCTTGCGGATGAAAATCGCTTCGGGCAGGTGAATCACGGCATTGATGTTTATGGCGCCAAATCCACTTGTGACAACATTTGCCCAAAGCTTTCGAACTATTCGATTCACCTGGCGGTGATGGATATGTCCATACTCGCCGCTTGCATTGTGCGTGAACACGAGATCCCAGTGCTTCAGCGAGGCAAACTGGCTCAGTCGCTCCTCCAATTCGTCCTCATCCAAAAGGGTCGCAGGGGCATCGTCTAGGCCAAGCAGGACGTAGCGGGCGCGCAATTCGCGGCATATTTGCCTGAAATCACTTCCCCTGGCCGATTGTTCGTCATACGTGGCGCAAACAATGGTCCAGTCCCAATCCGCATGCAAAAGGATCGTCCCGCCGAACCACAAGAGTTCGTCATCAGGGTGAGCCGTCACTAACAAAGCTTGTTTCACCTGCAGTTCTTGACTCTCACTATTTCAAGTCCCCAATAAGCTGGAATAACAATCCATCCATGCCCTGGTCTCAATTTCCGGCGTGAGTTGCTCCAAGACAAATGCTCTTCCTCGTTCACCGAGCGTATGACGCAATGCCGGGTCATTCAAGAGATAGTTGATCTGGCCTGCCAAGCGCTCCGCTGAGCAAGGCTCCACGACGATACCGCCATGGCTCTTGTCTATGATGTCTCCCATAGCTCCAGCGCGAGTACATAGGATGGGGCGACCAGCAAGCATTGCTTCAAGAAGACTGTTGGGGCAACCGTCGTGAATTGAGGGAAAAACGACAACATCGGCCAAGTTAAAATATCTCAACATCGCCGAATGCGGCACCATTCCCGTGATTACCAGGCGCAGAGCCGGCGCTGTGTTCGGAAGCACATGTTGAAGCCAGTACTCGCGTTCGGCCCAACTGAAATCTCCGATCAGCAAAAGCGTCACCTGTGTACCAAGCCTGGCACAGGCTTCCAACAGTTGTTCGATCCCCTTTTTGCGCCGAAATTCCCCTGCGCTGGCAATCACAGGGCTACAGATATCTACACCGATCTCAACGGGATAGATTGCCGGCTCGAATTCGTTGGGATCAACACTGTTCCAAATGACGCGCACAGATCCTTGTATGTGGTCTACCATGGCCGCGCGCTTGCTTGACGAAGCGCTTACGAAAATAAGCATGTCAGCATTTTGCATAGTCCAGCGAATATGCTCCAGGCGCCGAACGTCAAAGAGGTCCTGGTGCAGGTCATTGCCGCGAACGCTGGCTATAAACGGCAGCCCACATCCACGTGCCGCCAGGCCTGTGATAAGCCCCGTATGGCTAATATAGAAGCAGTGCAACACGTCCAACTGTTTCTCGACGGCAAAACCACACAGCCACTCAAAACAGGCAACGTCACGGCCAGAGTTGTCTGTGTCTTTGCGAGGCCGGCGCACAGCAGGATGCAGCCGATATACTTGCACTGATCCATCACTGTCCTGCTGATGGTGCGGCGGACAAAGATTGGGTGTATCATCGCTGCCTGCCGGCAAGACGATGATGCTGACCTCAACGCCTGCTTTCGCCAACCCTCTGGCAATTCTGCGGACAGATTGACCAACTCCGCCAAAAGCGGGTGGAAATTCGCTTGACACGATGCCAACTCGCAAGTCTCTCTCCTACTTCAAAATCAAAAAATTGCCTATCGCCAGCGCATCAAGCTCGGAAGCGTAAAAAGTTCGCAGGGCGTCTTCGGGTGTGCAGACAATTGGCTCTCTCTGCGTGTTGAAAGAAGTATTGATGAGGACATAAATGCCCGTCAAATCGCCAAAAGCTTTTAACAGTTCGTATAGCCTGGGCGATTGCGACTCGTTCACTGTCTGGATGCGAGCGGTGCCATCCACGTGTTCAGCCGCGGGAATAATTGAACGCATCTCGGGAATCAGGTCAAACGTGAACAACATGAATGGACAAGTCGCCGCGCCAACAAAGTAGCGGTGCATCTGTTCTTCCAGCACCACAGGCGCCACAGGGCGAAAGAACTCTCGTCCCTTGAGCCGGTTAAGTCGCTGCGTCATCTCTGCATCAGTCGGCGAGGCCAAGATGCTTCGCGCCCCCAACGCGCGCGGCCCAAATTCCATCCGCCCTTGAAACCACCCTACAATTTTTTGTCGAGCCAGCAAACCAGCGACCTCGCGGACAATATTTCCAACTGTACGATAGCCGAGCTTCCAGCGTTTCAATTCAGCCTCGATACTATCATCCGCATACCCTGGCCCCAGGTAAGCGTGCGCCATACTGGGGGGGCGTGGGTACCCCAATTGTGAAGAGACCCACAACGCCGCTCCCAAAGCTGTCCCGGCATCTCCGGCGGCTGGTTGAATAAAAATCTCCTTAAAGGGCGTCTCTGCGCGAACCCGGCTGTTCATGACGCAATTGAGCGCCACTCCTCCAGCCATACACAACATCGTCGAGCCGGTCGCGCGGTGCAACCAGCTTGCCAGTTGAACAACCACTGCCTCAAGCGCTTTTTGCAGGCTGGCGGCGATGTCATAATGGACTTGCTGCAATGGCTCGGTTGGCTTGCGTGCCTTGCCAAAGATTTGCTCGAAATCAAAACTGCGTGTAGTAAAAGTGCCATCTTGGTTGAAACAGATTACCTTTTGAAAAACGTCAAGGAACCTGGGCCGCCCCAAGGATGCCATTGCCATAACTTTGCCTTCATCGCTCGACGGAATGAATCCCAGGCAAGCTGTGATCCTTTCGTAAAGCATGCCAAGCGAGTTTGGGAAGAGAACTTGGGATATGACTTGGATGTGCGTTCCCTCGCCGTATCCACCCATTGAAGTAACACTCTCTCCTACTCCGTCCATTGTGAGAATGGCAGCCTGCGAGAAGGGAGAAGGGAAAAATGAACTCGCAGCGTGAGCAAGGTGGTGAGGGACAAAATGCCATTGATAAGGCGGGTTATCTTTATCTTTCAGCTCCAGTCGCTCGCGCAGGTGGTGCGGGACTAGTTTGTGAAGAAGCAGGGGAGCATTCCAAATGCTTGACGAAAAAGCCGGGTGCGAGAATAACGAAAGCCTGGCCCAATCTGGTTGATGAGGCGCCAGGTGAAATCCCTCAGGCGGGATCAAGTGGGCAGGCAGCAGGGAGGGGTCAAAAGAATAGGCGATGTGACGGACTTGATCCAGGTAAATCCCGGCCTCTCGCAGGCAATAATCAATCGCGTGGAACGGCAATTCGTGCGTTGTGTACGCATTCGGACGCTTGCCATGCTTAACGCGAGTAAAACGCTCCTCTTCTGCCGCAGCGATGATTTGGTTGTCCTCAATCAACGCCGCCGAAGAGTCATGATAAGCAGCATTGACCCCAAGTATAAAAGTGCTCATCAATCCTGGCCCCAGGCTAGACTCTGGCGAAAAAGGAAACGGGACTTTTGCGCCGTCCCCGGCGCGTGCGGGCCGCCGAGGACGGCGGCCTGAGCGGGGTTCTCTGACAGCCTGCTAGACTCTGGCGAAAAAGGAAACGAGACTTTGGGACGAGGCGCGCGCGGATTCTTGATCTGCATCATTACCAATGGGTGAACACCTCGCTGCCAACCCGGCCCAGGTACGCAAAAGCCGTGTTCTTGATCGCTCCGCCCATCGCCACCATCAGCAAGAATTTCCACACCGGTACGCGCAGCGCGCCAGCGACCAATCCCGCCACGTCAAATGCCGGATTGGGAATGGCCGCCAGCACAAAGATGGTCCACGCACCGTAGCGGCGCATCCACGCCGCCAGTTTATGATAGCGGGGGTTGTTGTCCAGAAAAGTCTGGCTGCTGCCTGCGCCCACCAGGCTGTAACCGGCCATGTAGCCCGTCATTTCGCCTATGGCCTGGCCCAGGCCGGCCACAATGCCCACCAGGATGGGATTCAGCACCGCCCCCATGATGGATGTGACGGCCAGCCCGGGCACGGGCAAAATCAATGTAGCGTTACCGATCAGGCTGATGGCAAAGACCCCCGCGTAGCCGTAAGGTCGAAGCGCCTGGATGTGGTCGCGAAAGTAGAACGCAGCTACCACAGCGGCAATCACCAAGACGAGCGTGAGTATTCGTATCAACCACAGCCACTGAGACGGCGGCGGCGTGGGAGGCAATCTCGAACTCAATGCTTGTTCCTCTAGGCGCGCAGCCGCGCCCCCAGCACCCGCTCCAGCGCCTTGACGATGGCGCCGCGTATTTTGCTGGCTTCCTGGTCAGTCAGGGTGCGGTCGGCGGCCTGGTACACCAGGCGATAAGCCAGGCTCTTTTGGCCGCTTTCCAACTGCTGGCCGCGATACACGTCGAACAGGCGCGCCTCGCGCAACAGCTCGCCGCCAGCTTGCCGGATTACGGACTCGACCTGCGCGGCGCTCGTGTCTTCGCCCACCACCACGGCAATGTCTTCGCGCACCGCCGGGAAACGCGAGATGTACCGATACATGCGCGCCTGCTGCGCCGGGCCGAGCAATAGCTCCAGGTCAAATTCGGCCACACACACCGGCTGGTGCGGCAGACCGAACGCCTGGCGCACCAGGGGATGCAACTCGCCGAACGCGCCCGCGCATTGCTCGCCAATCATCAAGTACGCCGCGCGCCCTGTATGATAGGCGGGATGCCCGGCGGGTTGATAATGAGCGTCCTTGAGACCCAGGCGCTCAACCATGACCTCCACAATCCCTTTGATGTCCCAGAAATCCAACAGCGCGCGCTCGGCGGCGTGCCAGCTTTCTTGTTCGCGCGGGCCTGTCATGGCAATACACAAATGGCGATTTTCGTCAGGCAAGACATTCGCCCCGTTCACCAGGTACACCGAGCCAAGCTCGAACACGGCCACGCGCTCGTCAAAGCGCAGGTTAGCCGCCACCGTATCCAGCGCGCTCGCCAGCAGCGTGTGTCTCAGCGCCACTTTATCCGAAGCGATGGGGTTAACCACGCGCAGATAAGGGCGCTCGTCGCGCGGCGGCAGCAGCGCCTCGCGCGCCTCAGTCGTCAGCGAATAGGTAATGATCTCGTCCAGGCCGCAGCCCACCATCGCGTCGCGCACGCGATTCTCGCCGGCCAGGCGCGCATTATCGCGCTGAGGCGGCAACTCGTCGCACAGCAAGGCGGAGGGGAAACGATCGTACCCGTACACGCGCGCAATTTCTTCGGCCAGGTCCGCCGGCAGCGTCACGTCGAGGCGATAGCTCGGCACGGCCACAGAAAATGTGTTATCTGCCACTTTGTCACTTGTCACTTTAAACTCTAGCGCCGTGAGTATGCGCACGATTTCGTCAATGGGAATCTCGATGCCCAGCAGGCGATTGACGTAAGCCGTGTCGAGTGTGATGGCGGGCGGCTCGCGCCGGCCAGGGTACAGGTCGCCATAGACCGGCTTGACCTGGCCGCCGGCCAGTTGCTCCATCAACTGCCCGGCGCGCGCCAGCGCCTTGACCGTTAGTTCGGGATCGAGCCGCTTGCCAAAACGCATAGAAGCCTCGCTCTTGAGCCCCAGCATTTGCGACGTGCGGCGATTATTCAGAAAGTCGAAATTGGCGCTTTCCAGCAAAATGTCGGTTGTGTCCGGCGCCACTTCGCTTTCCAGCCCGCCCATCACGCCGGCAATTGCCACCGGCCCGCCGCCGTCGGTGATCAGCAGCATCTCCGGGTCGAGCTGTCGCACTTGCCCGTCGAGCGTCGTCATCACCTCGCCGGGACGCGCCCGCCTGACGATAATCACCGGCTTGCCATGGCCCGGCCTGCCTTTTAATGCGCGATAGTCAAAAGCGTGCAGCGGCTGGCCCAATTCCAGCATCACGTAATTGGTGATATCTACAATGTTGTTGATGGGCCTCATGCCAGCGCGCAGCAAACGCTGCTGCATCCAGAACGGCGAGGGGCCGATCTTGACGCCAGAGATCAGTGCCGCCGAATAACGCCGGCACAGATCAGGGTCGGCGATCTCTAGCTCGACAAAGTCGGCCTGCTCGACGATCTCGACCGGGGCGCGTTCGAGAATCGTCAGCACGTCGCGCCGCAATGGCACGCCCAACAGGGCGGCCGCCTCACGCGCGATGCCCGTCACACATTGCAAGTGGCCAAAGCTGCCCTTGATTTCCAGATCCAGCACGGCGTCGCCCATGTAATCGGCCAATGGCATGCCAACCGGGGCGTCGTCGGGCAAGAACATGATGCCTTCGTGCTCGTCCGAGATGCCCAGCTCCTTTTCCGAGCACACCATCGCATCCGAAGGCACGCCGCGAATCTTGGTTGGCTTGAGCGTTGCCAGCACGCGGCCCTCCTGGTGGCCGTCGTAGAGCGTCGCGCCTGTTTTAGCAAATGCCACTTTGAGCGGGCGGGCCAAGCGCCCCTGGCCTTTATAATCGAACAGGTTGGGCGCGCCAGTGACAATGGTGTGCGGCTGCGGCCCGCCATAATCCACGTCGGCCAGCACCAGCCGGTCGGCGTTGGGATGCGGCTTTACTTCCAGCACCGCCCCCACCACGATCTTGTCGCGGTCCCATGCCAGGCCAAACTGCGCCGCTGCCTGCCCGCTCGCGCCCGATGCGCGCGCGCCAGGCTGGCGCCTGGGCGCCAGGCCAATGTACTCGATCGTTTCCACTTCCAACCCGGCCAGCGTCAGCCGCTCGGCCAGGTCCTCGACTGGAACATTAATCTCCACGTAATCTTTGAGCCAGGATAATGGGATTTTCATAAACCACCTCTTTTAGCTACTTGTGCAACACAATAACTCGGGCCAGTTCGATTCTATCATTCGCCAGCCGCTGGCCTTGTTCGATTGCCGGTAGCCGCTGGCCGCTGGCCGGATCGTACATTCCCACATAGATTGTATACGCCCCCGCCGCCGCGCCAGGGGGAATCGCCAAACTATACTCGTCGGCGATAATTTCGCCTTTCACCCACGTATCGGTGGGCGCCGTCCAATGTACTGGCAGTCCATCTTGTTGGGTGAGCAATTGCTCCTGTCCGCCGACAACATGCACAAACACCTTCAGGCTTTCTTTTCCGCTATCTAGCGCGCGCCAGTACAATGTGAGGCGCGTTGTCTCTCCGGGCAAGACGCCCGGCGGTGCGAGCGTATAAGCCGCCAGTTCGATGCGCTCGCCCAACTGAACGGCGCGCGCCTGCACAGCGCCCGGCAAGCGGTATACGTGCGGGCGGCCCCGCGCGCGCAACTTGCCCAGTTCAGCGTGTGCCTCTAAAAACACAACCCGCAATCCATAATCGCCATCGGCCACGCCGCGGGGCAGCTTGATGCCGGCGTGCACGCCAACCAGGTCGCCCGGCTGCGCGTCAACAGGCAGGCGCATTTTTGCTTCAGCGATCACCTCGCCGCTTCTATCCACCACCTGCAACAGCGGATCGGCTTGTACAAGCTCTGCATTGACCCTATGCCAAAAGAGCGGCGCAAGCAGCGGCTCGCCAGGCCTGACCTCGGCAGGCGGGTTCGCGCCCAACAGCGCCCAACCCCCAAACTGCAGCGGCGGATCGGGCTGCCTGGTGACGACAACGCTTTCTGGGCTGGCCGGACTGGCCGGGCGCTCGATGCTGAACGGCGGCAAATCCGCCAGCCCAAGTGTCTGCTGCTTTTCGGGATCGTCTACCACTACCTGCCAGTGATAGTCGCCGATGGGCAGCGCCGGATCTAACAGAAATGCCACATCCACATATCCTTCGACAAGCTCAGAATTATCAAAGCTCATGTCGTGCTGCGCCCACACATCGCCGGCGGCGCTGACCAGGCGCACACTCAACCCCCGTGACTGTACGGGGGTCAACGATAGGGCATTCTCCGGCGGGCGAACGCTTTGCCAGTACAGCCGCGCCACCGCCATCTGGTTCGGTGTGAGCCGGGCCGGCCAGGTAGCCAGTCCAGTCAGGGCGAGCGCAGCATCGCCGAACGGCTCCCGCACAGATTGCGGCGGGCCAAATTCGGGCGGCCCTGGCAAGACGCGCACCAGGCCGTTGGGCGCTTCGATCATCGGGTACACGCCTTTCCATTGCCGGATCAATCCCGGCTTGACGATGTACACCGGTTGGCCGGCCAAAAGCGCGGCCTCGGCCTGCGCCTCGGTGGACTGGCTTCGGATGAGTACCGTCAAATCGCGGCGATGTCCCTCCACACCTTGATGGTAGCGCATCGGCCAGCCAAAGGACCAATCGGCCACAATCACGCTGCCGGACTCTATGCCCGTCATCCGGTCGAGCGTAAACGCCCCGATCCAATCCACCCGGCTTTGATCGGCAAACGAAAAGCTAAACACGCCCGATGCCAGCGGCACTGCCAGCCCCAGCGCAGCCAACGCCAGCCGCAGCTTGCGCTCGCGCGCCAGCCGCGCCGGAAGCCATGCCAATCCCACGCCAAACGCCGCCGCCATCAAGGTCAGGCCGTGCGTCAGGTACTTGGTCGGATCTTCGGTAAAGTGAATCCCGGCAAAAACAATGTTGATAGGAATGTTAACAGCCAGGTACACACCCGCCGCGCGCCATACGCGCCTGTTCTGATCATTGCCCGCCAACAAGGCCGCCAGTCCAATCAGTGCGACGAGCAAGCCCGGCGGCGTGAGCGCGCGCCAGAGCGCCGGGAAAACCTGGTTGGCAAACTGCCCCACAATCTCGGCGTGCGACTTGCCCAGCACAATAGGCACTTCTTGGGTCGCCAACACGTAATGTAAAAATCCAGCCGCCGAGCCCCATTCCTGGCGAACGAGCAGGTACACGTAAAACAACTGCGGCGCCAGAATTAAAAGCGCCAGCCGGCCAACTTTACGCCAGTCTTTCCAATCCACCACCTGCGCCGCAATCCACGCCAGGCCGGGCAATAGCAACAGCGTCATGCGATGATGCGCCAAGCTCAATCCAACGGCCAACGCCAGCGTCCCCACCGAGGCCCAGCCTTGCAGCGCTCCCACCGCGAGCAGCGTGATCAGCGCCACAAATGCCGTGTGAAACGTGCGCACGCCGGCAATGGACGACTGCTGCCAAAAGGCTGGCGAAACGGCCAGCGCCGCCGCCCCGGCCAGCGCCGCCAGCCTCGCGCCGCTCAGGCGCTTGATGGTGAAATAGACCAGCACTACCGTCAGCGCGCCAAATACGGCCGAAAGCAAGTTCACGCGGTAAGCCACATCTCCCACCGGCGCGAGCCACGTCCACACTTTGCCCAGCAAGACGTAGAGCGGGTAGCCCGTTTGATGAGGCACCCCCAACACGGCAATTTGAAACTGGAACTCGCCTTCGTCTGACCACAGCACCGATGGCGCCAGCGTGCGCACGTCCATGGCCAGCACGGTCAGTCCCAACGCCACAGCAACCCAATCCAGGCGTCGAATGGCGGAGAGAGCATAATTTATTCTACGCACAGCGCCTACCTGTTGACTCGGGGCGGAATATGTATCGTCGTCAACACAATTTTGTCGTCAACTGGCTGGCCGCCCGCGTCAAGCGTTTTCACGCGAACGCCGCTGGCCTCGTCGTACAGCCCCGCCTGGAGTGTGTACTCGCCAGGCAGCACATCCGCCCCAATAGCCAGTTGATGAAAATCCACCACCGTCTCGCCCGCCTGCCACTGGTTCGTAGGATAGGTCCACAAAACCGGCAGGCTATCATCTTGGGCAATCAGTTGCCCCTCCGCATTGAGCACGTGAACAAACACCTTGAGCGAGCGATCTATCTGTGCGCCAACGCGCCAATACAAATAGACGCCCAGGCGGCGCTCGCCGTCCGGCACGTCCCCGCTCACATTTGCCTCGTAACACGCTAGAGCAATGCCGCTTTCTAAACGGGCCTCAATCGGCGAACACTCCTGGTCCACCAGCCGATACACCACCATCTCTTGCTCGTCAGGCGAGTAAAGGGGCGCCAGTCCCGCCGGGCGCGCGCCTGGCGACAGCAATTCCTTCAACGCCGGGTAGACCTGCGCGCCGGTCTCCCCATCGTAGATGAAAAAGCGCCATCCGTGCGATTTCATCGCCTCCACCAGCTCGGCGGTGGAGGTGAGCTTGGGCACATCCCAATACGCCTGCACAAAGCGGTTGCGCCTGGGCGCGGCGGCATCTTGCAGCCTGAGATGCGTGGTGAGCACCTCGTTGGCCGAGCGCATGCCAGCAGCGTGTAGTGTATTGCTGACCTGAATGACAAGCGAGTCTGGCCCAGGCCGTCCTTGCACAAAGCCCACGCCGCCCCACGCCGCCCAGGCCAGGCCGGCCAGCAAGATCAACACGTTAAAAGGCGCAGCGCCCTGGCGTTCCCAGCGCGGCGGGATGAGCGAGGCGAAAAAGTAAACTGCGCCCGTCGCCAATATTGGCACCATAATGATCAAGAAACGCCGATCCAGCCGCATCATTGAGAGCGCAGCCAGGTGCGCCAGGACGAAAATCGCCAACAGCCCGCGCGGCTTGATGGGGGCCGGACCCTTGGCCAGCAGCAAAAACACCAGGCCAGCCTGCCCGAACAGCTTGAGCGGAATATCGAGCACCGCCAACTCGGGCGCGACCCAGAAGCGTTGGAAGGCTTCCCACCAATGTTCAATAAACCGGCGCGGGTCCATCAGGATCACCTGAGCGAGCGTGATGCCCTGCGGCGCTGTGCCAAATTCGTTGATGAAATCTGTTTTCCCGTATACGTGGAACCAGACGTTTTGGCCCTGATCGTTATAAAAGGGATTGCCCGTCGCCAGCCAACTGGGAATCCACTGCACAGCGCTGACGAGCAAAAATGCCGCCACGTACAGTGCAAACGGCTCGAGCAGCCGCGCCTTCCAGGACGCCGGCTGCCGATCCAAAAGACCCACCAGGCCCAACCACAAGATGCTGGCCATAGCCGTGATCATGCCATTGTACCGGATCAAATAGGCCAGGCCAGCCATCGCCCCGGCCACAAAAATCTCGCGGCGGCGGGGACCATCTTGCCTGAGCGTGGAGGCTGATAACACTCCCAACGACAAGAGCTGCACTCCGGCGGCGGGCATGTCGTTTCCCTCGATGCTGGCAAAATACAAGAACATGCCCGTGAATGCCACAAACCCCTGGACGATGGCCGCCAGGCGTTTATCCCCAAGCACACTCAGAGCGATCAGATACGCGCCCATCAAGCCGCACACACCGCCGGCGATGGATAGCGCCTGTCCCACCCGCTCGGCGTCCCAACCCAACTCTAGCCCCAGGCGGATCAACCACGGATAGCCCACCGGGTGAATCTGATGCACCCAGCCATTGAGCGAACTCAAGTTCAACTTGAGAGCGCGGTCAAGCAAGGGAAAATAATCCACGTTGCCGATGGTGGTCGTGAGGGCCACGCGCTGGCTTTCGACGACCACAAAGGCCAGTACAATCACAACAGGCAGCGCAAGCCATCCCCACTTGATGATAGAACTGGCGATTTGTTTTCTATGCACGTTAGAACTGCCGCAAGAAGCGCAAGTCGTTGCTGTAGAAATAGCGAATGTCGTCAATGCTGTACTTGAGCAACAAGGGCCGTTCCAGCCCCATGCCAAACGCAAAGCCGCTCCATTCGTCTGGATCGTAGCCGCCGTTGCGCAGCACCACCGGGTGAACCATCCCCGCTCCGGAAATTTCCAGCCAGCCTGTATATTGGCACACGCGGCAGCCCGCGCCATCGCACAAGATGCAATTCATGTCCACTTCCACGCTCGGCTCGGTGAACGGAAAGTACGAGCCGCGGAAACGCACGGCGCGGTCCGCGCCATACAAACGCCGCACGGCGTTGAGCATCGTCCCCTTGAGATCAGCCAGCGTGATGCCGTGCCCCACCGCCAGCCCCTCGATCTGGTAGAACTGGTGCTCGCTGCGCGCTGTGACCTGCTCGTAGCGGTAACACTTGCCGGGCAAGATGACGCGCACTGGGTTGGGATACATCTCGCGCATGGCGCGGATTTGCCCCGGCGAGGTGTGCGTGCGCAGCAGCAGGCCATTATCCAGCCAAAAGGTATCCCACATGTCGCGCGCCGGATGATAGGGCGGCATGTTGAGCAGGCCAAAGTTGTATTCGTCCAGTTCTACTTCGGGCGCTTCGTACACCTGAAAGCCCATCTCACCGAATACCTGGTAAATCTGGCGCAAGGTCTGCGTCGAGATGTGCAGTCTTCCCGGACGCGGACGGCGGCCCGGCAAGGTCACGTCCACCGCGTTTTCTTGAAGAGTGCGCTCCAATGCGGCGGCCCGGATCGCGCGTTCCTGTTCGTCGTAAGCAGCCTCTAGCGCGCGTTTGACTTCGTTGGCGCGCTTGCCGACCTCGGCGCGCTGCTCTTTGGGCAATTTGCCCAGGTCGCCCAGGATCGTCATCAGCGCCGACTTTTTGGCCAGGTGCGCCGCGTACCACGCTCGCAGCGATTCCTCGTCGCGCGCGGCCTGTAGTGCTGCCAGGGCCTTGGATCGAAGCTCGTCCCAGTTTTCCATAATGTCACTCCTTATAACAAAAACGCTCTCGCCCCATCGTCGGGACGAGAGCGACACTCCCGCGGTACCACCCGGTTTGGCTAAAAGCCCACTCATTCCACCAACGGCCTGTCAATTCCCCATGCGTCTTTGATGTTGGGTAATGGGTATCTGGTACTTGACCCAGCGATTGGCTGCGCCTGTAACGCTGCGCCTGCGGAGACGTCTAATGGTGGAAAGCGCGCCACGTTCAACGTTCGGCTCGGGAGCGAACTTGGACAGGTTCTCTCTGCACCAGGCTCTCAATCTGCGGCCTGGTTTCCCTGTCAGGCTTTCCCTGTCTACTTTTCTCCGTCGTCGCTTTTGTAGCGGCAATTAAACCGCACTTGTGAGAGTTTGTCAAGCGTTGCGTTGTTACTTGCTATATCGCCGCTGCCGGGCGGCTTCGAACAGCAACACGGCGGCGGCGATGGCGGCGTTGAGTGATTCGGTTTCGCGGTGCATGGGGATCATCACGCGCCCGCTCGCAATCTTGTGCGCTTCGGCGCTGGCGCCTTCGGCCTCGCCGCCGACGATCAGCGCCGAGGGGACAGTCCAATCAACGTCTGTATAAGCCAGTTCCCCGCGCGCGTCGGCCAGCCACACTTGCATGCCGGCCAGCCGCTCGCGAATTACCGGCCAGCTCATCGCCGCAATCGGCAGGTGCAGGTGCGCGCCCATCGCCGAGCGGACGACCTTGGGATTATATGCGTCTACCGTGCCCGGTCCCAGCAACGCCGCGTCCGCGCCGGCCGCGGCGGCGGTGCGCAGCAATGCGCCCAGGTTGCCCGGGTCGCGCACCTCGTCGGCAATCACGCACAACGACGGGCGTTCGGGAATCCACAGGTTCACAAACGGCAGCACCGCCAATAGTCCCTGCGGCGTTTCGGTGTCGGCGGCGGCTTTCATCACGCCCGCCGATACTTCCAGGCAGACCACTCCCCCCCCGCGCCAGCGTTCCACCATTTCTCTGCCGCGCTCGGACATGTCCCCCGTGTAAAAAACAAAATCAGGCTGCAGGTGGGCGCGGTAGGCCTCTTCAGCCAGGCGCACACCTTCGATAACAAAACGCCCTTTCTCTTGCCGCGTTTTGCGCTGAGAAAGGGCCTTGGCGAACTTGACCTTTTCGTTTGTCGTGCTCGTAATCATCCCGCTTGTTTAGCCATCTCGGCCAGCCTGGCAAACGCCGCGCTATCCTTTACGGCAATGTCTGCCAGCACCTTGCGGTCCATCTCGATGCCGGCGCTCTTTAGCCCTGCCATAAAGCGGCTATAAGAAAGGCCATTCATGCGGGCGGCGGCATTGATGCGCGCGATCCACAATTTGCGAAAATCGCCCTTGCGCTGGCGGCGGTCTCGATACGCGTAATACAGCGAGTGCAGCATGCCCTCGCTAGCCTTAGTCCATAGCCTATGCCTCGAGCCGCGCTGGCCCTTCATAGCCTTGAGGACTTTGTTGTGGCGTCGGCGGAGAACAACCCCACCCTTCGTTCGTGGCATGTTTTCTATACCCTTTCAATTACTTTTCGTGAAGATATGGCGCCAGTTTCTGGACGCGCTTGATCGTTCCCTGCGCGGTGACCTCGTGCATCTCGGGGAACTGGGACTTGATGCGCGGCGACTTTTTGCGCCGCAAGTGGCTCTTGCCCAGCTTGGTGCGCATCAACTTTCCACGCCCGGTCAGGCGGAATCGTTTAGACGTTGCCTTGTGGGTTTTGATCTTGGGCATCGGATAACACCTCTTTCGTACCAGATTTCTTTTTAGGGATCGGCGCCAACACCATCAGCATCGTGCGACCTTCCATGTTAGGCGTCTGCTCCACGACGGCAACGTCCGCCAACTCTTGAGCAACTTCTAGCAATTGGTCGCGCGCAATCTCAGGATAGGTGATTTCGCGGCCGCGAAACCTCACGCGCACTTTGACTTTCATGCCCTCTGCCAGCCAGCGGCGCGCATCACGCACCTTAAAGCCAACGTGGTGGTCGTCGGTCTTGGGGCGCAGGCGGATTTCTTTGACCTCGATTTGCTTTTGAGCTTTTTTAGCTTCGCGCTCTTTTTTGGCTTGCTCGTAAAGGAACTTGCCATAGTCCATGACGCGACACACGGGGGGCTCCGCCGTGGGCGACACTTCGACCAGATCAAGTCCTTTTTCACGCGCAACGCGGATAGCCTCTTGAACCGGCACGATGCCGACGTGCTGGCCATCCGCTCCAATCAGCCGCACTTCTCTAACCCGGATGCCTTCGTTGATGCGATGGTCTTTTGCGCTAATACTTCTTCCCTCACTGAATTTCAAACGGCCCTGCTCGCCAGGGCAATATCGAGGTGGTATAATAACACAAAGCTTTTGAAACGTCAACTTGATTAAGGATTATGGGGTGTTGGCTCGACCAAGATCACTTTTAACGGCATACACGCTGCGAGCTGCTACGCAGGCCGATTTGCCCGGCCTGCGCAACCTGTTCCGCGCGGGTGGATACGTCCACGCCCAGCTCGATTGGTGGTCGCTGGATGAGTGGGTTGGCTCGCCGGCCTTTATCGTCGCCGCGCGCAATGGCCGCCTTGCGGGCATGTCGCTGGCGATCCACGACGAGTCGCCCGTGGCGTGGTGGCGCGCGGTCGCGTTTGATGGAGAGGGAGACGCCGGAGCCTTTCTGGACGCGATTATCGGGCCTACTCTGGCCGGGCTGAGGCAAGAGGGCGCCGCTGCCCTGACCTGCCTGGCCTTTTCAAGTTGGTTGGAAGAAGCGCTGCCAGACCTGGAATTCAAGCGGCTGACGCAAGTGGTTACGCTGCGTAAGGATGACCAGCGCACGCCGAGTCTCGATCAGAACGGCGTGACCATTCGCCCCATTTGTCCCACGGATGTGCCAGGCGTGCTGGCGGTGGATCAGGCAGCCTTTGACCCTACGTGGCGTTATGGGCACTGCGGCCTGTCGCGCATGTTGCAGCACAACACCTGCATTGCGCTCCTGGCGGAACAAGACGGCCAGGTGATTGGCTATGCGAGCGGCAACATGCTCAAGTCCACCGGCCACATTATCCGCCTGGCCGTCCACCCGGCGAGCCAGGGGCAATCCGTCGGCGCTCACTTGCTGGCTGCCGCCGTGCGTTCGTTTTACGCCGCTGGCGCGCAATCCGTCACGCTCAATACACAGACCGATAACACTGTATCGCAAAAACTGTATCGCCACTTTGATTTCTATCCGATCGGGTATTCTGTTGACGTATGGCAGCGAGGGGTTGAGGCATGATAAAAATTAATCCGTCTGAAATCACTCCAGAATACGTGTATATTTCAAGGCGCAAGTTCATGACGACCGCCGGAGCCTTGCTTGCAAGCTTGCTGTTCGGCGCCTGCCGGGCAAATCCAGACCCATCCGTTTTCCCTTCACCCTCCCCAGGGCAAACCGACGAGTTGGGAGATATTCTGACACCTTATGAATCCGTCACAGCGTTTACAAACTATTACGAGTTTTCTGCCAATAAGCAAGCTGTGGCGCGCCTGGCGCAAGATTTCAGGATCGAACCCTGGAAGGTAGAGGTTGGGGGATTGGTCAACAAGCCTCAAGTATTCGACCTGGATGATTTGCGGCAATTCCACCACGAAGAACGCATTTATCGCCTGCGATGTGTTGAGACATGGTCTATGGTCATACCGTGGCAGGGATTTCCGCTCGCTTTGCTGCTGAAACAAGTCGAACCGACCTCCAGGGCCAGGTACGTGCGTTTTGAGACGCTTTATGATCCAGAGCAAATGCCTGGGCAAAAAAGCGGTGGATATAACTGGCCCTATGTAGAAGGCTTGCGCCTGGATGAAGCGATGCACGACTTGACGATACTGGCAACAGGCATGTATGGCAAGCCCTTGCCGCCGCAAGGTGGCGCGCCAATTCGCCTGGTGACGCCGTGGAAATATGGCTTCAAAAGCATCAAGTCTATCGTGAGAATTGATTTGGTTGAAGAGCAGCCCACCTCGCTGTGGATGGCGGCGGCGCCTCACGAGTACGGCTTTTATGCTAACGTCAATCCCCAGGTACCTCACCCACGCTGGTCGCAAGCTGCCGAGCTCCGCATTGGCGAAACGAGCAAACGCAAGACGCTGCTCTTTAACGGCTACGCCGAACAGGTAGCACACCTTTATCAGGGGATGGATTTGCGCGAGTTTTATTAGGGCTCCCAAACAACGTCATTGCAAGACGTTCCTGCGCTCAGGGCAGCAAAGAGTGGGTGCTTTGTGCGCCGTCTCGAACGTCTGGCTGTGTCCAGAGCAAAGGTGAATATTGACCTGCCTGCCAGGCCGCCCGCCGCCCGCCGCTTAGTGAGAGCGAGCCGGATTGCTCGCCGGCCAGCGCAAATGACCATTCCCCCGTCTGGGCAACGCGCCACACAAGCGTCGGCGCAAGGGAGGGATTGAAGGAGAGGGCTGTAAGTTGGTCGGTAGTGTAAGCTGCGAAGGGAAAGGGAGGATATGTAAACCCATCTCCCGCCAAAAACAGCGGGCCGCGGTTGAGCAAGATGGAGGCCGGCCAGGCGTCGCCCAGCGCGTGCTCGAACGTGGCCGCGTGCATTTGACCCCATTCCCAGATAGTGTGCAAATCGCCATAGTGCCGCCCAAGATAGTCCATTGCTTCAACGTAAGCGAGCCGCATCACGTCGTCGCGGGTTTCGCGTTGCGTCGTCGTGATGTCATCCCACCACAAATTCTCTGGCTCCACAGCCAGCCGCGCCAGCGCCGCTGCCTCACCCCCGCTGGCGGCGTAGCGCGTGTACAGATCTCCCAGTTCGTCTGCAAATGTTCGCCGCCCCAAAACAGTGACCCACGCTTCGTACACGGCGGCCGGGGCGCTGTTGGCCTCGAGGCCGTATTCCCATCTTGCCATCATCGGCGTCACGCGCCGCTGCAGCCAGCCCTGCGGCTCGAGCGCGACGAGATACGGTACAAGTTGCCGCGCTGGTTCCGAGTGCGTGCTGTGTGAGGGTTGCTGAACGTCTTTTAGAGCGATGCACAGAGAGCAGGGTGCGCTCGCGTCGCCAGCCGCAAGGGTAGCGGTGGACCACATCATGCTCCACGCGCGTTCCGCGCCGCGCCCGGCGGCGACGCCTGGCAGACCCGGCACAGTTGCGCCTGCTGCCTCGTAAGACGGGCTATGCAAGCCCATCACGTACCAGGCCGGCGGTTGCGTTGGCGCCGAGTATCCAACGTACACTGTGGATGAATCAAACAGCGGGAGCGCCGCCAATTGCAGTGCGCGCCTGGCCGACGCCAGAGATGGCGCAACGGGGTAAGGATGGACTTCGCCCAAGCCTGCGGCGCGCTCGTCGCCTAAACGAGCGATCAGGTCTTGCTCGAGTTGCGCATCAGGGGCGGTTAGCGCCTGCGCCCACGTAATCGTTCGCGCCAGCGCCAAGCTATCTTTAGATGTCCAGGGATCGAGAGTCGCCGAAACGCCGCGGGCGGCCAACAGTGTAAACTCGAACGGGGGCGAGCCGCGCGCGCGATCGAGATAAGCATTGACGCCCGCTGCGTAGGCATCTAGCGCCTGCCGGGTTCGCGCATCCAGGGGAAAGGGTCCCTGGTAAAAGTCTTGGCCGGCCAGCAACTTGTCGGCGTCGGCCGCCGAGTCCCCCAGCCAATCAGATAACTTGCCGCGCGCCGCTTGCCGGCGCAGTGCCATTTGCCACAGCCGGTCTTGCGCTGTGATGTATCCTTGCGCCGTAAACAAATCGCGTTCGCTCACAGCCCACACGTGCGGCACATCCTCGCGGTCGCGCATCACAGTGAGCGGGGCGCTCAGGCCGGCCACGTGAGCCGCCGATGGCCTGTATACCAGGCGCGACAAAAAAAGCGCCAGGGCAATTGTGGAAATCACCCCAAGCGCCATCCACGGCCGGCGGCGATGGGAGAGGAGGTCAGTTGCCATCCATCGCCCCGTCTTGCGCCAGCCGAGCCGGGCCGCCCACGCCGCTGTTCAATGTGTCGTTCACACCTGGCAAATCCCGCAGGCGCCGCTCGACCTGGGCGGCGGCGGGCGCGGTGCACAGGCAATGCACATTCGGGCCGGCGTCAAGTGTGAACGCCACGGGCAATCCCTCGGCGCGCCAGCTTTGCACGGCGTGCATCACGGCCAGCGTGGCCGGTTTCCAATACAACAGCGAAGGTGTGCTCGTCATCATCACGGCGTGCATTGCCAGCGCGTCCTGCTCCAACACTGGGGCGAGCGCATCAAAATCACGCGCCAGGATAGCGGCCTTGCAGCGCGCGATCAGGTCCGGCGCGGCAGCCACTCGCGCGTTATGCAGCGGGCTGGAGGAGGCCAGCGCGTGCCCTTCGTATGAGCTGGTTGTTTTGTGGGTAGTCTCGACAATGGCAATCACATCGCACACGTCCCAATAATCAGGCGGAGCAATGGCGCGCCCATACGAGTTGGCCTCCTCACAGCGCGCATCCCATTCCACAAACCCGCCCGGCACACTGCGGCACGCCGACCCCGACCCGCGACGCGCCAGGCGCGACAACTCGCCTTCGGATAGCTCCAATCCAGCCGCCGCGCACGCTGCCACAGTGAGCGCCGCAAATGCGCTGGCCGATGAAGCCAGGCCCGTACCCGCCGGAAAATTATTGAACGAAATCACGCGCGCCCCTGCATCAAGCCTGGCCAGCGCGCGCGCGCGGTCAAGATGCTCCGACACACGGCTGGCCGCGCGCCCCACAGCCGGCCTGCCATCAATGAGTATCTGGTCGGTTTCGAGGGCGCGATCAAACTCGACGCTGGTCGTCGTTGTCAGCGCGGCCAGGTTCATCGAGAGCGACGAATTGGAGGGCAGGCGCAGCGCGGGGTCGCGATTGCCCCAGTATTTGACCAGGGCGATATTAGCGTGGGCGATGGCCGCAACTCTGGCTTGCATGTGGCGTGTCACAGGCAGACGGTGTGATCAGAATGGCCCGAAGCGAATCGCCGTCCCAATCCCCAAAAAGAGCAGCGTGACCATCAAGAGCCAGAACCACAGCTTGAGCGTCCACCTGAGCCACTTGGGGTAACTGACCGCCGTGAGTCCCAGGCAAATGAGCAGCACCGGGTTAGTAGGATAAGCCAGGTTGGAAAATCCGTCGCCAAAGCAATAGGCCGTCACCGCCATCTGGCGCGTCACACCAACCAGGTCGGCCAGCGGCAAGAGAATCGGCATGATCAAAAAGGCTTTGGCCGAGCCAGAGCTGATAAAGAACTCGATCAGCAGCGCCGTGAAATAAATCATCAACACAGATAGAAAAGGGCTGGCCTGAGAAAAAGACAGTGAGGCGTGATACAGAATCGTATCCATAATGCCCCCCTGCGCCACAATGTGCTTGACGCTGGCGGCCATCAGAATGAGCGGCACGCCGGGCGCGATGCCCGCCATACCCTCGCCCGCGGCTTTGAGCACCGTCTGCCCGCCAGCGCCGGAAAATAGCCCCGCTCCTACCCCACCGAAAAGAAACAGAAGACCAACCAGGGGAAGAGAAAACTGTGATAGGGGCGGGATGAAAGGACTTGCCACCAGCACGAGCAAGATCAGGGCGACAAATGCCAGGAACCATCCAATCGCCTTTCCCAGGTGGGGAGTGTTTTGCGCAAGCGCATCCATTTGGACGGCCTGGTATTTGGCGCGCTCGGCGCGGTCCTCTTGAAACACGGGCGAGGCGTGGGGGTCTCGTTCGATGCGCCGCGCGTAGCGGACAAGAAACACCGCCAGCACAGCATACACCGCGATAAAAATCGGGACGCGCAGCCACGCGCCAGAAAAGAGCGGCAGCCCCGCGATGTTTTGCGCCACGCCGATTGTAAAGGGATTGGTGATGGCTGCCGAAAAGCCCAGGTTGGTCGCCAGGATGCTCATGCCAAGTCCGACGAGCGAATCCCAACCCAAAAAATAAGACAGCGCGAGCATCAACGGCACGAGCGGCACCACTTCTTCAAAAATGCCGAACAAGGCGCCCATCAGCATAAAGAACAACGAGATGGCAAGCAGAAGCAGATATTTTCTTGTCCCAAAAGCTTGCACGATGCGAGCAATGGCCGCCTTGAGAATGTCGCTCTTGTCCAGCACGGCAAACGAGGCGCCCACCATCAAAAGAAAGAGAAGAATGATGACGACGGTGAGGCCATCGCGTCCCCACAGCACTTCCACTGGCGCGGTGAACCAGCGCCACACAGGATAGCTTGGGCGCGGCGTGTTTTGGAAGGATTGCGGAATAATGATTTCGCGGTCCTCTTGAACAGTCCTGGCATAGCTGCCTGCGGGGACGACGCGGGTGAGGATGCCGGCCGCCAGCATCAAGGCCAGCAAAATGAGCACGGATTGGATAAAGGCTTTTTGACTGATGTGCGCGCCGGCTTTTTGTTCCACGTTTCCTCCGTTACGGCGCCCATCCAACCAGCGTCAGGTACACATCGCTTCCCACACCTTCCGCCGACCAGCCAACCAATCCCTGACCGTTATCTATCTTCCACCATTTGAGATTGCTGGCTTGCGCCGGGCCTTCGATAATTTTCACCTGCGCCCCTTTTTCCAATTCACCCAACAACTCGCCATCAATGCCGGCCTGGGCGCGCACCTTGAGCTTGGCGCCTTCGGGCGGCGTGACTTGGGCGAGCACGCCAACGCCCAGTTCCGTGGGAGCGGGCCGGGGGGTATTGGTGGGCAACACGGGTGTGAATGTGGGCGGCACAGGCGTGTTGGTAGGCCGCAAGGTGGGCGTGGGCGAGTGTTGCGGCGTCGCCGTTACCACTGGCGTAAACGTGGCGGTGGGTGTGGGTGTATTGGATACAAACACTCCCCCTTTAGAAGACACGTACAATCCAATAGCAAACAGCACAAGCAATACGCCGACGGCGGCTATGGCAATAAGCGTCCAGCCTGAAATGGGCAAGTTCCTCGCGCCGCGCCGGATAAATGGCGGCGGCTCACCGCCGCCCGGCGCGGGGGGCAGGGTAGAGGGTTGAAAGGCGCGCGGGGCCATCGGCATCGTCGGCTGGGTTTCGGAAATCGGCCTCGCCTCTACGCGCACGGTGGGTTGGGTCTCGGTGCTTGGGGCGGGCGGCTCGGCGGAGGCGGGCGCGTTTATCTTGACCGTCTCGTCTTGGGAGCGGCTCGATTGTTCCGGGCGGCCAGACGGCTCGACCGAGGGAAAGGGAGGATATGAATTGTTTTGGGCAGAGGGCGAAACGCGCGTCTCGACGGTTTCGTCCGTAAAAGAATCGGACTCAATTGACATGGGTGTACCTCCTTTATCGCCCCAACGACGGTTCGCAAGAATACCCTAATCTATGCCGCGCCGCACATGTGTCTTGCCGGGCCAGGCAGGGGGCACACGGCTGTGGCAAAGACAGGGCAAGTATACAATGGAAACCATCAATTATCAAATCGGCGTTCGGCAGGGTCAGGGGGCCTTTCACACCAGGGAAACCTTGTCCTCCCAAACGTCTGCAAAGCGACGATTATGGTAAAATAGACCTGGCCCGCTCCAAACTGGCGATTGAATCGGCGCGGCGTAAGTTGCATTTCTGCGCAGCGGGCGTAAAATGGACGTGCGCCCGCGCGGCGCGTTGAACGTGTAACTTGGGAGCATAACGATGAATCTATTAGATGGCGTGGTCATCTTGATACTTGTGATGGGCTTGTTGCTGGGTGCCAGCCAACGCCTGGTGCGCTTGTTGATGAGCACCTTGATCGTTTGTTTTACGCTGATCTATACGCCGGCTGTGTACAAAACGGTGGGAAATTTCTTTGCTTCTCTGTTGATGGCGCCGAGCGACAAGGGCGACGCCGTCGGCTTTTTACTGGTCGCTCTTCTCTCCATCATCGTCCTGGAGCTTGTCATGCGCCGCGCGTTCGCCGAAACCTTTTTGCCGTCCATCGGCGTGCTGGATCAAATCAGCGGCGCGCTGGTTGGAGTGGTGTGGGCCGCGCTCGCTGCCAGCGCGCTTCTCATCCCGCTGACTTACACGGGGGCCATGTCTGGTCCATCCCAACTGATTCCTGTCGTCCAGGCGATCTTCCGCCCATTTGCGCTCACCGTGCTGCGTTTGCTCTACCCACCCGGCTTTGCGCCGATTCTGGATTCTTTCATCAGGTAACATTGTGGACTCGAAACATTTCGTCACGCTTGAACTTGCCAAGGTGCTCACTCGCCTGGCGAACTATGCGTCGTTTTCCGCTGGCCAGGCGTTGTGCGCCCAGCTTACACCCTCGTCCGAACCCATCGAGGTCGAGCGCCGGTTAAAAGTTACACGCGAAGCGCGCACCTTGTTGTCGGGCAACGCCGACGTCCGGCTGGGCGGCGTGCACGACGTCCGTCCCCTGGTAGATCGCGCCGAACACGGCGTCTTGATCTTGCCCTACGAGTTGCTGGAAATTCGCGATACACTCTCGGTAGCGCGCTCTATTCACCGCACACTCACCCGCGCGCAAAACCAGTTTCCCTTGCTGGCTGCTATTGCCGGGCGCATCGTCGAAAGCGGCGACGTCGTCGAAGAGATTGAGCGGTGCATTGACGACGCGCCGGCGCAAGCCGGCCGCGCCGAAGTGCGCGACGACGCCAGCCCGGAGCTGGCCGCGGTGCGCCGCGAGATGCGCGAGGCGCACGATCGCTTGTTTGACAAGCTCAACCGCATTCTCACCGCGTCGCGCAACGCGCCCTATTTGCAAGAGGCGCTCATCACGCAGCGCTCGGGGCGCTATGTCATTCCAGTCAAAGCCGATTTCAAAGGGCGGCTGCCCGGCGTAGTGCACGATCAATCCTCCTCCGGCGCGACCTTGTTCATCGAGCCGCTTTCTTGCGTGGACATGGGCAACCGCTTGCGAGAGTTGGAACTGCGCGAGCAACGCATCGTCGAAAAGGTATTGGCGGCGCTCTCGGCCATGGTGGCTGAAGAAGGAGTCTATATCACGCGCACCGTCGAAACGCTGGCCGAGCTTGACATGGTGTTCGCGTGCGCCAGTTACGCCGAGGCCATCCACGCCGCCGAGCCGCACATCGTCCCGCTCAAAACTCCCCACCTTTCCCCGGCCTCGCAAGCGGGGGAGCGCGACCACCTGCATCCCGGCACAACGCTCAAACTCGTTCAGGCGCGCCACCCCTTGCTCGACCCGGAGCGCGTGGTGCCGATAGACGTAGTGCTGGACGACCAAACCTTTATCGTTGTCATCACCGGCCCCAACACTGGCGGCAAAACGGTCGCGCTCAAAACCGTCGGGTTGCTGTGCCTGATGGCCTACTGCGGCTTGCACATCCCGGCCGGCGAAGGCAGCGCGCTTTCGGTCTTTAAGCACATCTATGCTGATATTGGCGACGAGCAATCCATTGAGCAAAATCTATCCACCTTTTCGGCGCACATGGTCAACCTGATCAGCTTTTTGGGCCTGGCAGACCATCGCGCGCTGGTGCTGCTGGACGAACTAGGCGCCGGCACCGATCCGGGCGAAGGCGCGGCGTTGGCGCGCGCCATCCTGGAATACTTGCGCGCGCGCAGCGTGACCACGCTGGTCGCCACGCATTATCCCGAGTTAAAAGCCTGGGCGCTGCCCAGCATCACGCCGGGCGCCATCAACGCCAGCGTCGAGTTTGACCCAGAGACGCTTTCACCCACCTACCGCTTGAGCATTGGCCTGCCGGGGCGCAGCAACGCCTTTGCCATCGCCACGCGGCTGGGGCTGGACGCTGCGATGGTGGATGCGGCGCGGGCAATGGTGGCCGAAGGCGCTTTGCACGCCGAGGATCTGCTTGCCGATATTCACCGCGCGCGCGCCGAGGCCCAGGCTGCCCATCAAGCTGCAGCGCGCGCCCAGGCCGAGGCCGAGCGCATCGAAAAAGAACTGCGCGAGCGCCTGTCCAATATCGAGCAAGAACGGCGAGAGGTGCTGGACACAGCGCGCCAGGAAGCGCGCGCCAGGCTGGACGCGCTCGAAGACGAAATACGCGCGCTGCGCGGCCGGCTTTCACAAGTGCACGCCGCCGAGTTGGCTGCGATTGAGGCGCGCCGGGCCGAGCTGGCTAAAACGGCTATGCCTAAAACGTCGCCTGTGGCGATGCCCGAGCCGCGCCATCCGGTCGCTGAGGGCGACCGTGTTTGGGTAGCACGCCTCAAAACCGAAGGCAACGTGCTTTCGGTTGACGGGCGCGAAGCCGAGGTGCAGGCCGGGCGATTGCGCCTGCGTTTGCCGGTGGATGAATTAGAATGGCGCGCTTCGCCCGAACCGGCCTCTTTGGGCGCCGCTCAACGCCCGGCGGCGCGCAGCTTTTCTGCCTCGCCTGGCATGGAACTGGACCTGCGTGGGCAGTTGACCGAAGACGCCTTGATCCAACTGGACCGTTACATAGATAATGCCTTTCGCGCCAGCCTGCCGTGGGTGCGCATCATTCACGGGCACGGCACTGGCGCGCTCAAGCGCGCCGTCCGCGACACTTTGAAAAAGCACGCGCTGATCAAAACTTTCGAGTCGGGCAAAGAAGGCGAGGGCGGCGACGGCGTGACGGTGGCGTGGCTGGTAGGAGATGGCGCGTAATTGCATAGGTGCTGTGGTATGGCTTATATATTACCTCTTTTGATGGGATTCGTTTTGAGCGCGGGCATTGGCCTGCTGGCTTTTACCCGGCGCGCTCTCACGCGCAGCGGCTTGATTGGCGCAATCCTGACGGGCACGGCGATTTTTGGTTTCGGCGGTTGGGATTGGGGAGTGTTGCTCATCGCGTTCTTCGTGTCCTCTACACTGCTCACCGCTTACAAAAAGTCCGATAAATCGCAGGTCAGCCAGGAATTTGCCAAGGGCGGGCCGCGCGACTTGTGGCAAGCATTGGCGAATGGAGGGCTGGCGGCGGCGTTGGCAATAGGTCACGCTCTGTTTCCTCACCCGTTGTGGCTATTTGCGTTCGTGGGCGCGCTGGCCGAGGCCAATGCCGATACGTGGGCAACCGAGTTGGGCGTGCTGAGCGAAGACGTGCCGCGCCTGATTACTACGGGGAAGCTCGTGACGCCTGGCACCTCGGGCGCGGTGACGTGGGATGGCGCCGGCGCGGCTCTGCTGGGCGCGGGCATCGTCTCGGTATTGGCGGCGGCGTTTCGCTGGAGCATGGGCGAAATGCTCAACCTGGCAACCGCCCTGGCCGCTGTGGGCGCATTGGCCGGCTTTATCGGCGCCATGGCCGATAGCGTGTTGGGCGCGACGGTACAGGGGATATATCGTTGCGACGTATGCCACAAAGAAACCGAAAAGTTGGTGCATCGCTGTGGCTCTCCCACTCGCCACGTGCGCGGCTGGAAATGGCTCAACAACGATTGGGTGAATTTCGCCAGCACGCTGGCGGGCGCCGTGATAGCCGCCGGATTGGGAGCGCTTTACATATTCTAATGTTTCTCTAATGATTTTGATGTATAATAGAATGGCAAGTTGGACACAAGATGGGAGGGTATTTTGGGCGAGCGAAATCGAAATTTGTTGGTTTATATCGTTCTGCTGGTAATCATTGTCGCCATCGTCGCGAACAATCTGACACGTTCTACACCGTCGAACGATTTGCAAATCACGCAACTGGTCAAGGCCATCCAGGCCAACCAGGTGCAAAAGCTGCAAATCGGCGGAGACGAAATCACAGTTAAATTTAAAAATGACCGCCGGGACGGCGTGTTGCGCAAGGAGCCGGATTCCAGCATTGCCGAGCAGTTAGCCGTATACGGAATCACGGCGGCTGACTTGTCGAGAATCGAGATTAGTGTGGTAGAGCCGGTTCGGTACGACGAGATCATCCAACTCGCCTTTTACCTGTTGCCGGTATTAATGGTGGGCGGATTCATCTGGTACATCTATCGCCAGGCGCAATCTTCTAATGGACAGGCGTTTTCGTTCGGCAAAAGCAAAGCGCGCATCGCCAACGCCGAACAGCCCACGGTAACTTTTGCCGACGTGGCGGGGGTGGACGAATCCAAGCAAGAACTGGCCGAAATCGTCGAGTTCCTCAAAGAACCGGAAAAATTCATCCAGCTGGGCGCGCGCATCCCCAAAGGCGTGTTGATGGTGGGGCCGCCCGGCTGCGGCAAGACCCTGCTGGCCAAGGCCGTGTCGGGCGAAGCGGGCGTGCCGTTCTTTTCCATCTCCGGCTCGGAATTTGTGGAAATGTTTGTGGGCGTGGGCGCCAGCCGCGTGCGGGATTTGTTCGACCAGGCCAAGCGCCACAGCCCGTGCATCGTGTTCGTGGACGAGATTGACGCCGTCGGGCGGCATCGCGGCGCGGGCCTGGGCAACGCCAACGACGAGCGCGAGCAGACGCTCAACCAAATCCTGGTGGAGATGGACGGATTCAGCACCGATACAAACGTCATCATCGTAGCCGCCACCAACCGTCCCGACATTCTCGACCCGGCCTTGCTGCGGCCCGGTCGCTTTGATCGGCGCGTCATCCTCGACCAACCAGATATCAAAGGGCGTAAAGAGATCTTTCAAGTCCACCTGCGCGGCAAGCCGTTGGGCGGAGATATTGACCTGGACATACTCGCCAAAAGCACGCCGGGTTTTGTGGGCGCGGATATAGAAAACGTCGTCAACGAAGCCGCCATCCTGGCCGCCCGGCGCAACAGGAAAGCGATTGGTATGCCCGATTTTGAAGAAGCCATCGAGCGCGTGGTGGCCGGCCCGCAACGCAAGAGCCGCGTCCTCAGCGAACAAGAAAAGCGCATCGTGGCTTACCACGAAGCCGGGCACGCCGTCGCGGCGCGCAGCCTGCCCAACAGCGACCCCATTCAAAAAATCAGCATCATCGCGCGCGGCACGGCGCTGGGTTATACTTTCTCGCCGCCGAGCGAAGACCGCCACCTGGGCAGCCGCGCTCGCTTCCTCGATACGCTGGTGATTGCGTTGGGGGGCCGCGCCGCCGAGGAAATTGTTTTTGGAGAAACGACGACTGGCGCGCGCGACGACCTGGAGCGCGTGAGTGAACTGGCGCGCGCCATGGTCACCCGCTACGGCATGAGTGAAAAACTGGGGCCGATGACGTTTGGCCGGCGCGAGACCCTGGTCTTTTTGGGCAAAGAACTGGGCGAGCAGCGCGACTATAGCGAGATCGTGGCGCAAGAGATTGATAACGAGGTGCGCGAGATTGTGAACCATGCCTACAAGCGCGCCATCGCCATCCTGACCGAAATGAGAGACCGGCTGGAAGCCGTAGCGTTGCGCTTGCTCGAAGTCGAGACCATCGGCCAGGCCGAATTTGAGGCGTTGTATACCGGCGTTCCCATTCCGCCAAGCGCCGAGCCAGGGCACCTTGAGCCCAGGCCCATGCCGCCCCGCGCGCAGCCCTCGGCCGGGACGCCGCGCCTGGCGCCTACACCCGTGTAGGATATTTCCAAGAAACTGATGGAAATTCAGAGCGAAGCACCTTATTTTTCGACCAAATTAGGAAACGCCTATTGGGGCGATTCTTTGCGCCTCTTGCCCAAGATACCTCCGCAATCAATAGACCTGATATGCACCTCACCGCCATTTGCTTTATTGCGGAAAAAGGCTTACGGTAACGTTCATGCCGATGAATACGTAGAATGGTTCTTGCAATTTGCGCGTGAGTTTGCGCGTATTCTCAAACCACAAGGCTCACTCGTTATTGACATTGGCGGCACTTGGGTGAGAGGTATCCCGGTACGCAGCCTTTATCATTACGAGTTAGTTTTATGTTTATGTAAACCGATTGAGGAAGGCGGGGCTGGTTTTAACCTGGCTCAAGAGTTATATTGGTACAACCCTGCCAAGTTGCCAACTCCTGCAGAGTGGGTAACAGTTCGCAGAGAGCGTGTCAAGGATGCTGTCAACACGGTTTGGTGGCTCAGTTTGGACGCGCATCCGAAAGCCAATAATCGGGGCGTGCTGAAACCTTATAGTGAATCTCAGCTCAAATTAATGGAGCAAGGCTACAAACCTAAAAAGAGACCCTCCGAGCATGACATCAGCGACAAGTTTATGCAAGATAATAGTGGCGCTATTCCTCCCAACTTGATTAGTGGGTTAACCGATGCAGATATACAAATCGGCGACGCTATAGCGGTGAATGTTATTTCAGCTTCAAACACGTCCAGCAACGACCAATACCTTAGGCTATGTCGTGAGAATGGGATTCAACCACACCCGGCGCGTTTTCCGCGAGCTCTACCCGAGTTTGCTATCGGCCTCTGTACGGAAGCTGGAGATATGGTTCTTGATCCATTTGCGGGAAGCAACATGACCGGATATGTGGCAGAGATGATGGGACGCCACTGGATTGCCATTGAACAATACGAGGATTACTTGAAAGGCGCAATATTTAGATTCGTTGATAATGGCGATACGAGGAAAGAACCTAACCAAGCTCAGGCTACCCAAAACTCATTATTTGAATTACCGCCTGCTGATAAACGGCATCTATTGCGCGATGAGCAAGATGAGGAATACCTTGCACGTGAGGATATAGAGGTGTGACCATTATCAAACGACGGCGTTTTACTTATGGCGACCAATTTGACCCGAAGAAATATGCCTTGACCGATTTGCTGCAACTATGTATTGATTGTCAACCGGACCGCTACAAACTTCAGGGCGAAATTCGCACCCGTTACTATAAAGAACACGGGCGCGACCCTGCGCAGCGAGACGAGAACTCGACCAAGATGGCAATGAACTGCGTTCTGTCGCTAAACGCTTACGGGCTAATTCAGTTTGGCGACGGCGGCAAGAGCTACAGGATCACTGATTTGACGGGAGAGCTTTTGGCGCTCAAGTCTAACCCCGACGCTGTTCACCGTCATTTCGCAGTTCACATCCTCACAAACCTTGAAGGGTTACTTGTTGCCAGGCTGATCGAAAATATCCGCGCTAGAGGCGAACATGTAACGCTGGAATACCTGGGTGAAGAATTGAACGACCTCGGCATCAAGATACCACCCAACTCAACGTATGTCAGTACCATGAGAGAGTGGCTTGCTCAGGCTGGAGTATTTCGGTCTACGGGCTATCAAGTCAACTGGGATGTGATCTATGACATTTTGAAAGTAGATGCTGACATCATAGACGAGCTTTACCATTTGACCCCGGAGCAAAAGCATTTCCTTCTCTCGTTAATCAGTTTAGATGTGCAAGAATTCACACCATCCAACAGAATCGCGAACCATACTCGTAGTGTTTACAAGATTCGCTTGACGACTAAAAATCTGGTCAAAGATGTATTAGAGCCTTTGGCCTTAATTGGATTGATTGAGACAGAAAAGACAACGGGAGGTAGAGGCGCAAGCCCCATTTGGTCAAGTTGACGGAGAAGGCAAAGCGCGAAATTTTACAACCGCTCATCCAAAATCTTGCCGATGTAACCGAACTGGCCTCAACTGATCTTGATCGGCAGTTCGAAAGTGTGGTGGCTGATTTAGAGAATAAAGACAAGCATATTCGCGGAATTGCGCTCGAGTTATTTGCAGTTTGGATTATTCGGTTGCTTGGCTTGCGTTTTTCCAAATGGCGTTTGCGGCATTGGGAAGCTACTGGCGGCGGTGAAGTTGATGTATTGGCTGCGTCCGATAAGATTATCTACAACCGTTGGCAAATACAATGCAAGAACCAGAAAAGCAAGGTTGGGGTTGATGTAATTGCAAAGGAAGTGGGCCTAACTTTTTTGACGAAAGCCGATGTCGTCATGGTCATAACAACGAGCAAGTTTGCAAGTGATGCCGTGAATTACGCCAACCAAGTAAACGATGTAAGTCGTTATTATGTTATCTTGCTCGAAGATGAGGATGTCAAGCGCATTGCTGAGGATAGGACGCGCATTGTTGATATTTTGAACATCAAAGCAAGACGCACTTTTGCCAAACGGGAATTGGGAATGAGTGACTTGGGCGATGAGTTTATCCAAGACGAAGAGGAACCAGAAACAATAGATGAACTTGAGGTACGTATAGCAGAGTCGGCTCAGTCACGTTCATGAAACTGGTTATCGTCGAATCGCCGGCAAAGGCCAAAACACTCGCGCGCATGTTGGGCGCGGACTATGCTGTGCGCGCCAGCATGGGGCACATACGCGATTTGCCGGCCAAAGAATTGGGCGTTGACGTCGAGCACAGATTCAAGCCCACCTACCACCTCCTGCGCCAAAAATCAAAAACCGTCCAGGCCTTGCGCGCCGCTCTGGAAAACGCCACAGAAGTTTACCTGGCTACCGACCCCGACCGGGAAGGCGAAGCGATTGCCTGGCACTTGCTCCAGGCGCTCAGACCCAAGGGCCAGGGGGTGTGGCGCGTGGCCTTTCACGAAATCACGCCGGATGCCATCCACGCCGCCTTTGCTCATCCAGCCGCTGGCGTCAACATGCCGCTGGTAAACGCGCAACAGGCGCGGCGCATCCTCGACCGGTTGGTCGGCTATCAAATCAGCCCCTTATTGTGGAAGACGACGGGCGGCAAAAGCGCCGGGCGCGTGCAAAGCGTGGCGCTGCGATTAGTGGTAGACCGCGAACGCGACATTCGCAATTTTGTGCCAGAAGAATATTGGACCATTCACGCCGACCTGGCCAAACCGGCTGACCATCGCCAGCATTTTTTGGCGCGCCTGATTCAAATCGGCGATAAAAAGGTGGGCCTGGGCCAGGCCATTCACCTCAAAACAAAAGAGGACGCCGGGCGAATCATCGCCGACCTGGAAGGCGCGGCCTATCGCGTCAAGACCGTCAAGCCTCAAAAGAAAATCCGCCATCCCTGGCCGCCGTTCACCACCAGCACCTTGCAGCAGGCCGCCTCGTCGCGATTGCACATCGCGCCCGCCGAAACGATGAAGATCGCCCAAGAGCTATACGAAGGGATTGACATCGGCGCGGGCAAGCCGGTGGGCCTCATCACCTACATGCGCACCGACTCGACCGCCGTATCGCCAGAAGCCCAGGCTGCCGCGCGGCAGGTCATTGAAGAAACCGTGGGGCGCGATTATCTACCGCCCACTCCGCCCATATACAAGACCAAAGTGAAAAATGCCCAAGAGGCGCACGAGGCTATCCGCCCAACTGACGTGAAACGCTACCCGGATACGCTCAAGGCGCACCTATCCGAACGGCAATTCCGCGTGTACGATTTGATTTGGCGGCGCTTTGTCGCTTCGCAGATGGCGCCGGCCATATACGACGTGGTGACGGTGGACGTGGAAGCAAACGTGGAACACAAATCAATCTATCTCTTTCGCGCGGTGGGGCGCACACTGGTTTTTGACGGTTTTTTGCGTGTGTGGCAAGAGCCAGAAGAAAAAAGGGTGGATGAGGACGAGCCACAAACATTACCCGAGCTGGCGTCCGGCGAGCCGCTCGATTTGCTCCATCTCATCTCCAGGCAACACTTTACCCAACCGCCTCCGCGTTACACTGAAGCGTCGTTAGTTAAAGCGATGGAAGAACGCGGAATTGGGCGGCCCAGCACGTATGCCAGCATTGTGAACGCACTCAAACAACGAGAATACGTCAGGCTGGAGCAGCGTCTTTTGTACCCTACCGCATTGGGCGAGGTCACGTGCGACGCCTTGATCCTTGCGTTTTCCAACCTGATGGACTATGGCTTTACGGCTCAGGTCGAAGATTGGCTGGACGATATATCGCGGGGTGAAAAGGATTGGGTTGCCGTGCTGCAAGACTTTTACACGCCGTTTTCTCTTGCGCTGCAAGAAGCGTTGGGCAAGATGCAAAGCGTGGCCGCAGCCGGGCCGCAATCGCCAGCCGCAGGAAACGCACAAGCGTCAGCCTCAAAGCGCCGGGCGCGAACCGGCAAGAGACAAAAAAACACGCTTACGGATGTAGCGTGTCCTAAATGCGGCGCGCCGATGGTGCAGAGGACCGGCAAGCACGGGCCATTCCTGGGATGCTCGCGCTATCCCACCTGCACAGGCACCCGCGCAACTCAACCAGGCTAGCAGGCTGTCGTAGAACCCCGCTCAGGCTGCCGTCCGTTCGGCTGAGCTCACGACGAAGCCTCGGCGGCCTGCACGCGCCGGGGACGGCGCGTGGAGCGTCTCTCCGATAAGCTCCTAGGCCAGTTTGCGGATGACGGCGACCACCTTGCCCTGAATCCTGACGCTGCCTGGATCTTTGATGTAAATAGGCTCCATCAGCGGGTTGGCTGGCTGCAAACGCACGCGGCCGCTTTCCCGGTAAAAACGCTTGAGCGTGGTTTCTTTGCGGTCGTCGAGCCAGACGGCCACCATCTCCCCATTGTGCGCCTCTTCGACATGCTTCATCACAACAATGTCGCCGTCGTTGACCAGCGCGTCAATCATCGAATCGCCGCTCACTTGCAGCGCATACAACCCCTCTTGTTCTTTGACAATATCACGCGTGAGCATAATGGCGTCTTCGCTGACCACGCTAAAACTATCCGGGATGGGAACGGGCTGGCCGGCGACAATGCGCCCCAACAGCGGGATGCGCAGCGCGTCCTCAATCCCTCTCATCAAACGCGCGCCAACCGAAACATCTGCAGTAGGTTCGCTTGCGTTGAGGCGACCTGCAAGCGTGACCGGCACAAACTCCTCTTCGCCCTCTCGATTGACCAGGCGTATCCCTCGCGAGGTTCGTTCGTCTTGCTCGATGTAGCCGAGGGTTTTTAATTTTTCCAGATTGTATTTGACGACGGATGTGGACGAAATATCTGCGCCATCCTGAATTTGCCGGACACTGGGTGGATAGCCGTGCTCTAGCAGAAAACCCTGTATAAAATCTAGAATGCGTTTTGGCCGCCCTGCTAACATGTTTACCTCCTGATTTCACAAGTTATCCCAAAAGTTATCCCAATTATACCAGAACGCTTGTTCTGTGTCAAGAGGCAAAAATTACGTTATCCTCCTCGCAGCCTGAGGCGCGCCTCGTGGCAATGCGGGCAATACGCGCCCCGATAGTCGCGCCCGCAGCGCGGGCAAGTGCGCTGGGGCACATCGCGCGGATCATTGAGTGAGGCGGCAATCAATATAATTTCCTGCCCATCGTACCCTGTCAGCCATTCGTTAATATCTCGCCCGTCAACTTCCCACCTTCCATCAGCCCGGCGAGACAATCGTCCACGCATCACCCCCACATCCAGATCATACGCTGCCGTCGCCAACTCTAATATGCTCGCCTTACGTACCGACATGATTCACCTCCTCGCTCTCAAAACCAGGGGACCCTTCAGGCGGAACGAGCCTGACGCCCTCCCTGGAAATGGTGTACCGATCCAAGTCGCGCGCCACGCTGGTGTTGGGGAAAATAGCTTGCGCTTCGGCAATCACGTCTCGTTCGTGATAGCGCCGCGAGATGTGTGTGAGAATGAGATGCCGGACGCCGGCCTGCTGCGCTAGGCTCGCCGCCTGGCCCGCCGTCAGGTGGCCGTATTCGGCCGCCATCTCTGCCTCCATGCTCAAATATGTCGCTTCGATGACCAGGGCATCCACACCTTGCACGTGCGCCGTCAAATCATCCGTGCGCCCGGCGTCGCCGACGACGGCCAGCGTGGCGCCTTTGATTTCCGGCCCCAACACGTCATCGGGCCGAACCACTCGCCCGTCTGGCAAGGTGATGGCCTGACCGCCCACCAACAATTTGCGCTCGGGGCCGCGCGGCACTCCCAACAGCTCGGCCTGCTCGTTCAAAAACGGGCGGCGCGATTTTTCCCTAAACAGAAACCCAAAGCAGCCGGTCGCGCCGCGGTGCGTGACTGGAAAAGTATGCAGTTCAAAAAACTCGTCTTGCATCAAGCGGCCCGCCTTGATCTCGTTGAACGCCAGCGGCAGGGGCGGCTTGACGCCGCGCAGCACGACGCGATATAGCAAATCGCGCACCCGGTCGAGCGTGTGCCGCCCGCCGTAAATATCCATCTTTTCAATCGTCTCCCAGCGCATAAACGTGCTGAGCAGCCCCGCCAACCCCAGAATGTGATCGAGATGGCCGTGCGTCAACAGAATACGGTCCAGCCGCTTAAAGCCCAGCCCACTGGTGAGCAGTTGGCGCTGCGTGCCCTCGCCGCAATCAATCAAAAAACGATAGTGGCGATACAACACAATTTGGGCCGAAAGGCCCCGGTGAACCGATGGCGCGGATGCGGACGTGCCTAAAAAAACGATTTCAAACATGATACACCCGTGCTGGACGATGAACACAAGTCACTCGCCGGCCGGCGTGACGATAACACGACCCGGCAGGCCTTCTTCACCCGTGATGTCAATTTTACACTCAACAAACTGCCGCGCCACCCACGCGTTGGTCAGCAAGTGCCGCGTCACGCGGCTGGTCGTCCACTGCGATGGGGCGCGGGCCAACGCAGCCGGCAACATTAGCTGATCGGCCAGGTGCGGGTCAACCGCCGCGCCGCTGTGGTGATGCGCCAGCAATTCGTCGCAGGCTTCCTCAGCCACTTTTTCGGCGGGCAGCCCCTTGCGCCCGTAAGCGCAAAAACCGGCCGCGATATGCTCGTACTCTGCGAATATAAAGATGCCCACGCCGGGGCCGGTCGCTTCCACGTGCGCAGCTTCGAGCTTGTCCGGCCTGAGGCCGCCCGCCTTGAGTATATTTGCGGCCCGGCTCGCCATGCGCTGCGCAATGTGGCTGGGCAAGTTTGATACCGCCGCCACCCCCCACACCTTTCTCAATTCGCCGCGCTGCGTGAGCTGGAGAGTGGAGAGTGGAGATTGAGAAGTGGTGGAGATTTTAAATTCCGCTTCACCGCCTCCGGCGGGGTACCATCCATAGCGATTTAACGTCACCTCGGCGCGCAGTCCCATCTGCCACACCGCCGGCAAGAACACGTGCCTGAGGTAAGGCACAGGCGGGCTCCATGGTACGTGCGTGCCGCCGTGAATGATCAGCCGGCTTGGGCCGCCTACCAGCGCCAGCGGCAGAAACACAGTCTGAAAGACCAGCGTGACCGAGCCAGCGCTGCTGCCATGGCGCGCTTCGGCCACGTCAAAGTCATAGTCTTGCGAAATCTCGCAGGTCTGCGGGACAAACTCTAACGTCATCGAACCGAGCGCGTCGCCGCGCAGCGATGCGCGACATACCACCGCCGCCGCGCGCACGGCCGTCAGGTGCTGCGCCTGCAAGCCGGACTTGCTGCGCCCGGCGCGGATCGCCTCGATGCGCACGGCCTGACCGGTGAGCATTGAGAGAGACAGGGCGCTGCGCACAATCTGCCCGCCGCCTTCGCCAAAAGCGCCATCAATGATAATCATGGACCAGGGGCCCTGATATTAAAACTCGGTAGTCCCGGTGAAGGTGAATTCGCGCAGTTTGAGCGCCGGCACGCGCGCCGCGCCCAGTTCGTCGCCCAAGGTCCACAACTCGTTTCCGACGCTTTCCACGCCGGCCAGCGCCGGCACGTATCCCTGCGTGAAACGCATATTTCTCACCGGATAAGCAACCTCGCCATGTTCGATCAGGTACAGGCCATCGCGCGTCATGCCGGTGATGACGCAATCGCGGGGATGGACGACGCGCGTGTACCAGAAACGCGATACCAGCAGCCCGCGCTCGGTCGAGCGGATCATTTCATCGAGCGTGGCCGCGCCCGCCCCCATGACCAGGTGAAGTGGAATCGGGCCAAAAGTATTGGGAGCGGGCAGAGCGTGACCGGTCGAGGTCATAGCCGATTCGTGGCTGGCCGTCAAGGTATCGTACACCGGCCCTTGCGGCACACCTGCCGTGATAATGTCTACGCGCCGCTTGGGCACGCCCTCGAAATCAAATGGTACGGGAAGCCCGGCCAGGTCACGCCCGTCGTCCCAAATGCTGATGTCAGGCGACATCAGGGGTTGCCCAATGCGATCATTCATCCAACTGCGACTTTCTTGCACCGCCTGCGCTCCCATGCCCACGTAAGCCAGCATACTCACCATATCGAGTGTGGCATACGGCATGAGAATGACAGTATAGGCGCCAGGCTCGATCGCCCGCGGCTGCCGCGAGCGCAGCGCGCCGTTCACCGCATCTTGCCCCAAGGCCTCCACGTCAACGTCGCTCAGGTGCCAGGCCGAACGGTTGGCGTAACCCGAACCGCTGTCGGCCATCACCACCGTGGTCAGGTCAATGTGAGATAGAGCGTGATAGGCCATCACACCGTGCGAGTTCGCCACCCCCAGCTCGTGCGAGCCGGTGCTCAACGCGCCGGCCCCGTTGAGGTGGGCCGACCCGGCCTGTTTGCAAATCGCACCCACAGCGCGCGCGCGCCACTCGGCCGAGGCCCCCGCCGCCGCCGCATCAAAGGCAGCCACAGGCTCAAACGGCAGTGGCTGTGGCAGGCCGGGGAAATCAGGGTTTTCGGGTTGCAGCTTGGCAATCGCTTGAGCATTTTCCGCAGCGCGCGCCAGGCCAGCTTCCGACGTATCGTTAGTGGTCGCCACACCCACGCGCTTGCCCAAAACCACGCGAAGCGTGACCGTGGTATTGACTTCCGCCACATTTTGGTGGATGACGTTGTTGGCGAACCGCGTGAGCGCGCTGTCTTCAACCAGCAACACAGCTTCGGTTTCGTCGGCTTTTGAAAGCGCCAGCACGCGCTTGAGAATATCCTGGATTTTCGATTGTCCCAGCACAATAGACTCCTTTTACTTCAACACTCCAACCCGCACGTTGCGAAAGCGCGCCGGCGCGGCGCCGTGCCCGGTGTGCGCCACCTGGGGCGGCTGGCCTTTGCCGCAATTGGGCGTGCCCCACACCACCCAATGGTCACGATTGCACACGGCATCGCAACTGCCCCAGAATTGCGGCGTGATGCCAGTGTAGGTGGCGTTCTTGAGCAAGCGCCCCAATTTGCCGTCCTTGATCTCGTAAGCAATCTCGGTGCCAAACTGAAAATTCAGCCGCCTGTCGTCAATGGACCACGAACGATTAGTATCCATCAAGATGCCATCGTCGGTATCGGCGATCAAATCATCCAACGTCCATTCGCCTGGCTCCAGGTTGACGTTAATCATGCGGACGATTGGCATGCGATTCCACCCGCTGGCGCGCATGCACGCATTGGAGGTTTTGCCCAACTTGCGCGCCGTCTCGCGGCTCATCAGATAGCCCACGAATATGCCGTCGCGCACAATTGGCGTCGAGGTAGCCGGCACACCCTCGTCGTCCCATCCAAATGTGCCCAATCCGCCCGGCGTGAGCGATTCGGCGGTCAGGTTGACGACGGGCGAGCCATACCGAAACGTGCCCAGTTTTTCGGTAGTCAGGAACGACGTGCCGGCATAGGCCGCCTCGCTGCCAAAGACGCGATCCAGTTCGATGGGGTGGCCGCAGCTTTCGTGGACCTGGAGCGCCAGTTGCGACGAGCCAATGATGAGCGTCATGTCGCCGCTGGGGCAAACGTCCGCCGTCAAGAGCGCCTCTGCTTCGGCGCCCACCCGTTCGGCGTTGCCGGGCAAGTCCATCTCTGTGACAAATTCGTACCCGCGCGTGACCTGGTGCCGCCCCACCGAGTTGGGGTACGAGCGCACCTGGATTTCGCCGTCGGCGACGGCGACGGCCTCGATGCCGCAGCCGGTTTCGACGATGTCTTGCTCGACATAGCTGCCCTCGGTGCTGGCGAATGTCTTGTTCTGGCGCAACGCGGCGATTTCGCCGCGCGCCACTTTGACGCCGGGCGCTTTACGCATCGCCGCGTTGGCCTGCAACAATGTTTCGATCTTGCTTTCGAGCGGGATGTCGAACGGATCAATCTGTATCGGCGTGCGATAAGTCCCACGCTCGACCACCTGCGGGCCAATATCCACATCTTGCTCCTTGACCAGCGCGCTGGCGCGGGCAATGCTCACCGCCAGCGCCGCCACGCGCTCGGCTTCAGCCAGGCTGAGGTCGGCGCTGGAAGCAAAGCCCCACGCCCCGTCGGCAATGACGCGCACGCCAAAGCCGTGGCTTTCCGATTGCCCCAACGCTTCGACCACGCCGTTTTTGGCGGCGATGGATTGCTCGGCGTAGTGAATGACGCGCACATCCGCATACGCTGCGCCCTTGAGCTGGGCAACGTTCAAAGCTCGTTCGATCAGATCCTTCAAGACAACCTCCTTACGATTTATCACCAGGATAGTGTGTAAGTGACAAAATCTGCCAAGTCAATTAGACGTGTCAGCCTGCCATCCAACTTGCATACGTTCACAACCGCGGACTTGTGTACGTGAATTACACCATCTACACATGTATCATCAAGCATTTTATTGAGGCGGGATGGGTCGTATTCATTAGTGAACACATAATACAATAAATCGTCACGGCGAGCTTGTCTATAGATTCGTTGATAAGCAGCTTTATAAACTGGACATTCATTTGTGATGTCACTTAGCCGGTCGTGGCGCACGCTCCACTTTGCCGAAATAATCGCTCGTGGAATTCCATTGCATCTGGCAAGCAGGTCCATGCGAGGAGTACTACTGCGGCCAGGAAAAGTGATACCCGGAAAAACAGTTGTGGCTTCGACTTCGGTCTCATAGGTTATGTTTGCAGAGCCAAACCTCTCTAAAATATGTTTGATCAAGCCTGTGAAGGCGATGCCCAAGGTATTCTGTCGTTGCATTCCTTCGTAATCAGGCTGTTTCATTAATAAATCAAATTTACCAGGTACATCATCCTTATGGCATCCCAACTGTTCAGCCAAATATGCACCAAGAGCTTCGGCTCGTCGTTGCCAAGCATTTGGACTGGTCCAAGTATGTTTCTTGGCAGGCGAGGCAGGGCGCAATTTATCAGCGTCAATAATATGAGGCAAGTCGCTAAATTCTAACCAATTAACTGGCTCATACCACAAAAGCGTCTGGTAAACTCCCAACCATGCTGTTGTTACATCCAATCCAGAAGGATACTTTGCAAGCTCAAATATCCGAACAGCATCAGCGATGGTTTGTTCACGAGTCGGCATGTAATCCTCCCCCGAGACTAGATTTCAAAAGGCCGATAACATATTCTTCATGCATTCGCTGCTCTATAACCGAATCGGTCTTCTTGCCAAAGCGGGCTGGCATCATACGCTTGTTTCGATCAAGAACACGTTGGGCTATTCCTACAACGTCAAATCCTAGTCCAGCAGCAATATCAGCTAAACAATAATGGGTCTCAACATCAATATTGCGCATCACTGATGAACCCACCACAACAATCGCGGCTGATTCATTACGGAGGACACGATACATTTCAGTCAACACATATCTCATTTCAGTAAAATATTTGCGCAGAATAGCCGCTTTGCTCTTATCACACTTTGCCAATTGCTGGATAACTCTTTCTGGTCTATCTGGTAATACAGTGTATTGGGCCTGCCCGATACGCTCAGAACCGATATAATCTGCTCGCAATTTAGACAAAGTTGTGACTGACTTACCCAGCCACACTAACGAGAATTTGTGTGCGCGCATATAATCTATAGCATTGGCGTATGGCGGGGAAGTGATTATGAGATCCACAACCCCATCCGCGAATGGCATACGTCGGGCATCCCCTGCCAACGGAGTTGCCATTGTACCATTCGTCTTGAGATGAGCCATACTGACAAGGTTCTTGCGCAATCGAAGCGAAAATTGTTCAAGCGCATTCTTGGGACTTTTGGTTTCATCCAAGTGTGGGCGACTGTGCGCCAAATCTCGTGCACGAGTCACTCCCCCTGATTTAGTAACAATGATAGAGGAAAACGTCAACTCAAGGAAACGACGAATTGATACATCTTTTACATCTTGCAAAGCCAATACCAAGGCCGTAAGTTCATATTGAGTAGTTGGCAAAAACCAATAATCAATAAATTTCTTTGTGCGCTCGTCAAATAACTCTATACTTTGTGTAAGCACTTGCCTATCAGATAACAGAGCATTTGCCTGTGAAAGCATCTTGTAACCAGCCTCACGTAGGCTATCTACATTCAATGGCGTTGTCTTGGCGCGGCTCAGACGTAGAGCTAATGGATCAATATCCAAGCCAATTCCACAACGCCCTTCAAGCAAAGCCTCGACTACAGTTGTTCCTGACCCCATCATAGGGTCAAGTACAATATCGCCAGGGCCGGTTAAACCGCGCATGAAAACGCGTGGTAATTGGGGAGGAAATTTGGCAGCGAACGCATGCAAATCATGTGAAGCATAACTGCTATTCTCACCGTGAAAATTCAATTCGCCTTCCAAGAGTGCAGCTAACCTTTCACGCGCTGTCAGCGTTCGACGTATCCGCGTTAAAATTTCCGGGGGGGGTAACGAATCAGTAAACGCCCAAAGTCGCAGTTGCTCTTTGAGAGCTTGCTCTTCTCTCTGGTCGGGTGGATAAGTGGAAAGCATGTTCTTGTTTCCCTTCCCGTTAATAAAACCCATTCACAATTTTACTGCAACCACTTCTCAAACACGTGCATACTAAACGGCCTCGGCGCAGCATAGCCGGCGGCTTCCAACGCGCCAAGCAATCGCTCATCTTCGAACGCATTAATTTCTACGCCTTCTTTACCCAAATGGCCCGCGTACCCGCGCAGGCCAGACGCCAGAGATGGGAGCGCGTCGGCGCTCCCTTCGATGTAATCTATGCAGAGGCGCTCGGTCCAGCTTGATACGTCCACAATCGCCCACGCCGCCAGGCAGCCAGCCTGCCACAGTCCCACCACCTGCCCGGCCTCCAGATGTGCGCGCAGCCGTTCCTGGCTTAGATTGTACCACTTCCAGTTACATTCATACAAACCGCCCGCCAGAGGCGCAAACACGGCATCAGCCAGCGCGGCGCACAGAGCGGGCCAGTCGCCTACGGCCAAGACACCAGGCAACGGTGCAGTCTGGTCAATATCGGCTTGCAATTCCGCGCTAAAAGACGCCACCTGGCGAAACCCATTGCCGGCCGCAATCCTGTGCGAAGCGACATTATTGTGGCCGGTAGCGTAGCGCACAATCCGCACACCCAGACGCCGGGCCAATGCGATTTGGTAATGATGCATCGCTTTCCCGATGCCGTGCTGGCGATAGTTTTGGTCAACGCGCAGCCCTTCCAGCCACGCTTCATCGGGACCGAGTATGGTGAGCTTGGCCACAGCCACAACATTGCCGTCGGCTTCGACGACGGTCAATTCACCTTGTGGATTGGCCAGCCACCTATCCCACACTTCCGAGATGTAATCGCCATTTTCCCACGTGTGAGCGGTGATTTCCAGCACGCGCGTTTTGTCTTGGACGCGCGCCGCGCGGAACGTTAACTGAACTGGCAAATCATTCATTCTTAGCCCTTGGATCTATTTTCTGGCGAGCCAATACGCGGGCGACAGAGGCAAGCCATTGTTTTACGCGATGCCAAAGCGGCGGCGAGTGCGGCTTGGGCGGCTGCGGCGGAAACGGGTCTTGATCTTGCAACTTGCGATAGGCATAGCGCCCCACCACGCGCAAAGTTGCCAGCACTGGCGCGGCCAGGAAAATGCCCAAGATGCCGGCCAGGCTGGCGCCGGCCAACACTGCAATGAGCACAGCCAGGGGATGCAAGTCAAGCTCGCTTCCCAAGATGCGCGGCACCAGGAAATTGTTTTCCACTTGCTGGATAGCCGTATAGAGCACGATGATTAACACGGCAAAGCCGACGTTCGATATCGGCAGCCAACTGGAGCCGTTGAGCAGCGCCAGGAGCGCCGCCGGGATCGTGGCAATCACCGGTCCGAGATTGGGGATAAATTCCAAAGCGCCGGCCAACAATCCCATGAACAGCGCGCTGCTCAGTCCGACCGCGCCTGTCGTCGCCGTCACCATAACGCCAATCACCAGGCACAAGATTAATTGGCCGCGAAGAAAAGCATTCCACACCTCGCCAATTTCTTGCCGCAGCCGGAGAGCGTCGCCGCGCACGTTCAGCGGCGGCAAATTATCAAAAAAGGCGTTGATGAGTGGCAAGTCTTTGACGATGTAAAAAGAAAGCACCAGCACCAGCAAGAATTGCAGCAAGCCCGAAGCCACGTCGGCTACAAACGATAGCGTGTTGGCCGCCAGCGGCGAAAGCAGCTTGCTCAACTCGCCGCTGGCCTGCTGCACAAGCGTCTGCGGGTTGAACGACCACACGCCAATCTCAATAGGACGATCCAGCCAGGCCGCCGCCGCGGTATACAAGGATTGGAAATCCACATCCACAGCGCGCGCCTGTGAAACAAGCGCGGGGACGATGATAACCAGCAGCGTTATCAAAAGAGCCATCAAAAGCACGTACACGAGCGCCGTGGTGAGCGTTCGCCCCATGCCAAGTCGGCGCGCGGTAAAATCTACTACGGGGGCAAGCACGTAAGCCAGCAGCATCGCGATAATCAGAGGCCGTACGGTTTGCCGAAAGCGCCATAGTACCAGGGCGCACAAAATCAGCCCGACGAGAACGACGATTCGTTTGGTATAAGGCGACCAAGATTCAGACATAGCCTCACCCCTCAAGCAACAGCACTGCCATGGAATTTAACCTTATCACCAAATCCTATCAAACACAAATGCCCGGCGCTTGGAAGCGCCGGGCACTTAGTTGAGCCAGCCTATCTGGCCCGGCGGCCAGTACGAAAACCACGCCCGGCCAACAATGTCGTCAATCAACACCGGGCCAAAGGTACGCGAATCATTCGAAGCCGGGCGATTATCTCCTAGCACAAACACGCTGAGCGGCGGCACGGTGGTAGGCGGAATGTCCACCCCGGCAGGCAGCGTGGCCCACGCTTCGTCTAGCGACTGGCCGTTCACCATCAAGCGCCCAGCGTGGCTTTCGAGCGTCTCGCCGGCCACCGCCACCACGCGCTTGATCAACCATTCGCTGCCTGTGCGCTGGGTGCGGAGCACCACCACGTCTCCCCGGCGCGGCCCGTGAAACAGCCGGTACGTCAATTTTTCCACCACCACCCGCTGCGACGTGTGCAGCGTCGGCTCCATACTCTGGCCTTGCACGATGGTGGCCTGCGCCAGGAACACGTTAATGAGCAACGCGATAAGGAGCGCCGGGATGATGGTCGCCAGCGTCTCGCACACAAATCGCCTGATGCGCTCCACGTCTCACACCCAACGTTCTACTACTGCCTCACCTTCGGCGCGATTGGCCCCCGCGGTCATTTCCGCGCCCTCGATCTCCCCCGCGTCCGCGATCTCCGCCGCTGCGCGGGCGGTCCCCACCTGAGCGGCGCTCTCCGCCGCCGCCGCTGCGCCGGCTGTCGCGTTCGGCAGCCTCTTCGGGCGTCCAGCCTTCCAGCACGGCTTGCCGGCTCAGGCGAATCTTGCCTTCCGAATCAATGTTGGTGACCATCACCATGATTTCATCGTCCACCTTGACGGCGTCTTCTACCCGGTTCACGCGATAATCGGCCAACTGCGAGATGTGCACCATCCCGTCTACGCCGGGCAAGATTTCAACAAACGCGCCAAAATCAGTGGTGCGCACGACCCGGCCCGTGTAAATCTTGCCGACAGTGGCAGACTCGGTGAGCGACTCGACGCGCAGGCGCGCCTTTTCCGCGCTGGGGCCGTCAGCCGCCGCGATATAGACCGTGCCGTCGTCTTCGATGTCAATCTTGACGCCCAGCTCGTCCTGGATGCCCCGGATGACCTTGCCGCCAGGGCCAATGACGGCGCCGATTTTTTCCGGATCAATCTTGATGACCGTGAGGCGCGGCGCGTACGGGCTGAGGTCGGCGCGCGGCTGGGGCAACACGGCCAGCATGCTTTCCAGGATGGACAAACGGGCCTGGTGCGCGTCTGCCAACGCCTGCGTCATGATGGCCGCGCTGATGCCCTTGATCTTGATATCCATTTGCAGCGCCGTGACGCCATTGCTGGTGCCGGCGACCTTGAAGTCCATATCGCCCAGGTGATCTTCCAATCCCTGGATGTCGGTCAAGATAGCGCAACGCTCGCCTTCTTTGATCAGCCCCATTGCCACGCCGGCCACCGGCGAAGTGATCGGCACGCCGCCGTCCATCAGCGCCAGCGTGCTGCCGCACACCGACGCCATCGAGGTGCTGCCGTTCGACGACATCACGTCGCTCACCACACGAATCGTATAAGGGAACTCTTCTTTGGCCGGCAAAACAGGCACGAGCGCGCGCTCGGCCAGCGCCCCGTGTCCAACTTCGCGCCGGCTGGAGCCGCGCAGCATGCGCGCTTCGCCGGTGGAATAGGGCGGGAAATTGTAATGGTGCATATAGCGCTTCGAGTCGTCGGGCGCCAGGCCGTCCAACTCTTGCGCGTCGCGCGGCGTGCCCAGCGTGAGCGTCGAAAGCACCTGCGTCTCGCCACGCGTGAACAATCCCGTGCCATGCGTGCGCGGCGTAAAGCCAACCTCACACCATATCGGGCGAATGTCGTGCAAACCGCGTCCATCAGGGCGAGCGTTCTTTTCCAGGATGCGGCTGCGCACTTCGCGCTTGACCTCATCGTGAAAGGCTTCCTTCACCTGGGCGCGGTCAATGATCAACCCGCCCATCACGTCCGTCTGGCCAGCGGTGATTTGTTCCAGCACCTCGACGATGACGGACTCTTCCAGCTCGTCCAGCGCCTCCCGCCGAGCGTCTTGGTCAAAGTATTTATTGAGAATGTCGGCAATGCGCCCATTCAGGCGGCGGCTCACAGCGTCCGTCACGTGGGGGCTGAGGGCATACGATTGATAAGCTGCCTTGGGTTTGCCCACTTGCTGGCGCATCTGCTCCTGAAGCGCGATGATGGGCTGCATAGCCTGGTGCCCCAACTCGAGCGCCTGGAGAATCAGGTGCTCCGGCAACTCGCCCGCCCCGCACTCTACCATCAAGATAGCGTCTGCCGTGCCGGCCAGGCGCAAGTCCAGCGTGCTTTCGGCCATCTGGCTATACGTTGGATTGATGACGAACTGGCCGTCAATATATCCCACGCGCACCGCGCCTACCGGCCCGCCAAAGGGCGTCTCTGAAATGGTCAGCGCCGCCGAAGAGCCGATGATAGACAGAATATCCATCGGGTGCTCGGCATCCGACGAGAGCGAGGTGACAATGATCTGAACGTCGTTGCGCATGTCCTTGGGGAACAGGGGGCGCAGGGGGCGGTCGGTGAGCCGCGCGACCAAGATCGCCGCCTCACTGGGGCGGCCTTCGCGGCGGAAAAAGTTGCCAGGGATGCGCCCCGCAGCATACTGGCGCTCTTCGTAATCTACGCTGAGCGGGAAAAAGTCAATCCCCTCGCGGGGCGTTTTGGACATGGTCGCCGTCGCCAATAGCATGGTCTCGCCGTGGCGAACGACAACCGCGCCGCCGGCCTGCCCGGCCAATTTGCCGGTTTCCAGGATAATGTCCTCACTGCCGACGGTTGTTTTAAAAGTAAAAGCTTGTGGCATATTAACCTCCGTATGACGGGCGGCCTGCCGCGCTGCCTCGTCGCTAATTGAATGTGCTGGTACGGAGGCCAGGAACTGGGGTAAGAGATTGGAGTTGGATATTAGAAGCTGGGGGTTGGAAACGAGCGCAAGCTCGTTTCCATTCTCCAACCTCCAAATCCATTCGCCCATTCCTGACCAGGCGCACCTGCTTGAATATAATTATAAAAAAGGCACAAGGCCCGATCACGCTGCCTTGTGCCACCGTGTCGCGGTAGAAACCGGGTTTCTGACGAAAAACCGGGTTTCCATGTTTTTACTTACGCAGGCCCAGCCTCTGCAAGATATCTTTATACCGGGCATTATCTTTGCGGCTGAGATACGCCAGGTGCCTGCGGCGCTGCCCCACCAACTTGAGGAGCCCTCGACGCGAGTGCTCGTCGTGTTTGTGAATTTTGAGGTGCTCGGTCAATTGGTTGATGCGCGTGGTCAAGAGCGCAATCTGCACCTCGGGGCTGCCCGTATCGCCCTCGTGCAAGCGATACTGGTTAATCAGTTCATCCTTTTCAGACTTGGACAGTGTCACGTCAAAAGCTCCTTTTCCACCCAGGGGGCCACTGCCAGAGATACCCGCCCGGGAAAATTGATTTTGCAGGGCAGATTTTACCACATGAGGGATGAAGTAGCAAGGCAAGCCTTACGCTTGGGGTTCTTACGCTTTGCGCGCCACCCACACCATCTCGCGGCTGTCTTCGCCAAACGGCTGCCGATTAAAGCCGCCATATAACGCTTCGACCGCAAATCCCGAGCGGGCCAGCAAATGTTCCGCCTCGTGACGATAGATCCAGCGCAAGTTGAGCGGCTTGTAATGGCGGCGCACCACCATGCCCTTTTCGTCCACTTCATCGTAAACAAACACGTTTTCGATGATTTGCTCGTTGATGTGATAGTGGCGACTGTCCCATATCATCACGTGGCGGCCTGTCTGCGGGTCGAGGAAATCTTTAAAGTGCGTCAACGCTTCGCCTCCCTGCCCCGAGCGCGCGGCGATTATCTTGAGATCGGGGACGAAGACGTTGAACACGAGCCGCCCGGCGTCGCCGAGGTGCTCGCGGATGGTGGCCAGGGACTGGCGTTGATCTTGGACGGCAGTCAGCAGCAGGAACGAACGGAAGGGAATGGTAATCAGGTCAAAGCGTTCCGGCAGTTTAAAGGCGCGCATATCGCCTTCGACCAGGCGCACGCGGGCAGCGACCTCGGGCGGGTAAATGGCCAATTTTTCTTTGCAGCGGGTCAACATGGCGCGCGACGAATCCAGGCCGGTGATGAGCGATCCCGCCTCGGCGCACGGCAGCAGCACGCGGCCGGTGCCGCACGCCAGTTCCAGCACCGGGCCGCCGGCCTTGCGCGCCTCGTCTACGTAGAAAGCAATGTCTTCGGTGTAGCCGGAATATTGCGCGTCGTAAATATCGGCGTAAATGTCGTATTCACTCATCTCGACCTCCCCTCAATACGCTTTTGCAAATACAGTGCGTTGCGTGGCTGGCTGGCCGCAAGACACACACGCGCCCTGACCTTCTTCTTGTTCCAGGGGAATGCAACGCGAAGTGGCTTTGGTGTCTTGCTTGATTTTGGCTTCACATTCGCGCTGCCCGCACCACCACGCCAGCGCAAAACCATCTTCGACGGCGGCCTTGAATTCGTCATACGTTTTGGGGTGGCGCGTGTTCTCTTGCCGGAACTTGAGCGCCTGCCGGTGCATCTCGGCTTGAATCGTGTCCAGCATCTCGCGCACCTGGTCGAGCAAGCCGTCGTGCGAAACAAACGATTTACCCTCTTTGCCGGGCTTGTCGCGCCGCGCAAGCACCACCTGGCGCTTTTCCACATCTTTTGGCCCAATCTCGATTCGCAGCGGCACGCCGCGCAGTTCCCAGTCGTTAAATTTAAAGCCGGGGGTCACTTCGTCTCGATCATCCACCTTCCAGCGAATCTCGCACCCCAACATGGTTGTAACTTGTTCCGCCGCGGCCATCACCCGCCCCTTTTCCTCGTCGTTCTTCCAGATGGGCACGATGACGACCTGGATAGGGGCCAGGCGCGGCGGCAGGCGCAGACCCTGATCGTCGCCGTGCGTCATGATAATGGCGCCAATCATGCGCGTCGAAAGCCCCCAACTCGTCGTCCAGCAATATTGGATCTCGTTGTTGTGATCCAGGTAGGTGATATCAAAGGCGCGCGCAAAGTTTTGCCCCAGGTTGTGGCTGGTGGCCGATTGCAGCGCTCTTTTGTCGCCCATCATGGCTTCGATGCTGTACGAGGCGTCGGCGCCGGCAAATTTCTCGCTTTCGCTCTTGCGGCCTGGAATGACGGGAATGGCGGCCTCAGAGACGGCAAAGTCTGTGTATACGTCTAACATGCGCATGGTCTCTTCTTGCGCTTCTTGGGCCGTGGCGTGCGCGGTGTGGCCCTCTTGCCACCAGAATTCGGCCGTGCGCAGGAATAACTTGGTGCGCAATTCCCACCGAACCACGCTGCCCCACTGGTTAATCAGCACCGGCAAATCACGCCAAGAGCGGATCCACTGGGCGTACATGTGGCCGATGACCGTCTCGGACGTCGGGCGCACCACCAATGGCTCTTCCAGCTTTTCGCCGCCGCCGTGCGTTACCACGGCCAGCTCGGGCGAAAAGCCCTCGACGTGACTTTTTTCTTTTTCCAAAAAGCTCATGGGGATAAAGAGTGGAAACAGCGCGTTTTGATGGCCGGTGGCTTTGAACCGCCGGTCGAGCGCCTGCTGGACGTTTTCCCACAACGCCGCGCCATAGGGCCGCACTACCATACAGCCTCGCACAGGCGCGTAATCGGCCAGCTCACTGCGGAGAATGACCTGGGTATACCAGTCGGAAAAATCGTCACTCCGAGCGGGTAATTTTTCTGCCATGGACGCCTCCCTTGAACACCAAACATCTATATAGCCTGAAATCTGTACAAATACGTCAAGCTTTAACCCCACTATCTTGGTCGCAGTTTCGGGCAAAGCCCGAAACTGCTTCGGGTCGGCGTAGCCGACCCGCCTAGATTTTGAGTTGGGGAGAGTATAACGCAAGTGGCGGCTTATTGCAAGGGTGGGCGTGGCGCGGGGTGCGGTTCACGTTTTTGCGCTCGGGCAGCTTGGGCCGGGTGATTCATCACCCGGCCGAGAACGCCAAGCCCGCTGAAGCGGGCTGCTCCAGGGCGATTTACGGCTACCGCCGTCCTGTGGATCGCCCTGGGCTATTAGATGGCTTTGCATAGCCCCCCGGAGCGTAGCAAAGGGGTAGCCTCGGGCGGGCAGAGTTGCGCGAAACTTTGAACCGCACCCCGTGGCGCGAGGCAGGCGGCGCGCCACGTCACAGCATGGACATCAAATCTCTGTTTTGCCGAGCCTGCCGTCCAAGAATTGAATCACTTGACCTGGCCGAGGCACAAAAGCAAGCAATGCCCAATCGCGCTCGCTGACGGTCGAATGGTCGCGAAATGTTTCCAGCGTGTGGCGCCAGCCCTGGCCTACCAGCGCCAGCGGTTTGCGCGGCAGCTCGCCCACCTGCATCAGGCTCCACGTGAGTGCCACTTCGCTGAGCGTGCCCACACCGCCATGCATCACCACGATGGCATCGCTGGCAGTGATCAGGTAATGCAATCGCTGAAACACGGCCGGGAATTTAATTTCTTCGTCAACCCACGCATTAGGGCGCAAGCCGCTTTTGTCAAACATTCCCACCGTCACGCCGATGACGTGCCCGCCAGCTTCTTTTGCGCCGCGGCTGGCAGCCTCCATCACGCCGCCGTACCCGCCTGTCATCACGATATAACCGGCCCGGGCTAACTGTTGCCCCAACGTGCGAGTTTCTTTGTATTCTGCACTACCGGGCGGCACCGCCCGTCCACCGAACACCGCTACAATTTTTTGATTGTCCATGGGCTTACAATTTACTCAACAGATTCCGCTACGGTCTTCTCCACCCAGCGTGTTGATCATGCCGGTGTGAACAAAAAGAGACCAGGGCGCGCCTGATCTCCTTTGACGTTTCACTTTTCACGTTTTACTTTTCGTACGGCACACCGTCGGCGGCGGGCGATATGGACTTGCCAATCACTCCCGACACGGCGATGATGGTGGCCAGGTAAGGCGCCATCAGCAGGAACTCGGACGGAATCGGCACGCGCAGCAGTTGCAGCTTGGTTTGCAGTGAATCGGCAAAGCCAAAGATGAGCGACGCGCCAAACGCGCCAAACGGCGTCCACTTGCCAAAGATCATGGCCGCCAGCCCGATAAACCCCTTGCCCGAGGTCATCACTTCGTCAAAGCGTCCCACCGAGCCGAGCGTGAAAAACGAGCCGCCAATGCCCGCCACTGCGCCGCTCAGCAGCACGTTGATGTAGCGTGTCTTGATCACGTTGACGCCCAGCGTGTCGGCGGCCTTGGGATGCTCGCCTACGGCGCGCGTGCGCAGCCCCCAGCGCGTGTAGAACAGCATAAAATGGATGGCGAACATCAAGACGAACATCAAATACACGATAAAGTTGTTTTCAAACAACACCGGGCCGATAATGGGGATGCGCGACAGCAGCGGGATAGAAATCGGCTGGAACGTGCCGGGGTTGTTTAGCCCCTGGTACTTTTCCAAAAAGCGGCTGGATAGGTAACTGGTCAGGCCGGTCGCCAGAATGTTAATCACCGTGCCGCTGATGATCTGGTCTACCTTGTACTTGATTGAAAGCACAGCGTGCAGCGCCGCCATCAGGGTACTGAGCGTCATGCCGCCCAACAGGCCGATATACAGGCTGTGTGTTACGCTGCCGACCAAGGTAGACATGAACGCCGCCGAGAGCATCATCCCTTCGATGGCGATATTGACCACGCCGGCGCGCTCCGAGAGCACGCCGCTGAGCGCGCCCAGTGTGATGGGCGTGGCCAGGCGCAGTGTGGTGTTGAGGATGCCGGTCAGGTTGAACGACTTGCCGCGCGCCGCCCACGTTAGAAAGGCGATCACAAACATCAATACGACCGACCCCAGGATGGCCTCGGTGGTGCGCCCGAATCCGCGCGCCAATTGGTAGCCGCCCAGGAACAGGCAGGCCACCCCCAAGATGATGACGGTGATTTGAGTTGGCACGACCAGCGGCGGCAGAGGAATCACATCCGAGATTTTGCCGGGATTCAGCCCAAATTCCGTTTTCAGGTCGCCGCCCACGCCGGGCAAAAAGAATGCAAAAATCAACAAGCCCAATGCCAGAAAAGTTATCCCCATCCCGATCATGCGCGTCTTGGAAATGACGATGGTCTTGCTGGTGTTCATTGTCGTGTGGATCGCAGTCATTGGCTAACCTCCCCACCCGCGGGTCAAGACGCCCGCGCCTGCCTCGCGTACTTTGATGCGGTAAATGGCACGGATGATGGCCGGCGCGGCTACAAAGATAATCACCAGCGCCTGGATAATCGAAATGATGTCAATGGGGATGCCGGCGTGCGATTGCATGCCCGTCGCCCCGCTGCGCAAAAAGCCAAACAACAACGCGGCCAATACCACGCCTGCCGGATGGCTCTTGCCCAACAGCGCCAGCGCAATGGCATCGAACCCATAGCCCGACGAGAACGCCGAAGCCAGGTTGTGGTTGAGTCCCAAAACTTCGTTGGCGCCCGCCAGTCCCGATAATGCCCCCGCCAGCCCCATCGCCAGCACAAAGTTCTTGGTAATGTTCATGCCGGCGTATTTAGCCGCGTCGGGATTGGCGCCCACGGTGCGAATCTCGAAGCCCAGCGTCGTCTTGAACAGGAACCACCACACCAGCGCCGCCATGGCCAGTGCCAAAAAGAACCCGGCGTGGAAACGAATTGGACTGGCGAAAAATTGGGGCAGGTAGGCCGTGGGCAAAATATCCGGGCTGATAGGGTTGTAGCCAGGGCGCATCATCGGCCCGTGCAGCAGCCAATCGCTCAAGCGGTAAGCGACATAGTTCATCATAATTGTATTGATGACTTCGTGCGCGCCAGTTTTGGCTTTGAGCAGGCCAGGGATAGCTCCCCACACTCCCGCGCCCGCCGCTCCTGCCAACAGCGCCAAAGGCAGGTGAATGTAAACGGGCAAGCCCTTGACCGCATAGCCTACCCACGCCGAGCAAATGGCGCCAACCCACAACTGGCCTTCCGCGCCGATATTGAACAGGCCAGCCTTGAAGCCCAGCGCCACCGACAAGCCGGCGAAAATGTAAGGCGTCGCCGCCACCAGGCTTTCCGTAAATGGCCAGAAGGCCATTCGGACTCGCTGCGCGTCGCCGCTGCCCAGCGCCGCAATTATTTCTGCCGGATCGCCAAAGCTGCTTTTGAACAGCGACACGTAAGCCGTGGTCACGCCGCTCCACATGGCGCCCAACGCTGCGCCAATATCGCCTGCCCCTAGCTTTTCCAGAACAGTCAGGTCGGTAAAGGCAATAAAGATCGCGCCCACAATCAGCGCGGTGAAAATCGCCAGCAGAGGCAATAGCAAAGCCTCAGCCAGGCCCCCTTCGGTCAACGAATGCAGGATTTGACTCGCGGTGCTGCTGGAAGTTGGTTTCTTTTCGCTCAAGGCATTTCACTCCTAACCCATACCTGATATCTAATACCGGGTACCGCCTACTTTTTATGCATCAGATATTAGGTATCGGCTACAATGCGGCGCTAATAATTTCTTCGGCCTCTTCGGCTTCGTGGGCCAGGTCTTCAGCTGTCGGTTTGATGCCAGCCATCAACAAGCCTAAATGGTTCTTGCTCGTTCCTTTGGCGGGAACGGTATCAATAATGCGTCCCTTGTACATCACGGCAATGCGGTCCGATAGGGCCATAATCTCGTCCAGTTCCGCCGACACGACCAATACGGCGCAGCCTTCGTCGCGTTTTTGGATGATGCGTTGATGGATGTATTCGATAGAGCCGACGTCGAGGCCGCGCGTCGGCTGGCTGGCAATGAGCAGTTTGATGGGACGAGACAGTTCGCGCGCCACGATGACCTTTTGCTGGTTGCCGCCCGAAAGTTTGCCGGCCGGCACGCCGATGCCGGGCGTGCGCACGTCAAACTGTTCGACCCGTTCGCGCGCTGCCGCGTCAATGGCTGGCTGGTTCATCACAATCCCGGCCGCAAACGGCGGCAGGTAGTACGTGTTCAACACCAGGTTATCCGCCACAGGCGCCGACAAAACCAGGCCGTCGGCCTGGCGGTCTTCGGGCACGTGGGCTATACCCAACTCGGTAATGCGGCGCGGCGAAGCTTTGGTGCAATCCTGCCCGGCGATGCTCAGGCGGCCATCCACAGCTTTGCGCAGTCCGGTCAATGCTTCGACCAGTTCGGTTTGCCCGTTTCCCTGCACGCCGGCAATTCCCACCACCTCGCCCGCCCGCACGTCAAACGAGACGCCGTCTACGGTTTTATTCATCCGATCATCCGCCACCACCAGGTTTTGCACGTTCAACATCACCTCGCCCGCTTGCGCTTGTTTCTTTTTCACGCGCAGTTCAACCGGGCGGCCTACCATCATCTCGGCCAGCCTGATTTCATTCGCCTCTTTGGGAGTAGTGCCGCCCACCACCTTGCCCAGGCGGATCACCGTAATGCGGTCGGCAATCTCCATCACCTCGCGCAGTTTGTGCGTGATAAAGATAATGGACTTGCCTTGTTTGACCAATGACCGCAAAACCTCAAACAAATCGTCAGCCTCTTGCGGCGTCAGCACTGCCGTCGGTTCATCCAAAATCAAAATGTCTGCGCTGCGGTACAACAACTTGATAATCTCGACGCGCTGCTGAATGCCGACCGGAATATCTTTGACATAGGCATTGGGATCAACCGCCAGTCCATATTGCTGCGAAATAGCAGACACCCGCTCCGCAGCAGTTTTTCGGTCGAGCACAATGCCGTTCTTGATAGACTCGACGCCCAGCATCACGTTCTCGGTGACTGTCAATACCGGCACCAGCATAAAGTGCTGATGCACCATGCCAATGCCGAGCGCGATGGCATCATTCGGGCCTTTGATGTCGGCTTTTTTGCCGCGCACGATAATTTCACCCACGTCGGGGTTATACAATCCGTACAGAATATTCATCAAGGTGGATTTGCCGGCGCCGTTTTCGCCCAGCAGCACGTGGATTTCACCCTCGTTCAACGTGAGATCAATGTGGTCGTTCGCCAGCACGCCGGGGAATTGCTTGGTGATGCCGCGTAATTCTAGAATTGGAGGCATAGCTTACTCCATGATACGTGATGCGTAAGGTTGAAAGTGGAAAGTAGAAAGCTTTCACTTTCTACTTTCCACTTGTAACACTCTAGCAGATTACTTGAGATAATCTGCGACCTTGATCTTACCGGAAGCAATATCGGCGCTGATCGCCTTGAGATCGTCCTTGATCTGAGCCGGCACCTTGTCTTCGAACTTGTGGAAGGGGGCAATGCCCACGCCGCCGTTGGACAGCGTGCCCACAATCACGCCACCCTCAAAGCTATCGGAAATCACGCGCTGGATGGCTTGCTTGACCAACACGTCCATGTTCTTGAGGATGCTGGTCAGCTCATAGTCCTGATACTCTGGCGCGGTGTTGAACCAGTCCGCGTCCACACCGATCACCATCAAGCTGCGCTCTTTGGCCACAGCCGCCGCGCCCAAACCTGCCGGGCCAGCCACAGGCAACAGAATATCCGCGCCTTCGTCTGCCAATGACTCGGACGCCTTCTTGCCGTCCTCCGCGCTCTCAAAGTTGTTGATGAACACGCCTTCCTTGCCATCCCATCCCAGCACCTCAACCTTGGTGCCGTTTTTCTGGTTGTAATAATTCACGCCAGCCAGGAAACCATCCATAAAGATGGTCACAGGCGGAATGGCGATGCCGCCCCACGTTCCTACCTTGCCGCTCTTGCTCATCCCAGCCGCCACGTAGCCGGCCAGAAAGGCCGCTTCGTCCGTCTGGAAGGTCAGCCCAGACACGTTCGGGATGACCGGATCATAGGCATTGTCTACAATCGCAAACGGCACGTCCGGGTTCTGCTCGGCATACTTCTTGGTCGCATCCGCCAGCAGGAACCCAATCGTCACGATGATGTCGCACTTTTCCTGCAAGAACTGGGTGATGTTCTTGTCATAGTCCGTCTGCTGCTGCGATTCGAGATACTTGCCCTCAACGCCGTATTCCTTCATCGCATCCTGAACACCCTTCCACGCCGTGGCGTTGAAGGACTTGTCGTCAATACCACCCGTGTCCGTCACCTGGCACGCCTTGAAGCCGGCCGGCGCCTTGATGCCTCCGCCAGCCACGAGGTAATCGGACACCTTGATGGTTCCAGCCGAGATATCTTTTTTGATGGATTCGAGATCCGTCTTGATCTGAGCTGGCACCTTGTCTTCGAACTTGTGGAAGGGGGCAATGCCCACGCCGCCGTTGGCCAGCGTGCCTACGATCACGCCGCCCTTAAAGCTCTTGTCCATCACATTCTTGATGGCCTGCTTGACGGTGACGTCCATGTTCTTGAGGATGCTGGTCAGCTCATAGTCCTGATACTCTGGCGCGGTGTTGAACCAGTCCGCGTCCACACCGATCACCATCAAGCTGCGCTCTTTGGCCACAGCCGCCGCGCCCAAACCTGCCGGGCCAGCCACAGGCAACAGAATATCCGCGCCTTCGTCGGCCAATGACTCGGACGCCTTCTTGCCGTCTTCCGCGCTCTCAAAGTTGTTGATGAACACGCCTTCTTTCTTGACGGGATCCCAACCCAACACTTCGACGGTCGTGCCATTCTTTTGGTTGTAATAGCTCACACCGGCGTAGAACCCGTCCATAAAGATGGTCACAGGCGGAATGGCGATGCCGCCCCACGTTCCCACCTTGCCGCTCTTGCTCATCCCAGCCGCCACGTAGCCGGCCAGAAAGGCCGCTTCGTCCGTCTGGAAGGTCAGCCCAGACACGTTCGGGATGACCGGATCATAGGCATTGTCTACAATCGCAAACGGCACGTCCGGGTTCTGCTCGGCATACTTCTTGGTCGCATCCGCCAGCAGGAACCCAATCGTCACGATGATGTCGCACTTTTCCTGCAAGAACTGGGTGATGTTCTTGTCATAGTCCGTCTGCTGCTGCGATTCGAGATACTTGCCCTCAACGCCGTATTCCTTCATCGCATCCTGAACACCCTTCCACGCCGTGGCGTTGAAGGACTTGTCGTCAATACCACCCGTGTCCGTCACCTGGCACGCCTTGAACTTGACTTCGGGCGGCTTGGTGGGTTCTGGGGCTGTGGTCGCAGGCGGCTTGGTGGGTTCTGGGGCTGTAGTGGGGACGGGCGTAGCGCCGCCGCCGCACGCGGACAGTACAAGCGAGAGGACCGTAATAACGGCCAACGTGACAAAAAGTGATTTACGCATTTTTTCTTCTCCTCCAAAGAGAATTTTTTTATTTGGATTTTAGACTAGATCGAACCGATGTGGAAAGACAAACCATCTTTTTGGGGTGACCACCTCCTCTCTGATTGAGAGAAATCGAGATTTAATCGCGGCATTGTGGTGAAATTATAGCGTATTTACGCAAGGTGGGCAAGTGTCTTTTGTCACACAACTTTACCTGAACCTGTGCCGCCCGTGTAGCCCGTCATAATCACTTCGCGCCACCGGCTGCCCGGTTCGCTGGGGCCGACAATGCCACGTTCCTCCAACAAGTCAATCAACCGCGCAGCGCGCGTGTAGCCAATGCGCAGGTGGCGCTGCAGCAGCGAGATGGACGCTTTTTTTTGCATGCGAACGACTTCGACGGCGCGCTCAAACAGATCGTCGTCTGAGCCGGATGCCTGTTCTTTTTCCATGGCCGCGCGCATCTCTTCCCACAGCGGCGGCTGGACGGGGGGCGGCTCGGGGTGCGCCTCTTCTGGAGGGGCGCCGATGTCTGTGCCGCGCATGCCTTTCCAGTAGCGGGTGAGCTTTTGCAACTCACGGTCGGCTACGTAACATCCCTGCAGCCTGAGCGGCTGGCCCGATTCGGGTGAGACGAATAGCATGTCGCCGCGCCCCAGCAGCCGTTCTGCGCCGGGTTGATCCAGGATCACGCGGCTGTCTACCGAAGAGGCCACGGCAAAGCTGATGCGCGCCGGAAAGTTGGCCTTGATCAGCCCTGTCACCACGTCCACGCTGGGACGCTGCGTGGCGATAATCAGGTGGATACCGGTGGCGCGCGCCATCTGCGCCAGGCGGCAGATGGTGCGCTCGGTTTCGTCGGGCGCGAGCATCATCAGATCGGCCAGCTCGTCAATGACGACCACAATATAAGGCATCTTGAGCTCGGCGTCTGGCTCGCCGTTTTTAGGCTCGGCCTTGCCCGCTCGAGCCGCCAACCTGGCGTTGCCTGCAACCTTGAGGTTGTAATCGTCAATGTTGCGCGCGCCCGCCTTGGCGAATTTGCGGTAGCGCGTATCCATCTCGCGCGTCACCCATTGCAGTGTGCCCACCACGCGCTCCAGGTCCACCACCACTGGCGCCATCAGGTGCGGAATGCCATTGTACGTGGTCAACTCGACGCGCTTGGGGTCTACCATGATAAAGCGCAAATCGTCCGGCGTGTTAAAGGCCAGCAGGCACGCGATGACGGCATTGATGCACACCGACTTGCCCGAGCCGGTGGTTCCGGCGATGAGCAGGTGCGGCATAGCCGCAAGGTCCGCCGTCACGGCCTGCCCCGAAACATCCTGGCCCAGCGCAATGCGCAGCGACGACTTGGATTTTTGAAACGGCTCTGATTCAATCACGTCGCGCAAGCTGACCAGGGCGATTTCGCTATTGGGCACTTCGATGCCCACGATGCTGCGCCCCGGCACCGGCGCTTCGATGCGGATGGTCTTGGCGGCCAGCGCCAACGCCAGATCGTCTGCCAGCGCCGTGATTTTGGATACCTTGACCTTGGTTTGTTTGCCGTCGCGCGCGGTAATAAAGCCCGGCTCAACGCCGAACTGGGTAATCACCGGCCCGCGATTGACCTCGATGACTTTGCCCTCGACGCCCAGGCTATGCAAGGTCTCTTCGATGACATTGGCCTTGACGCGAATGTCTTCTTCCGACATTGCCCCTTCGTTGCCCACTTCAAAGATTTCGGCGACGTCGGGGAGCTTCCAGACCTGCCCCGCCGGCGGCTGGCGGTAGAGCGGGCCAGTAGGCGGCGCAAACGGTGATTCTTCCGCGCCAATGATGCGCGGCGGCTGGAGAGGAGATGGGGGCGGGGGCGCTTCGCGCGGGGGTTGTGGCGCCCGCTGCTGGCTGCTGGCCGCTCGCTGCCCATTAGCCGCGGGGGATGGTTCGTCGCTCGTCGCCCGTCCATTAATGACGAGGGGTGATTGTTGCAGCGGTCCGGGACGCAAGCGCATCCAGGCCGTCACCACCACGCCAATAATCCGCCCAGGCGAAATGTTCAGGCAAGTCACCAGTCCAATCAACCAGGCCGCCGACAATACCACCACTGCGCCGATGTTGCCCAACCCATTGACCAATGCCTGGCGTACGCCCTCGCCCAGTTGCCCGCCGCCCGCGCCGGCCTCGATGACGGCTTCCGGGCTGGCGTTGTATGCCCACATCGCCGCCGCCTGGAGCGTGGCCAAGATGGTCACGTACAACACCACAAATCCAAAGGTCTGCTCGGCAGAGGGGCGCGGGACGCTTTCAAAAGTTCGCAGCAGTAGCCATAGCCCCACGGCCATCATCACCAGCGGCACCGCGTACACCCCCCAGCCAAATGCCCTGTCCAAGAAGGTTAACCACAAAGCGGTGACGGCGCCCTGGCTGAACGACAACTGGCTCGCCAGCGTCAAAAAGCCCACCAGGATCAGCGCCACCCCCAAAATATCCAGCTTTTGATCAAGCGTCAGGCTCACTTGAATCTGCGGGCGGGGTCGCCTGCCGCGAGTGGATTTTGTTTTGCTCTTGGTCGAATTTTGTTTGGTCATTTCAAATTGGCGTGTGATCATGCGCGCCTACATTTTACCATACTTGCGCGCAAAAAGTAGCCAGGCTGGCCGCCGGGTGGTTTTGCGGTGTTGGGCACTCGTGATACAATCAGTATCACGAGCAACGAGCCAAACCGTTGCGCTGGATTAATCTCGCGTTTGTAGAAAGGAGATTGGCCATGAAATCCTCTACCTTGACCACAGTGGCTTGCTTCATCGGCTTGTTTTTGCTGCTCAGCCTGGCGGGAGGCAGCGTCGCGCCTGTTACCGCTCAAGGGGCGCAACCTCCGCCGCTTCCCCGGCGAGAATCGCTTGACGATATTGAACACATTCAAATTCAGCAAGACGCAGGCGGGCCAGATGATTTCGGATATATCTATAATACCGACGTCAGCATGACGTGGATAGATGCGACGGGAGGTCCCAGCACAGGGCAAGACGACAATTGCGGAGATTTCGCCGCCGTGCCGATTGGATTCTCGTTCAAGTTTTACGAAAAAGCCTATTCCACCGTCTACGTGGGCTACAATGGCGTCCTGACGTTCGATCCGAACTATAGCGGGTGTTTTACTCACGGGCAGACGCCATTGCCGTCAACGCCCAACAACGTCATCGCGCCTTACTGGAATCATTTTCGCGACGACGCGGACAAGATTCATTATCTCTATGGGGGAATCACGCCGAACCGCTTCCTTGTCATCGAGTGGCATCAGATGATAGACTATTCCGATTCCAACTGCACCTATACCTTTGAAACCATTCTCCACGAAAACGGCGACGTTGTATTCCAGTATCAGACCATGACTTATGGCAGCCATTGCGGCACGGCGGGCGCCGGCATTGAAGATTCGACCGGCCTGATTGGATTGGCGCCGTTTGGCGCCTACGCGCATCCATCATCTGGCGATGTGGTTCGATTCTACCGCCCCTCGCCGGCGGCTCGCGTGATGCTGACCCCCGCTATGGCGGGCAAGTTTGGCGCGCCGGGCGCCGCGGCGCAGTTCAGCCTGGTCGTTCGCAACACGGGCGAACTGGGGTCAGATACCTACGATCTTTTTGCAAGTTCGAGTTGGACGACGACGCTTTACCAAAGCGACGGGAGCACGCTGTTGACCGACACTGACGGCGACAGCGCGGTGGATACCGGTTCTATCGCCTCCGGCTCTTCCAAAGCCATCGTCGTTCAAGTGGCCGTGCCAGGAAACGCCACAGCGGGACAATCCAGCAGCGGGCAACTCACCGTGCGCTCGTCGGTGGACCCGAGCAAGAGCAAGGTGGCGTTGTTCCAGGCGGCTGTACCCGCGCCATTCGCGCAGAGTTACACGCGGGACTGGTATCCTCAAGTGGGCCTGTATCGCCCGAGCGAACAAACCACTCATCAGACCACGGGCGCGTCCAGCTACAATCCGGCGGTTGCAACAACACCAGACGGCAATATCGTACAGGTGTGGTATCAAGGGCGCGAAAACAGCCACAATGCTTACGTCGAAGAACTGTATTACGCTGTGCTGGATAGCCACGGCAGCGTTGTGCGCTCCGCCACGCAATTCACCGACCACAGCGAGGAGACGCTGGATACCTACGACGAGTCGCCTGCCGTGGCCGTGTCGCCTGACGGCGACGTGGCTGTCGTTTGGCGCCGGGATCGTTGGAATGAGGCCAACACCGACGACAATGTCAACATCCATTACAAGGTCATAGATAGCGACGGCGATGTGGTGGTGCCTTCTACCAGTCTGACCGATAATACGCTGTGGGGGCGCACCAACGTGCCGCAGTTTTATAATCCAACAATTGCAGCCACCCTGGATAGCCGTTTCGTGATGGCCTGGGAAAGATATGTGTACGATGGGAGCAACTGGTTCAATACCATCTGGTATGTCGTCCGCGATGCGAGCGGCGGCGAGGTCAAGGCGCCCACGCGATTTAGCACCGACGCGCGCAGTTACAATCCGGGGCTGGCGCTCTTGTCGGGCAGCAATGTGCTGTTGACCCTGTCTGCAAGCAACGACCAGATTTCCTACGGCCGGCTGGACAGCGCCGGCAACATTCTCACCGGGCTGACTGCGCTGGCATCGGCCAATGGTTATCTGCCGGATGCCGTTCAACTGCCCAACGGCAACATTGTGATGGCCTGGAGCAATTATTTTAGCTCCAAACCCTTTATCCAATACGCCGTGCTCGACTCAGGGTTGAGCGTTGTCAAGGGCGTGACCAATCTATCCAACCTTTCGCCGGTGGGTGATTATTACGTCTCTGTGACCCGCGCCAACAATCAGGCAGTGCTGACCTGGGGTGACGCTTGCTGCGGCTACCAGCCTAACCTGTATTATGCGCTGCTGGATGGCAACGGCAATCTTGCCACCCCGCCCATGATCTTTGCCAGCGATACGAGCAGCTACAGGATACGCCTGCCTAACAATGGGCAGGGCAACACCACGCTGCCCGCCGACGTCACGCCGCCGACAAACCCGGTCACCATGACCAGCAGCCACCCCGTCAACAACTGGTCAAACGACAACACCGTACAAGTGGGCTGGTCAGGCGCCGCCGACACCGAAAGCGGCCTGGACGGATATTCGGTGGTGTGGGACGACGACGACGCTACCGTCCCAGACACGACCAAAGATATCGAAGAAACGGTCGTGACAATGACCAGCCCGGCGTTGACCGACGGCGACCGCTATTTCCACATCCGGGCTGTAGACAATGCCGGCAACTGGGCCATTGGCGCAACGCACATCGGGCCTTTTAGAATAGATACCATACCGCCGCAGTCTTGCGCCGCCTCGCCCGAATTTTCCGTTGGCGCGTTTATGGTCACGTGGAGCGGCGCGGATGCTGCGTCGGGCATTGTCAATTATAATGTGTGGGTGCGCGATGGCGCCAGCGGGACGTGGACCACGTGGCAGTCGGCCACCATCGCCACCGGCGCCAGCTACAGCGGCGCGGCCGGCCACACTTATTATTTCCGCAGCGAGGCGCGCGACGCGGCCGGCAATGTAGAAACGGACCTGCCCGCTGCCGGCGACACTCACACGACAGTCGCCGCCGCGCAGGCGACAGGGCAAGTGACGAACAATCGCCACCAACCCATCTACAACGCAGAGGTCGTCGCACTGCCATCCGCGCTCAACACGGCCAGGAGCAGTGGCAACGGCGAGTATGTGCTATACTTTAACAACACCGGCGCGTACACACTGACGGCCAGCCATACTGGGTTTGGAACGTTATCGCCGCGTTATAACCTCAACGTCAATAGCAGTCTGACCGTCATGGACTGGGTGCTGCCGCCATCGAGCGAGGCAGTGAGCAACGGCGAGTGGGAAACAGGCAATCTATCTGGCTGGCACGTGGGGGCAGGCGTTACCCCAACCGTCGGAATGAGCGCGGCACACACGGGACGCTACGGCCTCGAACTGAACGCCGGGGGCGGAACGCTCGGCTTTTGGCCTTACGTCACACAATCTCTCTCAGTCCAGGCCGGCTGGGTGCAGCCAACACTTTCGTGGCTGTATCGCGCCGTTCAAGGCAGCGCCGACGACAAGTTGTTGATCAGAATTGTAAGCGCAAGCCAGGCCATCACCCCAAGTGCGGCGCTGACGCCCGGCGAATGGACTCACGCGTGGTATGATTTGAGCGCGTTCAGCGGCCAGACCGTCACACTGCAATTGGGCTTTAAGAACCAAAGCGGCTCACAGCAAATATACATTGACGAAATCAGCCTTGGGCCAAGCCGGACGGGCGTGTTTCCGATTTACCTGCCCGTGGTAATGCGCAACGCCTAACGTTCGAGGATATAGATGAAAGCCGTTATCCAGCGGGTGACACACGCAGACGTTTCTGTAGACGGTCAGGTTGTGGGGAGCATTGAACGCGGCCTGGCGGTGTTGGTGGGCGTCACCCATACCGATACGCCCGCGCAGGCCCGCGCACTGGCGCAAAAAATTGCCGGGCTGCGCATCTTTGAAGACAGCGCCGGCAAGATGAACGTATCGGCGTTGGAGGTGGGCGCGGGCGTGCTGGTGGTTTCGCAATTCACGCTGTACGCCAATTGCAAGCGCGGCCGCCGCCCGGACTTTATCGCCGCCGCCCGCCCCGCCGCCGCTGAGCCGTTGATACAACATTTTATCCTGGCGTTGCGCCAGGCCGGCATCGAGCGCATTGAACAAGGCGTGTTTGGCGCAATGATGCTGGTCAACATTCACAACGATGGCCCCGTGACCATTATGCTAGACACGGACGATTTGTGAATTACACAATTTCGTTGAACCATAAGAGGAAACACCATGAGTCAACCAGCCTTTCAAGATTACTATCCAGATCTTCTCAGCCACTGTTATGGATGTGGGCGCTTGAACAAGCACGGCCTGCAAATCAAGAGCTATTGGGATGGTGAAGAAGCCGTGTGCACGTTTCACCCCAAGCCATATCACATGGCCATTCCCGGCTATGTCTACGGAGGTCTTATCGCCTCGCTGATTGATTGTCACGCCACGGGGACGGCGGCGGCGGCCTGCTATCGCGCCGAGGGGCGCGAGATGGACACCGAGCCGCCGTTCCGCTTTCTCACCGCCTCGTTGCACGTGGATTATGTGCGCCCCACGCCGATTGACGGCCCGCTAGAGTTGCGCGCGCAGGTGAAGGAAATCAAGGGGCGCAAAGTGATAGTGGCCGTCACACTTTCGGCCAGGGGAGAAGTGTGCGCCAAAGGCGAGGTCGTCACCGTTCAAGCGCCTGAGCATCTCATAGCACGCCTGAGCGCCCCCACGGCGACGAAAACACGCATTATCAAATTCTATGCCGCGAGCGGCGAATATGGCTGCTTTTCCAACTTTGCTCCTTATCCCATCGAACTCAAGGGCAAAGTATGGCCGACCTCCGAGCACTATTTCCAGGCGCAAAAGTTTGCCGGCACCGAGCACGAAGAAATCATCCGCCTGGCCAGGTCGCCCATGATCGCGGCCCGAATGGGGCGTAGCCGCAAAAGGCCGCTCCGGGCAGATTGGGAACAGGTGAAAGACGAGATTATGCGCCAGGCGGTGGAGGCCAAATTCACCCAGCACGCCGATCTTCGAGACATCTTGCTTGGCACCGGCGACGCTCTGCTGGTGGAGCATACCACCAAAGACGATTATTGGGCCGATGGGGGCGACGGGCACGGCAAAAACGTGCTGGGCAAAATTCTCGTGCAAATCCGCGAGCAGTTAAAGCAGCTCAGTACCTCACCGTGACCGACGTGCCGATGGGTGCCCAGTTGTACAACCAGGCGGCGTCGCTGGTCAGCATGTTCACACAGCCGTGGCTCATGGGTTGCCCAAAATTGTTGTGCCAGTACGTGCCGTGGAAACTATAACCCTTGTAAAAATACATCACGTAGGGCACGTTGGGCAAATAGTAACCCGGCCCGGTCATGAGTTGCGATGTGTACTTGAGATAAATGCTGTAATTCCCCGTCACCGTTGGATAGGCCGCTATGCCGGTCGAAACCAGCATCGTTCGCGCCAGTTGGCCGTTTTCGTAGGCATACACGCGCTGCTCCGAGAGCACCACCACGATGTATTTGCCGGCGGTCGAAGGAGACGCCGGCGCGAGACTGGGCGGCGGCGTAACGGCCGGCGCGCTGCCCGCTGCAGGGACGACGAGCGTTTGCCCCACGTACACCATGTTGACATTCGCCAGTCCATTGGCCCACGCCAGCGATTGCGCCGTCACGCCGTACCGCAGCCCGATGCGATACAAGTTTTCGCCCGGCTGCACGGTGTGAGTCGTCGCGCCCGGCTCAACGATGGGCGTCTCGGGGGCAGGCTGCGGTGCCGGCGGCAACTCGCCCACGGCGTTCGACGGAACTGCCAGTTGTTGCCCCACGTACACGCGGTTCGGGTCGCTAATGCCGTTGGCCTGCATCAATGCCAGGATGGTCACGCCATAACGCAGGCTGATGCGGTACAGGTTTTCGTTGGGCTGCACAGTGTGATAAATTGTCCCGCTTTGCGGCAGGGGCGCTGCGCCCGCCACTCCCCAGGTGAACCATCCACATATAACCCACGCCACCATCAACCAAACAAGCTTCTTGCTCACACAACACCTCATCGTTATAGACCCGATAAATTGTCCCACAATTTCCAAAGAGCGCCCTCCGGGCGCGATAGTTGCGCCTGGGATATACTCAACGCGGTCATAAATTGCGCTTTTTTGTCATTGCGAGGGCGCGCAGCGCCCGAAGCAATCTCAATTTTGCAAGTGCGGAGATTGCTTCGCCGCCCGCCATAGGCGGAGCGGCTCGCAACCCTGGCACTGCCCGCCAGGGCAAGTGTGACAACGCCGTACAAAAGCGCAGATTGTGCCCGCGCCTGGGATAGCCGCGCCTGGAAAGCGATCCTACGCGGTTAACGTTGGGACGATAAATTTCTTTCATCTCCCCTAAAGCGCCTTGTCAAGCGTGATATGCGCCAGCCCGCAGAGCGCATTATCTACGAGGCGTTTGCTTCGATCACCACTACCACCAGCGTCATATCGTCGTGCTGTTCTGCGCCGCTCACAAAGGCGCGCACGTCGTCCAGAATGTAATCCTGGATGGCCTGCGCGCTCTTGCCCTCCGCCCGTTCCACACACGCCGTCAGGCGCTCAAAGCCATACAGCTCGCGGTCGGGATTCATCGCTTCCACAATGCCGTCGCTGCTCAAGATCAGCACGTCGCCCGGCCCAAGCGACTGCGTCAACTCTTCATACTCCTTGCCTTCCTCGCGCATCGTCCCCAGCGGCAGCCCGCCCACGTCCCACCATTCCACCTTGCCATCGCGCCGCCGCACCAGCGGCGCAACCAGCCCGGCGTTGCCGACCTGCAATTGCCAGCCGCCGCCGGCCAGTTTCAGCCCCACAAAAGTCAGCGCGGTGTTCAGCTTGCTGCGCTGCGTGTGCGGCCTGATCTGAACGTTCAGCGCAGCAAGCAACTCGAACGGCGCAAGCTCGCGGCGCACCTGCGTGGTGAGCAGGCCGTAAGACAGCGCCATCATCAGCGCCGCCTGCATTCCTTTGCCAGATACGTCGCCCACGGCAATGCCCAGGTGATCTTGGTCGAACACGAAATAGTTGTAAAAATCGCCGCCCACCTGGCGCGCCGGTCTGGACATGCCCGCAATATCCAGGCCGGGCACATCGGGCGCGGCGGCCGGCAGCAGGTTGATTTGAATTTGCCGCGCCGTCTCTAGCTCGTACTCGATGCGGGCGCGTTCTTTTTGCAGCCAGCGCGCGTTATCTATGGCCATGGCCAGTTGCACGGCGATGGTCTGCGCCAGCTCGATCTCGGCCGGCTCGAACCGGCGCAGCGCCGTGGTGACGTCCAGCCCAAACGTGCCGATGACGCGATCCTTGATCACCAGCGGCACAATCATGATAGACAGCACGCCCAGCGAGCGCATCACCTCCCAGACGTGCTCCATCAAAGGATCGTGTTGAGCGTCGTAAATTGCCAGAGGATGCGCCGTCTGGATGATGTGTTGCACTGCCGCGTACCCTTCCAGCGAAACGCGGATCCCGGCGGCGCTCTGCAGCGGGAATTCGGCCATGACCTGGCCAAAAGCGCGCTCGTCGTCAAAAAGCATCACGCCGCTATGGTTGACTTTGAAATTTTCCACCAGCTTTTGGCACGCCCTGGTTAAAACTGTCTGCAAATCCAGCGTCGAGTTGACGGCCATAGAGATGTCGTGCAGCAGCGCCAGCCGCCGCGCCCGCTCTTGCGCCTCGGCGTACAGTTGGGCATTGTGCTGCGCCTTTTCTTGCTCGCGCTGAAAAGACTCTTCCAATTGCTGCTGATATTCGCGCAGCGCCGCTTCGGCATGTTTGCGCTCGGTGATGTCGCGCAAAATCGCCAGGCGTCCACTCAGGCGCATCTGCCTGTCATACAGCAAAGAGATGCTCAGGTTAAAAGTGCGCGGCTTTCCCTGTGTTTCCCAGGTGACCTCGGATTGGGTTTCTACCATGGTCGTATAGCGTTCGGGCTGGTCGAGCAGCGCCAGGTGGACGGGCGTTCCAATGACCTGAGCGGCGGATTTGCCGATGATGCGCTGCGCCGCCGGGTTCAGGTCCACCACGCGCGATTGCCGATCCAGCACGACCACCCCATCGCTCATGCTTTCGATGACGGCGTCGCGCGCCACCGGCACAATGTCGAGCAGGCGATAGCGATACAATCCCCAGGCGAGCAGCAGGCCCGCGATAGTGAACGAGGGAGGCGTCAGGTCGAGCTTGGGAAACGGGCTGAGGCCGGAAAGATAAATCGAGTTGCCGATCCACGGCACCAGCGCGGCCAGCAGCAACGCAAACGCCTGTCCGCGATATAGCCCTGGCGATGTGAGGAGAGCGTGGATGATCAACAGAGTACCAGCCAGCAAAGTCGCCGCCGTATACCCCCAAAATATCCAAAAGCCAATAGCGTAAGCCGGGTCAAACATTGGGATCGGGCCGCTCGTATCCAGCCGCACCGAGCTTCGAATGAGGAAATGCCACTCGTTTGTCCAGTCCAGGAGCAAGGTGAGCAAGGCCGGCGCGGCCAAAAGAATCAGGTTGCGCCGGGTCAGCCACCGCTCGCGGTGAGTATATTGCAGTGTAAAGACCAGCCACGCCCCCGGCACCACCACGATGCCTGCAAAGTTAAAGTTGGTCCAAAAGAGCTTGGCCGAAATCGTGGGGCTGCCCAGTTCCATCGCGTACCCAAAAGCCCACTCGGCAATCGCCGCCATGAGCAGGGCCAGCGGCGCGCCGCCTGGCGCGTCTCGGTGCCGCCAGACGTACATCGCCAGCCCAAAGGATATAGCGCACGTCACAAACATGGCCGCCGCGTAAGAATTCAAATGCCAGTCCATCATCTCAACTCCACTCGCCGCTGCCAACTCACGGCGCTGCAACGGCGTCAATTCTCCAACCGTTTTCCCGGATTAAGGTCAGGGTGCGCACCTGCGCCCCCACTTCCTGCGAATAGTCGAGCGTCACCCGGATAGTCGCCACTCCTCCAGCGTCCGGCGCAATCACCTCGTAAGAAAACGAATCGTACGCGCTTTCAATTCCCAAAATCGAATACACCGTGCGCCCGCCTTGAAGCTCGGCCACGAGGCGGCGGCTGAGATAGTTGAGGCTGCTTTCGCCGCTGGGGTCTTTGAGCAGTGAAATCAGAAACTCGTGGGCGGCCTGGGCCGGGTCATCCACGCCCGCCTGTTCGCCCGCCGCGACGGCGTGGATGCGCCACACACCCCCTTCTTGCTTGAGCATGAAAACGCGCGCTTGCACGTCTGCGCCCAAATCGAGCGCTGCCTGGACCGTTGCCGTCTCGCCCGTATCTCCTGCCGGCTCGTCCAACACAAACGAACGATAGACAGTTAAAAGCCCCAGAACCTGGAGCAGCGACCGCCCGCCGAGGATTTGAGTTTGCAAGTCTCGACTCAGATACACCAGGCTGCCGCCGCCGCTGTGATCGTCTATCAGCGATTGCAAAAATTGGGCGGTCACCTGCTTGGGCGTCTTGGCGTAATCTGCCGGCAACGGTGCCGGAGAGGGTGATGGCGTGGGGGTAGGAGGCGCCGGAGAGGGGGTGGGCGGCGCGGTCGGGCTGGCGGTTAAAGTCGGTGCCACTGTTGGAGTAAGGGGAAGCGTTGGGATGGGTGTGTTGGGAACCGGCGTCGCAGACCCGGCGCACGCCGCGCTCAGAGCACCGCACAACAGCCAGCACACCACAAGCACACAAGGATTTGTTTTTCTCATTCCTGCTTTATCCTGAAAGAACCCGATGGCAGCCAGTCTAAAAAGGCCAGCACACCTTTGCGGTTGCGCGCCCACTCGGTTGCTTCGTGATCGGTCAACTCTATATCTACCGCGGCGATGCCGTGGGCGGTGCACCAGCGGGCCAGGTCGCCGCTGGTTGGATAGCCCACGCCCTCCGAATCGTATGGATAGCCAGTGGCACGGCTCATCACTTTGCCCAACGTTTCGTCGCCGTAAATTTCGCCGTGCTGGCTGTGGTACGAGACGAGCGCCCGCACGCGGCGGCTGACCAGCAACTCGCGCAGCGCGCGTGTTTCCGGCTCGGAAAACGAGCGCGGCCCCGCGTTTACCGGCGTGTTGCCGTGAAACGAGAGTGCCTCCCAACCCACTCCCCAGTTTCGGTTGAGGTCCACGCCATTGGCATTAAAGCGGCCCTTGATATCCCGGCTCAACGCTGCGCCATCCGGGTTGAGCACGGGAATGACGTACAACGTAGTTGTGACCGGTATCACTTCGGGGCGCGTCTTGAGATACGCTAACGTCTGAGAAACGAGCGCTGTCGTGTTCCACTCGTAGCCGCCGTGGATGCCGCCGATAATGGCCTTGGCCACCGCGCCTTGCCCCAGCCGGTACGCCATCAGGGGGCGCCTGCCAGCGGAATAGCCAAAATTGAACGGCCCCTCGAACCAGGGATAAACGGGCAAAATCGGCGTGCGATTCTCGCCGGCGGTCCACGCCTTGAGATACACGTAAGGCCAGACCTCGCCTCGCCGCACTTCCCAATCGCCTGGCCCCAGCGGCCGCGAAAGGCCAAAGTGAACGTGCGCCGGCGTGTTGCGCGCGTTGCCCGTCTTGCCGCTGCGGGCGATGATCTGCCCGGCGCGCACGCGCGCGCCCGGCTCGATGTCTGGCTCGATGGACGAAAGATGCGAGGTGTGATAGCGCACGCCGTCGTCGCCTACAATCGCCACGAACAAGCCTGGCCGATCTTCGCCCTTGTTGGTGGCGGGATCCCACGGGTCGAAACGGCGCACCTCATTCACTGTGCCATCGGTCACGGCCACTACCGTCGAGCCAACCGGCACGAAAATATCGGTGGCGGGGTAATCGTGGTGCTCGTCTGCATAGCGGGCAATTTCGGGCGGCTGCACCGGAAAATAATAACGCCGTCCCGGCGCGTGCCACGGCTCGGGCGTAAAAGTGGGCGTGGGCATAGGAATCGGCGTAGGGGTTAAGGACGGTGTGGGTGTTGCGGGCGGGACGACCAGCGTGTACGTGGGGCGCGGTGTGGCGGTGAAGCGAGGCGTGGGCGACGGCGGCGCGACAGCGGCTCTCGGGGGCGCCGTCGTCGCCCGCGCAGGCGTTGGACTGGGGGACGCCGAAGCGCACGCCGCCAGAATGATGCTCAGCCAGATCAAGAAATAAAATCTCTTCACAGCCAATCCTACATCTTGCCTTGCCTGACATGATACCACAGAACGCCAGGGACTATTTACCCATTGTATCTTGCGGCATTACAGGGTATACTATGTATCATACACCTAGAGATTTTGGACCAGGTGCTTATGCCTGAATTACCCGAAGTCGAAACCATTGCTCGTAAATTGAGCGCCGGCTTGCCAGTAGAAAGCGATATGCCAGCTTATCCACCACTGCCGGGGTGTATTATTACCGCCGTGCGCGCCGATTGGCCCCGGCAAATTTACCCGTCAGTGCGGACGCTGAAAAAGCAATTACCCGGCCACCGCATCGAAACTATTACGCGGCGCGGCAAGTACCTCAAATTCGCTCTCACCCCTCAATCCCCAGGGGGCGAAAGGTATTTGCTAATTCACCTCAAGATGTCGGGGCGGCTCGATGTGCTGCCCGTTCGTTGGCCGGGCGGCAAGCACGATCACGTCATTTTCAAGCTGGATAATGGCTACGAACTGCGTTTTAACGATGCCCGCAAGTTCGGGCGCGTGTACCTGGTGGACGATCCATACCAGGTGCTTGGGCGCTTGGGGGCCGAACCGCTCGATTCGACATTTACGCTCAAGGCGTTCCGGGCGCTGCTGGCGGGGCGCTCTGGCGCGCTCAAGCCGCTCTTGCTCGATCAGACTTTTATTGCCGGCATTGGCAACATTTACGCCGACGAAGCGCTGTGGCGCGCCCGCCTGCATCCGCGTCGCAAAGTGAACACACTTTCGCCGGACGAAACAGCGGCGTTACACAAGGGCATCCGCGCGGCGCTGACCGAGGGCCTCAAGCATGGCGGCTCGGCCATAGATTGGGTTTACCCCGAAGGCAATTACCAGGATCATTTTCGCGCCTATGATCGCGCGGGGCAACCTTGCCGGCGGTGCGGAACAGCCATTGAGCGCGTCGTCGTGAGCCAGCGCGGCACGTATCTCTGCCCTTACTGTCAACCGGCCCCTACCTGCCCGGGTTAGGAGAAACGATGCAGTGGCAATACACGCCCTATGTATTACCGTTTGTCTTTACTGCCATCACGTCGGCGGCGCTCATTGTCGTTACTTGGCGGCACCGTTCCGCGCCCGGCGCAACGCCGCTTATACTGGTCATGGCAGCGGTGTTTGAATGGTCGGCGGGAAACGCCCTCGAGTTGCTCAGCGTTGAACTGGGGGCCAAAATTTGGTGGGCCAACGTCGAATACCTGGGTATTGTCGCCGTGCCGCTGGCGTGGTTTGTCTTTGCCGCGCGCTATACCGGGCGCGACAAATGGCTGACGCGCCGCATTTTGATTCTACTAACGCTTGTGCCCGCCACTACAATTGTGATGGTCTGGACGAACGAATTACACGGCCTGATCCGGTACAACATCTGGCTGGATAGCAGCGGGCCGTTCCCGGTAGTTAGCAAGACATACGGGCCGTGGTTCTGGGTGCAGGTTGGATACTCTTATGTATTGCTCTTCATCAGTACCGTCTGGCTCGTTCAGACGCTCACCCGCTCACCGCGCCTCTACCGCATGCAGAGGACCGTCTTGTTGATAGGCGCCGTAATGCCGTGGGTGGGAAACGTGTTGTATATCTCTCACCTCAGCCCCATCCCCAAGCTTGACCTGACCCCGCCTTCTTTCGCGCTTTCTAGCCTGGCCATGGTGTGGGGCTTGTACCGCTTTCACCTGTTGGATATTGTGCCGATTGCGCGCGACCTGGTGATGGAAAGCATGAGTGACGGCGTTATTGTGCTGGACGCCCAGAATCGCATTGTGGACCTCAACCCGGCAATTCAGCGCGTCATTGGCTGCACGGCCTCGGAGGCCATCGGACAACGAGCCGATTACGTGTTATCCAGTTGGCCCGACCTTGTCGAACGTTACCGCGATGTGATCGAGACCAACGCTGAAATCACCCTGAGCCAAAACCAGACGCCGCGCTACATGGACTTGCGCATCTCGCCGCTGCACGACCGGGACGGCCAGGTCAAAGGCCGCTTGGTTGTCTTGCGAGACATCACCGAGCGCAAGCAAGCTGAAGAAGCGCTGCGAGATGCCAAAGACGCCGCCGAATCGGCCAACCGCGCCAAAAGCGTATTCCTGACCACCATGAGCCACGAACTGCGCACACCCCTGACGGCCATTCTCGGCTTTAGCGAGTTGCTCCAGGTCAAAACTATGGAATTGGGCCATTCAGATTACACTCCTCACATCGAAAAAATTCAAACTGCTGGCCGGCGCCTGTTATCTCTGATTAACGGCATCCTCGAACTATCCAGGATCGAAATGGGCAAAACAGAGATGTATATAGATGTCTTTAAAATCAACGATCTGATTGGCGAGGTATCATACCTCGGCCAGCAGATGGCCAGGAAAAACGACAATACCTTCCAGGTGCATTGCTCGCCAGACCTGGGTGTGATGCACGCCGACCCCAACGCTGTCCAGCGCGTGCTGGTTAATCTGATCAGTAACGCCGCCAAGTTTACGGAGCACGGCGACATCACGCTTTCAGTATCTCGCGAAGCATCGCCGGGCGGAAATGGAGACTGGGTTCATTTTCGCGTGGCCGATACCGGCATCGGCATGACGCCCGACCAGATGCAACACCTGTTTGAGGCATTCTGGCAAGCCGATGGGTCTATCACGCGCAAGTACGACGGGTCCGGCCTGGGGTTGGCCGTCAGCCACCGCCTCTGCCGCGCCATGGGGGGCGAGATCATTGTGAACAGCCAGCCGGGGCGAGGCTCCGTTTTCACCGTTCGCCTGCCGGCGCAGATTGTGTGGCCTGGAGCCGGTTAGCACCCCCATTCTGTAATCTGTGATTGCGAGCCGATATGGATAAAATTAGCCTCCCTCAATCCGTTGCAGCGTATGCGCCCGCCCACGTCGTGCGCCGCGTGTTGGAAGGCAGCCCTCCCCGCCCCGGCGAAGCTGAACTCATCGAGGCTGCTGTGCTGTTTGCCGATATTGCCGGTTTTACGACCATGTCCGAGCAAATGGTGCACGCACACAGCCATCTCGCTCCGCACGAAGGCCACCGCGGCTCGGAAGAACTTAATCGCTTGCTTAACGAAACCTTTACGGCCCTCATGCAGCCCATCCTCAAGCACGGCGGCATTGTCACACGCTTTAGCGGCGATGCGCTCACGGCCTACTTTGAGCGTTCACCCATTCTGGAGGCGGACGCCGTCATCGCGTGCGCGCTCTCGTGCGCGCACGCGATGCAGCGCGCCATCGAACCCTTTCGCCACACCGAGGTGGCCGGCCACGATTTTCCCATCAACGTGAAAATTGGCCTGGGCTATGGGCAAGCGCTGCGCCTGACGGTGGGCGATGCGCAGCTTGGGCTAGAGTCGGTGCTGGCTGGCCAGGCCGTGGATGAGGCGACACTGGCCGAAAAACACGCCCGCCAGGGCGAGGTCGTCATCGCTCAATCATCGCTCGCTTTGCTAGGCGCACAACCCACTACCGGCGAAGCGCGCGATGCCTTTGTCGTCGTCACACACGCACAAGATACGTGCGCGCCGAACGCGGCGCCGCTCAACCTGGATCATCTGGACGAGGCGGCGAGCCATCGCCTGTTAGAGGCGCTGGCGTTGTACCTGCCGCGCGAAATCTATACTAGCTTGTCGCTGACGGGCGGAGACCTCCCCGGCGATTTTAGACGGGTCACCAGCATTTTTGTGGGCTTTGAAGGCATCCAGTACGACTCGCCGTCTGTGGGATACACGCTCCAGGACTATTTTGTGTGGGCGCAAAACGTCGTGGCGCGTTTTGAAGGGCGGCTCAATCGCGTCATCACGGGCGATAAGGGCAGCGTCTTGCATATCTTGTTCGGTGCCCCCGGCAAGCACGACGACGACCTGGAACGGGCGCTGCGCTGCGCGCTCGCGATCAAAAACGATTCGTCCCGCCCGGCATCTATCGTCTCCCAACGCATCGGCATGGCCTCTGGCATTGTCTTGGCGCGCCCGATTGGCTCCATGGTTCGGCGCGAGTACACCGTCATCGGCGACGAAATCAACCTGTCGTCTCGGCTGATGACGGCCGGCAAACCCGGTGACATTCTGGTGGATTCTTATACCCGCGACCGCACGGCGCAGCGTTTCGTGTTCGAGACGCTGCCGCCGATGCAGCTCAAAGGCAAAACGCTGCCGGTCAAGGCATATCGCTTGCTGTCCGAACGTGAAACAATCACCGGCCTGACGGTGCGTTACCTTTCCAGCCGCTGGCGCCTGGTGGGGCGCGACACGGAACGCGCGACGCTCATCGCCGCCGCCGACCGGGCGCTGAGCGGGCGCGGGAACGTGATTGCCATCGGCGGGCGCGCCGGCGTGGGCAAGACGCGCCTGATTGAAGAGGTTGTGCGGCATTGGGTAAACTGGGGCGGCGACGGCTACATTGGGCAATGCCTCTCGCACGGATTGAACTCGCCTTATTTGCCGTGGATTGATTTGTGGCACGTCTTTTTCAAGTTCCTCGAATCCGACGATGCCGCTGCCCGCTGGCACAAGATCGAGGCGGGCCTGGCTGCAGAGGTTGGGGCGATGAGCCAGTGGGGCGGCATCTTGGGGGCTGTGCTGGGGCTGCCCGTTCCCGAATCGCAATTCATCGCCGCGCTGGACGCCGCCGACCGCCGCCGCAAGCTGTTTGAACTCTCGCTCGAATTGCTGCGCGCCCGCGCTACGCGCCAGCCATTGCTCTTGTTGTTCGAAGACCTACAGTGGGCCGACCGTCCTTCGCTCGACCTGATTGATCACATCGCCGCGCACACCAGCGACGTGCCGCTGTTGGTGTGCTTGTGTTCCCGCCCGCGCGACGATTTGAACTTGCAGGCGATGGCGTCGCCAGATTGCACATTTATCACACTCGAAGAGTTGCCGCCTGAACACAGCGCCCAAATGATCCGCACGGTGCTAAACCAGACGGGGCTGCCCCTCCCATTCGAGCGCGAGATTTACGAAAAAACGCAAGGCAACCCCTTGTTTGTCGAAGAGTTGCTCAACAGCCTGATTCAAAGCGGCGTGCTGGAGCGCGCCAATGGCGGCTATAAAGTGGTGGGGGACTTGTCTCAAGCCCAGGTGCCGGATACGCTCCAAGATTTGCTGATGGCGCGCATTGACCGGCTCGAGCCGCCCAGCCGCGATTTGCTCCAGGTGGCGTCGGTGATTGATCGCCGCTTCGCTTACGACATCTTGCGCAGCATCTACCCGTTTCGCATGGAAGACATTGAGATGCGCGACCGCCTGGACGCGACCATCCTGGTAGATTTGACGCGGCTCGCTCACCCCGAACCCGAACTGGCCTACCTGTTCAAGCACGCCATGACTTACGAGGTGGCTTACAGCAGCCTGCCCTTTGCCCGCCGCCGGCAATTGCACGAGCGAGTGGGGTGCCTGTTTGAGCAAACCTACAGCGATCACCTGGAACAATATTATCCCATGCTCGCGCGCCACTTTGGTCAGGGTGAGCGATGGGATAAAACTCTCACCTACGCGCTGTGCGCCGGCCGCCAGGCCCAAAAAGTGTACGCGAATGACGAGGCGCTGGCTTATTACGAACAGGCCGAACGCTGCCTGAAAAAACTGCCATTGGAGGATCATTGGAGCAGCGCGCTCCAGCTATATCTCAGCCGCGCCACGATTTATCGCCTGAAAGGGCAATACGATCTGGCTGAAGCGGACGTTAACCGCGCGCTCGAGCTGGCGCAGGCGCACAACGACCTGCAAGCCCAGGCCGAAGCATACAACGTGCTGGCCGAGGCGCGTTGGTGGCAGGAGCGGAACGAAGAGGCGCGGCAAGCGGCCCAACTCGCTTACGGCCTGGCGCTTCAATGCCAGGGCGACACCCAGGTGCTCACTGCGTTGCGCGTATTGGGCACGGCTTATCATGCCCTGGGACAGTACGACCAAGCGATGGACTGTCTCATCCAGGCGCGCGACCTGGCCCAACAGAGGAACGATCAGATAACGCTGGGAGCCATCTTGAACGCCATCGGCGGCATGCACCTGTACCTGGGACATTTCGACCAGGCGCTTCAATCGCTCCAGCAGGCGCTCGGCCTATTGGAAACAGTGGACCTCAAATATCGTATGGCCGGTTGTCTGACCAATATCGGCATCGCCCAGTTCCACTGCGGGCAGCCGCACGCGGCGTTAGACGCCTATCGCCGCGCCGTGGAGGTTGGCCTGGCCGGCGGCTATCGAGCGGGTGTGGCCTATACTTATCTTTCCCAGGCCGAAGCGTTCGAGTGGTTGGGCGAGTATGCCCAGGCGCTGACCATGTGCCAAAAAGCCAGCACGGTCTTTGGCGAAATCGGCGACGCCGTTGGCGAAGCTTATCAACAGGTGCAAGCCGGTGAAGCGTATTTGGCGCTCGAGTCGTACTCTCAGGCTCGCGCTGCGTTTGAACCCGGCCTGAAGGTGATGCGCGAGACGGGCAACGCAGAGGAATCCATGCGGGCGCTGCTTGGACTGGCGGAATGTGAACTGCACAGCCGCAATCTGCACGCCGCCGAAGACTATTTGCGTCAGATCAACGACCTGAATCAGGCCATGTTGCCCGTATGGCGCGCGGCGACGCGAGCATGGCTGACAGCGTGCCTGGCGCTGGCGCGCGGCGACCTGGAACGCGCCGACGAACTGGCGCTCGAAATTGAGCGATTGATTCACGCTGGCAGCGACCCGGGCGTATCTGGGCCAATGTGGGCGCTGCGAGCGCAGATCGCGCTCGCACGCCATAACCACCGTGAAGCGCGGGCGCACTTTGAAAACGCCATCGCCGCCGTGCAAGAGCGGAGCAGCTTTGCCAGCAAACTGTTTGTCTTGAATCAAGCCGGCGCATATCTGGCGTCTGGCCCTGAAAGTGAGGCCATTGCCCTGGGGCAGCAATGCCGGGAAGAAGCGGCGGCTATGTTACACCACCTGGAGAGTGAACGCGGGCGTTGTTTGAACCTCGCAGAGAGCCAGAACGGAGAGGAAACACGAACCGCATAGAGTCACCCGGCCAGGTACTGACTGCCATTTACACACGACTGCAATCTCAAACGGCCCCCTCTCGGCGCGTAGGGTACGAGGACGCTTTGCAGCAAGCGTTGTATTTTGAGATCCTGACGGCCATCAACATTCCGCTTGATGCAACCGTGTTGGATGTGGGGTGCGGGCGCGGCGACCTGTATGCCTATCTGCTGGCGCACGGATACAAGGGACGCTATAGCGGGCTGGACCTGGTGCCGCATTTCATAGACGAAGCACAGCAGCGTTTTCCAAGCGCCAGCTTCACAGCAGGTGATATTAACTCGGTGGAATTGGAGCCGTGCGACTATGCGCTGGCGTCTGGCCCATTCGACTATCGCACGCCCGATAGCGCAGCGCGCTGGCGGCAAGCCATTACCCGCATGTTCGCGGCGGCGCGGCGGGGAATTGCCTGGAACGGCCTGACGGCTGTGCCTGAAGGACGTGACGACCTTTGGGCGCAGCCGCTGCCAGACGTTATAGAATTGTGCACCAGCCTCAGCCCTTATTATTCAATCCGCTGCGATTACGACCCGCTGCACTTTACCGCTTGCGCGTACAAGCGCGAGCATTTCTATTCAGATAATCTGCGCGCGCTGATCGGGCATCTTTACCAGCACCCCGAATACGCCCAAGAGTTACAAAGCGACCCTGTTGGGTGTGCGGCGCAATTTGGCGTAAGCCTGCAGCAATTGAACGCGGCGGCGCCGTTGTGGAACGCAAGCTAAGGATTGGGAATTAAATAACTTGCCCACAATGATGCCGCAATACGGGCCAAGCGAGCGACACGCGAGCAAGTTATCTAACCCTTAGCCCTAAAAGTGGATCTTGCTCTTGGTGATCCGCTCGTCTAGCTTGCGGCTGAACCCCTCCACGTCTTCTTTCTTGGTCTTGAGCAGCGCCTCGCGCTCGTCGGGGGCCAGGTCATAGTCCTTCAACGCTTCTTCCGGGTTGGCAAAAAATGACTGGCGGAATTTTTCGTCGGTGATCATCCGACCCAAAATCTGTTCCACACCTTGCTTCGTCATGGCTCTCTCCTTGTATAATGACGATTGACCCGTAGTGCGCCATTTATTATAGCACATCTTGCTATTTGACAGAGTGGGGGTAGTGAGGATAAAATAGCAAGTGAGAAATCACTCTACAGAAAGGAGCCTCTATTTGAACGATTTGACTTGACACGTGTATCCACCTCTATCTATTCCCATCATTTGAGATCAGGAGAGAATTTTATGAATCGAGAAGTTGCTATTGTCGGCGTCGGGTGGAGCGGCTATCGCTCGATCACACCCGACCTCTCCTACAAGGAGATTATGTTCGAAGCGGCGGTCAAAGCCTACGCCGATGCGGGGATTGACCCGCGCAACGACGTAGATGGTTTTGTCTCCACCGCCGAAGATATGTACGAGGGGACCAGCATCTTTGACGAGTACACCCCTGATCAACTGGGCGCGATGCAGCGCCCCATGCACACCATTGCGGGCGACGGTTTACACGGCCTGGCCGCCGCCTACATGCAAATCACCTGCGGCCTGATGGACATTGTAGCCGTCGAGGCGCACAGCAAGGCCAGCAACATCCTCACCCTCCCCGAAATCACTGCCTTTGCCATGGATCCGGTCTTCGACCGCCCGCTGCGCGCCCATCCCTATTTTATCGCCGGCCTGGAGATGAACCGCTTCATGGCAGAAAGCGGCGCAATCCTTGAGCAATGCGCCTACGTGGCGGCCAAGAACAAGCGCAACGCCATGCTCAATCCGCTGGCGGCCTTTCCCGCCGATATTGACGTGATCGAGGTGATGCGCAGCGCGCCGGTGGCCGAACCCTTGACGCGTTTGCAAATCGCGCCTCACGCCGACGGCGCGATTGTCATGGTGCTGGCCGACGGACAGACGGCGCGCGCGCTCTGCGATGCGCCGGTGTGGATTCGCGGCCTGGGGTGGGCCAACGACACACACACGCTGTCGAGCCGGCCCTGGGGGCGGGCTTCTTATGCCGAGCTTTCGGCGCAGATGGCCTACCGCACGGCCGGCATCCGCAGCCCGCGCATGGAGATTGATTTCGCAGAGATTGACGATTCGTTCGCGTACAAGGAATTGCAGCACCTGGAAGCGTTGAATCTGTGCGACGAAGGGCAGGCTGGCGCGTGGACGGCGGCCGGCGGCACAGAACTCTCCGGCGAATTTCCCGTCAATCCATCCGGCGGCTGCCTGGGCTGTGGAAATTTGCTAGACGCTAACGGTCTGGCGCGCGCGTTGGAAGTGGTAGTGCAATTGCGCGGCCAGGCCGGCCAGCGTCAACTCGAAGACGTGCAAACCGGCCTGGCTTTTAGCTGGCGCGGCGTGCCCACTACTTCTGGGGCCGCGGTCATCTTGAGTAACTGATCAGGTTATGGAGGAAGAATATGCGTAGAGTAGCCATTGTTGGCGCGGGGATGACGCGCTTTGTCCGCCGCGCTCAAGAGACTGCCAAAGAGCTGGCGTGGGAAGCTACCAGCAAGGCCCTCGAATCGTGCGAAATGATATTGGATGATATAGACTGCGTGGTGGTGGGCAGCGCCCCCGAGGCGTTCGACGGCGTCCACATGAAGGGCGAGTATCTGGCCGATGGATGCGGCGCGTGGCGCAAGCCGGTGATGCGCGGCTACGTGGGCGGCGGCACCGGCGTGTTTTCGCCGCTGCAGGGCTGGTATCACGTGGCCTCGGGGTTGTTCGACACGTGCCTGGTGATATGCGAAGAAAAAATGTCCACGTGCCAGCCGCACCCGCAAGGCGCATTTTTAACCATCTTTGACAACATGACCGAACGGCCGCTGGGGCCAAACCTGCTGTGGATTTTTGCGCTGGAAATGAACGCCTACATGTCGCGGTACGGCCTGTCCAAGCGCGATATTGCCCAGGTCTCGGTCAAGAACAAGCGCAACGCCGCGCTGCACCCGGCGGCGTTGTTGGGCAACGCCGACATCACGGTCGAAGATGTGCTGGCCTCCGAGACGCTGGCCTGGCCGGTGCAGCGGCTCGACGTCAGCCCCGTCACCGACGGCGCCGTGGCGCTGGTGCTGGCCGCCGAGCCGGTCGCGCGCCGCATCACCAACAAGCCGGTGTGGATCGAAGGCGTAGGCTGGTGCCTCGACACGGCCTATTGGACCAACCGCGATTTGTCTTATCCAACCTACGTGGAAGAAGCGGCGCGCATGGCGTACAAGATGGCCGGCATCACCGAGCCGCGCAAGCAGATCAACATTGCCGAGCCTTACGATCCCTTTGACTATAAAGAACTGCACCACCTGGAAGGCTTGATGTTATTTGACAAGGGCAAAGCGCCCGAAGCCACCGCGCTGGGCGTCACGCAGCGCGACGGCGACTTGCCCGTGTGCCCATCGGGGGGATTGTTGGGCGTGGGCAATCCCATCGCCGCCGCGGGGTTGATGAAAGTGGCCGAGCTATTCTGGCAATTGCGCGGCGAGGCCGGCGCGCGCCAGGTGCCGGGCAATCCGCGCCGCGGCGTGGCGCAGGCCTGGGGCGATTTGATGCAGGTCGGCACGGTCATTGTGGTAGGAAAGTAGAAAGGTGGACACTATGGAAGCTCACGTTTACCCAACCGTATATCTCAGTCATAAAGATTTCGACGCGGGGCGCGTGTTGACCGGGCGTTGGGAGCCAAACGCGCGTTACGCCTGGGACACGGGCGTGGCGATTGGACGCTATATGGAAGAACTCAAAGCCGGCCGCTTAGTGGGCCGCCGTTGTGATTCTTGCCGGCGTGTCATGATCCCCCCGCGCATGTTTTGCGAAGCGTGCTTTTGCCCCACCGACGAATGGGTGATTTTGCAAGATACCGGCACAGTCAAGACCTTTAGCCTGTGCAATATCACCTGGGACATGAAACCGCTCACCGAGCCGCAAATCCCGGCTGTGATTGACATTGACGGCGCATCCCCTGGCATGGGCATCATGCACCTGCTGGGCCAGGTCAAGCCGGAAGACGTCAAAATCGGCTTGCGCGTTCAGGCCGTGTGGAAGCCGGCCGCCGAGCGGCAGGGCGCCATCACGGACATTCTCTACTTTAAACCACTTTGATCATTATGGAGTAACTGCTATGCCTATTCTGGATAGACTCGATCATCTGCACCGCGTTCGAGCCGTAGAAGGCGATTTGCCGTTTTACAGCGTGTACACCGCAGGCATCGCCGGAGAGCGTTTTTTCCGCGCCCTCAAAGACGAAGGCAAAATCATGGGCACATATTGCGCCGAATGTGACGTGATGTACGTCCCGGGGCGGCTCTACTGTGAACAGTGCTTCGCGCACCTGGACGACGAAGCCTGGTTCGACGCTGGCACGTTAGGGCGGGTTCACACCTTCACCTTGATGCACGTTGGAATGGATGGCGCGCCGCTGGATATCCCGCGCCTCCTGGCCTATATCGAAATCGGTGAAACCGACGGCGGCCTGGTGTGCGACCTGGAAGCGGACCCCGACGAGGTCTTTATTGGAATGCCCGTCGAGGCTGTGCTCAAACCGGCCGACGAACGCGTTGGCTCGATTACAGACATTTTGCATTTCAGGCCCGTCGGGTAATGCGGCGGCCTTGGGCGTAATACGCAATGCGGATACGTGACATGTGATGCGTATTGTGTATTACGCTTGGGTCAAATGCGATGACAACTATTACTCCCTCATTTATCGTTCACGGCGGCGCGTGGGACATTCCCGACGATCAGGTTGAGGCGCACCTGGCCGGCTGCCGGCGCGCCGCCGAAGCAGGTTGGAATCTGTTGCGCGATGGCGCCTCCGCCGTGCAGGCCGTCGAGGCCGCGGTGCGCGTGATGGAAGACGATCCCACCTATGACGCCGGGCGTGGATCGAACCTGAACGCCGCCGGCGAGATCGAACTGGACGCGATCATCATGGAGGGCGCGACGCTCAACACGGGCGCGGTGGCGGCCGTTCAGCGCGTGCGCAACCCCATCAGCCTGGCGCGCATGGTGATGGAACGCACTGAGCACTGCTTGCTCGTCGGCGCTGGCGCCGAGGCGTGGGCGCGCACCCAAGGCGTGCCCGTCTGTCCCGTCGTCGAGTTGCTTGAAACGCGCGAACTCGAACGATGGCGCGCGCAGCAAGCCGATCCCACCTTCAAAATAAAAAATGCCTTTGACGTCGCGGCGCCCTCCAGGCGAGGGACAGTGGGAGCGGTGGCGCGCGACGCGCAGGGCCACATCGCCGCTGGCACGTCAACCGGCGGCACACCCAACAAACTGCCCGGCCGCGTGGGCGATAGTCCCATCATCGGCTGCGGCGCGTATGCCGACGACCGCGCGGCGGGTGCGTCGGCTACCGGCTGGGGCGAATCGCTGATGAAGGTGGTGTTCAGCAAGTCAGTGTGTGACCTGGTGGGGCAGGGAATGTCGGCTCAACACGCTGCCCAGGCCGGCGTGCGCCTGCTGGCCGAACGCGCCAGGGGGCTGGGCGGCGCGATTGTGATTGATCGCCGCGGCCAGGTTGGGTTCGCTTTTAACACGCCGCGCATGGCGCGCGCCTATATTGTAGACGGCAACTTGATTGCCGATGTTGGGAGCAGAGAGGCAGACTGATGCGCTTTGCTTTCCGCCTTTTACTGGACAATTATGGACCGTAGAGCACAAGACGAATTACTCGAAGTACTGGACCTGCTCCGGCAGCAAGTTGAACCGGGCAACCTGATTGTGCCGCTGGGTTCGATACGCTACCAGCCATCAGCGGTCGTCGTATCCGGGTTTCTTTACCCGATGGGGTTAATTGCGCGCGTGTTTGCCGATCCCGAAATCGGGCACGCAGACCTGATCTCGCCCAAGGTATTGGTATGCAAAGAGGCGCTCACAGAAAACGCGCAACTGCGTTATGGAATAGCGCCAGTGATTGAGCAATTGATGAGCAGCAAAGTGCATCGCTCGCTGGCCCTTTTTGCGCCTGACCTGGACGACGTCGTGCTCGAAGCGCTCGTGACGGCGCACCGACGCAAGCTGTGTACCATCGCCGCGATTTGTTGCATCGGCATGGAACACGCAGAAGCCGAGCACTATTTGCATTCCCTGGCGCGCATGTGCGGCGCGACGGTTGTCGGATCGGCCGCGCGCGACGGCCCCGCCTGGACAGAAGCGTTGGGAGACGCCCGGCGTATCCTGGCAGACCGCCGCCGCACGGTCATTATCGAGCCCTCCCGCATCGAGCAAGCCGACATCGCGCCGCTGCCGATCGGCCTGCTTTCGGTGGGCGGCAACGACGCGAGCGACGTGTTGGAAGGCGTCGAGTGGGTCGAGGGATTGCTGGGGCAGTGACCCATACTCTGCGTATGTTGCCTTACATATCGCGCAGCGCGCAACACTTGTAAAGCGGCGCACGCACCAACGTACGCAACACGCAACAGGAGAACGGTATGGACTTTCAATTGAACGAAGAACAGATCATGTTCCGCCAGATGGTGCACGACTTTTCCGAAAAGGAACTCAAGTCGCGCGCGCGTCACACGGACGAGGCGTCCGAATTCAACTGGGACGCCGTCAAAAAGATGGGGCCGCTGGGCTTGCTGGGCCTGAACGTGCCAGAAGAATACGGCGGCCCCGGCATTGACCCGATCTCGGCGGCAATTGCCATCGAAGAGATTGGCTGGGGCTGTGGCAGCACCGGGCTGGCCATCGCCGCGCACAATGGGTTGGGCTGCGCGCCCATCGCAACGTTTGGCAGTGAAGAGCAAAAGCGGCGTTGGCTGCCGCGCCTGGCAACCGGTCAGGGCAAGCTGGGCGCGCTGGCGCTCACCGAACCGGGCGCGGGGACCGACCTGCTGGGCGGTGTGCGCGTGACGGCAGCGCGCAACGGCAATCAGTGGGTAATCAACGGCGAAAAGATGTGGTGCACTAATGCTTCCATTGCGGATACCATCATCACCCTCTGCCGCACCGATCCGGCCGGCGGCAGCAAATCCATGAGCATGATTATCGTGCCCACCGATACACCCGGCCTCCAAATCGCCCCGCCCGAAAAAAAGATGGGACTGAAAGGCTCGCCCACGCACGCCGTGCTTTACGACGAGGTGCGCGTGCCGGCCGAAAATCTTTTGGGCAGAGAGGGGTACGGCCTGCACCAGGCGCTCCAGACGCTCGAGGGGGGGCGCATTGGCATCGCCGCGCTGTCGGTCGGGCTGGCCCAGGCTGGCCTGGAAGAGGCCGTGCGTTATGCCAAAGAACGCCAGGCCTTTGGCGCACCCATTGCCCACCTCCAGGCCATCCAAGAAAAACTGGCCCAGTCGGCCACATTGACTGAAGCGGCGCGCTTGCTGGTTTACCGGGCGGCGTGGCTCAAGCAACAGGGCAAGCCCTTTGGCAAAGAGGCGGCCATGGCCAAACTGTTCGCCTCGGAAGCAGCGGAAAAAGTGTGCTTCGAAGCCATGCAAATTCACGGCGGCTATGGGTACTCGTCCGAGTTCCCCGTCGAGCGCATCTACCGCGACCAGCGATTGATGAGCATCGGCGAAGGCACCAACGAAATCCTGCGGATAGTGATTGCGCGCCACGTTCTGGCGTAATGTTTGCCCACCTCTCCGGCGCTGAACGCAATACGTAACACACTTGCAATTCAATCGTCAAGGCTTCGTGGTATAAATAAAATGCACAGGCAAGGGAATTTCCTTTGCCTGTGCAAATCAATGAGCTGTTGGCGCAGCCGGTTACGGGCGCGATGTGTCTTGAATTATTTACGGGTTACCCAGTACTGGTAACCAAAGTAAGCGGCGAGGCACAAGATGGCAGTGATCAAGATGACGGGCCAGCTATTGAGCGCCCCGCCTAATAGTCCGCCGCTCACGGCGCCCGTAAATAACCCGTAGCCAACCATTGCGCCAGCGGACACGATGAGAAAGGTTCCGACCAACCAAAACCGCATAAGCTTGAGGCGTTTTTCAACATCCGAGAGAGGTGCACCCTGAGTCATGTTCTATCTCCTTTCAGAATTGACTGTGGGAGTTGCGCTCCCTAAAAACGGATACGTTGAATAAATTGTACCACAAATATGGGCGGATGAGCAAGCATTCCTGAACCATCAGGATTGATTCAATAAGGGAATTTGTGGGCGACATTTTTTTGCAAGTAACCTATTTATTGAGCGTTCAGGGCAACCTGGTTTACCACCTGGTGATTTTGTACGCCTTGTATCTGATTGTGCTGGTGGTCATTAATGTTGGCCGACAGGGATGGGATGCCGCTGCTGCGCGGCTGGCGCTGGCCTGCGGCGGAGCCATAACAGGGCAGGTGGCCTTGATCGCGGCAGCTTTGCTGGCCTCGCTCGGCGTCGTCAGCGCTGAGAGTATCTTGCCGCCCCTGGAACACGCGGCCAACATCATCAGCATTGGATTGTTGATGTGGGCCTTTGTACCGCTGGCCGCCGACTTTCCTCAGGCCAGTTCCGTGCTGGCAATTGGCAACACAGTGATTGGCATACTTGCCTACGTGGTCCTGGCAATCAACTGGTATGGTGTATCAGTCGCCGCGCCGTCGGTCGGGTTCAACGGATCGCTGCAAGATTGGCTCTGGACGATATGGGGACTGGCATTGCTGGGAGTATCTGGCCTGGCGTTGATCGGCCGCCGGCGTGGGGAGTGGGGCGTCGTGGGCGCCGCGTGCGCCGTGCTTGTGCTGAGTTATGCGTTGCACCAGGCGCTTGGCGAGCTTGTTCCGCACGCGCCAGGATGGGTGCGCCTGGGCAACCTGGTGGCCTATCCGCTGCTTGGAGGCGTCATACTGCGCCAGGCGATACAAGGTACGCGGCGTCCCGCCGATAAAGTCGAAGGAACACCTGTGCCGTGGCAGGCCATCGAGGCGTGTCGCCGCGTGATGGACACGCCCAGCCTGAGCGCGGCGCTCCAACGCACCATCTCGGCCATTGGCGCCGCACTGGATGCCGACGTAGTCGCCGTGGGATTGAGCCAGGCCGGCGAACGCTCGATCGAGTTGGCCGCCGTTCAGCAAGCCGGCCTCCCGCCCAGGCCGGGCGCTTTGTTCGAGATAGACTCTCAGCCGGCTATCCAGCGCGCCGTAGCGTGGCAGCAGCCCGTGATCGTCGTGGGGGGCACAGATTCGGATCAGGCCACGTTGCGCGCGTTACTGGGCAGCGGCGCAGGCCCGCTCTACATTCACCCCCTCGTGTACGAGCGCGTTGTTTTGGGAGTGTTGATCGCAGGGCGGCGGAAAGCAGGCGACGAGTGGAATGCAGGCGCTCAGCAGCTCTTGAACGTCTTGGCCGTAGAGATGGCTACGGCGCTTGCGCAGCGGCGGCAGGTGGAACGTTTCGCCGCCGACCTGGCTCAACGCGAGATGATAATGCGCCAGGTGCGCGAAGAAGCCTCTCAACTGGCGGCGCGGCTGGCCGAAGAACAATCCAAACGAGAAAGCGAACACGCTGAGCATGCGGCGCGCCAGCGCGAACTGGAATTCGCGCTCCAACAAGCGCGCCGCGAGTTGGCCGCCCAAGAAAAAGCGCCCGCTGCCAGCGCTCTGTCCCTTTCTCCGGCCACCCCGCCCCCACCTTCTCACACATCCAAAGCCAGAGGAGCAAGGCTGGGCAATACCCAGCCGGCCCGCCCCCCAGCTCAGGCAACGCCCGCCGGCGCCAAGACGGATCCGGTGGCGTATCGCAACGTGTTTGCCGAAGAGGCGATTGAACACCTGGATGCCATCCGGGATGCACTCAAGCGGCTCAAGGGCGCGCGCGACGACGAGGCGCTTTCTCAATTGTTCCGCTTGGCGCACGCCCTCGAAAGCATGGCCACTCACCTGAATTATAGAATGATTGCGCGCTTGTGCGGATTGCTGACCGACGCCGTCAAGCGCGTCCGGCGAAGCGAATTGGCCCTGTCGCCAGAGTTGTTGGCCTTATCCGAAGACACGCTGCACGTGCTGCGCGTCTTGCTGGAAGACGCTCGCACAGGGGTGGGGCCGAGCGTGGACGTGGCGCCCTTGCTCGAGCGATGGGGGCCTTTTATGCCTCCGGTGTCTCCGCGCACCGAAATCAGAACGCCGCAAGCCGCCGCTTCCAAGCTCCACGTGCGGGTTTCATTGTCGCCCACCTGCCAGACCAAGGCAATGCGGGCCATGGTCATCCTGGCGCAGCTCAAGCGCATGGGCAAAGTGCAAAGCAGCCAGCCCGACGAGCAAACGCTGCGCGCCGGGCGCGTGGAAGGCGAATTGATCTTTACACTGGCGACGAGCGCGCCCGCCGCCGAAGTGCAGGCCAGCATCGCCTCACTCGCAGACGTAGCCGAGGTGCGCGTGAACTCGGGCCAACAAGGAGTCTAGGCTCAGCGCCTTAGCCTAAAGCTCAGGTGATTGTCTGCTTCCAATTCATCGGTGCGGAGTGGATTGTAGAGCAAATCCACTTTTCCCACCAGGGGCAGCTCAAACGCTACGCAGCCCTGGCTCTCTTCTCCAACTTGCAAATCCGCGAGTGATAGAGTGCAGTCACTCAAAAATCCCATGTACTTGTCGTTAATGATTTTGCCATCTGCGTCCTTCGCCATAAAATCTAGGCGGTTGACGGTGTGATTGGCGCCGGGACCGATATTCTTGACGCGCACGTAAACGATGCCGTAAATGTAGCCAGCGCGGGGCGGCGGGTCGGATGGCACGCCGGCGGTCCACTCGATGCTTTCCAGCGTGACTTCCATCGAAAACTCGACGTCGCGCAGCGAGTCGGTAATGGGGCCAACTTTTTGAGTCTGGTTCAGGGTGGCGGTAAAAGGCGTCGGCGTCATGGTCGGCGTCTGCGCCCCCTGGGTTGGCCGGGGCGTGAAGGTGGGCACCGGCGTCCACGTTGGCGCGGGCGTTGGAGTATGCGTGACGGGCGTGGGTGTTGGCCGTGGCGTGTAGGTGAGGAAAGGCGTCCGGGTGGGGCCGGTGGTAGGCGTTGGCCGCGGCGTGTAGGTGCGGAAGGGGGTTGGAGTAGATGAAGGGGTAGGCGTATACGTGACGGGCGTGGGTGTAGGGCTTGACGTGTGCGTGGGCCGCGGCGTCATGCTGGGAGGCAATGTTGACGTGGGCCTGAACGTCCCCGTCGGCGGGCGCGTCTTGCTGGCAGTGGGCGACGGCGTGGGCGTGCGGGTCATGGCCGCCGTCGCCGTCACGGTTGGAAGCAAATCCACCGCTTGCAATGTGGCTGTGGGTAGCGCTGCTTGCGAAATAGACGAGCGCTGGCTCATCACCCACCACACGCCGACCGCCGCCAACACGATCACAAATATAACCGCAAGCACCAGCGCCAGTCCCCCGCGCGATTTGGCCGGTGGCGGTGGCGGGATTTCTGGCGGCTTTTCACTCGCCGGAGGCGGGGCCAAAGACGGCGGCGGTGGCGGCTCGGCTTGCGGCCTGACCACCTCGGCAGGCGGCTCGGTGACAGGTGGGGGCGGAGAAAGCGGCGGCGGTGAAGCCGGCTTGGGCGACATTTGCTCCAGCGCCTGCCGGGCCAGCTTGTTGTTGGGATTGATGAGCAAAACATTTTCCAGGCACGTGCGCCGCTCGGCGTCCGTCTCGACGGCGCCGCTCAGCCAGAGCCAGGCCTGTTCGTTATTCTTGTCTTGCTGGAGCGCCTGGACCAACAAGCCCTTGGCCTGGGCTTTTTGCCCCGCCTTGAGCGCAGCCATGCCTTGCTTCAAGAGGTCACTTGTGTCGACCATACTCTGGATTATACCCTCAGCACTCTTTCCGGTCAAACGGGAAAAGCATTGAACTTTTTGCTCTCCGGCGGCGTGTAACTTGTAGATTTGTTTAATCAAGAATAAAATGGTTATGATCGTTCTCATTTTTCGTTACACTGGCGCTATAAGGAGGGGCTATGCCGGTAGCGACTGAAGACCTTATCCGCCGCTTTCAGCGCGGCCAGAGCGGCGCGTTTGACGCGCTGTTCGAACGTTACAAAGATTATGTTTACCGCGTCGCATTTTTCGTCACCCGCAACAGCGGCGACGCCGAAGAAGCCGCCCAGGAAACTTTTTTAGACGTGCTGCACGCACTGCCGCGTTTCGACGTAGAAGGCGCGGCGCGCTTTGAAACCTGGCTGTATCGCGTCACCGTCAATCGCTGCCGCAGCTTGTTCAGACGCAAGCGCCCGCCTTCGGCGGATTGGGACGAGTTGGCCGACGAGTTGATCGCCGGCGTCAACGGCCACTCGAACAACGGCGAGCCGAACCACGTCGCCGTCAGCCGGGAGACGCGCGACGCCGTGTGGCGGGCCGTGGATGGCCTGCCCGCCGCGCAGCGCGAAGTAATCGCCTTGCGCTATTTGTGCGATTTGTCTTACGAAGAAATCGCCTACACGCTGGGCGTCAACGCCGGCACGGTCAAATCGCGGCTGTTTTACGCGCACCAGGCGCTCGAGAAAATCCTTTCGCCCGCGGCAGGCGAACGGGTCAGGATGGGGGTGAAACTATGAATGGTCACGTAACGACCGAGTTGTTGGCTCTTTTGGATAACGAGCTCGCGCCGGCAGAGGCCGCGCGCGTGAAGGCGCACGTGGATCAGTGCGAAACGTGCCGCGCCGAGCTGGCGCGCCTGGAAACGCTGCGCACCAATCTGGGTGTGACGCTCAAGCCCAGGCTGGCGCGCGCCGAGCTAAACCAGGCCGCCGCCGAGCGCATTCGCGAACGGCTGCGCGCCGAGCAGAGCAAACCTTCGGCGCGCAAGTTCTGGCTGGACCTGGCCGCCTTTTTCGAACCCCTCGCGCGCCGCCGCTATGCGCTGGCGCAACTGGCGCTGGTTTTGCTCGTCGTCATTTCGAGCGTGAGCGCCTGGAATGCCACCACTTACACTGCGCACGCCGACGACCAGGAAACCATCGTGCTGGGTCAAGATCAATTCGCGCCCGGCAGCCCGGCCAGCGTCCGCGTGCTGGTGCGCTCGGTGACGACCGAGCAGCCCGTGGCGGGGGCCGAGGTCAAGGTGACGCTGCAAACGTCTTCTGGCGCGCCGCTCGTCTATAGCGGCCAGACAGACGAAACCGGCACGACCAACGTATCACTCGACATTCCCGACAACGTCGAAGGCGACGCCACGCTGCTCGTGCAGACGCGCTCGTCGCTGGGCCAGGATCGCATCGAGCGGCCCATCCAAATCAAGCGCACCTACAAACTCTTTTTATCCACAGACAAGCCCGTTTACCAGCCCGGCCAGATGATTCACATGCGCGCGCTGGCGTTGGGCGCGTTCGATCATCGCGCGGCGGCCAACCAGCCGGTCGAGTTCATCGTCAGCAATCCCAACGGCGACAAGGTCTTTAGGCAACAGTTCAATACCTCGTCCTTTGGCATCGCCAGCGCCGATTTCCAACTGGCTTCGCAGCTCGTCACCGGCAAGTACAACTTGCAGGCCATCTTGGGCGATACGGAAAGCTCACGCGCCGTCGAGGTCAAACCCTACGTGCTGCCCAAGTTCAAGGTCGCCATCGAGACCGAGCGCCCGTACTATACGCCCGGCGCAACCGTCAAAGGCTATGTGCAGGCTGATTACTTTTTCGGCAAGCCGACGTTTGGCGCGCGCGTCGAGCTGCGCGGCTATGCTTACGATCCCGAGCGCCGGCAGGCAGTAGAGCTTTTCGGGCAGACCGACGCCAGGGGCCGTTTTGAGTTTTCGTTTGATCTGCCGCCCTACTTTGTGGGCGAGAGCAATAAGGACCGGGCGCAATTTGAAATCACGGTGGCCGTGATAGATCAGGCCGAGCACCGCGAAGAAATCGGCAAGCTGCTCACCGTGGCGCGCGATCCGCTGGTGATTGACGCCGTGCCTGAAAGCGGCAAGCTGCGCCCCGGCGTGGAAAACATTGTCTATATCCTCGTCTCGACGCCCGATGGGCGCCCCGTGCCCGCCTCGCTCGTCATCAACGGCGAGCAGGCGCAAGCCGGCGAATACGGCCTGGCCGAATATCGCTTTACGCCGGGCGGCGACCAGGCGCCCTCCTCCCAATCTCCAACCTCCAGTTTCCAACTTGACGTCACCGCCCGAGATAACACCGGCGCGTCTACGCACAAGATCATCCGGCTCGACGCCGAACAACAGCCCGAAACCATCTTGCTGCGCGCCGAACGCGCCGCTTACCGGGTGGGCGAGACGTTGAAAGTAGAAGCGCTGACCACCGGCTCAAGCGGCGCAGTGTACCTGGACATGGTCAAAGATAACCAGACGATTGCGGCCTTTAGCGCGCCGGTGAGGGATGGCCGGGCAGTGTTTGCCATTGACCTGGCCGCCGAGATGTTTGGCACGCTAGAGCTGCACGCTTATCGCGTCTTGCCCCCGGAGGGGCAAAGCGAGGGCGGGCGCATCGTGCGCGATACGCGCGTGGTAGTGGTGGATCGCGCTCAAGACATCAACGTCGCCATCTCGTCGGACCACCCTGTCTATCGCCCGGCTCAAACGGCTAGCCTATCATTCACGACTACACTGGCATCCAATACCCAATACCCAGTACCCGCTGCCAGCGCGCTTGGCGTGGGCATTGTGGATGAATCGGTCTATGCCGTGCAAGATCAAGCGCCCGGCTTTGCGCGCCTGTACTTTTTGCTGGAAAAGGAACTGCTCGAACCCAAGACCCAGGTGCAAGGCTTTGACGTGCCCACGCTGCTGTCGCCGTCGGTTGACCCCACGGCCAAAAAGGCCCAAGACGACGCCGCCAAAGCGTCGTGGGCCGGCGCCCCGACCACCGTGTTCGGATTCGACATTCGCTCGCGCGTGGAAAAGCTGGCCGCGCTAGCGCGCCAAAAGGTCGAGGCGCTCCGGCAGGTGTCCAACACGCTGAGCAAAACCCTCATCGCGCTGCCGCTCCTCATGCTCATTGTGGTGGTGTGGGGACTGCGCGCCTCGGGCGTGTTGGGCAAGGCCATGCTGAACGTCGGCGCGTGGATGGGACTGGGCTTGCTGCTCTCGCCCATCTGCGCCGCGGGGCTGGGCATTTTGTGGCTGATGGCAGACGCAGACATTGTCTGCGGCGGTATCGTCCTCCTGGCGGTTGGAGGTGGCTGGCTGGCGGCGTGGCTGATCTTTGCGTTGTACGGCTGGCGGCAGCGTGACACGCGCACCCAACTGGCCGCCGGACTGAGCATGGCGTATACGCTGCTGGGCGCGCTGATGTTCTTTGTGGCCGAAAGCGGCGGCGACCTGGCCGCCAGCCTGATTGGGTGGGCCTTCCTGGCGTTCGTGTTAATGATCGCCATGCTGGTCACGTTTGGGCAAGGACTGTACCTGGAGGGGCAGCGCTCCGCCGCGTGGGCCTCGGTATTGGTGGGCCTGTTGTGGGTGCCTATGGTGGTGTTGGTGGCGGTGACCTTTAATGCCCAATCGCTGTTCGCGCGGACGCTCGGCAACCCCGTGGCTTATGCCGGGCCGGCTGCCTGGCTGGCTGGGTGTGCAGTACGCGAACCACAAACAATCATACAAACCGTTGTCGTCAAAGAGCCGGGCACGGAAAAGACTATTGTTGTCACGACCACACCCGTGCCGGCGGTGGCGCCCACCAAGGCGCCAGCCGCCCAGCCAGCCGCAACGGCGATGCCCACAAACACCCCAGTGTTCAAGGAGGTCGAACCCGGTAAACCCGAAGGGCAGGCCGCGCCGGCCGAGCCGGTGCGCGTGCGCCAGTATTTCCCAGAAACGATGTACTGGAACCCCGAGGCGCTGACGGACGAGAATGGGTATTTGAAATTGGATATCCTGCTGGCCGACAGCATCACCACCTGGCGGCTCACCGCGCTGGCCTCTACGCAAGATGGGCTGATCGGCTCTCAGACCTATGGGCTGCGCGTGTTCCAGGATTTCTTTATTGACCTGGATTTGCCGGCGCGCTTGACCGCCGGCGATGAGGTGGCCGTGCCGGTGGCGGTGTATAACTATCTGACGCAGACCCAACAAGTGCGGTTAGAGATCACGCCCGCCGATTGGTACGAGCTGCAAGACGAGCCGGTCAAGACCATCACCATCGCCGCCAACGACATTGACGTGACCTACTTTCGCATCCGCGCCGCCCAGTTCGGCGTGGGGCGGCTGACGGTGTATGGGCGCGGCAGCAAGATGTCGGATGCCATCGCCAAAGACGTGAACGTGGTTCCCAACGGGACCGAGCTCCGCGCCGCCGCCAGCGATTATGTGGAGAGCGGCGACACGAGCATCGTCGCCGTCGTGCCGGCGCAAGCCATCACGGGCACGGCCCGCATCGAGGTCAAGCTGTACGCCGGGCCGGCCTCGCAAATCGTAGAAGGGCTGGACGCGCTGCTGCGCATGCCCAGCGGGTGCTTTGAGCAAACGTCTTCGACGTTGTATCCCGACATCTTGATCCTGGACTATCTCAACCGCACTGGCCGCGCCGCGCCCGAAGTGCGCATGAAGGCCGAAAGCTATATCGCTGCCGGCTACCAGCGCCTGCTCACTTACGAAGTGGATGGAGGAGGCTTTAGCCTGTTCGGCAAAAAGCCGGCCACGCTGATGCACACGGCGTATGGGTTGATGGAGTTTTCGGACATGCAAGGCGTGTACGCGGTGGACGGGGCCGTGATCGAGCGCACGGCGCGCTGGCTGCTGGCGCAGCAGAACGCCGATGGCTCGTGGGGCGGCAAGGGTTCGCCGGGCTATCTGGAAAGCTGGGGCACGCTGCGCAACGACCGGCTGCCCACCACGGCCTACATCGCCTGGGCGCTGGTGGAGGCGGGCTTTGGCCAGGACGCCGGCGCAGGACGCGCGATGGCGTATCTGCGCTCACACTGGAATGAGGCCGAGGACGCCTACACGCTGTCGCTCGTGGCCAATGCGCTGGCGGCCGCGCAAGATGAGACGGTCACGTCCGTGCTGAGCAAGCTGGCCTCGCTGGCCGTCCGCGATAAGGACACGGCGCGTTGGTCGGCAAGCGCCCAATCGTTCACCGGCGCTTCGGGCAACGTGGCAGATCTGGAAACGACGGCGTTGGCGGCCGAGGCGTTCTTGCGTGGGGGCAGTCACCGCGACCTGGCGCTGGCCGCTCTGCGCTACCTGACGCGCAGCAAAGATAGCTTTGGCACCTGGCAATCTACACAGGCCACCATTCTCTCGCTCAAGGCCTTTCTGGCCTCGCTCGATCTCAAGAGCGCGCCGCCCCAGGCCACGCTTGGCGTCTCGCTCAACGGCGGCCCGGCGCAGACGGTGAACATGACGGCCGAGAACGCCGACGTGGTGCACATCCTGGCGTTTGAAGATGGTGTGCTGCGGGGCGAAAATCACATTCGCCTGAGCGTTGACGGGCAGAACGTGGACAACCTGATGTACCAGGTGACGACTGTAGCTTATGTGCCGTGGGCGAGCGCCCCTTCGCGCGCCAGCGATCCCGTCGAGGTCAATGTGACCTACGACCGCGCCACCCTGGCTGTGGACGATGAGCTGGTGGCGCGCGTAGACGTCACGCTCAAGAATCCGCCCGCCGTGCAGTGGGCCATCGTTGACCTGGGCGTGCCGCCTGGCTTTGACGTGTTGACCGAGGATCTGGATGCGCTTGTGGCGCAAAGCGAGGGGCTTGTCACCAAGGTGCGCCGCTACGAAATGACCGGCAGCCAGATTATTCTGTACGTGGAAAATCTGGATTACAAGATCAGCTTTGAATATCGCCTGCGCGCCAAGGTCCCCCTCAAGGTTCAGACGCCGCCCTCGTCGGTATACGATTACTATAATCCTGAAACATCCGGCAGCCAGCCGCCTTCGCTCATCAGCGTGACGGCCAGGGATTAAGTTTAGGCGCAATTAAAACAAAAGAGCCGGGGCCACCACCCCCGGCTCAAATCAAGGAGGAGAAGAAATGAAACGCTTGTTGCTCTGATTAAAAGATACCATAGATGCTCCGGTAATACTTGATGCGCGATATACGATTGCCCTACGTTAGCTTGCCGATGCGTCCAGGTTAAAAACAAGGGAGCGGCCAGCACATTCACGTGGTCGCTCCCTTTATTCTTTTCTAGGGGCGTTTTACTGATAGGCAGCCTCCTTTCTATTTCACTATGGAAGATTCGTTACGCAAGTCCACTGCCCGTTGCAGTTATAGGATACCACAAAAACCACCGCGCATCTTGACGCAAAGGGTACGGCATGTCAACGTCCACTCGCCGAGCGAACCGGGGGTAAAACAAGAAAAGGAACACTGGTTTGCGAGTGTTCCTTTTCTTGTTCCAAATAATGTTACCCCAACTCTTCCCTGCGTGACCCCAATTCCAACTAATCAACCAACCTACACACTCTCATTATACACGATTGCCGCCACAGTGGTAGAGCATTTAAACTTGTATTGCGGTGCGCCATTTGGACGATGATGGAATAAGCCAAATGGCCTGACACTTTTTCTCTATGCCAACGCTGGCGCGCTCCGTTTTGCACCAGGCAAAGCCATGTCCGCCGTTAGCATCAGGCCGTCGTCTGTTTGCGTCCTGAACTGGCTCATATACAAATCGTAATAAAAACCTCGCGCTGCCAGCAGGCTCTCGTGCGTTCCGCGCTCGACGACTTGTCCCTCGTTTAGCACCAACACCTGATCGGCGCTGCGAATGGTGCTGAGGCGGTGCGCGATGACAAAGCTGGTGCGTCCCTCGAGCAATTTATCTAGCGCCTGCTGAATCAGCCGCTCGGTGCGCGTGTCCACGCTGGAGGTGGCCTCGTCCAAGATCAAAATGCGTGGGTTGGCCAACGCGGCGCGCGCGATGGCGACGAGTTGCCGCTGGCCCTGGCTGAGTCCCGCGCCGCGCTCGCCCAAGACGGTCTGGTAGCCCAGCGGCAACCGCTCGATAAAGTGGTCCGCGTACACCAGTTTTGCGGCGGTCATCACTTGCTCGTCGGTTGCGTCGGGACTGCCGTAGCGGATATTGTTCATCACCGTATCGCTGAACAAGAACGTATCTTGCAGCACAATGCCGATTTGCTTGCGCAGGCTGGCGCGCGTCACGTCGCGCACGTCAATGCCGTCAATCTTGATCGCGCCGCCGATCACGTCGTAAAAGCGCGGAATCAGGTTGATGATGGTGGTCTTGCCGGCGCCGGTTGGCCCAACAATGGCGACCGTCTGGCCGGGTTCGGCTTGAAGGCTGACGCCGCACAATACACATTCGTCTTTCACGTATTCGGCGTGAACGTCAATCAATTCAACTTTGCCCTGGATAGTTGGCATGTCGGGCGCATTGGGTTTGTCGGTGACGTCTGGCCTGGTATCGAGAATGCCAAAGATACGCTCCGCGCCGGCCACGGCGCTCTGGATATTGGTCCACAGCATTGCGATTTGCTGGATGGGCTGATTAAAGCGCTGGACGTAACCCAAGAAAGTGACCATCAAGCCAAGAGAGATGCTAGTCCCCATCAAGGGTTGATTTCGCAGCACGGCCAATCCGCCTGTCACTACCACAATCGCCACGGCGATATAGCCCAAGGCTTCCAACGTGGGCGCCAGCGCGCTGGTGAACGCTACGGCGCGGATATTGGCGTCTCGGTTGGCGGCATTGCTGCGCTTGAAATTTTCAATGTTGGCCTCTTCGCGGTTAAAGGCTTGCACCTCACGCACCCCCGCTATACTCTCTTGCAGGTCGGCATTGACGTTGCCTATTTCTTGCCGGGTCTTGCGAAACGCTTTGCGCGCCTGCCCCGAGAACCACAGGGTCGCCAGCACCATGAGCGGCATGACCGACATGCTGAGCAACGCATACGGAATGCTCTTGCGCAGCATGCTGAAAGCGATCCACGCCAGCAAGAGCGCCCCGCTGGCAACGTTGACCAACGCGAAATTGATCGCCTGTTGAATCGTGTCGCTATCGTTGGTGATGCGGCTCATTAAATTGCCGGCTTCGTTTTCGGCATAGAAACTCAACGAGAGGCGATGCAGCTGCTTGAACACCTCCACGCGCAACTGCTTGAGGATGTGTTGCCCCATCCACGTCATAAGGAAAAACTGCAAGCCGCCGGCCAGGGCGCCGACAAGGTACAATCCAACCACGCGCAAAATCAAGCCTGCCAGCCCGCTCAACGTTTCGTCCATGGTGCGGTCCGGCGCGACGGTGGTGTACCAGCAATTTGCCGCCGACCTGGAGGCCATCAGGCTCGATGGCACGCCGGGCATCTGGAAATTGCTGGCGGTGGTGGCCGGCGTGAGATAGCAATCCACCACCTGCCCAATCAGGTCAGGCGCAATCACCTGCGTCCACGTGCCCCCCACGATCAATAACACAATAAGAATGATCATGGCCCAATAAGGTTTGAAATAGGCGACCAGCCGCCCGATCGTCGCGCCGACATTTTTCGGCTTGCTCGTTTCAACGTGCAGGGCCATGTGCATGGGGCCGCCGCCCCCTCCTCTCATCATAGTCGTTGTTCTCCTAAAGTGATCAAGCCATCGTCGCCGCCTGAGCCGTTCGTCAGTTCGACGTCTTCCACCAGTTGCGAATGATAGATCTCAGCGTAAATCGGGCTGCTTTCCATCAGCTCTTCGTGCTTGCCGCGAGCGACGATTTTGCCCTTGTCCAGCACCAGGATTTGGTTGGCGTTGAGGACTGTGCTGATGCGCTGGGCAATGACGAAACTGGTGCGGCCCCGCATCAACTGGTCGAGCGCTTTTTGGATGCGGTATTCGGTTGCCAGGTCCACGCTGCTGGTGGAATCGTCCAGGATCAAGATGCGGGGATTGAGCAGCAGGGCGCGGGCAATGGCAATGCGCTGTTTTTGCCCGCCGGAAAGCGTCGCGCCGCGCTCGCCGACGCGGGTGTCGTACCCATCGGGAAAGCTCGTGATAAAGTCGTGCGCCGCCGCCGCCTGGGCGGCGGCAATGATTTCGTCCATGCTGGCATCGGGGCGGCCAAACGCAATATTGTCGCGGATAGTGCCGCTGAACAGTGTGGTATCTTGCAGCACAATCCCAATTTGCGGGCGCAACGAATCTAGCTTGACGTCACGCACGTCGCGGCCGTCAATCAAAACGCGGCCCTCGCTCGCGTCGTAAAAGCGCGGCACAAGGTTGATAATGGTGGTCTTGCCGCTGCCGGTTGCGCCCAGCAAGGCGATCGTCTGGCCCGGCAAGGCGTCCAGGCTCACGTTGCTCAGCACCGGCTCAGAACTGCCAAAGTAGCGGAACGTGACGTTTTCAAATTCCACGCAGCCCTGAATGGGCGGCATGGTCTCTGCATCGGGTTTATCGGTCACGTCGCTCTCGGCGTCCAGGATTTCAAAAATGCGCGCCGCCGAGGCGCTCGCCTGCGACATTTGAGCGATAATCAGGCCCAACATGCCCATCGGGAAAAACAGGTAGATCAGGTACAGGCTAAACTTTTGCCACTCGCCCAACGTCAACGTGCCGCCCAAGATTTGTTTGCCGCCAAAATACAATACGGCAGCCTGCCCCAGGTTGCCAATCAAAAAGACAAAGGGGAACAAGAACGACATGACCCGGCTCACCGCAAGATGTTGCTGCATCAACGACTCGGCTGATTGGTCGAACCGGGCTTGCTCTTCAGGCTCGCGCGCAAACGCTTTTACGACCTTGATGCCGGCCAGGTTTTCTTGCAAAATCGTATTGAGCGCCGACAGCCTGATTTGCACCTGGCTGAAAAGCGGCCGGGCAATTCCATTGAATCCCATGAACAGAACCATCGCGATGGGCAGGATTGGCAGAACAACCAGGGTGAGATTGAAATTGGTCAGCAACAAGATGATCAGCGTACCCACTAATAAGAGCAATGCTTGTAAAGCCATCATCAGGCCCTGTCCAATAAAGAGGCGCACTTTTTCCACATCATCGGTGGCGCGGATCATCAATTGCCCCGTTTGCGTCTGGTCGTGATAGCTGAACGACAGGCGCTGAATTTTGGCGAACAGGTCGTTGCGAAAATCGAACGCCGCGCTTTGCGAAGTCCGCTCGGCCATATAGCCCTGCCCAAAGGCAAACAGGCCGCGCATCAATGCAAAACCCACCAGCCCAATGCCGGCCGCAATCAGGGCCGACTCTGCCTGGGCGGCGTTGCCTGCCAACCTGTCTGAGGGCCATTCCAGGCGTTGGAGGGCAAGCGCCTGGACTGCCGCCGGCAATTTGACGATGGTCTGAGCCAAGACGCCATTAGTGATAGCATCAATCGTGCTTTGTACCAGTTGCGGCACCATCAACTGGGCGCCTGTAGAAATGAATAAGCAGAGATACGCAACGGCGGCAACGCCTCGATAGTGCCCCAGGTACGTGATTGCGCGCCCGAGCGCGCCGCTGCCGGCAGGGTTGCCGCTGCGCATTTGGTGTGGTCGAGATAAAGAGAGTGACATAATCCTTCCTGTTTCGTGGTAGCTGGCGCATTAGGGCGCGCCAACTATTCGCCATTTGTCTCGCGTCGCCCGTCATTCGATGCCAGCCCACTGGCGGCCACTTTGTCCACGAGCGACTGGCGCAGCTTGCCAAGCAGCTTGACGAGCGTGGCCTGTTCATCTGCCGACAAACCCGAAAATAATCTGGATACAAAGGCCGCATGGATGGGGAGGGTGGAACACACCAACGCGCGTCCTTCCTCGCTCAGGCAAATGTGAAACTTGCGCTTGTCTTCGCTGGATAGCGTGCGCTCGATCAGGCCTTGTTCCTCCAGCGAACGCAGCAAAGAACTGACGGTGTTTTTGCTGATGTGTCGGAATTTGCTCAATCGGCTTGGCGATACGCCCTGCGTATTGCCGCGCTGCTCTTCGACGTGCAACCAGATGAGCAGATGCAGGCGCGGCCCCGAAAGCCCGCTGGCTCGCAAGCTGTGGTCTGCCAGAGACTCGATGATGTGGGCCGAACTGTTCAGCAGCCGCAGCAATTCAAAGCCGCGCGGGTCTTTGACGCCGCACTGCTTGAGCGCCTGATCGAGTTCTTTTTCGTGCCGGCCGGGTTTGGTTTGTGTCATCGTGCGCGCCTTCCAGTTTGTAATATGCCGAATTATACGACATAGAACTATTTTGTCAAGCAGCATGGCGGCCAAGGGCTTGACAAATGAACATTATATTGTAGAATAGTGGCGCTTTGAGCCGAAGTGGCGGAATTGGCAGACGCGCTGCGTTCAGGGCGCAGTGAGCAATACGCTCATCGGGGTTCAAATCCCCGCTTCGGCATTGAGTCCAACCAGAGGTTGGACTTTTGCGTTTAACATAAAAGGTGTTATCGCCGCCGATCCCTCTGGAGGGGTCTCGTTTTGCTTCTGTTGTTATCTATTGTACAATAGCATACTAGACCCTGCCGCAGCCGGATTTTTGATCTGCGCATCTGTGCGAATAATACGAATGTAAAGCCATATAACTTTTGTAGATTGAGGATTCACGCATGAATACTAACTTTCGGTGTGCGCTAGCCGGCCTTGTGCTGGCAATCACAGTTTTCGCCGCGTGCGGCGTCGAACCTCCACCGGCGCCTACGGCCAGTACACCTGTGCCAATTTCTCCAACTGCCACTTATTCCCATTTCCCCATGTTTACTTTGACGCCATTTCCCCCAACAGTGACTCCAAGCATCAGACCAATTCCGCCGCTGCCAGGCAATGTTCAGCGGGAGGCCACGCAACCCATCCCTGGTTGGCTCGCATCAGTCTCGCCCTCCGCAGACAGCACTATACGGCTGGCTGACGTTGAAAGAATCTGTGTCAGACCGATCAAGACATATTTCGGCGACTGCCCCACGTATCCACCGCTGCCAGTGGGAGGTTGTTCCTCCCCCCTGCTGTCGTTATTTGCCCAGGGAGAACGCGCGCACAACCATCTATTTGTAAAAGTGAATGGCGTCGTCCCATCCGAACTGACCTGGCAAGACATTATTGTGCCCAATAGCACTAACCCTGGCACAGCCTGGCCTGGCATGTTGATGCACGAGGAATTCTGCTGGAAGGCAGATATTACAACCGGCTTGTACGAGGTTGTTCTGCACTATCCCACAGAAGCAGGGAACGATTTGCTGAGATGGTACTTTGTGGTTAGCGAGTGAGGAATCTCGTGTCAAACTATCGTGTTGTCTCGATGGATGGGGGAGGAATCCGCGGGCTTGTTACCACCATCTTGCTGCAGCGGATCCTCGCCACGCCTGGACTTGAAGGCTTGCTCAATTCCATAGACCTGTTGGCCGGAACGTCCACGGGCGGACTGCTGGCTCTTGGAATAGCTCATCAGACCGACCTGGCAGAGATAAGAGACCTTTACGTCAATAAAGGCCCCAAGATATTCAACGACTCGTGGCTGGACGATCTGGTTGACCTGGGGAAACTGAGCGGCGCTGATTATGACATCAAGCCTCTTCGGCGCGAACTGCAGAGGATCTTTGGGAACACAACTCTGGGGCAACTGAAGAAACGGGTTTTGGTGACCGCTTTCGATCTTGACAACGAAGCCCCTGAAAAGCGCACGTGGAAGCCCAAGCTTTTTCATAACCTGGCGGGGCCCAGCAATGACAGCGCCGTTCTTGCCGCCGACGTGGGACTGTATACGAGCGCCGCCCCAACCTATTTCCCCTCGGTCAACGGGTATGTGGACGGCGGCGTGTACGCAAGCAATCCGGCCATGTGCGCGCTTGCGCAAACGCAGGACAGCCGCTACCCGCCAACGCATGCCCTGGACGAGGTGTTGCTGCTGTCGTTGGGAACGGGCACGAGTTTGCAATACATCAAGGGCAAAACTCACGATTGGGGATACGCTCAGTGGGTCAAGCCGCTCATCAGTCTCATGCTCGATGGCACCGCCGGTATCGCGGACTATCAGTGCCAGCAAATTCTTGGCAAGCGCTACCATCGCCTGGCGCCCGTCTTTCCTGAAGGTGTGGCCGTATCGCTGGACGACGTGAGCAAGATCCCCTACCTGATCGAGTTTGCAGAGGGGGTAAAGATTGATACGACCCTGGCGTGGCTACAAGAAACGTGGATGCCGGATTAGCACCGGCAGGCAGCCGACGACGCTCCGCATCCCCGCCGATACCGGACGTCTGGCAGACCCTCACAAATAAAAAAAGTGATCGAACAATGCAAATCTCTGTCATCTTGGCCCATCCCAGCAGTCAAAGCTTTAACCATGCAATAGCCCAAGCCGCCGTGGCCGAATTGAAACAGAACGGGCATCACGTCGCCTTTCACGATTTGTACGCTGAAAGGTTTGATCCAATTCTTCCGGCCAGTGAAATCCCCAAAGGAGTTTTTGTTCCTCAAGAAATAGAGAGGCACTGTCGAGAAATATTCAACGCGGACGGCATTGTCATCGTGCATCCAAATTGGTGGGGGCAACCGCCGGCCATTCTCAAAGGGTGGGTAGACAGGGTAATTCGTCCCGGGATTGCCTATCAATTTGCAGACGGAGACCAGGGCGAAGGCGTTCCTATAGGCTTGTTGAAAGCACAGGTGGCTTGCGTCTTTAACACGTCGAATACGACCCCAGAACGCGAGGCCAGAGTGTTTGGAGATCCCCTGGAGACACTCTGGCGGAACTGCGTTTTCGGCCTATGCGGGGTAAAGACCTTTTATCGTGAGACGTTTAGCGTCGTGGTGACCAGCACGACAGAGCAGCGTCAAGGGTGGCTCGCAAAGGTTCGAGAGATAACGCGGCATTATTTTCCACAAAAAAACCGCACCTGACCTGCGCGTGAATCGGTAGACGCCGGGGCTTTTTACAAATTGTACATCTCGCCGTACTTGGCCCGGAGGTAGCGCACGAACGGTCCCGCTTCCAGCGGCCTGCCGGTAATGCGGCGGACAAGTTCGTCCGGCGTGAACTTGGCGCTGTGACGATGCACATTCCGCCGCAGCCAATCCAGCAGCGGCGCAAACTGCCCCGCCTCGATGTGCTCGTCCAGGTTGGGCAAGTCAACGCGAATCTGCTCAAACAGTTGCGAGGCGAGCATGGTGCCCAGCGCATAGGTGGGAAAGTAGCCGATCAGCCCACCCGACCAGTGAACGTCTTGCAGCACGCCCAGCGCGTCGTTGGGCGGCGTCAGCCCCAGGTAAGCCTGCATCTTGGCGTTCCACGCTTCGGGCGCCTGGGCGACCCCGATCTTGCCTTCCAAGAGTTCGGTCTCGATTTCCAGGCGCAGCATGACGTGCAGGTTATAGGTCACTTCGTCTGCTTCCACGCGAATGAAAGACGGCTTGACCTTGTTGACGGCGCGGTAAAGCGATTCGGCGTCCAGCCCATCGAACTGGCCGGGGAAATGTTTGACCAGGCGCGGGTAGAAAAAACGCCAAAAGTTCCGGCTGCGCCCCACCAGGTTTTCCCACAAGCGCGATTGCGACTCGTGCACGCCCAACGATGCGCCGCGCCCGAGCGGGGTGCGATCCAATTCGGGCGCGGTGCCCTGGTCGTATAGCCCGTGCCCGCCCTCGTGCAGCGCGCTAAAGAGCGCCGAAGCAAAATAGGCGGGGTCAATGCGATTAGTCACGCGCACATCGCTGGACGAGAACGACGTGGTGAAAGGGTGAGCGGCTTTGTCTTGCCGTCCGTGTTGAAAATCGAACCCGATCAACCCGAGCGCCTCGTTCGTCAGGCTCCATTGCATCTGCTCGTCAAACTGGCCGTGCAGGCACGTATCGTCTACCGCATCCAGCCGCTCGTTAATCGCTTGCAAGAGCGGCACAATCGAGGTCTTTAGTTCGGCAAAGGTAGCTTTTACGTGCGCCGTCTTGCCCCCAGGCTCGTATTGATCCAGCAGCGCGTCGTATATACACTCTTTGTAGCCCAGAGCCTGCGCCTTTTGGATAGTGAGGTCCAGCACTCGCTCCAGGTGAGGAGCGAATTGCGCAAAATCGGATTCGGCGCGCGCCTTGACCCACGCATTGTGCGCGATAGACGTGGCGCGCGCCAACTGAACTTCCAATTCAACCGGCACCCGGCGCGCTTTGGTGTACTCGCGCAGCGTCACGCGCACCAGGCTGGCCTCGTCCGAGTCGGGGTCGAGTTCCGCGGCAGGCGCGGCCAGCTCTTGCAGCAACTGGCCGATTTCGTCCGCGATGAATTTTTGGTGCGCCAGCCCGCGCAGCGCGCTCAACTGCTCGGCGCGCGCCTGCACCCCGCCGGGCGGCATGTAGGTTTCTTGATCCCAACCCAGCAGCGCCGCAGCGTGGAGCAGGTTTTCGATTTCGGCCAGTTTTGTTTTTAACGCTTCAAGTTGATTTTGCATAAGCCGCCGCCTCTCACCACAAGACAGGTTTCTTTTCAGATTTTGTATAGTTGCAGCACCTTGATATAGTTCGCCCGCTCGAACGCTGCCGGCTCGGCCACGTGCTGCTGGTCCATACTGCCCTGCATTTGCGTCACGGACTCGTATTCGTGCTCTTCCATCCAGCGCCGCATATCGGCTTCGATGGCGCGGATGTGCTGCGCGCCGTGTTGGAGAATCACCGCGCCCAGTGTGGCGACCTTTGCCCCCACCATCATGCATTTGATCACGTCGGCGGCCGTGTGCACGCCGCCCGTCACGGCCATATCAGCTTTGATGCGGTCGTGCAGGATCGCCACCCAGCGCAGCCTGACGCGCAACTCGTTAGAAGTGCTCAGGGTCAGGTTGGGCGTAACTTGCAGCGCCTCCAGATCAATATCAGGTTGGTAAAAGCGATTGAACAATACCAGCCCGTCCGCCCCGGCCTGGTCGAGTTGCAGGGCCACGTTGGCGAACGCGGTAAAGAAATGCCCCAGCTTGACCGCCACCGGGATTTTGACGCTGGCCTTGACGTTGCGCACCAGCTCCAGGTACATCTTTTCCACGTCGGCGCTTGTAACGCGGGGATCGGTGGGAATATAGTAAACGTTCAATTCCAATGCATCGGCGCCGGCCTGTTCGATCTTTTTAGCATAGCTGATCCAGCCTCCGCTCGAAACGCCATTGAGGCTGCCGATGATGGGAATGTGGGTAGCTTCCTTGGCCTTGCGGATCATTTCCAGGTAGCCTTCTGGCCCCACGTTGTACTGCCCCAGGTCTGGAAAATAGGTCAGCGCCTCGGCGTGGCTTTCTGTGCCTTGCGTCAGGAAATGATCCAGCGCGTGGCTTTCGAGCGTGATTTGCTCCTCGAACAGCGAGTACATGGTGATGGCGGCGGCGCCGGCATCTTCCATGCGCTTGATACTGTCCAGCTTCTTGGAAAGCGGCGAAGCTGCCGGCACCAAGGGGTTTTTGAGCTTGAGACCCATATAAGTGGTGGACAAATCTATCATCATCACCCTCCTTTAGGTGAGAAGCCAGGTTCTTGTAAAAACCTGGCTTCTCTGATTATCCTTGTTCTCCGTATTGCATCGCGGCCATGTGTTCGTACATCCTCCAGCGGCGGGCCACGTCTTCCTGCGCCAGTCTCAACAATCGTTCGGCAGCCTCTTCGTTGGACAAAGTCAGCATCTTGTAGCGCGTCTCGTTGTATACGTACTTGTCCAGCGAAATCGAGGGCGCTTTGGAATCTAACGACAGCGGATTCTGGCCTTCCACAGCCAGGGCAGGGTTGTAGCGGAACAAGGGCCAGTGCCCGGATTGCACCGCCAGTTTTTGCTGCTCCAGGCCATGCACCAGGTCGTAGCCGTGATTGATGCAGTGCGAGTAGGCAATGATAAGCGATGGGCCTTTGTAGGCTTCGGCTTCCGCAATAGCGCGAATGGCTTGAGCGTCGTTGGCGCCAAACGCCACGCGCGCCACGTACACATTGCCGTACATCATCGCCATCATGGCCAGGTCCTTCTTGGGCAGCGGTTTGCCGCCAGCGGCAAACTTGGCCACCGCCGCGCGCGGGGTGGACTTGGACATTTGCCCGCCGGTATTCGAGTACACTTCGGTATCCAGCACCATGATGTTGACGTCGCGGCCAGAAGCAATCACGTGATCCAGTCCGCCGTAGCCGATGTCGTAGGCCCAGCCATCGCCGCCCATAATCCACACGCTCTTGCGCACCAGAACGTCAGCCAGGCTCAGCAGATAGTGGGCATCGGGGGACGGATTGGGGAGGGCGGCCAATTTCGCTTTGAGCGCAGCCACGTGCTCGCGCTGCTTGAGGATGCCTTGTTCGGTGGATTGGTCGGCGGTAAGCAAAGCCTCTACCAACTGCCCGCCGATTTCGCTTTCCAGTTTCTCGAGCAATTCGCGAGCGTATTCATTTTGCTTGTCGAGCGTCAGCCGAAAGCCAAGGCCAAATTCGGCATTGTCTTCAAATAGAGAGCTGGCCCAGGCCGGCCCGCGCCCGTGGGCGTCCTGGCACCACGGCGTGGTGGGCAGGTTGCCGCCGTAAATGGACGAGCAGCCGGTGGCGTTAGCGATAATGGCGCGGTCGCCAAACAATTGCGACACCAGCTTGACGTAGGGCGTTTCGCCGCAGCCGCCGCACGCGCCCGAAAACTCGAACAGCGGGCGAAGCAGTTGCGTGTCTTTCACCGACGCGCTGAGCGCGGCGCGGTCCATTTCCGGCAGCCCCAGGAAAAATTCCCAATTGGCGCGCTCGGGTTCGCGCAGCGGGAGCTGCGACTGCATATTGATGGCCTTGAGGCTGACGTTGCTCTTGTTCTTGGCCGGGCAAGCCTCTACGCACAAGCCGCAGCCGGTGCAATCCTCTGGCGCGACCTGGAGGGTATATTTCTTGTCTTTGTATTCTTTCCACTTGGCCGCCGCGCTCTTGAACGTGGCTGGCGCATCCTTGAGCAAGGCTTCGTCGTACACCTTGGCGCGGATGACGGCGTGCGGGCAGACCAGCACGCATTTGCCGCACTGAATGCACACGTCGGGGTCCCACACCGGAATGTCCAACGCAATGTTGCGCTTTTCCCATTGCGTGGTGGCCGTGGGGAAGGTGCCATCTACCGGCAGCGCGCTCACGGGCAGCAGGTCGCCGCGCCCGGCAATAATTTCAGCCGTCACTTTTCTCACAAACTCGGGCGCTTCGTCCGGCACCGCCGGGCGCATGTCGAATGTGCTGCTCACCTGCATGCCGCTCAGGTCTATCTCGTGCAGGTGCTCCAACGTGCTATTGACGGCAGCATAGTTCTTTTGCACCACCGCCTCGCCGCGCTTGCCATAGGTCTTTTTGATCGAATACTTGATGGCTTCGATGGCTTCGTCGCGCGGCAGGATGCCGCTGATGGCAAAAAAGCACGTCTGCATAATGGTGTTGACGCGCCCGCCCATGCCGGTGTCGTGCGCCACCTGGTAGCCGTCAATGACGTAAAAGCGCAACTTTTTATCCAGGATGTGCTTTTGCGTCGTGCGCGGCAGGTGATCCCACACCTCGTCCGGCGCGTAAGGGCTGTTGAGCAAAAAGACTGCGCCGGGCGCGGCCGCCGCCAGCACATCAAAGCGTTCGAGGAAGGTGAACTGGTGGCAGGCCACAAAGTTGGCCGAACCAATGAGATATGAAGAGTGAATGGGATTGTCTCCAAAGCGCAAGTGCGAGGTCGTCATGGTGCCGGACTTGCGCGAGTCGTACACGAAATAGCCCTGGGCAAAATTGGGCGTGTCTTCGCCAATAATCTTGATCGAGTTCTTGTTGGCGCCCACCGTGCCATCGGCGCCTAGCCCGTAGAACATGGCGCGCACGGTGCCGCTGCCCTCGGCGCTAAAGGCCGGGTCGAACTCCAGGCTGGTGTGCGTCACGTCGTCAATAATGCCTACGGTAAAGTGATTCTTGGGCTTGTCTTTCTTCAACTCGTCAAAAACGGCCTTGACCATGGCTGGCGTAAACTCTTTGGACGAAAGCCCGTAACGCCCGCCGATGACGCGCGGCGCGGCGCCAAATGGCGCATTGCCTTCGCTCATGGCTTCGGTGAGCGCCGTGACCACGTCCTGGTACAGCGGCTCGCCAGCCGCGCCCGGCTCTTTGGTGCGGTCGAGCACGGCGATGGCCTTGACCGTGGCCGGCAGCGCGCCAATAAAGTGTTTGATTGAAAAGGGGCGGTACAGGTGAACTTTGACCACGCCGACCTTTTCACCCTGCTTTGCCAGATACTCGGCTGTTTCCTGCGCCGTTTCCGCGCCGGAGCACATGACGATCACCACACGCTCGGCGTCGGGCGCGCCCACGTAATCAAACAGGTTGTACCTGCGCCCGACGATTTGGGCAAATTTGTCCATCGTCTTTTGAACGATATCGGGACAGGCGTCGTAGAACGGGTTGACCGTCTCGCGCGCCTGGAAATAGACGTCGGGATTTTGCGCCGTGCCGCGAATGACGGGGTGTTCTGGAGAAAGGGCGCGGGCGCGGTGCGCCTGCACAGCTTCCATATTGACCATGGCGCGAATGTCGTCGTCGGCCAGCCGCTCGATTTTCATCACCTCGTGGCTGGTGCGAAAGCCGTCGAAAAAGTGCATAAAGGGCAGGCGCGCTTCGAGCGCAGCCGCGTGGGCAATGAGCGCCATGTCCATCACCTCTTGCACCGAGTTGGACGCCAGCAGCGCAAAGCCGGTCGAGCGGGTCGCCATCACGTCGCTGTGGTCGCCAAAGATCGAAAGCGCCTGCACGGAAAGTGAGCGGGCCGTGACGTGAAACACGGTGGGCAGCAGTTCTCCCACCAGCTTGAACATGGTGGGGATCATGAGCATCAAGCCCTGCGAGGCGGTAAAGGTGGTGCTGAGCGCCCCCGTTTGCAGCGCCCCGTGAACAGCCGCCGCCGCGCCGCCCTCGCTTTGCATCTCGGTCACCAGCGGCACCGTGCCCCAGATGTTCGTTTTGCCCTCAGACGACCACTGATCGGCCCACTCGCCCATCGGACTTGAGGGCGTGATGGGATAGATGGCGATCACCTCGCTGAGCTTGTGAGCGACATAAGCGGCTGCTTCATTGCCGTCCAGGGTCACTGTAGGTCTGCTCGTTTGAGAATCAGGTTTTGTCATTACGTACCTCCAGATTAGTGATTATTTTGACATGTATCGCCTGGCGCGGCGCAAGCGCTCAGGCTGGCAACCCCGATGGTTTGCCCTGCGCCCTTTTGCCCAAGCCAGATGATGAAACAAAAACACAGCATTGCTATAATAAGCCTAAAATTTATTTTGTCAAAGTGGCAATTGTCCCCCGTTTTTTGGTGTAGATTGACACATACGCGCCCAGGCTAGCCCTCGCCGTATCCGTGCCGCGTTCAGCCATTGCAGTCAGTGATTGTTAATCAGGCGCGCGAGCGCCATCTTGTACGCTTCAAAAGTACGCCCATCGTACAACACAAAACGCACCACCTGGATGTCGCTGTGGGAGGTGAGATAGTCGAGCGCCACTTGCAGCGCCACCGGCGCCGCGGCGTGAACGGGATAGCCGTACGCGCCGGTGCTGATAGAGGGAAACGCGATACTGCGCAGGTTGTTGGCGCTGGCAAGCTCCAGGCTGCGGCGGTAGGCGCTGGCCAGCAACTCGGCATCGCGGGGCGCGCCGGAATAGATGGGTCCGACGGTGTGGATGACGTGGCGCGCCTTCAGGCGATAGCCGCGCGTGATCTTGGCATCGCCAGTGGCGCACCCGTGCAGCGTGCGGCACTCGGCCAATAGATCGGCCCCCGCCGCGCGGTGAATGGCGCCATCCACCCCCCCGCCGCCGAGCAGGCTATTGTTGGCGGCGTTGACGATGGCCTCTACGTCTTGCAGAGTGATGTCGCCCTGTACCAGTTCGAGCGTGGATTGATTAATTGCCACGTGCATGTCTACCTCCTGGTAAAAGGTATCTTCTCAATAATCCGGGGTAGTGGCAGGGCTTGCCCCTGCCCTCATATGGGCGACCGCAAGAGCCGCCCCTACATTTTGAGATGATACGGTAAAAGTATACTCGCATTTAGCAAAAAAGAAACCTGTGATGGACGGTTCGAGCTTTTACATGCTCTTTGACGAATGTGTTCAGCGATGGGACGCCAAAACATTAAAGCAAGTGTGGAGCGTTCAAGCGCCCGACCGGTCCTATTGCGACGTTCCCCCCTCATTACTGGCGAGGCGTTTTACGTGGGCGTTCGAGAAAAACTGGCGGCGGTCGAGGCGGCAGATGGCAAAACGCAGACGCTGCTTGAAGACAAGGATTACGAATTTGTTCCGCTGGCGGTTGAAGGCGATCTGCTAATCGCGCGCTATGCGCACGCGCGGTTCGCAGCGTTCCGAGTTGTGGGCGGTAGACAAGACCTCCGGCGAACGACAATGGAAAATTGATCTGGGCGAATCGCCCCCGCTTGACCCGCCCAATGGCAGCTCTGGCAGCATCTTTTTTCGTAGCGCGGCGTTATGCCGGTTGACAATAACGAGACTATTCATGGTTTTACTATAACGGTTGTCACTTGTGAGTGAATTGGGAGTATATTACTATCAGTTGAGATGATTTTTATAAAGGAGTATAACCATGCAACGATTGTACGTGGACAATGCCAAGTGTTCGGGTTGCCGCGCGTGCCTGCTGGCGTGCTCGCTCAACCTGTTCGACGAGAACAATCCCAAGTGGGCAGCGCTGCGCGTGGCGCCGCATTTCCCGGCGCCGGGCACATTTGAAGTCAAGGTTTGCACGCAGTGCGGCAAGTGCGCCGAGGTCTGCCCCACCGAAGCCATTCGCAAGAATGAACGCGGCGTATGGGCGGTGGTGCGTGAAGACTGTACCCTGTGCGAAGCGTGCGTGACCGAATGTCCCGAGGGCGTGATGTTTATGGGCTACGGTTTTGAATATACGTGGAAGTGCGATTTGTGCGGCGATTGCGTCCGGGCGTGCGGCATGAGCGCGCTGCGGATCGGCGACGTTGAGGCATAAGGAGGCTGGCAATGTTATACGGTTATGGCGGACACATTCTGCGCGTCAATTTGACGACGGGCAAGATTAGCAAGGAACCCACCCCGCCAGAGGTGGCGCGCGACTATATCGGCGGGCGCGGCTTTGGCGCGTATTTCCTCTACAAAGAGGTGCCCAAGGGGGCCGACCCGTTGGGACCGGAAAACAAGCTCATCATCTCTAGCGGCCCGATTTCCGGCACGCTCATCGTCGGCGCCGGCAAGATGGACTTTACGACTAAAAGCCCATTGACGGGCGGCTATGCCAGCGCATCCCTGGGCGGCCTGCTGACGGCCGAGCTTAAATACGCCGGGATTGATTCGATCATCCTCGAAGGCATCAGCCCCAAGCCGGTGTACTTGTTCATTGACGACGACAAGATCGAGCTGCGCGACGCGGCCGAGCTGTGGGGCAAGGGCGCCATCGAGACCGAAGTGCATTTCAAGGAAAAGCTAGGAGAAGAGTTTCAGATTGCCTGCATCGGCCCAGGCGCCGAAAACGGTGTGTTATTCGCGCACATCAATCACGACTTTGGCCGCCAGGCCGGGCGCGGCGGCGTGGGCACGGTGATGGGCGTCAAAAAAGTCAAGGCGATTGTGGTGCACGGCACCAAGCCGATTCCCATTGCCGACAAGGCGCTATTTCGCAAAGGCGCTTATGCGCTCATTGATGCCTGCAAGCAATCGGATGGCCTCAAGTCGTGGCAAGACTATGGCACGACGATTGTGGTGAGTTGGTGCGACGAGGTTGGCGCGCTGCCCACGCGGAATTTTAGCGCGGGATCGTTCGAGGGCGGCAAGACGTTGTACGGCCCCGTGATGCGCGAAAAAATCGTCGTCACCGACAAAGGCTGCTTTGGCTGCCCCTCGCCCTGCGGCAAATACAGCCACGCCAGGAAATACAATTCTTTTGTCGAAGGCCCCGAATACGAGACCATCGGCATGCTCGGCTCGAACGTCGGCCTGAGCGACATTGAAGACGTGGCGCAAGCCAACCTGCTATGCGACGATTTGGGCATTGACACCATCAGCGCCGGCGGCGTCATTGGCTGGGCCATGGAATGTTACGAAAAGGGCATTTTCACAAAGCAAGACACGGGCGGGCTTGAGCTGACATTTGGCAATGCCCAGGCTGTATTTGAGTTGATCAGGCAAATTGCCTACAAGCAGGGCCTGGGCGCGCTGCTGGCCGACGGTGTGAAAAGGGCCGCCGCCAGGGTAGGCAAGGGCAGCGACAAGTTTGCCATCCATGTCAAGGGCATGGAACAATCTGCCTACGCCACACACAACGCCACGGCCATGCTGCTGGCTTATATGACGTGCGACGTGGGCGCGCACCATAACCGCTCGTGGGCCATCACCTACGACTTGCAGGTGGGGCGAGACCTGATCGTGCCCGAAAAGGTGGCGCGCATCATCTGGCTGCAAAATTTCCGCCCCATGTTTGACTGCCTGGGCTCGTGCCGCTTGCAATGGGTAGAGCTGGGCATTGACCGCGACTTGTATGTGCCGGCCCTGGAAGGGCTGACAGGCATCCACCGCACCTGGGAAGACCTGGAAAAAGTCGGCGCGCGCGTGTGGAACCTGACGCGCATGTTCTGGCTGCGCGAGATTGACGGCTTTGGCCGCGAGTGGGACATGCCGCCCGAGCGCTTTTACACCGAGCCGCCCAAGACAGGCGTGACTGCGGGGCAGATTACAAAATTTGAGGACGTGGTCAAACTGCTCGATATGTACTATGAACAGCGCGGGTGGGATTCCAACGGCGCGCCGCTGCCGCAAACGCTCCAAGAGTTGGGCTTGCAAGCGTTGGTAGCGTAAGTCACTTTACAGGGCTTATGAGCGCAATACTCAAACCCCTTGGCGGCCTCAAGCAGTACATCGGCGGGCAGAGCGAAATATCCGTCGAGCCTGGCTTTAGCGTCAACGAGACGCTGGAGCGGCTGGGCATCCCGCCCATGATTGTAGCGTTAGTGCTGATCAACGACGCGCCGCGCGATAAAGAGTACGTATTGCAAGAGGGCGATGTGGTCAAGCTGCTGGCTGTGCTTGGCGGGGGGTAAAGAGAAACCTGTTTCCTGGTAAAAAAAGCGGGTAGGATTTTCCCTACCCGCTTTTTTATTTTGATCAGACGGGAACTAGCGCCGGCTGCCGCGTGGGCCGCCGCGACCACCGCCGCCGCCAAAGCCGCCTTCGCGCGATTGCATGGGGCGCGCTTCGGCAACGGTGATCTGCCGCCCATCCAGGCTGTGGCCGTTAAGATCGGCAATGGCTTTTTGAGCGCTTTCTTCTGTCGCCATCTCAACAAAGCCAAAACCCTTGGAACGACCGCTCATCCGGTCTGTGATGACGGTGGCTGAGGCCACTTCACCGGCCTGAGCGAACAAGTCACGCAAGGTGGTTTCTGTCGTACCATAGCTGAGGTTCCCGACATACAGTTTCTTTGCCATTTGGAAATGTCTCCTTAGAAAGAATGATCGAGGTTTGTAAACTCGTTCAAAAGTGGATTCGATTAAAAACTATTTGTTAACTTGCGCAGTGATGGGGAATCAGGCCCATTCAATACCTTCGGTTAATCTGTCAATGACTCACTCCTTTGCATATACTACTAAAGCTTATACGCATAGGTCCGAGTATTCATTCTTGCGGCCAGTTAACAAATAGTCGCCCAAGCAACTCAGCAAGCCTGGGCGATTGTGCACAGCCGGTCCAGAAACTCACCTCGTCCTATCTTGTACACTATACTATACATTTACGGCGTCGTCAAGTTTTTGCCGGGACGGTGCGGGGGCTTGAACCCGGCCTTTTGGGTGCGGTTCAAAGTCTTGCGCAACTCTGCCCGCCCGAGGCTAAAGCCGTCGGGCTAATCGTGCAAAGGGCGATCCACAGAACGGCGGTAGCCGTAAATCGCCCTGGAGCAGCCCGCTTCAGCGGGCTTGGCGTTCTCAGCCGGGTGATTCATCACCCGGCCCAAGCTGCACAAGCGCGAAAACGTGAACCGCACCCCGGCCTTTTGCCGCCCTTGATTTAGTCATACAGTGATATTATAATAGTCTTTATGGTAGAAAGCGTGCGGCGGCTAGATAGATCCACGCAAGGGATGCTGGCGTGGGCAGTGATAACAATCGGCGTAAACCTCGCCAATCTGTTCGTTGATAACATTGCACTCAAATGGATGAGCGCGGCGGCGCTGGCTGTCATGACCGCGGCGATTATCCTGAAACAAGGCCGCTCCCAGCAGCGCGAGAGCGCGTTGACATCCCAATTGCAGGCGCGCACGGACGAATTGGAACGGCAAGCCAAGCGTTTGGCGGCGCTTAACGAAACGTCGCATTGCCTGAGCAGCCTGCTGCATCTGGATGAGGTATTACTGCAAGGCGCCGAGCACATCAAGCAGGCGTTGGGCGTTGACGCCGTGCACATCCGCCTGGTGGGCGACGAGGGGCAATGCCTCAACCTCGAAACGGCGGTGGGAGTGCCCGTGTCTTTTCTGGCCGAAGAGGGCACAGTGATAGTGGGTGAGTGCATCTGCGGCCAGGTCGCCCGCTCGGCTCAACCCATGGTGGTCACGGATATCGAAAGCGATCCTCGCGTCACGCGCGTGGCTTGTGCGCGGCACGGCTATTGCGCCATCGCCAGCGCGCCGCTGCGCTCGCAAAACCGCGCCCTCGGCGTATTGACCACGCAAAGTTACACGCCCCGTTTGAACGACCCGGCTGACCTGGAATTGTTAACCGCCATCGGCAACCAGCTGGGCGTGGCGATTGAGAACGCGCAGCTGTATGGCGAAATGGAAAAGCGCGTACAGCAATTGACCCGCCGCGTAGAGCACATGGTCATCGTTCAAGAACGCGAACGCATCAGCCGCGAAATCCACGACGGGCTGGCCCAGGCCCTGGCGCTTTTGAACTTGCGCGTGGGCATGGCGCAGAGCCTGCTGGCGGCCGGCCAGGTTGACCAGGTGCGCAAAGAATTGGTCGAAGCCTCGCAGGTGATTGACGACGCCAATCGAGACGTGCGTGAAGCCATTACGGCGCTGCGTCTCACGTCACCCAAGGGCGCGGACTTTGTGCCGATGCTCCGAGAGTTCGTTCTGGATTTTGGCGCGCGCAATAACATTCAGACGGAATTTTCGGCCATAGATGGCGCCGGCGCGGTGACGCTGGCGCCATTGGTCGAAGTGCAACTCATGCGCATCATCCAGGAATCGCTCACCAACGTTCGCAAACACGCCCGCGCCCAGCAGGCCAAAGTCACATTAGATAGGCACCGCCAGCGTTTGCGCGTGACCATCCAGGACGACGGCCAGGGCTTTGACATGGACGCCGTGTTGTGTGGGCAAAACCGCAAGAACTTTGGGATGACGACGATGCGCGAACGCGCCGAGGCTATTGGCGGACGGCTGGACATCCTTACCCAACTCGGTTCGGGCACGCGCGTCTCGGTGATGGTGCCGCTGAACGCCGCACAAAGGGAAACGTGAGTATGCCGCCAATGCGTATTTTGTTGGTAGATGATCATATCTTGTTTCGCAAGGGTCTGGCGAGCTTGTTGAACAGCCAGGCCGATTTTGAAGTGGTCGGCGAGGCCGGCGATGGATTGGAGGGGCTGGAGAAGGCCAAATCGCTCAAGCCCGATCTTATCTTGATGGACGTGACGATGCCGCGCTGTAATGGCCCAGAAGCGACACGACTGATTACCCAACAAATCCACGGCGCTCAGATTGTCATGTTGACGGTTTCGGACGATGACGTAGATTTGTTCGCCGCCATCCGCGCCGGGGCGATGGGCTATCTGCTCAAAAGCATCAAGCCGGACGAACTGTTCACGCACCTGCGCGGGCTGGTTCAAGGCGAAGCGCCCATCAGCCGCTTGATGGCCGCCAAGCTCTTGCGCGAATTTGCCCGCAGCAGCAGCGAGCCTCCCTCTCCCTCTGTGCAGACGTCCACTGCCATCACCGAGCGCGAGCAAGAAGTGCTCCATCTGATTGCGCGCGGGTTGACCAATCGCGAGATTGGCGAAAAGCTGCACATTGCAGAAAATACGGTCAAGAATCACGTGCGGAGCATCTTGGACAAATTGCACCTGGCCAATCGCGCCCAGGCCGCCGCGTATGCCGTGCAGGTCCAGATGACGCAAGAGGTGGGGGAGCCATAACACCCGGTTTATCCTGGCGCGAAAATACGCGCCTTTGACAGGCGCGAGCGAGCTTGATATAATCACGTTTGATGTGAAAAGAGTTTCTACCTTGTCATTGCGAGGCGCGAAGCGCCGAAGCAATCTCCTTAACCGTAGCAATGGGATTGCTTCGCCGCCCTCCAGGCGGCTCGCAATGACAAATCAGGGCAAGTAGCTCCATTTCACATCAAACGCATAATCAGCAAGTTGAATCACCGCCTTGTAATGTTGACTTTGAAGGAGGAAGGTTGTCTGAAGAAGCGAGTGTAACAAGCGATCAGCAAGAAAAGCGCCCCAAGCGGGGGCCGCGTGGTCGCGTGGTCATCTTTGGTACGTGGTGCAAAGGGTGCGGACTGTGCGTGGCGTTTTGCCCGGCCGGCGTCTTGGCGCTGGACGATAATGGACATCCTTACGTGGTCGCGGCTGAAAAATGCACGGCCTGTCATTGGTGTGATACTCACTGCCCCGATTTTGCCATCACTGTCAAATCGTTGGAAGAGCAGGCGCAGCCCGGAGGTGAATCGTGACAGTTAAATTTATGCAGGGCAACGAAGCCATTGCGTGGGGGGCGCTGGCCGCCGGCTGCCGCTTTTTTGGCGGCTATCCCATCACGCCTTCGACTGAAATCGCAGAAATGATGTCGCGCGAGTTGCCCAAGCTGGGCGGCAAGTTCATCCAGATGGAAGATGAAATCGCCAGCATGGCCGCCGTCATGGGCGCGTCGGTGGGCGGATTAAAGGCCATGACGGCCACCTCCGGCCCGGGATTTTCGTTGATGCAAGAGCACATTGGCTACGCGGCGATGGCCGAAATCCCCTGCGTCATCGTGAATGTGCAGCGGCTGGGACCCAGCACCGGCCAGCCCACCAGCCCTTCGCAGGGCGACGTGATGCAAGCCCGGTGGGGCACGCACGGCGATCATCCCATCATCGCGCTGTCTCCCTCGTCGGTGCGAGAGGCGTTCGACCTGACCGTGGCCGCGTTTAATTTTTCCGAAAAATATCGCACGCCGGTCATTTTATTGACCGAAGAAACCATCGGCCACATGCGCGAGCGGGTCGAATTGCCCGATATGGAGCGCGTGGAGCGCGTGGAGCGCGTGACGACCAGCGTGCCGCCCGAGTGGTACAAGCCTTACGGCGAGACGCCCTCGGACGTGCCGCCCATGGCCAACTTTGGCGAAGGTTACCGTTACCACATCACCGGCCTGTTCCACGATGTGGCCGGTTTCCCCACGCAGCGCCTGGATGAAATTGACCCGTGGATCGCGCGGGTGAACCGCAAGCTGGAACGCAACCTGCGCGATATCCAGCTCTACGAAGAGCGCGACTTGAATTCGGCGCGCACGGTCATCGTGGCCTATGGCGCGATGGCCCGCTCGGCGGCGCAGGCGGCCAAGATGGCGCGCGCGCGGCGGCACAAGGTGGGCATGGTCAAGCTCCAAACCATCTGGCCGTTCCCCGAACGCTTGATAGATCGCGTCGCCCGCGCGGCGCGGCGCATCGTCGTGCCAGAAATGAACATGGGGCAGCTGGTGCTAGAAGTCGAACGCGTCGCGGGGCGCAAAAAAGTGGTGCGCGTGAACAAGGCCGACGGCGAGATGGTGACGCCGCAAATGATCCTGGCGGCAATCGAGCAAAATGGCGATAGAGGGTGAAAGGGATATGAGTCGAGAAGAACATTCGGCGTATACGTACCTGCGTCAGACCAAAAAATTTCCCAACGTGTGGTGTGCAGGCTGCGGCATTGGCGTGGTGATGAACGCGCTGGTGCGCGCCATTGACCGCACCGGCCTGAGCAAAGACGAGGTGGCGGTGATTTCGGGCATTGGCTGCACCGGCCGTATGCCGGTTTACCTGGATTTCAATACGATGCACACCACTCATGGCCGGGCGCTGGCGTTTGCCACCGGCCTGAAAATAGCCAGACCCACCATGCACATCATCGTCATTATGGGCGACGGCGACGCCCTGGCCATTGGCGGCAATCACTTTATCCACGCGGCGCGGCGCAATATCGGCCTCACGGCCATCATCGTCAATAATTCAATCTATGGCATGACGGGCGGGCAGTACAGCCCGACCACGCCGCTAGACATGCGAGCGGCGACGGCGCCCTATGGCAACATTGAGCAAAACTTTCCCATCGTCGAGCTTGCCATCGCCGCGGGCGCGTCTTACGTGGCGCGCAGCACGGTGTATCACGCCGTCGAACTGGACAAGTACATCGAGCAAGCCATCCGCACGCCCGGCTTTGCGGTGGTGGAGGCCGTCAGTTATTGCCATACCACCTTTGGGCGAATCAACAAACTGGGCACGGCCGTCGAGATGATGCGCTCGCTCAAAGACAAAAGCGTGACCGCAGCCGCGGCCCAAAAACTGGAGCCGGAAGAAAAGCCGGGCAAGATTGTGCGCGGCGTATTCCACAACGATCAGGCAAAGCCGGAATACACGCAATTGTACGACGCCCTCGTCGCGCGCGCCCAGGGGAACAGCGGCCAGCCCGCGCCGACCACTTCAATCAAAGGGATATAGCTATGAGTGACCGATACGAAATTCGCCTGGCCGGAGAGGGCGGGCAAGGCATGATTTTGGCCGGCCTGATTCTGGCCGAAGCCGCGGCCATCTACGCGGGGAAAAACGCCGTTCAGACGCAAAGCTATGGCCCCGAAGCGCGCGGAGGCGCCAGCAAGTCCGAAGTCGTCATCAGCGACGGCGAGGTGGACTATCCCAAAGTCATGGAAGCCGATGTATTATTGGCGATGGGGCAGGAAGCGTGCGACAAGTATTTTTACGGTCTCAAACGGGACGGCTTGCTCATCGTGGACTCGGATATCGTCGGGCGCGTCCCCACGAATAAGGCCATCTGCGTGCCCATCACCCGCCTGGCCTCAGAAGCGACCGGCAAACCCATCACCGCCAACGTCGTCGCGCTGGGCTTGCTGGTTGGCCTGACCCAGGTGGTTCCTGTAGACGCCATCGAAAAAGCCGTGCTGGCGCGCGCGCCCAAGGGCACCGAAGAGATGAACCGCAAAGCGCTCCACACCGGCCTGGAGGAGGCCTCCAAAATTCGCGCAGCCGACTCGGGCGTCTAGCAGGTTGCCGGAGAGCGGTGGATACGCTCGTAGTGCGCGCTCGAGCGCGCTTCAGCGCGCACTACAAACGAGTTCCACAACGATCAGGCGAAACCGGAACAATTGCAATTTATGGGCGGAAGGCCCAATGGGTGAACGGCGCACCCTCTACCCCGTAAGCTGTAAGGGCGTCCGGGGCTACTTTTCGCTCCGGCTATTGTCCTTCTGTTAGCTCGAACCGGTTCTACTGTTCTGCGATTTGCGTTGGTATGCTGTCTCGCCTGGCGATAAATCGCCAGGCTGAGAACGCCAAGCCTGCCGAAGCAGGCTGCTCCAGGGCGCTTGAGCGCCCTTTGTTCGTATCTTCTCAATAATCCGGGGTAGTGGCAGGGCTTGCCCCTGCCCTCATAT
>CAZYXV010000008.1:0-153579 GCA_964651475.1 uncultured Anaerolineae bacterium | reverse complement strand
CACCCTCGCAATGACAACAAAATTGCAGATTGTGCCCGCGCCCAGTATAGCAGCCTGTCGGAGAGATGCTCCACGCGCCGTCCCCGGCGCGTGCGGGCCACCGTCCTCGGCGGCCTGAGCGGGGTCCTCCGACAACCTGCTAGTACCCTGCCAAAGTTTTGACAAGTGCAAAGCATCACGATATGTGGGAACCAACATATCAAAACTTTCATGGTGGGGTACTAGAGCGTTCAATGTAAAACGCCCCGGGGGCAATCACCGGGGCGTTTTGCATGGGCCGGATAGTTACACGTCGCAAAAGCGGACGTAGACAAAGGCTGCTTTGTCTGATCCGTAATGCACCAGGCGTGCGCAGCGGCAGATCCTGTAGCCAGAAAGCGCCAGGCCCTCCGCAGCGCTCAAGGATACCCAGCCTTGCGAAGGGTCGAAAACCTTCGCAAGGCTCGAAGCGGACGCCGAACCGGCGAGCAATTTGACGTCTTGCGCCTGGATGGTCACGCGATTGGCAAAGTTGGGCGCGAGTGTGTGGCCAAAGCCAGCCAGCGACGCCGGCTCCGAAGTGACGAGCACTAAGGTGCCGGTGTACTCTTGCCCGTTCACAGTGACCACCGCGCCTTGCACGCCAATGCCATACGCCCCACCTGAATGCATTTGAGCGGTGTACGTTACCCAGTGGCCGCCCACACCCAGGCCGCTTGTAGCCGGGGCGTAAAACGAGGCGCTGCCCTTGCCCGCGACGGTGTAGGTCAGTGGGCTGCCCATGGTCAGCTCCAGGGTCATTCAGTTTTCAAAAATTGGAAACGATGCCATGATCTGCGCCCATTCTGATTGGCGAGGTGAAACCATGTTTGCTCCCCAAACGATTCCCTTGATCCAGGTTTTTGCTACCATTCCTGATTTCCGTAAGGCGCGTGGTTAGCGCCATCCTCTTGCAGCCATTTTGGCTTTAGCCACCGCCGCGATCCTGTGTGGCTATCACAGCTATGGTGCGATAGCGGAATGGGGACGCAACTATGGACAAGCCCTGGCACGCGCTCTGGGTTTTCGTCATGGGAAAACGCCGTTGGCGGGCACCTTGCACACTGTCTTTCGCCATCTGGATCGGGCGCAGTTTGAAGCCGCCTTGAATCACTGGGCCGAGCGGGTCTTGGCAAGCTTGCCGCCAGCGGATGCTGCAGCCGAGGGGCTTGCCCTAGATGGCAAACGCTTGCGCGGCAGTGCCCAACAAGGCGTCCCTGAAGCACATTGGGTCTTGGTCCTCAGCCATCGCTTGGGCTTGAGCCTAGGGCAACAGGCCGTGAGTGACAAAGCCAATGAGATCCCGGTGGCCCAAGCCATGCTGAAAGACCTGGTCCTCACTGGGCGCGTGCTCACCTTGGATGCCATACATACCCAACGCTCGACCGCCCAAGCCATTGTAGAGGGCGGCGGCGATTATGTGCTGATGGCCAAGGGTAACCAGCCGCAGGTGCAGGCCGATATTGCCCTGGTGTTTCAGATGCCGCCTGAACCCGATGCGCCACGCCCCCCGCTGAGACGCTGGACATCGGTCACGGCCGTATTGAACAGCGCCAGATCATCACCAGCACGGACTTGAATGACTAGTGTAACTGGCCTGGCCCAAGTCTTCCAGTTAACCCGTACCAGCGTGATCAAAAAGACTGGCTAACAACGCACGGAAACCGTCTATGGCCTCACTAGCCTGCCTCTCCACGTTGACCCAGAACGCTTGCTCCACTATGTGCGAGAGCACTGGCACATCGAGAACAAATCTCACTGGGTGCGGGATGTGACCTTTGACGAAGATCGTTCTCAGGTGCGCTCCGGTAGCATCCCGCAGGTGATGGCGGCTCTACGCAACACCGCCATTGGCCTCCTACGTCTTGCGGGCGAAACCAATCTCGCAGCCGCCTGCCGCCGTTTGGCTGCGCAACCCTGGGCTGCTCGCTCTCCTGGGCATCCTGCCCGAGAACTGAATGACCCTACGCACCAGGTGACTGGCATGCAACCCGATACACCCTACCACCCACCTGCGGCGGGCAGGCTGGCGCGTGCAGCTGCTGTATCGCCCCAACCCACCTGCGGCGGGCAGGCCGTCTTGGGCAAACTGCCAGCGGTGCGACCAAAGGGAGTCCCAGGCGAAGCCGTAGGGAGATCCACATCCCGTGGAACGGATGCGTAGTGCCCGGCACGGGTAGAACGAGACCGATTTCCGCACGCCGCCGCCCACCGTCGTGCGCACTATCGCGTATGTCTACGATCCCCTCTACCGCCTGACGCGCGCCGACTATTCCACCGGCGAGTGGTTCAAGTACGCGTACGACCGGGTTGGCAACCCACCTTCGGCGGGCAGGCCGCACCGCCTACACGCAGACGATCACCACGCCCGTTGTGACCGTATACACCTACGACGCCGCCAACCGCTTGACAAGTGTGAACGGTCACACGTATACTTGGGACAATAACGGGAATCTCTTGAATGATGGCAGAAAAGACTACACCTACGACGCGGCCAACCGGCTGATAGCGGTCAGCGGTCAGCAATCAGCCGTCAGCTTTGCGTACAACGGCGACGGGGCGCGTGTGCGGCAAGTCATCAACGTCGAAACAATAACCTATACCCTGGATTTGGCCGCGCCGCTGGTGACGGTGCTGGCCGAGAAACAAGCAACGAGCAGCAAGACTTACCTCTACGGCCTGGGAGACTCGCCCCTGGCAAGCTACGATGGCGCGTGGCGCTACCTCTCCGGGCGGGATGGGCTGAACTCCGTGCGGCAAGAGACGGATGCGGCAGGCAACGTGATTGCCGCGCGCAGCTTTGACCCCTACGGCGTGCCGCTGGGTGAGGATGGTGGAAGCCCGTTTGGGTTCACGGGGGAGATGCGCGACGAGGCCACAGGGTTGGTGTTTCTCAGGGCGAGGATGTATCAGCCGCAATTGGGAATGTTTCTCTCTCCCGACCCTTGGGATGGGAATCCATCTCGACCCAACACACTGCACAGATTCTCTTATGCGGCCAATAACCCTATTTTACTCACGGATCCTAGCGGTCGCTGGGCGGAAGGTGAAGATCTGGGAACCAATACCAATTGTAGTTTCTGGCCTCCTTTCTTGGGAGGCATCGAACTTTGCAAATTGGCGAATCAAGATATTTGGAGCGTGAGCTCGGATACTCGAGAATCGATACTGGATGCTCGTGAGCAGATTTACTATAGAATAGCATATACTTGCCGCGGTACTGGGTTGTGCCCTACAGTGACCAAGATGTTGCTTCACTTCTTAGAAGGCAGTGGCGATATGGTTTTTCCATTGCATTCCCACGACCCATTGCCATCCGATGGTGGTATTTTGAGAGCTACCAAGTATTTTCGGGAAAGTGCATCATCCGATGAACCTGATATTGTATTCCCACTACTTCACGATTTCTTGGTCAACTACATGCAGCCTAGTAGCAGTATCTTTTTTACGGCACGCGCGGATCTTGAAGGGGATTCACACTATTACCAAGGTGGCGGTAAAGAGAGAATTCGTCCTTGGAATGTAGACTACTGGGGAGCCTGGGGGCATTTTGCTGTAGATGGATCTTTTATAGCTACAGGCAGACAGGTGTGTAGTAATCCTTATGGCGGTTCCACTGAAGGGTATATGATTAATTATACTGCATTCTACTCTATCAAAGACAAATATGAATGGTTTCCCGGCAAGAGAACACCGCTTATACCTCTAAGCATACTCAATGTGTATATACCTGATGCCTGGGCAAAATCCCTGGCGGATGCAGGTAGGGCAAGGGAATTCGATTTTAAGGCTTACTGGTTGGAAAGCGAGGGAATATTTGTCGAAAAGAATTTTACTTGGTTTATGGAGAGTAATGTTGAGGGACCGAAATTGATCTATTGGGGCTTCAATGGCCCGCATCCATAACAGCAGATCATCGTGAGAGAGGAGAGGTTCATGTGGCATAACGTGTGTGCAAAAAAGTTAACACTAGTGCTTTTGTTGTTATGTTTGACGGGATGCTTTCCCACTCAAGGTAGCGAATACCCTACTCCGCCAGCGACCTTACCTGAACTGATTGCTGTTTTGCAGAGTGACAATGAAGCTGCACATATTACGGCCGCTTTGGCATTAGGTAATATGGGGGCAAAGGCCGAACCGGCGGTACCTGCTTTGATCAAGACCCTCCGCAGCGATCGTTACGAGGTTCGGCGTGTGACCGCAGATGCGTTGGGCAAAATTGGACCGGGTGCATGGCAAGCAATACCGGCGTTAATTGATACTCTACAGAATGATGATGGCATACAAATTCGAAGAAATGCCGCAAAGGCGCTGGGGGCGATAGGCGACACTACGGCTGTTCCTGCCCTAGCTAGTATTCTCTACAAACAAGATGCTCTGGATGACAAGATACTTGCTATTAACTCTGCGATGGCAATAGCTCGAATTACGGGAGAAATTTCGGGTGCAGATTCAATTGGATATGGTGCAAATGCCAAAGGTGATTCATTGCTTGTTATTGCGGTTCGAGAATGGTGGGAAAAAGAGGGGCAGTTCAAGGAGTGGCTACCTGTAGCCACTTCAATTCCAGAATCAACACCTACGCCAATGGCGCCTCCATAGGCTCTCAGGTACAGGCAATTGGCGCGTGCGCCTGCTGTATCGCCCAAACCGTCTTGCGACCGCCTGTCCCGCGAGCAAAGCGAGCGGGAAAGGGGGGTCCCTGTGGGAGAGCAAAGCGCCAGCCGGTAAAATCACTGAATCACTGAGCGAGGTGAGCACACTGAAACGCACAATCAGTGTGCTCATTTTTCTCAGTGCATCAGTGATTCACTCGTTGGATGGAGTAGAACGAGACCGATTTCCGCACGCCGCCGCCCACTCTCGTACGCACCATTACGTATACTTATGATTCGCTCTACCGCCTGACGCAGGCCGACTATTCCACTGGCGAGTTGTTCGAGTATGCCTATGATCAGGTTGGCAACCGCACCGCTTACACGCAGACGATCACGGATACCGTTGTCACTACCTACACCTACGACGCCGCCAACCGCTTGACAAGCGTGAACGGTCAGACGTATACTTGGGACAATAACGGCAACTTGCTCAGCGATGGCAGCAAGAACTACACCTACGACGCGGCCAACCGCCTGACCGGCATCACGGCAACCGGCCTAACCTGGAGCGCCGCCTACAACGGCGATGGCGCACGCACCAAGCAAACCATCAATGGCGTAAAGACGAAATACTTGCTCGACCTGGCCGCGCCGCTCGTAACCGTGTTGGCCGAGAAGCAAGCAACGAGCAACAAGACCTACTACCTCTATGGCCTGGGAGACTCGCCCCTGGCAAGTTACGACGGCGACGGCATCCTGAGCGAAGCCGAAGGAGGAGTCGAAGGATGGACCTACCTCTCCGGGCGGGATGGGCTCAACTCCGTGCGGCAAGAAATGGATGCGGCGGGCAACGTGATTGCGGCGCGCAGTTTTGATCCATACGGAGTGCCGCTGGGTGAGGATGGTGGAAGTCCCTTTGGGTACACAGGGGAGATGCGCGACGAGGCCACGGGGTTGGTGTTCCTCAGGGCGAGGATGTATCAGCCGGGGCTGGGCATTTTCTTGTCGCGGGATATGTGGGCAGGAAACATACTACAGCCAGGATCAATGAACGGGTGGAACTATGTAAAGTGTAACCCTATTAACCTTGTTGATCCTTCAGGTTTCCGACCCGCAAACATAAATGAAGTTGGCGATCTCCGCGAGGGTGTAGAAAGACTTCTACAAAGAGGAGAACTTGGATCTGAGAACTATTATCAGTATTCTTGCAATTGTGGTTGGATAGACTGGTCTCATGCATTATCAGGCCTGCAGGGTGAGACAAGCTTGGCCCATACCATATTTTCCCGTCTCAAGGCCAGGGTGGATTGGAGTGTATACCCTGACTGGACTGGCGAGAGAGGGGTCAGAGTCACATCGTTCCGTGGGATGCCAGGTATTATCGTTCCCTGGGTAAGTGACATTGCGGTTGTGCCCGAATCTAACCTTGATAATCGTTCCCCCCTTTTATTCCAAATTGCATGGGGTATATTCGTCGAACATTCTGAGGACGTTGAACGGCGCGATGTTGGAACTCATACTTTTCCGAAGAGGATCTACCATCCAATCTGATAAGCCTGTACTTTGCTACCAAGAGGATAGAAGGCGAAGAATACAGAAATGTTTTAGACGAGATCTTTAGGCTGTGTAAGGTTGTGGGCAAGGAAGAATCTCGCAATGTCTTTAGCGCAGAGTATAGAAACGGCGATGGGTTTCAGACGTGGTGGAATCGGTGGGAGCCTAGATTGGTTCCTCTTGGGCAATCTTGTATCTCGTGCAATGAGCCCCGCCAATGGCCTCGTCAGTTCTCAAATTTGACAAACTCTGCAGTACATTCTTCGCGAAATGGGAGATGGTGGTGGCAAGATCGTCCTTTTGATAGGCTTTATCGGGAAACTGAGGTCGAGGGTGTGTATGCGGTGATAAGACACCCTTTCTCCCCAGATTGACTAGTGGAACAAGGAGTTGGTGGTAGTGAGGCAAATGAACAAGTGCTTACAGTGGCTTTTGTTTTGCTTGACTTGTGCTTTCTTATCTATCGCCTCCGCATGTAGCGGGCCTAGATTCCTGGAACCAGAGGATAGGTTTCCCTCTTGGGCTCCTGATAACATGCGAATGGTATTTGTTTGCACTCGTCCCCAAATGAGCAAAATAGATTGGAGTCACGATTACCAAGGACCTTATTCTGGGTCTGATAGCCTTACGCTGCTAGAGATTTGTATTTCAAATGTTGATGGAAGTAACCGTCGGCAATTGACAGACAACTTGATGGGGGACTTTAGTCCTGCCTGGTCACCCGATGGAACACGAATTGCCTTTACATCAGAGCGTGATAGCTCGGAACAAGATATCTACGTGATACACAGTGACGGCACAGGAGTAGTCAACCTTACCAACCATGCTGGATATAACACCTCACCACGCTGGTCACCGAACGGGCAAACCATCGCCTTTATCTCGAAAAGAGATGGTCGTTCCACAAATCTTTACATTATGGATGCAGATGGCAGCAATGTCACGCGCTTGACTGAAATTGGAAACGTTTGGGATTTTGATTGGTCACCTGATGGAGAATCTATTGTTTTTGTAACCATATCTTGGGGAAGTGACTCTACTTCTGACCGTGGGGTCTATATTGTGACCATTGGGGATGGTACTGTGATTCAACTGCTCAACAATCTGACCTCGGTCCCGCAATCAGTTTGGCTTCCTGATGGTCAGCATATAGCATTTATGTCGAAACGTGAAGGAAAGTATCAGATCTATACGTTGGATGTGCAAACTCGTAAAGAGACTAAAGTGTTGGAAGGATTCAACCCGAACGTGATGCCATCCTGGTCCCCAGATGGAAAGCTTCTTGCTTACCTGAGTGGCGGCTATGCCGAGCCGAACCAAATAAATCTCTTAGATATTGAAACAAAGACTGTAGCAACTTTCTCAGAGTTTAGAGCCCCACTCATCATGTCCCTGGTATGGTCGCCAAACAGTCAGTATCTGGCCTATGGACGTGTGGAAGATTGGAACGACGATGGTTTTGGTGAAATAAAGCTATGGGTTCTCCGGGTAGAAGATGGTGCAGAATGGGCAGTTTCCTCGATGATGGAGAAAAATTAGGGATCTTTGTGGGGAGGATGAGTCTGCGTCTACTATAACAATGGTGAGGTGGGGCTCTCGTCACGCCCGCGCCAGGTGCGGACGAATAGCTCTGCGCCCATTGCGCCGGCGCCCACCCTGGCCCCGCTTCGCACCCGGAAGCCGAGAACGGACGCGCAGGCCCCAATCCCCTGGGTCAGGCTGCTGCACCCTGTCCGCGAGGGCGGCAACACGCCCGGCCCGATTAATGTTGTGCTCGTGACCTTTACACCCACATCTTGAGGAGAAGCAGTTCACCCATTGGGCCTTCCGCCCATAAATTACAAAAAATGCTGGATAAATGTCCAGGCCAACGTTGGTCACAAAACCGAACGGGCCAGCGGGGACTGCAAAAAACTGTCGCGCAGAGCCTTGTCGTCCAGCGCATCGGCAATCTGTTGAACCAACTCGGCGGCAATGCGGCGGTGCACCTGGGCAATGGCCTCGTGCGTGACGACCTGCCCCAGCGCGGCGTGCAGGCGCAAAATGAGCAGTTTGCTGTAGCAGGTTTGCGCATCTATCAACCCGGCGCTCAAAGACAAGATGGCTTGCTGGGGGTTGTTTTGCTCCAGGTAGCAGCGCCCCAAGATCAACCGCGCGCCGGCCAGGCGGCTGGGAATTCCATCCGCAGCCTCGATCAGTTGCAGAGCGATTGCCTTGGCCCGGTCACACTCGCCGCGCGCCAGGTAAGCCTCGCCCAGTGAATGGAGCACTTGCAGTTCCAGGTCGTGGCGATGATGCCGGCGGGCCAGCGCCAGCGCCTGTTCTATCACTTGCACAGCCTGATCCACCTGTCCCAGGCCAAGCAAATCCACGCCCAGATTGCGCACCAGGTCAATCTGCGCCCCTTCGCCCAGTCCGTGTTCGCGCACTACGGCCAGGGCGCGTTCGTGCAGTTCGCGCGCCTTGTTCAAATCGCCCAATTCCTGATAGCCTTCGCCCAGGTTGCTGAGATTGATGGACAGATAGGGCCAATTGCTCGTGCTTTCAGCCAATTCCACTGCAGATTTGATCGTGGTGATGGCGGCCTGGTACTCGCCGCGTCCTTGCAGCACCAGCCCCAGGTTGCCCAGCGCGCGCAGCCACGTTACGTGATCGCCGCACCCCCGTAGTTCGGACACCGCCTGAGACAAGAATTGTTTGGCGGCATCCAGTTGCCCCTGTTGCCAGCGCACCGTGCCAAGTTCGAACTTGACCCGCCCCAGCGCCGTCGGTATGCCGCTGGCCAGTTGCAGGCTTTCCATCAGGGCTATTTCGGCCGATTTGAAATCGCCCATGGTGCCATAACAGCGGCCCACCATGCACCTGGTATGCGCTCTTTCTGCATCATTCGAAGCCAGCGTCAGGGCGCGCCGAAACATATCCAGGGCCTGCATCGTATCCCCGTCAACTGTGGCGCGCAAGCCTCGATCCATCAACTCTGAATATTCGCGGCGGCGGTCTGTTTCATTCTGCATTATATCCCCTTTGCACGTCTCTCAACCCTGGAGGACACGTCACGCGTTGCGCACGGTTTTATTATAGCCGTTTTTCAAACAATTGCCAACAATGGCCGACGCAAACTAAAAGAGCCTATCTGAGATAGGCTCTTTTATAAAAAACTAATAGACCGAAAATTATGAAAGACCGCTGGTGATTTGGCTGAACACGGTGTTAACCTGGCCGCCCAACAGGGTCAAGATCGCGATAACGACGATGGCCACCAAGACGAGAATCAGAGCATACTCCACCAAACCTTGTCCTTCTTCACGGGGCAAGTACAACATTGCTTTTCACCTCCCTTCTATCATATAATTTTCTATGAAAGCAGCTAGATTGTAGCATCATTCCATCTGCCGCGCAATAGTACTTTGGTCATAAAATGAGTAGGCCGTTTCAATCATTCACAGGCAATTCAAAACTCACGCGGGTGCCGCGCCCGGCGGCGCTTTCGATGTGGAGCTGGCCGCCCAACATTTCGATGCGCTCGCGTTGGGCAACCAGCCCAATGGTCTTGTGTGGACTGCCGGCGACGAGCGCCTCTTGAGGATTAAACCCCGCGCCATTATCTTCCACAGAGGTCCGCACAGATGTATCGTCCATATCCAAGGTCACCTGGATACGGGTGGCGTGGGCGTGCTGGCGAGCGTTGTTCAAAAGCTCCTGGACGACCCGGAAAATTGTGACCTCTTTATACGAGGCTAATCGCCGCTCCGCGCCGGTCAGCGCCAGCGCGGTGGGCACGCCGCTCTTTTCGTTGAATGTATCCACGTATCGCCTGAGGGCGGGAATCAGGCCCAGATCGTCCAACATCATTGGGCGCAAATCAACCATAAACTCGCGCACTTTTTGAAAGGTGCTGACGACGGCTGTTTTCAGGCTGCCCAGCTCGGCGCGCGCGCGCGCCGCGTCGCTATCGAACAGGCGCTCGCAGATTTCGGCCTGCAAGATCAGGTTAGTCAGCGACTGCGCCGGGCCATCGTGAAGCTGGCGCACCAAACGCTGGCGTTCTTGTTCCTGGGTCTCGATGATGCGCACCACCGGCAACATTTGCCCCGACGTCTCTTGGGGCGTCGCTTGATCCGGGAGGGCTTCTGCGCCTGGCGTTACCTCGAGAAAACGGATGAGGCGATTGACGTAGCGCTGGAGGTGCTGCTGGTCGCTCTGCAATTTTTCCAGTTGGCCGCGCATCATGAAGAGGCGCTTCTGAGCGTCCAAAACGGACGTGTAGACCTCCTGGATATCCGGGCGGGGAACGGTGTCGAACGTCGCCTCGATCTGGCGCAGCCGGTTGTTCACCTGGGCGTTGCGTTGAGCCAGCTTGTCTACTTCGGAGCTGGTTTGCTGGATCAGGATATCTATTTCTCGTAGTTCGCGCTGCACCTGGTCGTATTCTTTGCGAGTCTCTTCGGTGAATTGTTGTAAAGGAGAGAGGGGCGCTTCATTATCAGTTTGCTTAATCACGGCAGATTACTCCTGAATGTCTGGCGGCATGGATTCATTCTCGGCGCCGGACACCACCAAAGAAGAAGGCGAGTGTGTATCCTGCAATCGAACCCACCCGCGCCGCAGCGCATAGACGGCTGCCTGGGTGCGGTCAGCTACGTCTAGCTTGTGCAAAATGGCCGTCATGTGATTTTTGACGGTTTGGTGGCTAATGCCTAAACGGTGCGCGATGGCTTTGTTGCTCATTCCGCGTGTAATGCACTGAAGAATCTCCATTTCGCGGGGCGATAATGACACGAACGACTCGTCTGTCCCCAACAGCCCTTCGCCCCCAAATCGCTCGGTTGCCTTGAGCAGCCACGTGGCGAGCTGCGCCTGATCCATCACCGTGTCGCCAATCACGTAATAGCCGCGGCTGACGTGGCGGATGGCTTCGACGAGTTTGTGCGGCATGATGTCTTTGGGAAAGTACCCGTTGGCGCCGGCGCGGATGGCATGGAAAACTTGTTCGGCGTCATCGTAGGCCGTAAGCATGAGGATGTTGCTGGGCGAGCGTTCTTGCTGCAGCTTGAGGGTGACCTGCAGGCCGTTCAGCCCTGGAATGTTCACGTCCATGACAATGACGTCGGGCAACAAATCAAGCGCCAATCGCAATGCCTCTTCGCCGTCGCCGGCCTCGCCGACGATTCGAAGGTCATTTTCCGACGCTAACACGTCGCGCAATCCCTGGCGAAAGACGGGATGGTCATCTACTATCATCACGTTGATTTTTCGCTGCATGCAGGCCGCCCCTCGTTAACTGTCTTGTCGTGAACGCCCCCGGCTAATGCAAGTATACCACAATAGTTTACAGATGCGCAAAGCCCCTCTGGCGCGGCGCCCGCGCATGCATCAGTATAAACGATGCAAGCCAATCGGTCAACCGCAACAAGTTGATATTTCCCTTATCTCTAAAAATATGATATGCTAATCAGGCGCACGTTCTGGGAAGGAGCTGGAAATTGGCAATAACGCTTGAACGCCTCTCGCGTCGCTTGTCTGTCGAACACCTGTGGGGCCTGGCGGTGCTGGTGGGTGTGTTTGCTTTTTTGAACACGCATCCCATTCGCCCTCACGACTTTTGGTGGCACATCCAGGCCGGCCGGGAAATTGTCACCACAGGGCACATTCCTGCCGTAGACACATTCTCCTTCACGGCCGCCGGCAGGCCCTATTTTTATTGGGCGTTCTGGCTCATGGAATCTGTGTTGTATATAGCCTACGCCGCGGGCGGGGCGCCGCTGGTCGTGTTCACTCACAGCGCCATCATCACCGCCGCCTATGCGCTGGTGTTGTGGCTGTGCTGGCGGTCGAGTCACAGTTGGCGGACGGCGGCGCTGTGCTCCTTTGCCGCCGCCGCCATCGGCTTTAACGACTGGAACGTTCGCACCCAGGTGATTGCTTTCTCGCTGGCGGCCCTGATCCTGCTGGCGATATACGAATATCGCTGGCGCCCTCACTGGCAATGGTTAATCATTCCTCCTTTGTGCATCGTGGTGTGGGTCAACAGTCACGGGTCTTTTCTGTTGGGAGTGGGGTTGGTGGGAATTTGGTTGGTTGATGCAATCTGGCTAATCCTCCAACCCGCACTTGCTGGAACGGGGCGATTGGAGCCTAAATGCCTGACGCCGCCCGCCCTGACGCTCCTGGCCTCAACCCTGGCGTGCTTTGTCAATCCCCAAGGAGTCGGGACGATTGCCTATCTTGGAACCATGGCCGGCCATCCTATCTTTCGCACCCTGGCCATGGAATGGGCGCCGCCCTCCTTCCACTCGCTTCACGGCGGCATTTTTCTCGCCAGCTTGCTGTTGAGCGCGGCGCTCCTGGCAGTTTCTCCACGCCGGCCCACGCTGTTTCAGCTTTTGACTTTCCTGTCGTTTGCGGTGTTGGGACTGAATACCTCGCGCGGCATTGTGTGGTTTGGCATTGTGATGGCGCCGATGTGGGCCGAACATTTGCCGCTTGTGGCCGAACAATTCCAGCACACCGTGGCGCGAGCGCGGCCACCCGCCGAACGCCAGGCAGCGCCTCGGCGCGCGGGGCAAGCGGCGCTCAATTATCTTTTAGCCGGTCTGATCTTGTTCGGGGCGCTGGTTTCGCTGCCGTGGTTCAAGCCCATGCTGCCTTTGCCCGAAGCCAAAGCCAGCCTGATTTCTCCGGAAACCCCCGTCGAGGCGACGCGCTTTTTGCTGCAAGAGCATCCCCCACAACCGATTTTTAACGACATGATGTTCGGCAGTTATCTCATCTGGACAGCGCATACGGAGTATCAGGTCTTTATTGACCCGCGCATCGAATTATATCCGACCGCTGTGTGGCTGCATTATATTGAAATTGCGTGGGCGCAATATAACTGGGAGCAGCGGCTGGATCAGTATGGCATCCGGACGTTGATGCTGAGCACCACGTCGCAGCCAGAGCTTGTCAAAGCGGCCAGCCAATCACCCAACTGGCGCATGATCTACCACGACCCTTACGCCGCCATTTTCACTCGGAACTCTTGATCCAAATCTGGGCATGCTGATCCTGGTATTCTTTGCGCCACAATGGGTCAAGCTCTAACAACTCGGCCAGGTCTGTTTGTTTTTCGACGTCGAGCACGATTCGATCCACGCCGTATTTTGCCAGCAACTCATTGTAGCGATTGCCTTTGGCGATCTTGATATAGTCCTGCCACTGCTCGAAGGGATACAGTTCCACGCGCGGGTCAATAAAAACACCCTGCTCGGGCATGGCCCAAATGAGATAGCTGCCGTAGCCCATTTCGTTAAACAGTTTGCCGCCGGGGTGTTGTTTCAAGTAATCCGTCGCTGCCACCGGCGTTTGAACGGAAAGCAGGGGCCCGGCCGGCGCGCCTCGCCACACCAACTTCCAATAGCTCGGCGGCAGGGGTACGCGCTCGACAAGCCACGGCTGAACTAATACCACCGGCGCGAAAATCAATATGGCCAGGATCGCGTTCAACATATTTCTGGACGGCGCTGCCGTTAGCGACTCGCGTTTTTTTTGCCAGACGGCGGGCAGTGCAAGCTGGCTGAGGGCCTGGGCCAAAACCGGCATACTTACAAACCCGAACCAGACCACGTATCGCTGCCCGCTCCAGGCCAACCACAAAAACCCCGTCACTAACAGCAAATCTGTTGGCGTCAGGCGATAGCGAGAATAAGCCAGCGCCGCCATCGTCACAAGAATGCTGACGAAAAATGTTATATTTGCCGGTCCTTCGGGAGTCGGCGATTGCCACTCGACGATCAATTGTTGGCTTGGCCGGTCGGTCATGAGGTCTTTGACGTAGGCAAAAATGCCGATCCCTTGCGGATTGACCGCCGTCGCCAAAATGGTCAACCCTCCCACTACTCCTATCCACGCCACTGCTTTCCAGGGGCGCGCTCCCGGCAACTGGAGCACTGTCCGCACGGCCTCACCCACGAAAAAAATGCCCATCATCACCGGGCCAAGAATGAACGCGCCGTGAGCATTGACCCAAAAGATCACGAGGAGCGGGCAGAGCAGTAACCAGCGGCCTTTAATTCGCCCGTCTGAATACGAGCTTAACAAGATCAAAAAGATCATGAACACGAGCCACGACCAGTTCTGCGGGCGCACAATCAAATTGTTGGCCGCCATCGAGCACGCCAAAACCACCGCCAGAGCCGCAATGCGCCACGACCCGCTCCGCCGGTGCGCCTGGTACCCTACCAACCCAAACGCACTCATCACCAGCACAGTGCGAGTAAATATAACGAGCGGCATTTCTCCCCAACGGTACAAAACATAAAACAAGTATTCTCCCAACCACGCGCCATACGTGAAGGGGAAATCGGGCGCGAGCGTCCAGCCAAACATGTTCGTCTGGGGAATTGTCCCGCTGGTGTAAATGATCTCGCCGATTTTGAGGTGCCACCAAAAGTCATTCGGCGGGAGTGGAACGAGCGAGGTGTAGAACCCAAAACCGGCCAGAACAATGGCGAGCCACAAATGGTCAATGCCCAAACCAAAGCGAGAGGGACGATCTCCTGGCGGCACACTGGTCGTTGTCATTTTGTTTTTGTTATGTCTTTCCACGCATAGGCCGTAATCAAATCACCCAGATTGATCGGCGTCGTCATCCGGCCCAGGCGCAGCGAGCGAATTACCCACTCCACGGGGCGTCCCAGCGCCGGGCCGAACAAGGCCGTGACCCGCGTGCCGAGGTATTCCAACGTCTGATAACGCCCCTGGGGCCTGATGGAAACAACCCGGAATCCGTTTTTTTCAAGCATAGCGCGCAAGGTACGGCGGGAAAAATAGTAAATGTGCATTTCCATCAACCACGGCCAGCGGCCGGCCATGACGCGAGCGAACAGACTATCAATATCCATGGTGTGGATAACGAGCAAGCCGCCCGGCTGAAGCACGCGCCATGCCCGGCGCAGCGTCTGCGCTGGATTGGTCAGGTGCTCGAATACGTCCCACATCGTTACCACGTCAAAAAAATTCGCCGGGAAATCCGCCGATTCGAGCGTGCCCTCCAGAGTGTTCAAACCGCGCGCCCGCGCCTGTTCGACGGCCCAGCGCGAGGGGTCAATCCCCCAGGCGTCCCAGCCGTTGGCCGACGCAATGTCCAGGAATACACCCGTGTAACATCCCACGTCCAGCAATTTGCGCCCCATGGCGGGGCCGGTGATTTTTTCCAGCGGCACCAGGTGATGCGTAAAGGTCAATACACGCCCTTCGCGCTCCTGGATATACAGAGGATCCTCCACCGCCTCGTAGCTTTCCAGCAAATCGCACGAATCCGGGCGCGGATTGGTATACACCAGGCCGCACCGCTCGCACTGAACAATGGTGTGATGGCGGCCGTAACCATAGCTGGTGCAGCGAAAGGCGTCAATTGTCCGCGGCGGGTCGTTTTCGTTGACTGTGCAAGGATAACGAACACGGGCCGTCGTTGAACCACACAGGTTACAGGCGATGTACTCCACAATGACCCTCGGTGAGCAGAGCGGGATAATCGGTTCGGTTTAACACTCAGCGCGCGCCGTTGACAGACAGGCGCACCACCGTGTAGATCGCTTTGTAAATCTCGGCCCGCGACACCTTGGACGCGCCCTGCCGGCGATCCATAAATTGTATCGGCACTTCGGTCACTTGCCATCCGCCGCGCTGCACAATATATAGCATCTCGATCAGAAAAGAATAGCCATTGGAAAAAATCGTGTCCAGGTTAACCGATTCCAACACCCGGCGCCGATAACAGCGAAAGCCGGCCGTGCAATCTCGCGCCTCAAGCCCCAAGGCCAGCTTGGCAAACAAGTTTGCGACGCGGCTGAGCAAGCGGCGGGCAAAGGGGCTATCTACCGCGCGCCCGCCGGACACGTAACGGCTGCCAATGACCAGGTCGGCGGATTGGGTGGCGGCGATGACATCGGGCACGTAACGGGGTTGGTGAGAATAATCCGCATCCATAGTGAGGACGCAATCAAAGCCAGCCTCGAGCGCGTACTTGAAGCCGGCAATGTACGCCGTGCCCAACCCCAGCTTGCCGGGACGGTGAATGACGTGCAGGCGCTCGTAGCGGGTCATCATCTCATCTACCAGTCGCCCTGTTTGATCTGGGGAATTGTCATCCACCACGACGACGTGCAAGTCGCCCAACGCCATCAGGTCCGGCACTAATCGCACAATGTTATCACGTTCGTTAAAAGTGGGAATCACCACAATGGTTCGCATAAATTCTAGCTTGTTCTCCAAGATTAATCTGTTGGGGCATGTACAGATGCCAGGCGCTATTGTAACCGCCTTCGGCTTATCTGGCAAGATAGAGAGGATGGTAAGTACGTTGCCCGTGCTATCTCTCAGCCCGCCGGCGATGTATCTACCCCGTATGATCGAGTAGATTGTTGCATTGAGTGGAGACCCTCAATGGTTTATCTGTACCAGCGCCAGGCCACTCGCGTAGGGGGCGTGGAAAAAATAGACTGTCCCAAAATTCCCGTAGGAGCGCCCTTTGTGCGCGATAGTCGCGCCTGCCAGCCTGGCGGCTAGACAGGAAAGGCGCTCCTACGCGGCGACATTGGGATAATTATTTTCTTCCGCATCCCTAGCAGGCTGCCGGAGAGCGGGTGGGTACGCTCGTAGTGCGCGCTTCAGCGCGCTGAAGCGCGCACTACAAACGAGTTCCTCTCCGACAAGCTCCTAGATGAATAGTGCGCAAGCAGCTGTACCTGCGATGACCATTTACCACGCTGCCCAATGTTTAGTTTGCCGGGGACTGCCCTCAGACAACGGGCGCTTGAGAATAAAGGTAACCTTGTTGCTATTCTCGTGCGCTCGCATGGCCACCGCTTCCCAGCCCTCTTGTCCCAGCGCGTTCAACTCGGATTCCAACTCTTCGTCCTTGGGCCCGCTAAAGGTTCCGCCCCAACTCACCACGCGATATTCCCACGTTTTCATCGTCACACCTTCTGGTACCCTTGCAAAGGTTAGTCACCATCTGTGTCAACTTTAGCACGGTGAGCTTGTCGAACCGTGCGCGGACGGCATCCTTCGACAAGCTCAGGATGCCCTATGTTGACAAAGGTTAGTCACCTTTGCAAGGGTAATGCTTATTATTCCTGCTCGTGTCCGCGCAGCGTCTGCGACGCCACCGACACCGTGCCCATCATGCCACCCAGGTTCATGGTATCCACGGCGCTCGAGGGGACAATCACCAGCGCGCCTTTTTCCTTCAACCCTTCAAACAGCATGTTCATCGCGCGCAAGTGCAATGCGGTGGGATTGTCGGCATATGCCAGCGAGGCTTCGCGGAAGCTTGCGGCGATTTGCTTTTCGCTTTCGCCCAGGATCACGCGCGCCTGGCGCTCGCGTTCAGCCTGCGCCTGGCGGGACATGGCGTCTTCCAGTTCTTGCGGAATGACAATGTCTCTGATTTCTACGCTCTGCACACTCACGCCCCACGGCGTGGTGCGTTCGTCAATAATGTGTTGCAGTTCGTGATCAATCATTTCGCGCCCCACCAGGATATCGGCCAGCATCATCTTGCCGATAATATCGCGCAGCGCCGTCTGCGCCGCCCAGGTGATGGCGGTCCGATAGTCTTCAACTTCCAGCGCGGCCTTTTCGGCGTCCCACACTACCCAAAAGAGCACCGCGTCTACGTTGACGGGGACCGTATCTTTGGTGAGCGTCTTTTCGGCGGCAAAGGGCGTCACCATCACGCGCAGGTCAATCCACATCGGGATGCTGTCTACCAGCGGGATGATCCAAAACGCGCCAGGTCCCTTGAGGCCGCGAAACTTGCCCAAACGCAACACCACCGTCTTTTCCCATTGCTTGGCTATCTGGAAAGCAAACAGCACGTACAGGCCGATCAAATTCAATATGACCAGCTGCAAGACGAGAGCCCAATCCGGCCAACCGAACGAATCCAGGATGGGCAATGCGCCGAGTGAAACAATTAACAGCACCAGAAACACCGTGATCGCTACTGCATTGACGTGCGTGCTTTGAGCGCCAGTTTGCGCACTATCTGATTTGCTACGACTTTTAACCATGGTTAGCTCCTTATCTTTTGGTCAACGGCGGTCCTTACGCCATTGACGCACAGTTGTTTCAAATTCCTTACAGATTTCGTCCAGCACGTAACCCAGGCTAAGCGCCTCGACGATCATCTGGTTAACCAACACGCCCAGTTTTTCTTCGCGCATACGCGCCAGGCCATTCTCGTCAGGATGCTCTCGCACGTAGGTGCCGCGCCCTTGTTGGGTGGAGATGATGCCAGCTTGATCCAACAAGGTGTACGCGCGCGCAACGGTGTTGGGATTGACGACGAGTTCTTGCGCCAGTTGTCGCACCGTTGGCAATTGAGCGCCCGGTTCTAGTTCGCCGGTGGCAATCAGGTGCTTGATGCGCTCGACGACTTGAATGTAAATGGGCGCACCGCTTTGAACATCTATCTTTATGTGCATTGGCCTCTCTCGTGATTGTACTAATTGTTGTAGACAATTATACAATCCTGGATACCAGATGTCAAGGAAAGCCGGCTGACATTTGGCTGACGGGGCAAGGCGCGGCCTGGTTTGTCTGGTCCGCCCTGCCAGTGTACAATACATTATCGGGAAAAAGGTCTAGGGAGGTGTAGTGTGTTATCTAGCCGCATTACGCAATTGGTTCCGCCGCCCCGCTGGGTGCCTCTGCCGGTGATGTGCTCGGCCATGTTGGGCATCGTTGGCGGCATGGGGGCGTTGTTCTTTGTGTTGGGCATGGTATTCGTGTGGGTCTTTGTGGGCGATCTGAACCCGGTTGACGAGTGGCGGCTGGCGCATTCCACAACCACCGCCGAGGCAACCGTGACGCAGGTGATCCGAACCAACTCGGAAGAGAACGACACGCCAGTGTACAAGTATCATTTCACTTTCAGGACGCCCGACGAAAAGACGGTCGCCGCGCACTGTTATTCCACCGGGCGGCGGTGGAGCGAAGGCGAGCAGGCCACGGCCTGGTACGTTCCCAGCAAGCCCAGCGTGGCCCGCCTGGAAGGAGCGCGCCGCTCGACGTTTGGATGGTTTGTGGTGTTCACGCTGATCTTTCCAGTGGTTGGCGCGGCCTTGTTCGCAGGGGCCACGCTCAACGGCTTGCGCCAGGTGATGCTGCTGCGCTATGGCGAAATCACGGGAGCGCGCCAGTTGGCGCAAAAAGCGACCAACATGGAGGTGAACGATCAGCCCGTGATCAAGTACTCTTACGAATTTCGCTCCAGCGACGGCCTGACCCATTCGGGCGCGTCGAGCGCGCTGCCCAACGAGCGAATTGGCGACGAAGCCGACGAGCCAGTGCTGTACCTGCCCTCAAGTCCAGGACTCTCTGTGCTGGTAGATGCGCTGCCGCTGCGCTATCCGCTCGACGTGGACGGGACGGGGCAGTGGGTCTCGTACGAAGGCGTGTGGCCGGTAGTGTGGTGCGGCCTGGCGTGGCTCGGGGTGGCGGCGAATTTAGCTTACGGCGTGTTCCATGTGTTGAGTTGGTGGTGAGTTGCCTGGCAAGACTTTCCGCCCGCAGTTGAACTGCGGGCGAACCGGCAAATTACACAGGATTTGCAATACTGCCGCTAAATCAGCGGGAACGCAACGGCATTGCTCAAGCCGGGGATGGGTTTGGATTGCCCTTATGGCGGTGCTGTGCGTTTTCTCGGCGTGCCGATTCGTCTCCATCCAAACGAGCGACTTGCCCACCCGCGTCCCTCCGCAAACGCCCGAACCGGCGACGGCGTTTGATTTCCCGCTCGACCCTGCCCGCTTTGGGCCGTATCTTCCTTATCAATCCGGCCCCTTGCCGGTGGACACACGCTTTGGCGCGCAAAATCCCGGCGTAGGGCAGGCCGGCAAGTGCTTTGTAGATGCAAACGGAAACAAGGTGGCGTTCAACCAACTGTACCACGCCGGCGAAGATTGGTTCGCTCACGACATACACGGTCAGGCCGATGGAGCCAAGGGCAGTGGCGAGCCGGTGCGCGCTATTGCCAACGGCGTCGTGACGTGGGAAGAGTCGCTGGGCAGCGAGGGCTATGTGATTGTCGTTCAGCACATTTTGACGGACGGCCAGCGCCTATGGTCAGCGTACTGGCACGTGGCCGATGTGCAAGTATCGGTGGGGCAGGCGGTGCAGTTGGGGCAGGTCGTCGGGCGCATCCACGACCGGAGCTATAATAGCCACCTGCATTGGGAGATTCGCACGTTTGGCGACGGAACGGATTTGTTTCCGCCTGATTCGGGGGGCGGGCGGGGCGCGTGTAACGGCCACGTGGCAGGTGTGGGCTATACGTGGGATGACGACCCGGAACGGGCAAAGCCAGAGATGTGGGGATATTTGCCGCCAGGCGAGTTTGTCCGGGCAAAGTGATGATGGGTTCACGCCAATCGCTTGGCCACCACCAGCGTCAAATCGTCAAAAGCAGGCTGGTCGCCCACGAACGCCTTGACCGTATCTTCGATGGCCTGGACGATTTTGGCGGCTGATTGGCGCCGGTGTTCCCTCACGCACGCCTCCAACCGCTCCAATCCAAATTCTTCGCCGCGAGCGTTCAGCGCGTCGGGCACGCCGTCGGTATACAGCACCAGCACCTCGCCTTCTATCAGCCGGATGGTGTGGCTTTCGAGGCAGGCGTCTTCGATCACGCCCAGAGCAATGCCGTGCGAGGTGAGATACTCCACAGACTCGCTGCCGCGCCGCACAATCATGGGTGGGTTGTGCCCGGCGTTGGCATAGATGACCCTCCCCACCGGCGACAAATCGGCCAAAATCATTGTGACGAACAGGTCTGTGGAAGCATCCGAAAAGATGAGTTCGTTGGTGCGCGTCAGCGCCTCGGCCGGTGTGCGGTGCCCGCCCATCGCCACGCTTCGCACCAGTGTGCGGCACAGGGCCATAAAGAGCGCCGCGCCCACACCCTTGTCGGCCACGTCGGCAATGACCAGCGCGTAATGATCGCGCGGCAGCGGCAGGAAATCGTAAAAATCTCCCCCCACCTGGCGGGCTGCCTGCCAAAAGGCGGCTACGTCCCACCCCGGCACCTCGGGGCAGTGCTTGGGCAAAAAGCTCACCTGAATTTCGCGCGCCAGCTTGACTTCTTGTTCCAATCGTTCACGCGCGGCCAGTTGGCGCACCAGGCTCACGTTTTCGATGGCCGTGGCTGCCTGGTGGGCAATGCCCGACAAGATGCTGGCCGGGCGGCCCGGCTGTATCAGCGCGGCCTGCGCGCCCTCCACCACCATCACGCCCACCACGCTGCCTTTGGCGCGCACGGGCAACGCCAGCGGCGATTCAAGCCCCAGCGCCCGCAGACCGCGCGGCATGCTGGAAGCGGGCAGGGTGCGCTCGCTCGTGTCCGTGAGGTCGAGCGGCCATTCGGCGCCGGGGATGCGCAGCGCGTAAAACGCCGCCAGCCGTTCGCGCGGCAAACCGTACGCCGCGCCTGGCACGTAGGCGCCCGTGTCGTCATCCCACAACAAGATCAGGCAGGCTTTCACGCCCACCAGCAACGGGGTGAGCCGGACGATGGTGGTGAGCACTTCGGATAGCTCGACCTGGCTGCCCACTGCTTCTGCCACCTGGAGCAGCGCCATGTTAACCCACGCCTCTTCGCGCTGCGCGGCGGCCAGTTGCGAGGATTCAATCGCCAGCGCCGCCTGGTTGGCGATGCCGCCTATCATTTGCGTGCGCTGCGCGTTAAATGCGCCGCACTCGAGCGCGCCCACCAGCATGACGCCGGCCAGTTGCCCCCGAGACATTAACGGCAGCATCAACAAATAGCCCGATCCAAAAACTGGCTCGACAGGCTCGTCCGGTTCATCTATCTGGATGGGAGAGTGATCTTCGCACAGTTCGTCCAGTTCCCACCAATCTTCCGGGCGCACTTGCCAATTTGTAAACAGGCTGGCCTGCGCGCGGGGCAGGCCATACACGTGCGAACCATAAAACGCGCCGCGCCCCTCGTCCCACAACAAGATGCCGCACCGGTCCACGCCGGCTAACATGGGCGTGATGCGCACGACGGTAGACAGCACCTCGTCCACGCTTTCGGCGCGCGTGGTGGCCTCGGCCACCTGCAAGAGCGCCGTCGAGACCCAGGCCTGTTCGCGCTCGGCTTCGTACAGCCGGGCGTTGCTGATCGCCAGCGCCGCCTGGCTGGCCAGCGTCGCGACGATTTCGGCGTCTTCCGGTCCATAGGCCAGCGGCTGGATGCGCTCGACCGAGAGGGTGCCGATCAGCACGTCGCGGGCGATGAGGGGCGCGCCCAGGCACGAATGATCTTGAGGCAAGCCAATCAGCTCGTGATAGGCGCCCAAGCCGTCTTGTTCGCCAAAGATGATCGGCCCACGCCGCTCGCGCAAGCGGACAAAGCGGCCCCCTTCTTGCACAGGGATCTCTTGTCCAATGATGTTGACGACTTGAGGCAAGCCGCGCGCCGCGCGCACCATGAGCTTGTCTTCTCGTCCTCCGCCCGGCCGCGAAGGCTCGCCCTCGCTCACAAGCAAGACGGCCACGGCGTCGTACTTGATCACGCGCGCCAGGCTTTCCAGGATACGGTCGAGCACGGTGTCCAGATCGAGCGTGGAGGCCAGCAGCATCACGCTTTCGCGCAGCGTGTCGGCCACGCGCCGGCGCTGGCGTTCGGAGGCATACAACAGCGCATTGCGGATGCCCACGGCCACGGCGTCGCTCAACGTCTGCAAGCTGAACATGTCGCTTTCGTCAAAAGCGCCCGTTTCGTCGCTCTGCACGTCCAGCACGGCCAGCACGCGGTCTCCCACGCGCAGCGGCACCGCCAGTTCCGAGCGCGTATTGTCCAATCCTCGCAGATACTCGGGTTCGGCAGCCACGTCGTTGCACAAAATCGCTTCGCCGGTGCGCGCCGCGCGCGCAATCAATCCCGGCCCGTTGATGGGCAACTGCCGCCTGTCGCGCGTCCAAGATTCCAGCGCCGCGCCTGCACTGGCCCGGAATTCGGCCATATTGTCCTCGACCAGGAGCAGCGCCACGTGCAAATATCCAAAACGCCCCTGAATCAAATAAACAACCTCTTCGAGCAACTCGTCCAGGTTGAGGTTAGATACGACTGCGCGGCCCACTTCTGCCACCACTTCCAATTGCTGGGAACGCCGCTGCTCGGTTTGATAGAGGCGGGCCTCGTGAATGGCAATCGCCACCTGGTCGGCCAACATTTGCAAGATGAACAAGTCGTCTTTGCCAAGCGCGTGCGTATTGTTATTCGCCCCCTGGACGGCTGCCGATTGCACGTCCAATACACCCAGGATGCGCTCGCCGAACTTGAGCGGCACGGTCAACTCGGAGGCTGTTTCTGGCAACGCGCTGAGCGAAACGTAGCGCGCGTCTTGCGCAACGTTGTGAACCAGCAGCGCCTCGCCGCTCTGCACCACGTGGCCGATAATGCCTTCGCCTATTTTTAGCCGGCGGCCAAGCAGCGAAGCGTGTGTGCTGGCTCTAAAAATTATCTCGTCGCCGGCAGGGGCGAGCATGCACAACCCCACGTGATAATAGCCAAAGGTATCGTGGATTAGCTCGACCACGCGCGTGAACAACACGTCCAGGTCAAAAATGGCGGCCACCTGGCGGACAACCTCGGCGATCAGCGAGAGCTGCTTGACGCGGCGGCGTTCGCTTTCCAGCAGCCAGGCGCGGGCAATTGCCGAGGCGGCCTGGTTGGCGATGATGGACAGCAGCCGGACGTGGCCTTCGGAAAACGCGGCGGGAGACTGGCTGTTGATGATGATGGCGCCAATGACTCGCGTGCCGGCCAGCAGGGGAACAAATATCGCCGAGCGCGGCGGCGCGGCGCTGAGGTAGCGCGGGTGGGCCGGGAGCGTATCGGCCTCGCGCTCAAAGTCGTGCACCAGCAGGGGCTGCTTGGTGCGCCGCATCCATCCCACAATGCCCTCGCCGCTGCCATCGTTCAAGTCAAACACGGCTGGCGGGCGCCGCACTCCTTCGGATTGCCACAGCTTGATGTGATAATAGTGCTCGTTTTCAAACAGCCCCAGTTGAAAGGTGGTCGTGTCTACAATGCGGCCGGCCTGGTCAAAGATCAATTCGCACAGCGCGTCCACGTCCAGCTCTGCCACCGATAGCACGCGGCCGGCTTCCGAAAGCGCCTCCAGCTCGCGCACGCGGCGCACCAGCGCCAGCCGGCTTTCGCGCCGGCGGTACAAGACAAACGCCGCTGCCAGCAGCGCGATCACACCTATCAGGATCAAAATTTGATTCACAGGATTCACGACATTAGCTCGAAAAAGAATCGCTTGTTTTCTGATAACTCACAAAGCCCTTGCCGCCCGCTTCCCTTAGGCCGCATCCCTCTAATGATGGGGACGATCTGCTCTCGAAACTTTCCGTGCCAGTAGCTCCTGAACAGATTCTCGATATGTGGCCGGAACTTGCACCAGTAAAGTGTTCACAAACGGCAACCAATCGGTCGTGACGAGTCTCAAGACGGGTCGCTTGCTCTCATCCCAAAAATAAGCTTTGACGTTTTCCCATTTCACAAAACGCAACCACGAAAGGATGCCGTCTTCAGTAATCATCGTTTTACTGAGGCCGGTGAACAGGAGGCAAATGCCCAAAGATATCAATAAGATACTCTGAGATCCTTCTTCAAAAGAGAGTTTTGCACGAATTAGATCTTCAGACATTGATGATATTGAAAAGACAAGCAGTATTAGGCCGCAGATTATCGGCCAGAAACTATCGTCGCTTCGTCCTAAATTCAACAATATGTTACTTGGGCTTACCTGGCGTCTGCGCCATCGGTTCAGGAGAGTCAAGATGACACATAAGGCAGAACAACCAATGTATGTGACGCTCAAGAATTCACTTTTCCATTCCGCAGGAATGAAATGCAGAACTGTGAATAAGAGGATAGTCGGCACTCCAATAAAGATAATGATTTGAGCAATCTCCTTGATTGCTGTTCTATGGCCTCGGGATGAAGCGAGGATCGCATATCCGATGCCAAGTCCAAAGACTAGACCTATCACGATGACCTCAAATAGTATTTTGAGTGCCATAACAAGAACCTCAGTGACTATCGCTTTGCTGAATCATAGAGTAGCGCAGCGCCCTAATAACTGGCATCAGCCCACTTCTGGCAAACGGTAACTGCTCAATCCACCGCCCTCGGCGGGCGTTGCTAACCGCACATAGGCCGCGCCGGGGACGGCGCGGCGAGCGAGCAAAACATTTCGATAGCCATCAATATGGCGATACAGCCTTTCAAGGTATACTACTCTAACAACATCATATTCTCTAAATGGCATACACTATATACATCTGTGCGTTTGATGTGAAATGGAGCTACTTGCCCTGATTTGTCATTGCGAGCCGCCTGGAGGGCGGCGAAGCAATCCCATTGCTACGGTTAAGGAGATTGCTTCGGCGCTTCGCGCCTCGCAATGACAAGGTAGAAACTCATTTCACATCAAACGTATCTGTATCATCTCAATCATCCGGGGTAGGGGCAGGTCTTGCACCTGCCCCCCGAGGGCAACCGCAAGGGATTGCCCCTACATTTTGAGATGATACATACATCTTTTCTATGTTGCCGGACCTACTGCTTCAGTGGCGAGCCACCCAGCTCGTCTCTCACCGTCTTGTACAGCGATTCGGCCTTCAACTGGGGCAGGGTGTAACACGGCGCGCCCATGTGCACGGCCAGTTCGGCCGCCAGGCCCTGGTCAAAGGCCACGTGTTCCATATTGATAACCACTGTGCGTATTTTTTCGGCGGCGATCAATTCGGCAATGCGGTACGCTTCTTCTTGCGCCGGCAGTTCGCTCATCGAAACGTTGCCTGCGCCGTCGGTCAATACAATCATCAAGGGCATCACCTCGGGATGCTGGCGCAGTTCCTGGTCAACCACGTGATGCGCCAGGCTCAATCCCGCGCTGAGGGGGGTTTTGCCGCCGACGGGAATGTCTTTGAGCGCGCGCTGCGCCAGTTCTATGCTGCTAGTGGGAGGCAGCACCACGCGCGCCTGATCCTTTTGAAAAACTACCAGGCCCACCCGGTCGCGGCGCTGGTAAGCGTCGGTGAGCAGCGACATGATCGCGCCTTTGGTGGCCTGCATGCGTTCAGCCACGGCCATGCTCCAACTGGCGTCCACCACGAACAGGATGAGGTTGGCAGCTTTGCGGACGCGCACCTTTTTCTGATAATCGTTCGAGCGCACGGCAAACGCCACCCCCTTGTGCTCGCGCTTGACCTGGAACGGCGCAGCGGCGCGCATCGTCGCGTCAAAGGCCAGGTCGCTGGCGTCGCCGGGAGAGGGGCGGGACTGGCTGTATCGGCCGCGCTTGCGCGACGTTTTGGTGGTAGAGCGCCGCCCGGTTTTGGTTGTGCGTGTGAGCCGGTCCAGGGGAGTATCCAGCCGGCGCACGTCGAACGTCGAGCCGACCTCAACCGGCTGCCCGCCTTCCCACCACCGGCTGTCTTGCTGCCCCAAATTGTCAGCCTGTTGCTGCGGTTGAGTCTGGTTAAACTCAGCGCCGCTTTGGGGTTGCGCGGTGGGCGGCGCTACCGTTTTTTTTTGAGCGACGCCGCTTCTCCGCCCTCGGCGGGGGGAGGATAGGCCTGTTCGTCGCCGGCTTGTTCGGCGGCAATGGCAGCTTGTTCCAGCCGCTCGCCCAGTTCTTGCACGTTCAACTCGCGGTCCTGCAGCGGCCCGCGTTTGAGGCGATGCGGCAGGGCCAGTTCGGCGGCCAGCAAAATATCCTGGTGAGTCAGGTAGGCGTGGCCTTGCAGCGCGGCGTGCGCGCGCGCCGTTTTAAGGATGACGAGGTCGGCGCGATGACCGTCCACTCCCATTTCCGCCATCATCGTGGCAATGATGGCGAGATCGGCCTGCGTGTATTTAATCGTGGGCAGCAACTTGCGCGCCTGGTCAATTTCTTGCGAAAGCTGTTTTTCTTTCGGTTCCCACTCGGCCCGAAAGCCCTCCGCGTCGGCCTCAAATGCAATGTTGTGTTCCATAATCGCCATGCGCGACGCCGGGTTGTGGATGCCCTCGATGTTGACGCACAGCGCAAAGCGGTCGAGCAACTGCGGCCTGAGATCGCCTTCCTCCGGGTTCATGGTTCCCACCAGGATAAAGCGGGCCGGGTGCGAAAAGCTGATGCCTTCTCGCTCGACGGTGTTGACGCCCATCGCGGCGCTATCCAGCAAAATGTCTACGACGTGATCGTCCAGCAAGTTCACTTCGTCAATATACAACAGGCCGCGATTGGCCGCCGCCAGGACGCCGGGTTCAAAGTGGCGTTCGCCTTTTTGGATGGCGCGTTCGATGTCGAGCGTGCCTACCACGCGGTCTTCGGTGGCGCTGACGGGCAAGTCCACAAAGCGCGTGCGCCTGAAGGTGATGGGCAAGGGTTGCCCGGCCTCGGCGCGTTCGCGGCAGTTGGTGCACCACGTCGAAGGGCTGTCGGGATCGCACCCGAACGGGCAGTCGCCGACGACGGCGATTTCCGGCAGCAGCGCCGCCAGCGCCCGGGCGGCGGTGGATTTGGCCGTGCCGCGCTCGCCGCGGATCAATACGCCGCCGATCTGGGGATAAATGGAATTCAGGATCAAGGCGCGTTTCATGCGCTCTTGCCCAACAATGGCCGTAAATGGAAAAATAATTCTCATAGCATTTTCTCTGAATGGCGGGCGCGCGTGCTGCCCGGCAATTTTGTGCGCGCGCTTATTTTACCACACTTGCGCAAACTTGAACCACATGTAGGCGGCGGCCAGCGGACGCTGGTCTTGAACCTGGCCGTCGGTGCTCTGGGCCGCGGAAAGCAATTTGGCGTGCACCAGCTCGATCAGGGTTGGCCCGGCGGCGGGCAGCGCCTCGGCGGGGATGTCGAACTCGTAGACTTGGGGAGCTTGGCTCAGCGCGAGCTGGGTCACCTTGCGCCCGTTCACCCGCACCGTCACGCTTTGATCGGGCGGATAGCCCCACGCGTTAAAGGTTACGCGGGTGGCTTGTTGCGGGAGCACGAGCCGCAGGGTAGACGTGGGAATCGCGCCGGCCCAGCGGCCTTGTGGCCCGCCAATGTTTTCGGGCCAGTACCAACCGGGGCCAACGTAACGCTCGTCGCCTGATTCTCCCATCGCCAGCGTTCCTTCCGGCAGCGCGCTCATCTCGGGGCGTGGGCACTCGGCCCAGGTGTTGATGCGGCGATAGGCCAGCAGCGCGCCTTCTTCGTCCACCGGGCACAGGTTAGGCTGGACGTTGAGGAATTGAATGATGGGGCGCGCGCGTTCCGGCTCCAGGCGATCGCGGTGCACTAGCACGTAGCGCATGTCCCACCGTTCCAGGCGGTCGGCCAGTTCGCGCGCGGCCGTATCGAGGGGCGGAAAATCGTACTCGCCCGTCAGTCCTCTAAGCAGCGGCGAGCGCTCGTAACGGCTCATCCAGTTGCTTGGGACGCGCGATACAATGCCATTGATGAGTTGCTTGTGGTGAATGTGCGAATAGTACTGCAGGTCCGGCGAGTCGCCAAATTCACCAAAGCCCGGCGCCGGGCCAACCGGCACTTCTAACAAGGCGTACTCGGCGGGGTCTTGACCAATCTCGTGATAAATCCTGTAATCCGGCATAAAGCTGATGGGGAACGGCGCCGCCATGCCGCTATCAACAACCACTCCAATAATTGCAGCGCCGCACAGCCACGGCCTCCACTGGGGGGCGATTTTACGTTCGAATAAATAATCTAGCGACGAGGCAATAAATACGATCAGGGCCAGCGAAGCGGGCGTTGTAAAACGCAGCGGCGTTCGATACTGTCCTCCTAACAACTCGTTTAAAAGTAAATAAGGCAAGGGGATACGGGTGCCATGCAAAAAGGGGCCCAATGCCAGGATGAATAATCCCAACCCCACCCCAAGCCATAACCATCGCTGGCGGTTTTGGCCCTTTAGCAGCAAACAGAGGACCGTGAGCAGAGGAATGACCTGACCGATGTTATCTCCCAGGCGCCCGGAGGGGCGCGTTACCAGCCAGCGCAACTGGTACGAGAAAAATTCAAGCGAGTACAAATCGGCGCGCGGAAAAACCAGCCCGCGGGTTTGCAGCATGGCGGGGATTGGCTCGATCAGCGCCGGCCCCAACACAAACGCGCCGGTCACCAGTCCCAGTCCCAGCACGCGCGCGCGCGCCTGCCATCCGGGCTGAACCGTCCAGGTGTACACGGCATAAGGCGCCAGCAGCAACGCGGCCCATATCCCAATCTCCTGCGCCGTCATCCAGGTGAAATATAAAGTCAAACCCAAGCCAGCCGCGGCCACAATGCGCCAGCGCGTGGCGCGCGCGGCGATGACGCTATCCCACACAAGCAGCGTGAGCGGCAGCCACCACGTTTGCAGCAGGCCCACCTGCCCCAGGTGTGCGTGGTCAATTGTGGTCAGCGTGAAGGCGAACATCGCCCCGCCCAGCATGGCCAGGCCGCTGTTTCGAATGTGGCGCCTGAGGAACAGGAAGGTGAAATAGCCCGCGGCGATAAACGAGCCGGCCAGCAAGCCGTTATAGATCAACTTGAGATCGAGCATCAATTGAAGCGGCGAGGTAAACAACCCCAGCGTGAGGCCGAGCGAGTGCAGTGACAGGTTGACGGTGTAGGGATACAAAACATAGTTGGAAAACATGGGGTCGCGATGCAAGTTGAACAGGGCGTGTTTCACCCACCACAGGTTCCAGTAAAAGACGGCGTAATCCCATCCCTCGCTGGCCGGAATGGCAGTAGCAAAGTGAAAGATCAAGTTGTCGAGTGACACCACGGTCAAGATGGCATAGAGGGCCAGAGCCAGCACGTGAGGGCAGAGACGCTGAACAAGTGAACGGCGGTCCGACAATGTTCCATTTTCCGACATTGGATTGATTCACCTCAGTTGTTTTTACTCATTCCACTGTACCTTCAACGAACCTGCTCGAACACAAAATAATCATAAGCCGCCGCAAGCGGCCGCTTGTCTGGCGTTGCGCCGTTGGTGCGCTCAAAAGCCGATTCGAGATGTGTGTGAGCCAGCGTGATAACAGTGGGACGTGCGCCTGCCGGCAAGATAAAGTCATACTCGGCCCAGTTGTTGGCGAGATCAATCACCGCCAACGAGCGGCCGTCGGCGGAAATGGTTACTTGCTGGCCGTCCGGGTAAGCTGCTGCCCGAAAGCGAACCCGCAGCTCCCCAGGCGGGAGTGCAAGCCGCAGCGTCGAGGTCGGTATCTCGCCGGCCCAGCGCGCCTGAGGCCCACCGATGTTCTCGACGCCGTACCAGCCAGGGCCAACAAAGCGCTCGTCACCCGGCGCGCCCAGGTCCAATTGGTCACCCATGGACAAGGTGGTTAAACCTGGCGTGGGGCACTCGCCCCACGCAGCGATGGCGCGATAAGCGATTGTGTCGGCGTCGTTGCCAAACACGCACAACTCGGGTTGCGCATTAAAGAACTCGATCAAGGTGCGCGCCTGTTCTGCCTCGATCAAGTCTTTGTGGACGACAATGTAGCGAATGTCCCAATTTTTCACCCTCCTTACAAGTTCAGCGCGCGACACTTTTAATGGCGGCAAAGGGATTTCACCCATCAGCGCCAACAAAAAGGGCGACTGCCTGTAACGTTCCAGGTATTCGACGGGCAGGCGGGCCACCAGCCCATTGATGGTGCGTTGGTGGTGAAAGCGGGCATAATAGGTCAACTGCTCGGCATCAAAGTGGGGCGTCCCATGGATACCCGAGGAGGGGCCGAGCGGCACTTGCAGCAAGGTGTGATCTTCTGGATCGGCGCCAATGGTGTGATAAATTGCATAATCCGGCAAGATGAGAATGGGAAAAGGGGACAGGATCCCAATGTCGAGCACGTAAACCGCGATGATGGCTGTGACGATGGATGCTTGCGCCCACTGGCCGCGCCAGCGTTCAAAGAGGCGCGCCAGCGACCAGCTCACAAACACTGCCAGTCCCAGGGTAGCCGGTGTGGTAAGGCGAATCGGCGTGCGGTATTGACCCTGTGAAAGGTTATATACCAGCGCAAAGGGCAATGGCCGGGATGGTTCACCCCAGTCGGGTCCCAACGCCAGGATGAGACTCACCAGCCCGATACCTAGCCATAGCCAGCGTTGCCGCTTGCCCCCTAACGCCAGACTGACCAACACGAGCGCGGGCAAGGTTTGCCCCAGCGTGCTGTTTTCTGCGACTCCCTGGCGCGTAAACAGGGCCGTGATGGGAAAAGAGAAACTGCGGATAAATTCCAGGCTTTCCTGGGGATAATTGCCGATGCGCGCCTGCCACAATTGCGGCAAAGGCACGATCAAGGCGGGCGCCAGGGCAGCCGCGGCGGCCACAAGCCCGAGCCCAATGATCTGCCACCGCGCGCGCCGCGTTGTCTGAGTAAGCACTCCGTAAAGCATATAGGGCAGCAACGTCAACAGTATCCAGAGCATAAACTCGGAGTGAATCATAAAAGTCAGGTAGACGCCAATGCCGCACGCTGCCGCCCAGCGAACAGAGCGCCGCTCTAAGGCCATGTCCCACAACAACAGGTTGAGTGGGAACCACCACAACTGCACCGTGTGCAGATGAGCCTGGATGGCGCGCCCCAACGTGCCTGGGCTAAAGGCATACAGCGTGGCGCCCACCACAGATGCCCAGGGATTGCCGGTATGCCGGTTCAGGAAAACAAACATCAGGCTGGCAGAAAGGAAAAACGACAAGGCGGTCAAGCCGTTGATTATCGCTGGCATATCCAGGAATAACTGGAAAGGCAAGGACATCAAGCCCAGTGTAAAAACATGCGTATGCAACGACAGATTGACTGTATGGGGGTACAGGATGTAATTGGTGAACATGGGATGGGTGTGCAAGTTTAACAGGGCGTACTTGAACCACCACAAATCCCAGTAAAAGACGCCATAATCTTTATAGTCGGCGGCCGGCACTGCCGTGCTGAGATGCAAAATCAAGTTGTCGAGCGTCAGGGTGGTCAGCAGTCCAAAAAGTACAAGGGCAAGCAGGCTGCTTTTATGGCGTTCCAAGGCATCTCGCATTTCGTTACTCCTGCGCCGGGAGGGGTATATTGACCGCGCCCAGGTTATAAAAGCCGCCAGTCTCGTCGCGGGTGTACATTCCCACTGATGCCATGCGCGGCGTTTTGCCAGGCGGCGCCTGGATGCGATAGTCATCCCGCACGACCTGGCCGGCCTGCCACTGGCCGGTTGGATACCAGCCGTAGACCGGCGCGAGGCTATCGGCCTGGGCGATGAGGTCTTGCGGGCCGGCGATGTGCTCCTTATCTGATACGTGCACGAAAACGCTATAGTCGCCGGATGGCCTGGCGTTGGCTTGCCAAAAGAGCGCCAGGTCGAATGTATGGGTTGACGCGCGCTCCAGGCGATAGCCCAGCCACGTTATCTCTCCCATCGTCACAGGGCTTCCTTCGAGGTCGGCGGGCGCTTGAGTTCCGACGCGCTTGGAAATTTCAATGACGCCAACGCCGGCCGAGTTCAAGTAATGGTTGCCCACGCGCTGGCGAAATTCGTCCGGCGACATCTGGTAGAAAAAATGCGCCGCAGCGTACAGGCTCTTGCCGCTCCTCAGCAATCCGCGCAAATCGTCGCTGGGCGTGACGATTTGCGCGCAGCCCAGTTGGCCCGTGACGATCTGAGCGTACTGGTAGGCCTTGAGGTCCCATCCCCAGTGAGAAAGGATCGTCGGGCACGTTTCCGGAATGGCTGCGGCGGCGTCAATCACGTCTTGGCTGGCGGGATTGTATGTGATGGAGCGGACAAAGGCGGTGTTGCCCGGCGCAAGCCAGATAATGATGCCGGCCGCTATCACTCCCGCCGCCCATAGCGCGTATTGCCCATAGCGCGCGCCGTAATTAATCAGCGTACCTACTCCAATCGCCAATAGCATGACCAGCGGGATGAACATGGAATCGGGGTCCACGTACCACAGCGGGAAAATCATCATGCTGAGCGCCGAAAGCGCCAGCGCCAGCATCAGGCGGCGTTCGGACGAGCGCGCAATTCCCACCAGCAAGCCGGCCGCGCCGCCAATCAATCCCACGGCGCTCAAGTCGCCCACCCACAATCCGAGCGAGTGCCCCATGCGCTCGAGCGCCTCGCCCGCCGAGCCGACAAAGCGAAAATGAGGCTGATATTCTTGCTGGCCTACAAAATAAAAAAATTCATCCAGCGTCTTGACCGGCATGTATTGATACGCCGCGCCCTGGGCAGTGCGCAAGGGGATGTAAAGGTACAAACTCAACGGCAAAAGCGCCAACACTCCGCCGATCAACGCCGCGCGCCACGCTCGCGCGCGCCAGGCCGTCGGCAAAATCACCAAAACACCCAGCCACGGCAGCAAGTGCACAATCGTGCGGTGATGCGCGAGCGTGGCGCCCACAACCAACCCAATCAGAATGAGGTCGCGCTCGCGCCCCTCGCGGCTGTACCGCCACGAAAGCCAAATCAGCAGCGCCACCAGCATAGCGTTCATCGTGTACGTTTGAGCCACGCTGGAAAAGAGCCAAAACGTGCGGCTGGCGCCCAGCAAACCAGCCGCCGCCGCCGCGGGCAGCGCGCGCCCGGTCAACTCTCCCGTCAGGCGATACACAAGCAGCAGCGCCGCCACGCCCATCACGAGAGAAAAGCCGGCAGACGCCACGGCCGGCGGCGCGCCCAGCAATCTCCAAAACGCGACAAAGAGATTGCCCAGGATGGTATAGAGGGGATAACCGGCCGGGTGCAGCGTTCCCCACGAGGCGAGCACAATCTGCATTTCCGCCACGTCCATCATCTGGAGATGGGTATCGCCGTTGATCTGGCGCTGCAGCGTGAATGCATACGCAACGGCAAAAGCCGCGCCGACGAGCGCGCCGGGCCAGAACGGAACGCGGCGCGAATGGGTATTGGAACTAGGCCCGCTCATAAGATGTCAATCCACGTCAGTGTGCCATTGAATGCTGGCGTGATATTATACCATTTGTCTTCTTTCCACTTGGAGTGACGCGCCGAACCATCACGGCGCGAGTGGAATGTTGACCACGCCCAGATTATTAAACGCTCCTGCCTCGTCCCGCGTGTACATCCCCACGGCCAGCAGGCGCGGCGTTTTGCCCGGCGGCACATTTAGCCGATAGTCGTCGCGCACAATTTCGCCCGCGCTCCACCTGACGGTGGGGTACCAGCCGTACACCGGCGATTCGCTATCGGCCTGGGCGATGAGGTCGCCCGGCGCGGCGATGCGGTCTTGATCCGATAGATGCACCAAGACGCTGTATCGCTGCGACGGCACGCGCGCCGCCTGCCAGTAGAGCGTCACGTGCAGCGCGCCATCTAGCGGCTCGACCTGGTGCGCCAGCAGGCTGATGCCATCGTCCAACTCGACTGGCGCGCCGGGCGGCACGTCGGCGCGGGTGAGCGGCGGGCTGGCGCCAATCTCTACCAATCCCAGCCCGGCCGAACTGAGATATGCGCCGCCGATTTGCGCGCGCCACCACGATTTGGGCAACTCGTTAAACGTGGAAGGCAGCGTGATGAGGCGCGAGCCGCTTTCGACGATCTGCTTGAAATAAGCGCGGTGGTCCACCACCTGAAAGCCCTGCAACTCGCCTGTGACGCGGTTCCCGTAAACGGCGGCAAAATAATTGCCGCCCCACAGGGCCATAAACGTCGGCGGGGTGCTTGCCCCTTCGGGCATGGCGATTTTTAAAAGATTGATCACCTCGCGCCCGCGCGGGTCGCGGGTCAGTTCCAACACATCATCGTAGCGGGTGAGGCCAGATAACGCCGCCAGCGCGACCAGCGCCGCCGCGCCCGCCGCCCCCATCCATACGCGAAGCTGCCACAATCGCGTTGCCATCGCCGCCAGCGCCAACGCCAGGACGACGCTTACCCACAGCAACACTTCTGCAGGCGATACGGCGTGATGGAAAATAAACACGAACAACAGAAAACTGGCTGCCATCGCGCACAGCGCCCACCCCGCGCGCCGCGTTGTAGGCTGCGCCGTCATTACCGCCAGCCCAATCCCAGCCGCGATCAAGCCCGGCCAGCTCCATTCAATCGCAAGTATGGCCAGCGTGGCGCGCGCGTTTTCCAGCAGCACAGCCAGGTCTGCGGGCGGCGTGAGCAAAAAAGGCACCTCGCGCGCCCAAAAGATAAACCAGAATCCTTCCCATGTGCCGGGGCTGCCGTAGGTCCACGCGCCGGCCCGCGCGCGCAGCGGCATGTAGACGTAAAAAGCAAACGCCAGCAATCCCATACAGATCGAGCCGGCCAGCAAGCGCGGCGCGCGGCGCGGGTCGCTGAACAGCCCCGGCAGCGCCAACACGGCCAGCGCCGGCGCCGTAAAGACCGCCAGGCGGTGATGGACAATGGCCTGCCCCCACACAAAAGCCAGGGCGTACAATACGCGCGAAGAGTGGGTTTGGTGATAGCGCACAGCCAGCCACAGCGAGGCCACCGAAAGCGCCAACCCGAACGTGTAAATTTCAGCCGCCACACTGTTGATCCAAAATGAGCGGCCCAGCGCCAGCGCCAGCGCCGCGGCGCTGGCGGAGAATGGATTGCCGCCCAGGTGAAGCGACAGCCCGTACACCAGGCTCAGCGTGGCCAGCGCGCACGCCACACTAAAGAGCGCCGCGCCCGCCGCCGGAGAGACGCCCGCCAGCCGCAGCAGCCACACGAACGCCGCCCCCAGCAGCGAGTACGTGGGCGCTCCCGTGTGATGAACAGTGCCCCACAGCGCCAGCGCGATCTGATATTCGCCCGAATCTATTACGTACTCGTGGGGATTGCTGCACACGTCATTTTGGAGAGTGAGCAGATAGACCGCCGCCGTCAGCGCCATCGCGGCGATGAATGGCGAATGACGAATGATACGTGACCAGCGAAAGCGGCTCATGGTTCAGACATTTTGAAAATCAAGCTGCAGCACGTCACCGCGCCCTCGGCTTTGGCGAGTTCCGACACATCTACCGTCACCACTGGGATGCCGCGCTCTTGTAACCGCTTTTGTGTGCGTGGGTAGCTGGTGGGATAGACGGCAGTCCCGTTTACCAGGAGCGCGTTGCCGCCATACGGCTCGGAGGCGTCCACCTTGATCCAATGCATATTCCCAAACGCGCTCGTCTCCACCCACTCTGGGTTGACCAGCAGCGTATCCTCTGTCACTTGCGTCACGGCTGATTTCAAGTGCAGGCAGCCGTTGACGGGCACGCCTTTCACGCTATACCCGTGCGGCCGCGCCAGCGCCGCCACTTGTTCGATGGCGGCCTGGTTGCTTCTGCTCGACACGCCAATAAATATCGTCTTGCCCACGCGCAATATGTCGCCCCCGTCCAGCGTGCCCGGCGCTTGAATGAAACACAGCTTGCGATATGCCGCAAGCGCTTTTGCTACAGAGGCCGTCTCGGGCTGGCGCGAATCCGCGCCCGGGCAGGTAATGATTGCCAGTTCGTCCAGCACCAGGGCGGTATCTTCGACAAACACCGAATCTGGCAAATCCGGCTCGGCGGGAAGGCGATCAAGCTGGCAGCCCAGCGCCTCCAGGCAAGTTTCGTACTGGCGATGCTGCGCCATGGCCAGGTTCACGTCTATCGCCTGGCGCGCCAGGTGGGTCAGTTCGCAATTCCCGATGGCGGGACTGACCTGACGAGTGATTGCGATCAACACAAAGCTTGCTCCTATCAGTCAGAGTGATGTGGCCCAAGTATAACACAAGAATCTTGCTTTTGCGCGGCGGCGCGTTGCGTGGTCTCCCCATAATGCCTTGCTCCAATCACCCGCTTGGGGGATGGCAATTCAGCCGCAACCTGCTATACTGAATAGACTCTATCGGAATTGGTCGTGTGTACAATTTCAAAATTGTTCTGTTGGCTGATGCGCAGGTAGAGTGTTTATGTTATCCTGAAAAGGGATGCCGGGTTCCCAATGGAAACCGGGTTGAAAGGGGGCGCAATGGGAGCGAATGGCGGCGCATTGATTGACCTGCGAGATGTGGTCAAGGCCTACGAGACTGTCGCCGGAGATGTGATGGTTCTCAAAAATGTTACCCTCCAGGTGCGGCCGGGCGAGTTTGTCAGCGTGGTGGGACCTTCAGGCGCCGGCAAGTCTACGTTGTTGAACATGATTACCGGCATTGACCGGCCTACGCGGGGCGAGGTGTTTGTGGGCGGCGAAGCGGTCCACAAAATGGGCGAAAACCAACTGGCGCGCTGGCGAGGGCGTAACGTGGGGGTCGTTTTTCAATTTTTCCAGTTGTTGCCTACATTGACGATATTGGAAAACGTCATGCTGCCGATGGCGTTTTGCCAGGTTTACGCGCGGCGCGAGCGCAAACCGCGCGCCATGCACTTGTTGGAACAGGTTGACATTGCCGAACAGGCGCACAAATTGCCCAGCACTCTCAGCGGCGGCCAGCAGCAGCGGGCGGCCATTGCGCGGGCGTTGGCAAACGACCCACCGCTGCTCGTCGCCGATGAGCCGACGGGCAATCTGGACACAGCCACGGCGCACGAGGTGCTGACGCTGTTTGGCGCTTTGGTTGCAGAGGGCAAAACGTTGGTTATGGTCACCCACGACAGGGGACTGAGCGCAGATACGCACCGGGTATTGCACTTGCTCGATGGGCGGCTCGACTGCGATGTGAACAATGGGAAATATCTTTGAAAATTTGGAATAAACTATGAAAATCAAGCTAGGCGCGGTTCCACTGGTTTACCCGATCCCAATCATTCTGGCCGGCGCGGATGTACAGGGGCGGCCCAATTATGCCACCCTGGGCGATTGCGGCATCATGGGCATCAATCCCCCGCTGGTATATATATCCTCGCATCGGGATCACTATACCAACGCGGGGATTTTGGAAAACGGCGCGTACAGCATCAACATTCCATCAACCAGCCTGCTGGGTGTGACGGACTATTGCGGCATTGTATCTGGACGGGACGTGGACAAGTCGGCGTTATTTGAGTCGTTTTACGGCGAGCTGGGCACAGCGCCGATGATTTGCGCGTGTCCTGTGAACCTGGAGTGCCGGGTCGTTCACGAGTTTTCAATCCAACACCGGCAGATTTTCGTGGGGCAGGTTGTGCAGGCTTTTGTGGACCAAGAGTACGTCGTCGAAATAGAGGGCCGGCAAGTGATCGCAGAGATGAGCCGGCTCGATCCCATCATCTATGCCCTGGACAATCGGTATTATAAAATCGACGCATCTATTGGCATTGGATACAGCGAGGGCAAAGGTTGGTTGAACTCATTGCACGAGTAAATGACTGGCTGGGGAAGAAGAATGTATGAATAAACGCGCACGCCTCAGGCGCGCCATTGTGTACCGTATCACTACTAGCCTGGCTATCTTGCTCGTCATCGCTTACCTGACGCTTTTGGGTTTGATTGTGGCCGAGCGGGGCAAGGCCGGGTTGCCGGCTCAACCTGCAGAGGCCGCCCTCGAAGCCGCGCGCCGCACTCTCGATTACGTCGTCAACCACCCCGCAACCTACCACTGGCAGCGGCAAGATACGTCAGCGCCTGGATTGGTCCTGGCTCTGTTTGGCCGCAGTGCGGTGCTTCTTTTGACCTCGCTGGGCATGGCGGCGTTAGCCGGCGTGCCGCTGGGAATCGCGGCCGCGCTGCTGCGGCGGCTGAGAGCCGCGCCGCTGGTATTGTTGTTTTCTGTGTTGGGAATCTCGACGCCCAGCTTTTTGCTAGCGATGTTGTTTTGGATCGTCAATGTCCGCCTGTATCATCTGTTCGGGCTGAAAACCGCGCCGCTGCCGCCAACGGGATTCGGGTGGGACGCTCACCTGGTAATGCCGGCGTTGGTGCTGGCCACTCGTCCCCTGGCCCAAATTGTCCAGGTGACCTACGTGGCTTTATCCGACGTGATGGGAGAAGACTATATCCGCACGGCTCGGGCCAAAGGATTGGGCCAGCGGGTCATCATCAACCGCCACGCCCTGCGGAATATCTTGATACCGGTGTTGACCACGCTGGGAACCTCTTTGCGCTTTTCGCTTGCCAGCCTGCCAGTAGTCGAAGTCTTTTTCCTCTGGCCAGGGGTGGGATTTGCTTTGCTCCAGGCGATTGAGGTTGGCCTGGCGCCTTTGGTAACTGACCTGATTGTATCTTTGGGCTTTTTATTCTTGTTGATCAATCTGGGACTGGAGGCGATTTACCAGCTTCTAGATCCCCGCCTGCGAGAAAATCACCACGAAGCGCAGCAAGAAGAGAAACGCTCGTGGCGCGAGCGGTGGGGCACTGTGCGAGATGCCCTGGCGAACCTTGTAAATTTCAGAGCGTGGATTTTGGATTTCAGGCGGTTCCGCCGCCGGCCCGCCGCCAGCTCGCCGCAGCCTCAACCGCTCCAGGCCGCGCCGGGCGAGCCGCCGGCCCTTAATCGCAACCTCAAAGTTCGCCAGTGGCTGCACGTGCTCCGCATCATTTTGGGCAACTTGCCGTTGTTGCTGGGCACGCTGTTGGTGGCGGCTTTTGTATACCTGTCTGTCTATGGCGAAAAGTGGGCGCAGGCCAGCCCCTACGAAACTCACGGCGTGATGGTGATTGAAGGCGCAGTCAACGCGCCGCCCTTCTCTCCCTCGAATATCTTTCCGTGGGGAAGCGACGCGGTCGGGCGAGATATTCAGGCGCTGGTGCTGGCCGGCGCAAAACAAACCCTCAGCCTGGCGCTTTTGGCCATGCTGGCCAGGTTAGCCGTGGGCGCTGTCCTGGGCGTGCTATCCGGCTGGTGGCGCAGCAGTTGGCTGGACAGGCTGGTCAATGGCGCCGTGGCCGTGTGGGCCGCTTTTCCCATCACGTTGTTTGCAATGATCCTGATCCTTGCTTTAGGCATCAAGCAAGGCATGAATGTCTTTGTGGCGGCATTGTGCGTGGTGGGGTGGGGAGAAGTGGCCCAGTTTATGCGCGGCCAGGTCCTCAGCCTCAAACCGCGCCTCTACATTGAGGCGGCCCGCTCGGTTGGAGCGCGCACCGGCTGGATTTTGATGCGGCACATTTTGCCGCATTTATGGGGACCGCTGGTGGTGCTGGCTGTGCTGGAAATGGGCAGCGTGTTGATGCTGCTGGCCGAATTGGGCTTCCTCAATGTCTTTTTGGGCGGCGGGTTCAAGGCCGAAATCGGCGAAGTGGGCAAGATGGTGCCCGTCATCTATTATTTCTCCGACGTGCCGGAATGGGGGGCGCTATTGGCCAACATTCGCCAGTGGTGGCGCAGTTATCCCTGGCTGGCCTGGTATCCGGGCGTGGCGTTTTTCCTGGCGATCCTGGCCTTTAATCTGTGGGGCGAGGGACTGCGCCGTTTCCTGGAAGACAGCCGGGTCAACATCGGGCGGTTGATCAATCGCTACACGGTGATCGCGGCGGGGGTGATTGTATTCGGAGGGGGCTGGTTGATCCGCAGCACGGCGCCGCTGGAAATGTATCGCAGCCAGGCCGGGCAGTTTGACGTCCAGCGCGCTATGCAAAATATTCAAACGCTGGCCTCGCCCCAGTTCGAGGGCCGCGAAAGCGGCATGCCGGGCGCGCGCGCGGCCGCCGAGTACATCGCCGCGCAAATGCAAGACATTGGTCTATCCCCCGCCGGCGGACAAGACACGTTTATCCACGCCATGGCCGTATCGCGTTTTCACCTGGCCGGAACGCCCCGCATGGAAATCTTGAGCGCCGCGGGCCAGGCCGCTGAATCCTTTGTGTATCGCAAGGATTTCGTCGAACACGTCCGCTGCAACGCGACCGGCAGCGAACGCCAGGGAACGGTGGTGGGGCTGGTCGCCGGCCCATCCCCTGGCGAAATGGGATGGGCGGGGCTCCCCAGCCTGGGAGAGTTTGACCTCCGCGACCACGTCCTCCTTGTACGAGAAGCAGACCTGGATCGCCTCGAAGAAATTTTCAATACGCCGAGAGGGCTAGCGCTTATCCTTAGAAAAATAAATGGCCTGCTCGCCGTCGCCGACGACCCCAGCGTGCTCGAGCGCAAGTACATCTTCCCCGGCAATATCTATCCCGGCGAAGCAACGGCGCTGTTGGCTAGAATGCCGGTGATGTTTGTTACGCCGCAAACTGCCGGGCGCTTGTTGGCTGGAAGTGGATCGGGCCTGGCCCAACTAGATGCGCTGGCGCAAGGACTGCAGCCTGGTCAACTGGCGCTGACGGGCGAGGGCGCGCGAGTGAACCTGGCTATGCCAACCTCAGAGGCGCCAGACGGATACTATTATCACGTGATGGGTTTTATCCCAGGCGCCGGCGCGTTGTTGGGAGAGCAAGAAGGAGAGGGGCTGGATAGCAACGTCGTCATTGTCAGCGCCTACTATGACGGGCTGGGGATGGGGCCGGATGGCACATTCTATCCCGGCGCGAACGACAATGCCAGCGGCGTGGCGGCCATGCTCGAAATCGCGCGCGTGCTCAAGGCCAGTTCCTCTCAGCCCAGGAAAACGGTGGTCTTTGCGGCGTGGAGCGGCGGCGAGCGGCGAGAGGGTTTTAGCGTGGTGAATGTCATGAGCGCCCGGCCCGGTTTTAATCTGCTCACCGTCGAAGCCGTGATTGAATTGAGCGGCGTGGGGGCAGGCAGCGGGCGTGGCATTGCTTTGGGGCAGGCCACCAGTTTCAGCATGGTGCAGCTTTTCCAAGACGCGGCCAGGCGCGTCGGCGCGCCCGTCACCACGCGCGGGCGAGATCCTCATTATGACATAGACACGCAAAGCGGCTTTGGGGGGCGTTCTGCTCTCAGCGCGTACGTCAGTTGGGACGGCGCGGACCAGGCGGCGCACACGGCTGGCGATACGTTTGAAGCCATAGACCCGAAAAAATTGGAACAGGTTGGCCAAACCACCTTGCTGGCTGTGAGCGTGCTCGTTCAAGCCGAGAGCCAACAATCCGCGATGGGGCCGCTCGCGCCGCCTACGCATTACGTGGAAGCGGCGCGGATGTTTGACGAAAAGCAGGCGCTCGAGCACATCCGCTATCTTGCCAGCGACGAGTTGGAGGGCCGCCGCCCCGGCACGCCTGGGGGGCGCGCTGCTGGGGATTATATCGCGGCGCGCTTTGCCGAATATGGCCTGCAGCCGGCCGGCGCAGAGGGCGCTTATTTCCAGCCCTTCAGTGTGCCTTATACAACCGTGGTCACGGCGCCCGTGCTCAGCATGGCATTTCCGGGCGGAGGGACACTCGCACCCTTTACGCGCGCCTATACTGACCATATAGATTACTGGCCGCGCATCTCCGACTATATGGGATCAGGTGACGGAGAAGGCCCGGCGTTTTGGCTGGACGATTGCCGGGATAGCCACTTTGCCGGGCAAAACCTGGCCGGCAAGATTGTGCTCTGTTACCATTCTAACCTGACCAATTACGAAGCAATGATCGCTCAGGCGCTTGCAGGCCGGGTGAAAGGTATTTTGTTGGCCACTGATTTCAGTCCTCCTCTTCCGCGTTCGGCGTATGCCAGCACCCAGACGGCTCCCATTCCCATATTCTATGTTGCCCGGTCCGTTGCCGAGGACATGTTGACTGGCACGGATTACACGCTGGATGCGCTCGAACGGGAGCGCACGTTCACGCCGCTCTCCACCACTGTGCGCATGGTGATGGGCGTTGCGCCGCAGCGGATCGAGGCGCGCAACGTGCTGGGCGTGCTGCCAGGTTCCGATCCCGATTACGGGAATCAAATCGTCGTCGTCGGCGCGAACTATGATGGGCTGGGGCGCGATCCCGACGGAAAAATCTATAACGGCGCATTTGCCAACGCTTCGGGCGTCGCCGCCATGCTAGAAATCGCCCGTATGTGGCGCGAGCAGGGGTACCGCCCGGCGCGCAGTGTGTTGTTCGCCGCGTGGGATGACGAGGAACAAGGCTGGTTTGGTTCCAAGTATTATGTGCAGCATCCTTCTTATCCGCTCGACCGCACCGTCGCCAACCTCAACTTGCAGATGGTTGGCCGAGGCGACAAGCTGTATCTTTTTGGCCTGGGCGCCGTAGCAGATCAAATTCAAAGTAGCGCCCGCGTCTATAGTGTGACGCTCAACGTTCCCATACCGGCCGAGCGCAGCCTCACGTGGGGCGATGCTCTCCCCTTCTTCAAAGCTGGCGTGCCAGCGGCCATGGTTATGTTTAGCGAAAGCCCGGCCACAGGCGTTCTATATCACTTGCCCAGCGATGATGCGGAGAACATTCAACTCATCCATCTTCGCACGGTCGGCGTTATGGCCGCGCACGCGCTGGCGGCGTGGGGCGGGGGCGGCCCGACGCTGCCGCTGCCGCCCGATATAGCGCCCCAGCGCACCTTGAGAGACTTGATCTTGCCTACACCCATTTGCCCCACGCCCTGGCCGATGGGATCAATGACGTGCGATCACGGGCACTGGACAAGATAGGCTTACGGGGCACACCACTCTTGGCTTGCATACCAGGCACATAAAAGATTCACCATGAGAACAAGCCTCTGCGAACTCGGTGTCTCTGCGGTGAAAATGAAATTCTGGGCACGCGGTTAGTATATATCGAGGAGAAACAATGGATAAGGACGGTTTTTACCAATTTTTGCAAGAGCGCAAGCTCACCGCCAGTGAGGTCGAGCAACACATCTCGACGACCGAAACGTTTGAACGCTTCCTTCAAGAAGCAAACTTGCCCACGCCGCCAACGATAGAACATGCCAGGGCATTTATAGCGGATCTCGCCAGAGAAAAAGTCGACATATACGAGCATTTGCTCGCGATGGCTCGCTATGGACGCTTTACGAGAAACAATGGCGTGTTCCTGGCTGCCCTGGAGTTGCTCGATGGCGGCGAGGTTATGAACAACCTGTATGCAAAGCTCGGCAAGACGGTTGGCGAGCAAAAGCGCGACCATGTTTTTGATGGGATTGAGAGGCCCACGTGGGGAACTCCCAACACGCAAAAATCCCGCCTGATGCAGGTCGTCTTGGAGCGGCTCGAACGTCTGGCGGACGCCGGAACGTGCAAGCAAATTCTAGCGGGCAGCCTGCGCGATTTGCCGGATGAAGCCTACCTGGAAGACAAGCGCAAGTATTTCGAGTGTGGCAGCTTTGACGAGTTCCTGGAATTAAAACGGCAAGAATTCATCGCTCAACTGGAACAGATCAAGAATGAAGGAGGATTGTTCTTTAATCAAGAAATCACGGATGAGGTCATTGCTTTTGTGCGCGACAATCCTGAAATCTCTCAGGGAGTGCGGCAGGGCAATATCCTGTACGTGACCAAGATTCCCTATATGACGATAGAATACCTGGCCGAAAGCGACGAGGACAAGAAGCGCTATTATTATTGCCATTGCCCGTGGGCCAGGGAATCTCTGCGGAGCGGCGAGACGCGCGTTTCGGGGACCTTTTGCCAGTGCAGTGCTGGCTTTCACAAAAAAGGCTGGGAAGTGATCTTTGGGCAGGCACTCGAAGCGGACGTTCTCGAGTCTGTACTCAAGGGAGATTTGAAGTGCCGGTTCGCCATTCATCTTCCGAAACAATTTGTACAAAGAGCCTGAGATGTCCACACGCCATACTATTTTCATCCTGCTAACGAGTATGCTGATTCTGCTCAGCGCTTGCACGGGATCCCAAGCCCCAACACTACCACCTGCGTCTGCAACCCAGGCTGCATCAACACCCACTACTCTCCCACCAACCGCAACACCTTCACCCACTTTAATGCCGATGCCTGCCTCTGCCCAAACAATTCGGAATGTGCCCTACATTGCCGATGGGGATTTCAAGCAAAAGCTGGATATCTATCTGCCGGCAAGCAGTGATAAAGCGTTTCCCACCCTCTTTGCCATCCACGGGGGGGGCGGCGATAAAAACGATTTCAGCCGCCTGGCAGCCTATCTGGTCGAGCGAGGCTATGCGCTCGTCTCGATCAACTATCGAGAGAGACCGCAGTTCAGGCATCCGGCGCCGCTCAAAGATGCCTTTTGCGCGTTGGCCTGGGTGCAGGCCAATGCAGATACGTACAATCTGGACACCCAGCGCATCTTTGCGGTGGGCCACTCGATAGGCGGTACGCTGGCAGCTATGCTGGCAGTGGTGGATGATCCAAGCGAGTATATGCAAGGCTGCCCTTATACCCTAGAACTGCACTCGCTCCAGGGCTGCGTGACCTATACGGGCATCTTTGATTACACCGCCATGGATCAAGATCCTAACACCTCGCTGCGCAACTATTTCGCTGGCTACTTTGGCGTTGACCGGGACAAAGCACCAGACCTGTGGGCGCAAGCTTCTCCCATCACGTGGCTTGATAGCAACGATCCGTCGTTTTTGCTGATCCACGGTTTGAAGGACAACAATATCAACCCAGATTACTCGACGAGCTTTGCAGACAAACTTCGAGAGACGGGGATTGGCTTTGAATTATTGCTGATCCCTGATATGGAACACATGGGCATCATTGGCAGCCAGAAATCATTTGAGGCTGTGGAGGCCTTCCTGGCAAATCCTCCCCAGTCAACGACCGCGATAGTGCCAGATGATCTCAGCATTGATGTACCGCAAGCAGCCACACCTGCACTCGATGGTACACTATCGCCCGGCGAGTGGGATGGCGCTCGCCGGGCTCAGCTTAGCGATGGCAGCGAGTTATTGCTGATGCACGACGCGGGCTATCTGTACCTGGGCATCCGCGCCGATGCTGAAGGTATTGGGAGTATTTGTGTCGAACGAGACTCTCAGGTAGCGGTGCTTCATTCTTCTGCGTCGTTAGGTACGGCTGTTTACAAACAATCGAAAGAAAACTGGGAACGGGTCAGAGACTTTACCTGGACGTGCGCGGCGATATACGATAATCCTGAGGCGCAAGCGGAATGGGCTGCCCACCTTGAACATGAAGGCTGGCTCGCCAGCACGGTGCTGAGAGGAAATCCTGCAGAAATGGAATTTCAAATCGCTGTGCCTAAAGGAGCGATACGGCTGGCGGTGGCGCACCTGAAAACATCTGCTCAAAATTCGGTCGCCTGGTGGCCAGCGAGACTGGATGACAGTTGCCGGAGCCTCCGTTTGGTCCAGGGCACCGCACTTGAAAAGCCGCACTTTTCACCTCAAACCTGGATGACAGTTACAACTTCAAGCCATGCTGGTATCATTCTACCTGCCGCGTCCACATCATTAAAACCTTGAACCAGCGGGAGGAAAGGATGTCTCAACCTTACAAGTTGTCACGGCGTGAATTGTTGAAATTGGCCGGGCTAACGGTTTGGCTGGGAGCTTGCACATCCCCAGTCCCCACACCGGCGGCGCCGATTGCCACGACGGCGCCAGCTACAAGCAACAGTATCATCTCAAAATGTAGGGGCGACTCTTGCGGTCGCCCATATGAGGGCAGGGGCAAGCCCTGCCACTACCTCGGATTATTGAGAAGATACAAGCAACATTAGGTAACCTTTACACAGATACGGAGTAACAATGTCTACAGTTTCAGGCAACATTGTTCAACAAAGGCAAGAACCGATACATGAAGCTAACGAGCCGCCCGGACTGGTGTTTCGTCTTGGTCTGTTTGTGCTGTTTCTGATGGCCGGACTGGCGATCTTGGTGTTCGGCTCGAATTACTATACGCTCTTTCCGACAAATCGCAACCTCGCCTACAATATCCTGCTCTCTGCTATATGTCTGATCGCCGCGGTGCTGATGAAACGGGCTGAGCGATTAGCCAGGTACTGGCAAATTGCGTTCGCCTTTTTTGTCGCCTCTGTCGCATTTCCTATCACGCTGCTTCTAGGTGGTTTCAGCCGTCCCCTCCTGGCTTTTTTCAACCTGACCGCCAGCTCATCTCAGGGCATGGCCGTTGCCAAGTTGTACGAAGCTCTGCTGATTGTGGTTCCCATCCTCGCGCTGACCAAGCTATCGGGCGGGGACTTGGGGTCACTGTACATCAAGCGGGGGAATCTCAAATGGGGGTTGCTCATCGGCGGGGGCGTGCTGCTCAACTTGGGATCTTCTGCCTTCATGTTCTTTGCGACTCGATATACCAGTCTCGGCCGGCTCGGCGCAGCAGTGCTATGGGGGGCGGTTTTTTCTCTGGCAAACGGGTTCATGGAGGAATTGTGGTTGAGAGGCGTCTTTTTGAAAAAGATGACGCCGCTGCTAGGAGTCACGGGAACGCTGCTGTTGACTTGTACTGTGTTTTCACTGATGCACGCGGGGGCAGTGTATCTGTCGCCGCCCGTCATTCCCTTTATGCTGGTGAATACATTTACGCTTGGATTCGCCTGCGCCTATGTGATGATGAAAACCGATAGCATCTGGGGTCCCACGTTGATGCACGCCGCAGCCGACCTGTTCCTGTTCATCGCCATGCTGGCCAATCCATAGTTAGACCATGGTTGTGAGCAAAATGGATGCTACGTTGGGAGCAAAACAGTTTTTGTGGAAGCGGCTGAACCGCCTGCTGCTAGCGCCGCCTGCTAACTGGAGGAAGTGAATATGAACAATCTCACCGATTGGATCAGGCGCCATCAAGTGGCAGCCTTTTATATGATTACCTTTACAATCACCTGGGGGTTGGGGTTCTCCTATGGCGCCGTCCTGAAGCGGGGCCAGTTCTTGCTGCTGCCGCTGGTTTTTGTAGCAGTCTGTGGCCCTGCGCTGGCAGGGATCATGGTCACGGCAGTCGCCAACACCGAGCCCAGGCAAGGGACACGCAACACATTCTGGATTGCCTTTCTGGTGGCATGGTTCGGAGCTGCACTGGTTTGTATTGCCAACTTGACATTCATCGAACAATTTCCACTATCGCCAGTGGTGGTTGTCCTATTCACAATTTCGGTGGCGCCGGTTGCTTTTGTGATTGCTTCAACTCATTCCCGAATTCCGTCTGTGAGAAACTATCTGGCTTCGTTGATCCGGCTGCGTGGTGTGTTGGGTTGGGCTCTATTGGCCTTGGTGTTGTTTCCTGCCTTGCACCTGATTTCCTTCCCTATCAACAGCCTCCTAAACGGACAACCGATTCCACCTTATCAATTTCCAGATATAAGCCTGGCGCTGATCGGCTTGGTCGTAGTCAAATTCCTCTACCAATTCTTCTTTTTCAATGCCACCGGGGAAGAAACAGGCTGGCGCGGCTTTGCCCTGCCCAGACTCCAGAAGAGAACCAGCCCGCTGATCGCAGCCCTGGTCATAGCTTTCTTCTGGGTACCCTGGCACTTGTTCGGATGGCAGGCAGAAGGAAAACCGGTTTCGACCCTGCAATACTGGGTCGTGATGTACATTGGGCACATCCTGCTTTCTGTGCTGGTTGTGTGGATTTTCAATCGTGCTAAGGGGAGCATCCTGGTTGCAGGCTTTACCCATGCGGCTGCCAATACTGTCCAGGCATTCATTCCCATCCAGCATCTGCAGAGCTTATACCCGACTTTGTTCGTTGCCGTGCTGGGGCTGATTCTGGTTGACCAGATGTGGAAAAAGCTGCCCCTCGACCACCCGGCGGTATACAGATCGCCCCAACTGGCCGGCCAACCCAGTTGCCCATCTCGGAAAAGATGACGGCGAACTGGGCACACTGGAGCCGGGCAAGTTAGCGGACGTAATCGTCGTGGATCGCTTGGTGAGAACCAAGACGAGCGAGTGATCTCAACTTGGAGCGATCTATGAGTGAGAAGCAAGCGCTACAAACGATTGACCTGGATGACTTGTTCCGGTTCAAATTTCTGCAGGGGGCGCAACTGTCACCCGATGGCAAGACGATTGCCTATGCCGTTTCCCACGTAGAAAAAGGCCAGGCAAAGGCAAATGTGGAGGAGGAAAAGGAATACGTCACCATTTGGCTCCTGTCGTTGGAGACAGGCGACGCCCGCCAACTCACCGCAGGGTTGGCCCGCGATTCAAATCCTCAGTGGTCTCCTGATGGCAAACAGATCGCCTTCCTCTCGACTCGTGGGGACAAGCCACAGATCTATCTCATCCCGGTGAATGGCGGGGAAGCCCGGGCTTTGACCTCTGTCAAGCAGGGCGTTGGTGGAGGCCCCATCTGGTCGCCCGATGGAAAGTACATTGCCTTTACGGCCGGCCCAGCCACAGATCCGCCCCAACCGGACAGACCCTATCGAGTTACTCGCCACATCTACCGGTTTGATACAATGGGATACCTGGATAATGTAGTGCAAGATATCTACATAGCCTCTACGGAGGGGGGAGAACCCAAACGACTGACGGATGACGACTGGCAGAACGCCTCGCCGCGGTGGTCGCCGGATGGACGTGAAATCCTGTTCATCGCGTCAATGGCCCCCAATTCACACTCGGCTTTCCTTGGCCGGCTTAGGGCGGTGAATCTGGAAGGAGAGGTTCGTGATATTACCAGAGATTGGGGGCAGGTCATCTCCGCCGCATGGCCGCCGGATGGCGAGCGGATTGTCTTTTGTGGAACGCCGCATGGCCGCCCTATCGGTTCCAAGAGCGACCTGTGGGTGGTTGATAGACAAGGGGGCGAGCCAGAATGTCGTACGGCGAACCTCAAGTTTGGAGTGGGAGGGGGGCTGCGGCCCGACATGCCGGCGCTATTGGAGAATCTGTTTGTGCCCAAAATCCTGGTGGCTGAGGATGGCCTGACGGCGTACATACGAGTTCAAACTGGTGGGACGGTGCCGATCTATCGCATCTCCTTGACGGGGCCCGAGTCTTGGGCTCCGGTGGTGTCGGGGGAGCGGTCCTCTTTCGCCCAGGACTTGGACGATAAGCATTTGCTCTTTGCCATCAGCACCCTCAATAATCCTGCCGATCTTTTCATCGCCAATGTGGATGGGGCCAACGAGCGACAGCTTACCCATCTCAACGCCGACTTGCTTGCTGAGAAGGAGCTCCCCGCCGCCGAGCGCCTGCTGTTTCCTGGTGCCGACGGCGTCCAGGTCGAAGGCTGGATCCTCAAGCCGCCTGCAGGCATAGCGCCCTATCCCACCATTCTGTATATCCACAGCGGGCCACACTCTGGCTTTGGTCACATCTTTTCTTTAGACTTTCAGATGTTGGCTGGAGCGGGTTACGCGGTGCTGTTCGTCAACCAGCGGGGTTCAACGGGCTATGGGGATGAATTCGCTACCCAGATTATCGGCGACTGGGGCAACCTGGACTATAAGGACCTGATGGCCGGCGTTGATTTCGCCATTGAGAAGGGCCTCGCCGACGGGGAACGCCTGGGCTGTTGTGGTCTCTCCGCTGGCGGGAATCTATCTTGTTGGATTGTGGGCCAAACGGACCGCTTCAAGGCAGCGGCGCCGGAAAACCCGCTCACCAACTGGACCAGTTTCTACGGTGTCAGCGACATCGGCCTCAGGTTTGCCGTCGAGGAATTAGGCGGGCAGCCGCACGAAATCCCCGAGGTTTACCGGCGTTGCTCGCCCATCACCTATGCCCACCGCTGCACGACCCCCACGTTATTGATTCAGGGTGAGGCTGACTATCGCTGCCCGGCGGAACAGTCGGAACAGTTCTACACTGTGCTAAAGGCCAATGGCTGCGTCGTCGAGATGCTGCGCCTCCCTGCGAGCGCCCACATTGGATCTATTTTGGGAAAACCGCTCCTCCGCCGCGCTCAGAACCGGGCGCTGCTTGACTGGATGAACAAGTACATTTTGGCAATCAGGCCGTGACCGTGCAGTTGGGCGATCAAGCGCGACACGCGCGCGCTGCGGCGTTGAGCTTCGGCTGGCAAAGCCGGGCGCGAATCGTACAAGCGCGTTCGGAGGTCTTTTGCGAAAGCCATTGATGTATACTTGAAGCTAAAATGAAAACCAACCTTAAGCGAACATGCATAAAGCCCAATTCAGGATCAATGAAATAGAAATGCAAACACTTGCTGGAGCGGCACACCACTTCCAGCCGATAGCTCTGACGGCCTTTGCGTACCGTTGGATTTTGCCAGCGGGGGCGGGCAGGCGCGGCTCGTCCGCCGCGCTGTTATGGGGAAACACGCTGGTCGGGGGCAGGAAGGTGCGCTCTGTTTCTACTCTACGTAGTGGCAATGGGGCAGGCGGCCGCCCCGCTGACCCACAGCGGAGGCAGCCTGGGACCCAGCGGAGCTGAGCTGGGGTGCGGCGGAACTTGCAATAGCGGAGGAAACAGATGATGAAAAAAACGATCCTAATCTTCACCTTTGTAGTGATTCTGTCCATCGCAGCCATCTGTCAGGGATCGAATGGAGCTAGAAGGCAATCACAGGAGAGCCTTGAGCAGTACTCGGCCCTGTTGAGTCCAGGTCAGAGCTGCACCGTCTTTTATGCCTCAGATGGTGAATTGGCACTTGGCGGGAACAATGAGGATTATTTTGATCCCTTCACCTATGTGTGGTTCTTGCCTTCAGAAGAAGGGGAATATGGAAGAGCCTACTTTGGGTACGAGGACTTTTCTCCCCAAGGCGGTGTGAACGACCAGGGGCTGTTCTTCGATGGCCTGGCTGTGGACAGGACGGTGGAGGTGCCCCGGGGAAACAAGCTGGCTTTCCAGGGCAACCTGGTGGACAAGGCAATGGCGGAATGTGCCACTGTAGAATGTGTGCTACAGCTTTTTGATCAGTACCACGCGGCAGATCGCTGGGACCACCAGTGGTTGTTTGGCGACAGCACCGGCGACTCGGCCATCGTCGAACCGTTAGCAATCATCCGTGGGACAGGTCGGTACCAAGTGGCGACCAATTTCTACCAATCGCTGACCGACCCGGAGCACATCTATTGCAGCCGATACAAAACCGCCACACAAATGCTGCAGAGCGCCGATTCGATATCCATTGATCTCTTTCGCGGCATCCTGGACGCCACACATCAAGAAGGCCAGGCTCATACGCTTTACTCCAACATCTACGACCTGAAACACGACATCATCTATCTGTACTACTTCCACGACTATGACAACGTGGTCGTGCTCGATCTGAACAAAGAACTGGCTATGGGTAAGCACGACTATGAGATATCTTCCCTGTTTCCGAGAAATAAAGCCGCGGAGCAGTGGGCCCAGCCCGCCATGCGACGCCGTGACCAACTGCTGGAGGAAAGGCTTGTCACCGATGTAGATCCCAACATCTATGACACCTACGTAGGGCAGTATAAAGTACCGGCCGAGTTGAAGGATCCCTCCCCACCTCTCGCAGTGATTCGCGATGGTGACAGGCTCTTTGAAGAACTCCCGGGCTCGTGGAAACGCGAGCTGCTGCCACAATCAGAAAACAGTTTCTTCCACATAGCTTTCGAGGGATATTATCAGCCTCTTGTCTACCACGAGCTCACATTCGTCAAAGATGAGACAGGGCGGGTGACTCGTCTGATCTTCAAGTTTGAGGGAAAAGAGTTCACCTTCAGAAGGATTGACACGGTCCCAGCCCCTCAGGAACCAACGTCCGCCGAGTCATCCGTCTCGTCCCAGGAGGACCAAGGCACGCGCAGCTCACAGTGGGGTTGGATAGTCGTGCCAGTGCTGGTCCTGGTTGTCCTGGTCGCCGGGTATGGAATACACAAGCGGTCGCTGAAGCAATGAGACACGGCAATGCTGGAAGCCAGGGAATAGACATGACCTACAAATCAAGAGAGAAATCGCCTATGAGCAGTACAAAAGATTCATTTTCAACGTTTTACGAAAAGACTCGCGACCGAGCAATAATGAAAATCCTAATCCTTACCACTACCTTTCTATTACTTACTGGCTGCGCCCGACCTGCGACACCGCAACCCTCCCTCCCCTTATCTGACAGCGTGGATGAGCGCATCGCCCGGGTGGAAAACGGCCTTGTGCGCATGGATGCAAACAACCAACCGCAGTGGGGCAGCACTTTTGACCTGGCGGAACGGATGGGGTATTACCAGGCGCCGGGGGTGAGCATTGCTGTCATTGATGGGTATAAACTTGACTGGGTCAAAGGCTATGGGGTGCGCGTTGCCGGCGGGGAGGAGGCAGTGACGCCACAGACCCTGTTCCATGCTGGCTCAGTAGCAAAGTCGGTTTCGGCAGCGGCTACTCTCACTCTGGTAGAGCAAGGCCTTTTGAACCTGGACGATGACGTGAACAACGGACTCGTGTCCTGGCAAGTGCCGGAGAATGAATACACCCGACTAGAAAAGGTCACGCTTCGCCGTTTGCTGAGCCATTCTGCCGGTTTAAAAGATGGATTGACCGACCGTGGCCCCGACGATCCCATGCCCGCGTACATTACCTTTGGAGATGAGGCGCCTGGCGTCACTCTCCAACAGCTTTTAGAAGGAATGCCGGAGGATGGCATTGAGCCTACGCGGGTGGTTCAAGTGCCTGGAACCGGCTACCGTTATGCCAATGCCGACTATGCGATCCTGGAGCTGCTTGTTGAGGATCGCCTTGGTCAGCCTTTTGAGGATTTTATGCAGGCTACTGTACTGGATCGTTTAGGTATGGCGCATAGCAGTTATCATCAGCCTCTCCCACAGGATTTACGCGCCCTCTCTGCCAGTGAACACACTCTAGATGGGAAATCCGTGCAAGGCGGGCGGGCCAATTTCCCCTTCCATGCCGCCGGCAGTTTATGGACCACTCCAAGCGATCTGGCTGTTTTCATGATTGACCTCATGCAAGCCTACCAGGGAGAAACCGGTCATCTCCTGTCACCACAGATGGCTCAACAGATGCTATCACCTCAAATCGAGATTCTAGATGAGCCACTCAGCGATGCGTATGGCCTGGGAGTGGAACTGCACAGCGCCAACCAAGGGCCTGGCGTCTGGCATCCAGGGGGTACCTGGGGTTCGTGCAGCCTCATCTGGTTTTATCCGCAGATTGGGAAAGGCGCCGTGGTGATGGTCAACAGCGCCAGTGGCAGCTTGCTGCGTTTCGAGATATTGCTGAGCATCGCTTCAGTATATGATTGGCCGATGGATGGATAACAGGAAAAAGCTCATGACAAACCAATTTTCTGGGAGGCCTTCCACTCTGGAACAACAGCTTTGTCGCCAAGCGCGGTTTTGTTGTGCTCACGGTATTTGTGCCGCCGATGTTTATTGCCGGGGGCCTGCTGCTCAAACGCACCGGCTTGGGTGGAGGCTTGAGGCAGCAGGCGCCATCTGGATCGGCACGCCCGACAATGTGCGCAACACCAACAGCACCGACTAGACGCGCCACAAGATCAGCTTTCGCCGCGTTGTGGAGGCTGACGCGCTAACATTCGCAAACATTAGTGTCAACTTAAGCACGGTGAGCTTGTCGAACCGTGCATGGAAGGCATCCTTCGACAGGCTCAGGATGCCTAAAGTTGACACCAATGATTCGCAAAGGAACAAGTGAAATGAAAACAAGTGACCTCGATACAGTTCTTCAAGAAATCATCGCCCGCTGGGGAATACCCGGGCTGGCGGTCGGAATTGTGCAAGACGATGAGATCGTCTATGCCAAGGGTTGGGGCGTTCAAAGCCTGGAAACAGGGGCGCCCGTGACGCTTGATTCAATTTTCTGCGTGGCTTCTGTCTCCAAGTGCTTTGTCGCCACGGCGGTGGTGCAACTGGCGGAACGTGGAAAAATAAATCTGGATGCTCCCCTCGTCCACTACCTGCCCTATTTTCAGATGGACGACGAGCGCTATCCACACATCACTATTCGGCAAATCCTCAGCCATACCTCTGGAATGCCGGATATGGATGAGAGCGAATACGATGAATTGGTGGCACACCCTGAAGTTGATGAGCAAGCCGCCGAGCGTTACGTTCGCGGCCTGCGCAACAGAAAACTGGTAGCCAATCCGGGTGAACGATTCAGCTATAGCAATATCGCCTACAACGTGCTGGGCGATATGATGGCCAAGGTCTCGGGCCAATCGTTTGAGGCCGCCATGAAGGAACACATCCTGATTCCTTCTGGAATGTCGAACAGCACGTTTTTATTGGCCGAGGTCCCCCCTGACTTGCTGGCCGTTCCCCATCTTCGAACGCCCGGAATGAGTGTCCGCCCTATCTATCCCTATCACCGGGCGGATGCCCCTGCCAGCTTTTTGCACTCGACTATTCTGGATATGTGCCATTGGGGGGTGACCTGCCTGAACCAGGGTAGTTATCAGGGGCGCAGCATTCTTTCTCCATCTGGCTATAAAGAAATGTGGACGCCTGTCGCCGACTGGGGCCAGCCGCGCCCCAGCATTTATGAGGATATGGGATTGGGGTGGACTCTGGGGCACTTTGGCGGTGTGAAAACCGTCAGCCACGGCGGCATGGGCTTTGGGTGGGCTGACTTTCTGGTCATCCTGCCCGAGAAAAGACAGGCCGCCGTCATCCTGTCCAATCAAGAGTCCTTTGCTCGCAGCCGAATGGTACGAGCCGTGTTGGCCGCTATGCTGGAACAAAAACCGCAAGCGGGTACGGTGTCGTGGATGGTGCCGATCAGCCAGGCGATGTTGGAGGGAGGCATCCAGGCTGCCTACGCGCGCTATGCCGACCTCAAGGCCGGCGGCGCGCAGGACTATGGCTTCGATGCAGACGATCTTCCTAACCTTGTGATTCAGTTGGTGTCGGTCAAAAAGATTGAGCTGGCGATTGATGTGCTGGGATTAAATATTCACGCTTTTCCCGAGCACATTGAATCGTACATTGAACAGGCCAAACTCTATCTCCAACAAGGCAACCCCACGTCAGCCGAAGCAACTCTCTTGAAGGCCTTGTCTATCGAACCCACTGACGCCGCCGCGGCTGAATTGTTGGACAAGATTCGCGTGTCTGGCAAAGCCTGATCAAGTGCTATTACCCTGGCGCAATCATGTTCTATGGCGAAATGCAAAGCTGGGCCATGTCATAATAATGGCGGGCCATTGTAAAAGTGAGGAAAACATGACCCATTATCCTTCTCCCATATATTCAGGCGGCGCTGCTGCGCCGGCATTATCTACAGCAACCCGCACGCACTGTCCCCGACGTGTGGAGCGTCTCTCCGACAAGCTCCTGGGGAACGTGGTTATCTTGACGTTGGTTGCACTGCTCACAAGTGGTTGTGGCACATCATCATTTGCACTGAATCCAACACCAACAACCCTCCCTACGGTCACACCCGCGCCGACCTCTTCCCCTACCGCCATACCCGCGCCGACCGCAACGCCGACGCCCCTTCCTACAGCCAGGCCCAAGCCGACAAATACTCCAACACTAGTTCCTGTCCCTACTGCGATACCCGTGCCGACACAAATACCTCAGGTTGAAGAAATTAGCTTTACCACCGAGGATGGCGCCAAACTTGTCGGTACCTTGTTTCTTGCCCAAGGGGATCTCGCCGTTGTGCTGGCTCATATGGGCGACTATGATCAACAAGACTGGCATCCCTTTGCCAGAGCCATTGCCAGTCGAGGAATCAGCGCCATCACGTTCAACTTTCGCTGCTACGAGCCGTCCGAGTGTGTTACCGGTGAGGGAGATCTAGGCCTGGATGTGCGCGCGGCCATTGAGGTTTTGCGTGAGCGGGGTTTCAGCCGTATTGCCTGTATAGGCGGCAGCATGGGCGGCCTGGCCTGTATGAACGCGGCGCTCCGTGAAGAATTGGTAGGGCTTGGCGTTCTTGCCAGCTTCAAACCCCGCAACTATGCCCGACAGTATCCTCAAGACCTCGTCAGTCCCACTATGCCTAAACTCTTTGTCTTTGCCGACAGAGACTCTATCATCGTGCCTGATATGTATTCTCTGTACGAGATCTCACCGGAACCCAAGACACTCTATGTCTTTCCGGGCGCGGTTCACGGCACCGAGCTATTCAAAACAGAATATGGGGGCATGTTTAAAAACCTGCTGCTGAATTTCCTGGATGGGCTGCGTGTAACTAGATCTCCGGCCAACACACCAATACCACCGGCAGTTACGCCAGAGTCCGTCAGTCCCACCCTGGGTGCCAGCCGCACCCGCCCTGCCGATGGCATGGTTATGGTCTATATCCCGGCCGGTGAATTCCTAATGGGTTCGGATGATAAGGATAGGGCCGCTGATGTCAACGAAAAGCCGCAGCACTCTGTCTACCTGGACGCCTTCTGGGTAGATCGCACCGAGGTGACGGTGGCCCAATTCCGCGCCTTTGTTCGGGCGACCGGCTACCGCACCACCGCGGAACAGGGGGGCAGGGCTTATGCCTATGCAGAAAGTACGGGAAAGTGGGAAGTAGTGCACGGCGCCAACTGGCAGCACCCCTTTGGCCCAGATAGCAACGCTGTGGACGACCATCCCGTTGTGCAGGTCGCCTGGTCCGACGCCGCGGCCTACTGCACCTGGGCGGGGGGGAGCCTGCCCAGCGAGGCGCAGTGGGAAAAGGCGGCGCGGGGCACAGACGGGCGACTCTATCCCTGGGGCGACGCCTTTGATGGGACCAAACTGAACTATTGCGATTCGCGCTTCGGGGGAGACTTGGGAGATACTGCCTACGATGACGGCTACCGATACACCGCGCCGGCGGGGAGCTACCCGGCCGGGGCCAGTCCTTATGGCGCGCTAGACATGGCCGGCAACGTCTGGGAATGGACCGCCGACTGGTACAACCGCGCCTACTATGTGCGCTCCCCTGTGCAGAACCCGGCTGGGCCGGCTGCCGGGCGGACCCGTGTGCTGCGTGGGGGCTCTTGGAACCATAGCTGGGATGGCATGCGTGCGGCATGCCGCCTTGATACCGAGCCGGACACTCTCGTTGACAACTTTGGTTTCCGGTGCATTTTGCCGGCAGAAAACTGACAAGAGGAAACATGTTCAAGCCATTTGCTCAACTCATTGTTCTGATTGTTTTGATGGCTCTGGTCAGCGCGTGTGGGCTGGCTGCAACACCCGTGGTCCCTACAGTCACCCCCATGCCAACACCGACCGCGCTCCCTACAGTCACCCTCATGCCGATGCCAACACCGAGCGCGCTTCCTACTGCCACCAGCACGCCGACGCCGGCCAAGATACGAGTCTTGTTTATCGGTAACAGCCTCACAGCCTATAACGATCTGCCTGGAATGTTTGCAGAGCTGGCACAGTCAGGCGGCCACATGGTGGAAGTGGACATGTCTTATGAAGGAGACGGGACCTGGGCTGGCCATGTGAAATCGGCCTACACACGCAACAAGATCACACAGAAGAAATGGGACCTCGTCGTCTTGCAAGAGCAGAGCGACTATCCAGCCATCGCAGCGCAACGCCAAGAGCGTGTGTATCCAGCGCTCCGTGTGTTGAAGAACAGGGCCAGTGCAAGCGGCTCTACCCCAATTCTTTTCATGACGTGGGGGCGCCGAGAAGGTCTCTCCGAGGCTGGGTTCAAGACCTATGCTGAAATGCAAGCTCAGGTGGAAGCGGGCTATATGGAAATTGCCAATGAGCTCAAGTTGATGGTTGTGCCAGTCGGCATTGCCTGGCAAAATGCACTCGCGCAACAACCGCAGTTGGAGCTATGGCTGTCCGATGGGATTCATCCTACGCGAGCAGGAACCTATCTATCGGCTTGCGTCTTTTACACTGCCATTTTTAGGCAAAGCCCCGCCGGGTTAAAGTACCGCGCTGAATTGCCAGAAGAGACGGCGAGTCTGTTACAGGCTGTTGCAGCCAAAACAGTCTTGGAAGATCCAAGTCGCTGGAATGTCCCTTGATTTATACTGAACGGAAATCAAATGAATGCATTGGACTCGAGGCTTTAGCCGGTTTTTGCACTGGGTTTCCGCCTAAAGGCTCGAGTCCGTTTGCACTGAATTCATTTCCGCTCATTATACCAGGTTCAGGCGGCAGTTGCGCTGCCGCCGCAGTCCAACTGCGGCGGGAACGTCTAAAGTTGACTCTGTCTTGATTGGGAGGAAAAGATGAACAATCGCTTTGCTTCAATTCTCTTGGGATTTGGCTTGGTACTGCTCACAAGCTGTGTCAATGTTGCGCCTTCGCTTACGCCAGCGCTGCCCAGCGCGACGCCGCTTCCGTCAACCACTACACCAGTGCCGCCGACTGTTACGCCTGTGCCGCCTATAGCCACACCCGTGAGCCAGGCGACGCCGACTGCTGCGCCTTTACCACCTCTCAGCGGCAGCGGCGGTGGGGTGCTTGCCTTTGTATCAGGTCGCGGCGGCAATTATGATGTCTATATCATGAATGCGGACGGCAGCGACCAAAGGCAATTGACGACTGATCCCGCCAACGACGGTTGGCCGTCGTGGTCACCGGACGGCGCGCAGCTTGCTTATCAATCTTATGGGGGCGGCAGGAGTGTAATCAAGATTGTGAACGTCTCTGACGGCACAACACGGCTATTGCCTACCGGCCTGGATGGAATCAAGTGGGAACCGGCCTGGTCGCACGACGGCAAATGGATTGCCTTTAGTCATCAGCCATCCAATGGGACAGGTGATATTTATATTGTTAGCCCCGATGGGCAAGACCGGCGTCGGCTGACCAACAATAACGCTTTAGACGGCTCTCCCGTCTGGTCACCTGACGACAAACAGATTGCTTTCCTGTCTGAGCGCGATGGCAATTTTGAAGTCTATGTGATGAACGCCGATGGCAGCAACCAGCGCCGGCTGACCGACGACCCCGCCGAGGATATAGTCAATGCCTGGTCACTCGACGGCTCCAAGATAGCTTTTTCTTCCAATCGCGATGGCGCCCCCGACGTTTATTTTATGAACCCGGATGGCTCTAACCTGACGCGGGTGATCAACACACCGGCAGAAGACTTGTATCCCGTTTGGTCGCCCGATGGAACCCGGCTGGCTTATGCCTCTGGGGATGGCGGCAAGATGAACATTTACGTCGTGCCTGCACCGGGGTCTGCCCAGGCGGGCGAAGGCGCGAGTGTCCAGCAATTAACGGATAGCCGCGGCCTGAATTTTTCACCCGTTTGGAGGCCAGTTGTGCCCTAGCAGCTTGTCGGAGAGGCACTCTCTGCCCGGCCCCGGGGTGGGCGACCCTCACCGTGGAGGGGCTGGTTGCGGCAAAGCCAGGGGCTATGAAAGCTCAAGATGAGGACACAGAAAGAAAGGATAAAGGTGTTATTATGCCACCTCGCCACATCGCTATGGTTGTTATGCTGCTCGCACTGATTTCGAGCGCCGCTTGTGGAACCTCGCCCACACCGACATTGCCCCCCGGCGAGACCCCGCCCCCATCAACCGCTGCGCCTGCGCTGCTCACAATCACACCCGAACCAACCGCCGCCGCGACCGTTTCGCCGCCGTTCAGTGGCAGTGGCGCAGGTTTGATTGCTTTTACTTCCTATCGCGATGGTACCAATAATGCCGAAGTTTATATTATGAACGCCGACGGCAGCGTTCAGCGGCGCCTGACTAATCACAAGGGAATAGACATGGCCTCGGGTTGGTCACCGGATGGGAAAAGGCTGGTCTTTATGAGTGACCGCGACGGCGATTTTGAAATCTATACCATAAACGCAGATGGCGCCGATGAACGGCGGCTGACAGACAGCCCCGGCGACGATATGTGGCCGGCCTGGTCGCCGGATGGCGCCAAGATCGCTTTTCAATCAGAGCGCGATGGCAATTTTGAAATCTATGTGATGTCTGCCGACGGCAATGACCCGCAGCGGTTGACGAACAACGCGGCGAATGATTATAACCCCGACTGGTCGCCGGATGGCGCCAAGATCGCCTTTGATAGTGAGCGCAGCGGCAATGGAGATATCTATGTTATGCCCGCGCCGGGGGCGCAGGCGCAGGTAGAAACTGATGGCAGCAATCTACTGCAGCTGACGACCAGTTCGGAAACTGATATGGATCCAGCCTGGTCGCCCGACGGGAAACGCATCGCCTTTATGCGCGGTCCTTTTGGTCGCCCCGAGATCTATTTGATGGATGCCGACGGCGGCAATGTCGCCAAGCTCCCGATTGGCGACGACAATGGTTTCTCGCCCACCTGGTCGCCAGATGGCAAGTGGATTGCCTTTTATTCCTACCGCCCTGGCCCTTACAGCGACGGCAAGCCCAATGCCATCTATCTCGTGGACTCGGCTGGCAATAACCTGCGACAATTGACAGAGCTTGCTACGCTCAGCTTTCATCCAATTTGGCAGCCCCCCAAAGGGTTGATGGCCCAAGACTCTGCAAAAGAGATCGTCACGGGGATGGTAGCGGCGAAATTGGCGGCTATGAAAGCAAAAGACCTCGAACAGTACATGGCCTTGATTGACGAGAGCGATAAAGAATATGCTACGGAGCAGCGGAACTGGTTCTTGATCTATCAAGACGCAGTTACGTCCGATTTTACGATTGAGGTCAAGCGGGCCGAGCAAGTCAACGATAGTACCATTATCGCGTCTATCTACCAGCATTATCTATACGGGTCAGAAAAGGCAGACCGGGCGGTCAACTATGAGGCCAGGTTTGTCAAGACACCCAACGGCTGGAAGGATGCTGACCTGAATTTCGCGATAAAAGAGACGCCGCATTTTATCGTCAAGTATCCCAAAGAGGTTGAAGCCAAAGCCATAGAAGTGAGCGAGGAGGCCGAACGAGCCTACGCCAGTGTGGTAAAGGAGCTTGGACTCGAGCCTCGAGACAAGACTAGTATCAAGCTCTACGCCAGTCAAGAAATGCTTCGCCAGAGCACCGACATCAGGATAGCCTATCTCTTTAATGGGTGGGCCGAAGATGGCGAATCTATCAAGATGTATGCGTACCGTGACAAAGATGCCTTGGCGAGGGTGATCGCCCACGAGTTGACGCATAAAATCACCCTGGGCATTTCCGATAGTTTGTGTTCCTGGTTCGCAGAGGGCCTGGCGGTTTACTTTGGGAATCAGCCTTTTCAAGGCGGCAACGCATTGCAGTTGGAACGGTTTACAGTCGAGGAGCTGGCTAAACCGGTCACGTGGCTGGAAAAAGAGAACCTGATTCAACTCACCGATGAAAAAACGATCGGTTTGTACTATGCCGTATCGGGCATGGTTGTGGAATTCATGGTGGAAACCTACGGGGTAGACAAGTTAAAAGCCCTGCTGAACGAATTATCAAAATCTCCGCGCTACAATCGCGGTTACGATTATGCAGACATGGAGCAAGAGACTCAAGCCAGGCTGCACAAGGCCATTGAAACAGTGCTGGGGGTGACTATGGACGAGTTTGACCAGCAATGGCTCGAGTGGCTCAACTCACAACAGTGAATCAAGCAAGGGAGTGCCAATGTTTACTCGCTACATCACCATAATTGTTATGCTGCTCGTCCTGATTTCAGGCGCCGGCTGCGCAGTAACCCCGTCCACGCAGACGCCGGCGCTACCAAGCGTGACACCAGCGCCCACCACGACACCGCTTCCATCAACCGCCACATCCGCGCCGCCTGCAACCGCGCCCGTGAGCAAAGCGGCGCCAACCGCTGCCGCCACCTCTTTGCTGCCGCTCAGCGGCAGCGGCGGCGGCGTGATTGCCTTCACCTCTGCGCGCGACGGCAACTCTGAAATCTATGTCATGAACGCCGACGGTAGCGACCCGCGGCGACTAACAAACCAACGCGGGGAAGATTACTGGCCTACCTGGTCACCCGATGGCACACAGATCGCCTTTGCCTCCGAGCGCGACGGCAACTTTGAAATTTATGTCATGAACGCAGACGGCAGCAACCAGCGGCGACTGACACACAACAACGCTAACGATTTGGAACCCGCTTGGTCGCCCGCGCCGCCTGGCGGCGGCACAGGTGGCACGCAGATTGCCTTCATGTACTACAGCGCCGACAAGGGGGCAATCTACGTCATGGATGTTGATGGCAACAACCGGTGGCAGTTGACCGACGGCAGCGGCGATGACTGGTTACCCGCCTGGTCGCCCGCGCCGCCTGGCGGCGGCACAGGTGGCGCACAGATTGTCTTTGTCTCCCGTCGAGATGGCAACCCGGAGATTTATATCATGGATGCCGATGGCAGCCACCAGCGGCGGCTGACCAACAATATGGGCGAGGATACTTACCCAGCCTGGTCGCCCGCGCCGCCCGGCAGCGGCACAGGTGGCGCACAGATTTCCTTCTTCTCTGAGCGCGAGGGCAGCCGTGATCTCTACCTGATGAATGCCGACGGCAGCAACGTGCGGCAACTGACCCACGACAACGCTTCTGTTTGGGTGTCCGCCTGGTCGCCCGACGGTACACAGATTGCCTTTACTTCTGAGCGTGATGGCAACCGTGAGATCTATGTGATAGATGCCGACGGCGCCAACCTGCGGCGGCTGACGAATAACCGTGTTTCGGATGATATCCCGGCCTGGCGGCCCTCGCCTTCCACACTGAGCCAGGCGACGCCGCCGGCCAGTGAAACGCCCGCGATAGCGGTTCCACCCACCGCAGCGCCAGCATCGCCAACGGCGACCCCAACTGGTAGCCATCCCCTCAGCGGCAGCGGCGGCGGGCGGATTGTCTTTGCGTCCAAGCGTGATGAGAACTATGAGATCTATGTGATGAACGCCGACGGCACGGACCAACGCCGGCTGACCAACACCCCCCATGAGGAAGGACGTCCGGCCTGGTCGCCTGATTGCAGCCAGATTGCTTTTGAATCCGACCGCTCTGGTCATTTTGACCTCTATGTCATGAACGCCGATGGCTCTAACGTGCGGCGATTGACCACCAAGGGGGAAGATGGGTACCCGGCATGGTCGCCCGCGCCGCCTGGCGGCGGCACAGGCGGCGCCCGGATCGCCTTTTCTCGCTACGATCCAGGCAGTGACATCTATGTCATAAACGCCGATGGCGCCAACCTGCTGCGATTGACCCAAACGGGCGTGGGAGGCGTAGATATGGATATTTTCGACCCCGACTGGTCGCCAGCGCCGCCCGGCGGCGGCACAGGCGGAACACAGATAGTCTGTGTTGTTGACGCCGATCCTGATCCCATGGTCGAAGAGTCGTCAATCTATGTACTGGATGTCCTCGAGGTTTTGCGCGATGAGGGCGATGGCAGTGATGCTCTGAGGCCGTTACCCCGACCCGGCCGCATGAACGATAATCCCAATTGGTCGCCCAATGGGTCGCAGATTGCCTTTGATGCTGAGGTTAATAACCGTTGGGGCATCTATGTGGTCAACGCCGACGGCACGGGGCTCCAGCGACTGACCCAGACCCAAGACTATGATGAATTTGCCCCGGCCTGGTCGCCGGCGCCGCCTAGCGGCGGCACAGGTGGAACGCAAATCGCCTTCCAGTCCAACCCAGATGGCCAGTGGGACATTTATATTATGAACGCCGATGGCACGGGACGGCAGCGCCTGACGAGCGATCCAGCCAACGACATAGACCCTGATTGGTGCCCTTGATTTGGAGGAAAAGATGAACCATCGCTTTGTCTTGATTCTTTTGGGATTTGGTTTGGTGCTGGCTACAGGCTGTGTAAACGCTGTACCATCTCTTACACCTGCGCTTCTCAGCGCGACACAACTTCCATCAACCGCCACATCCGCGCCGCCGACTGCCACGCCAGCGCCGCCGACCGTTACCCCTGCGCCGCCTACGGCTATCCCCCTGCCGGCTGCTACGGCAACGCTATCCCCTCTCACTGGCAGCGGCGGGGGGGTGATTGCTTTTGTGTCTGATCGCAGCGGCATCCCTGAAGTCTATGGGGTGAACGCCGATGGCAGCGACCAGCGGCAGTTGACGAACAAGGCTTATGCGCGCTTCCCTGCCTGGTCGCCCGCGCCGCCTGGCGGCGGCACAGGTGGGACACAAATCGCCTTTGAATATCAGCGCGATGGCGCCCGGGCCATTTATGCGATAAATGCCGATGGCACGGGGCGGCGGCTGCTGGTACGCATGCAAGCTTACGGCCTGACCTGGTCGCCCGACGGCTCACAAGTTGTCTTTGCTTGTGACGTGGATGGCAGCAAGGGGGGCATTTGCGTCGTGAGCGCCGAGGGAGGTGAAGCGCGCCGGCTGGCTGGAAGCGACGAAGACGAGGAACACTTTCCGGCCTGGTCGCCGGACGGCAAGTATATTGCCTTTTCTTCTATGCCCGGCGGCTGGACCAGTCCTGATTCTTACATCTACGTGATGGATGCAAACGGCGCCAATCTGCGTCGGCTGACCAAGGCTCAAACGGCCATGGAAGATACACCTGCCTGGTCGCCGGCGTTGCCCAAGGGCAACGGGGGCGAGACACGCATTGCTTTCAGCGATATGCGCGAGGGTCACGTGCAAATCTTTCTGGTCAATCCTGATGGCACTGACCTGCAGCAGTTGACACACAATGCGTATGATAGCTTTCGCCCCACCTGGTCGCCGGATGGCTCGCAAATCGCGTACCAGGGCAACCCAAGCGGCCAATGGGACATTTACGTTATTAACGCCGATGGCACAAACCCGCGGCAACTGACGAACGATCCTGCCGCCGATCAATATCCCGCCTGGCAGCCCCTAAACTAGACAACGTCCGCGTCGTCTCCTGGCCTGGCCCCCTTGCGCCGCAGATGGAAATCTATGCTATGAATGCGGACGGCGCGAACGTTCAACAATTGACCGATAGCGACAGTTTGAATTTTTCACCGGTTTGGAGGCCAGAACCTCCTCAAAAGTAGGCCCCATTACGGCGTAATCACTTTATCGCCCTTGATCGGCGGGCAGTGTAAGACAAAGTGAAAATAATCCGGTGAGCTTGCAGTGAACGTGTGGACCTCGCCTGGCTCGACGACGATCACATCACCAGCATGCAGCATGATGGGGGTATCGTCAACGACGATGGTACTGCTGCCCCTGGTGACCAGGTACACTTCGTACAACTGGCGGTGAAGGTGGCGCTCGTTGATGCCCTCATTGGCGTAGCCGACGAACGGCAGCGCCGGGTGAGCCAACTCGGTGTACCAACCTTTAGCAGGTTTGGTCTCATGGTTTCTCGCGATAAGCATCGTTTCTTTTCCTGTTGGGCGCTCATCCGCGCCCCCAATTTATCGGCGCGAGACGAACGGGTTACCGGCAATGTAAAATCGCCACGGCTTGGACAGCCACGGCTCGGGCGTTTTGCCCAGGCCGATGCGCGGCGCAGCGACCACGTGGCCTCTGTCTACGGGCGGCGCGTCTTCGATCCACAACACGCCCTCCGGCGCGCCCAGGTCCGCGCCGTTTAGCGCGCGGTCAACGCCCAGGGCTTGCGTGAGGCGCGCCGGGCCGCGGCACAAGTCTTGCGCGTCTGGCCGCCCGCGATTGCGCCGCATCACCTCGGCGCCTTCCAGCGGCTCTAATGCACGGATGAGCACCGCCGCCGGCCAACCTTCACGCTCGGTGACGACGTTGAGCATCCAGTGCATGCCATACGTAAAATACACGTAAGCGCGGCCAGGCGGGCCGTACATTACGGCATTGCGCGCTGTGCGTCCGGCGCGCGCGTGGCAGGCCAGGTCATCCTGTCCAATGTACGCCTCGACTTCGACAATGCGCCCGGCCAGCCGGGCGCCACCCAACACGCGCACCAGCCGCTTGCCCAAAAGCGCGCGCGCCACATCCAGCGTGCCCAGGCTATAAAACTCTGCTCCCATAGGAGCGATACGTTTGCGCTTGTTTCGATTCATGGCTTTGGTGGATAGTGTATAACACAACATGGGGGATAAGTCAAAAGACCGCGCTCCCGGTCTGTTCTGCAAGTTGGTGGTAAAATGGGGGCCAGGCAAAATGTGGTTGACCAATTCCTCGAATACGTGATAAACTAGTTACAGCCGGTTTGCGATTACTTGCCGGCAAGGTATAATGTACATCTAAAACAATTTCTTTTTGGGCGTGTTTGGGTGTGCGGGTTGTATTAGCAGGAGTCTGGCATGTCAAGCAGTCACATAGGAAAAAATATCGGCAAATATCGCGTGGTAGAGTTGATCGGGCGGGGCGGCATGGCGGAGGTTTACAAAGCGTACCAGTCTGGCCTCGAACGCCATGTCGCTGTCAAATTGATGCACACCTTCCTCGCAGACGATAAAGAGTTCGGGGCGCGCTTTCAACGTGAAGCGCGCGTGGTGGCCAGCATGCGCCACCCCAACGTCGTCCAGGTGCACGACTTTGATTTCGAGGACGGCATGCCCTACATGGTGATGGAGTACATAGACGGCGAGGCGCTCAAGGACCGCCTGGCGCGCTTGCAAGAAGAGAACCAGTGGATAACGCTGGACGAAGCGGTACGCATCACCCTGTCCGTTGGCTCGGCGCTCAAGTATGCTCACCGCCTGGGAATGGTCCACCGAGACGTCAAGCCGGCCAACGTCATGATTAACCGCGAGGGCCAGGTGATCTTGACCGATTTCGGCATCGCCAAGATTCTGAGCGGCGCGGGCGGCTCGCAGTTGACGGCCAGCGGAGCGATGGTGGGCACGCCGTCGTACATGTCGCCGGAGCAGGGCATGGGGCAGCCGGGCGACGAGCGCAGCGATATTTATTCGTTGGGCGTGATGCTGTACCAACTGGCAACGGGGCGGCTGCCTTACGAGGCCGATACGCCGCTGGCGGTGGTCATCAAGCACGTCAGCGAGCCGCTGCCCATGCCGCGCAGCATCGCCCCCGATCTGCCCGAAGAGGTCGAACGAGTGATTGTGCGCGCGTTAGCCAAGGACCCCGCCGAGCGTTACCAGAACGTGGGCGACATGATGACTGATCTACGGCGCGCCATGAACATGCCGCTGGACGAGACACCCGCCGACCTGTCGCGGACGCGAGCCGTGCCAGCCGGCGCAGTTACAACCCGGCCGGCCACAACGCCCTTGCCGGGAGCGCGCTCGGAAGTGGCGGCGCTCGAGCCGACGAGCGTGGTCGCGCCCAGGCAACGCCCCAAGGGGCTGATTGTCTTGGCGGCGGTATTGGCGGGTGTGCTCCTGGTCGCCGCCATTGGCGGTGTATATTTGATGTCGCGCGGCGCTCGACAGCCAACGCCTTCCCCAGTCGCCAACGCGCCATCACCCACCTTCACCGCAACAAGCGAGCCATCGCCCTTCGCCACAAGCAAGCCGTCTACCGTCAAGGTGACGGTGCACACCGAAGGCGCCAGCCTGTATACCGATCCAGGTGGAAGCGAACTAGGCGGAGTACCCGAGGGAACCGTGTGGACGGCGCTGGCGCGGACAGCAGACAACCAGTGGATCAAAATTCAGGCGTCAGATGGAACGGGCGGCTGGATGCAAACCGCGGCGTTGGACCTGGGCGTGTTTTCGATGGAAGACATACCGCAGCAAGTTGTGCTCATTAAGCCTAGCATCACCCCTGACCTGACCGCCACACAGGAGGCGTGCAAGCCCATTGCCAAATTTTTGCAAGACGTGAGCGTGCCAGAGGGGACGCGGCTAAAAGCAGGCGAAAAATTTACAAAGACGTGGCGCATTGAAAACACCGGCAACTGTCCCTTTGACGTCGGCACCACGTTAGTGCACAAATTAGGCGAGCGGATGGGTGGCCCGGAAAGCGGCGTAGATTTGCCCGCCATCAAGCCCGGCGAGACGGCGGATATCAGCGTTGGACTGATCACGCCGCAGCTAGGCGGCGCCTATTCCGGCGTGTGGGAACTGCTTCGCGCCAAGGGCCAATCCATAGGCGAGCTTTCAGTTAGCATCGTGAGCGTCGGACCGACGGCCACACCCGTCTCCACGCGCCGGCCCACTGCCACGCCCGCACCCGCACCTCCGCCCACGCAGCCTGCGGCGCCGCCCCCCGGCGGCGGCGAGATCGGGCCATTTGATCCTCCAGGCCCACTCGAGGCTGTGTGGGGAGGTGGTTTTTACGATTGTGTGGTGACGGAGCAAGAAGACACAGAGGGGAACACTTATGCTGTGTGGGAGGCCAACTTTTTCATCGAGGTGCACGGCGGCACGGCCGGCTACCGCGTCAGCTCGCCGGCGTGCCGTTACGCTGGTGGAATAAAGTTTGTCTGCCGCCTGGGAGCGCGGATGGATGGCCAAGTTCTCCAAAACATAACTTTCAGTTGTCCCAACTGCACACCAGTGCAAGTGATTATCCAGGCGTCAGCCGAACGCAAAGGTCCGCAGTGTGTGCCAAAGTGAGAAGCTTGCCGTGATTTGGACATGAGTGGCAGAGTGGCCGAGCGAGTTGTGGTGGCGCTGAGCGGCGGTGTGGACAGCAGCGTGGCCGCGGCATTGCTGGCCGAGCAAGGCTATGACGTCGTCGGCATCATGCTTCGCTTGTGGAGCGAGGGCGAGGGATTGCGCCACAACCGCTGCTGCGCGCCCGCCGACGCAGATTTGGCCCGCCGCGTGGCCAGCGTTTTGAACATTCCCTTTTACGTCCTCGACGTGGCCGAGTCGTTCAAAACGCAGGTTGTTGACCCCTTCATCCAAGAGTACGCGCAGGGGCGCACACCCAATCCTTGCATCCAGTGCAACCGCCGTATTCGCTTTGGCTGGCTGCTGGATAGAGCGTTGAGCCTGGGCGCGAGCAAGCTGGCGACCGGCCACTATGCAGGCTGCCGGCAAGATACATCTTCTCCCCCCCGCTGGCAATTGCTGCGCGGCGCGGATAGAGACAAAGATCAATCTTACGTTCTCAGCGTGCTCACGCAAGCGCAACTGGCGCACGTGCTCTTTCCACTGGGCAGGTTGACCAAGCCGGAGGTGCGGCAAATCGCCGAGCGCAAGAACCTGCCGGTGGCGCGCAAGCCAGATAGCCAGGATTTGTGTTTTACCCAAGATGATTATCGCCAGTTCCTGGTGCGCCACGCGCCAGCGGGGACGATTCAACCCGGCCCCATTCGCAATACGCGCGGGCAGGTGTTGGGCCAGCACAGCGGATTGCCATTTTACACGGTGGGCCAGCGCAAAGGATTAGGCATTAGCGCCCCCGAGGCGTTGTACGTGTTGGCGCTCGATCCGGCCGAAAATATATTGGTTGTGGGGACTGCCTCCGAGTTGGGGCGCGACGATTGTATCGTATCGCCCGTGAATTATATCAGCGGGCAAGCGCCGGATGGGCCGTTTCGCGCCTCCGTCAAGATTCGCTACAAAGCCGCCGAGGTCAATGCGACCGTGACGCCATTGGACGGCGGCGGGGCGCGCATCCGCTTTGACCGTCCTTTGCGCGATATTACCCCCGGGCAGGCGGCCGTGTTTTATGATGGTCCGGTCGTCGTCGGCGGGGGCATTATCAAAGCTGGAGAATAAAGATTGGAAGACACTACCCCTATTCGCCGTCAATATTTGGAACTCAAGCAAAAATATCCCGATACTGTCTTGTTCTTTCGTCTGGGCGATTTTTACGAAACTTTTGACGCCGACGCCGAGCTGATTTCGCGCGAGTTAGACATTATGCTCACCAGCCGGCCGGTGGGCAAGGGGCAACGTGTGCCGCTGGCCGGCGTGCCGCACCACGCGGTCGAGGGTTACATTGCTCGCTTGATTGAAAAGGGCTATCGCGTGGCGATTGCCGAGCAAATCGGCAGCGAGCCGATCAAGGGATTGGTGCCGCGCGAGGTGCAGCGCGTGGTCACGCCCGGCACGGTGGTCGAGCCGGCGCTGCTGGACGAGCGCCGCCCCAGTTACCTGGCGGCGTACGTCCAGGATCAAGATCGCGTGGGCCTGGCTTATGCGGATATTACGACGGGCGAATTTGCCACGACGCAATTTTCCGGTCCAGACGCGCTTGCGGCGGCAAGGCAAGAACTGGCGAGGCTTTCCCCACGTGAATGTTTGGTTCCAGAGTCGCCCTCCAACCTCCAATCTCCAATCTCCAACTTACAATCTCTCTCTAATACCCACGTAACCCCGCTGCCGGCCTGGAAGTTTGAGCCGGGCAATGCGCGCCAGGCGTTGCTCGATCACTTGCAAGTGTCCACATTGCAGGCCTTTGGCTGCGAGGGGCAACCGCTGGCCGTGCGAGCGGCGGGCGCCATCATTCAGTATTTGCGCGAAACCCAGCGGGCCGGACTGGCGCAGGTGACGTCGCTATTTACCTATAGCACGGCCGCGTTCATGACGCTCGATCCGGCGGCGCGGCGCAACCTGGAACTGGTCGAGACGATTCGCGGCGAGGGGGAGCGGGGATCGCTGTTGGGCATACTGGATGCCACGCGCACGCCGATGGGGGCGCGCTTGCTGCGCGCTTGGTTGGGCCAGCCGCTCCTGGAACGCGCCCACATCGAAGAGCGGTTGGAGCGCGTGGCGGCGTTTCACGACAACACGCCGCTGCGCGTGGCAGCGCGCGAGGCATTCAAAGCCATGCCCGACCTGGAGCGCCTGTGCACGCGCGTGATGGGCGGCGCGGCCACGCCGCGCGACCTGGCGGGCATCAGGCGCGCATTGGAGATGGTGCAAGAAGCGCGCAAAAAGATGGCGGACATAGAGACCAGAGATGGAATGCGGACAAGCTCTGCGCTTTCCCCCCTTCTCTCTGAACTTGACCCGTGCAAAGATATAGTGGCCCTCATCGCGGCGGCGATGGTGGACGATCCACCCTCGTCGCTATCGGCGGGCGACGTCATCCGGCCTGGCTTTAGCGCGGAACTGGACGGTATTATTGCCGCCAGCCGCGACGCCAAGACGTGGATCGCCAACCTGGAAAAGACTGAACGCGAACGCACCGGCGTCAAGTCGCTCAAGGTAGGCTACAACAAGATCTTTGGTTATTACCTGGAAGTGACCCACGCCAACGCGGGCGCCGTGCCGCCCGAATATATTCGCAAGCAAACACTCGTCAACGCCGAGCGCTATATCACGCCGGAGCTAAAAGAATACGAAACGCTGATCCTCAACGCCGAAGAGCGCATCGCCGAGGTCCAGGCTCGGCTGTTCCGCGAGGTGTGCGCGCAAGCGGCGGCGCGCGGCGCGGCCATGCTCCGCACGGCGCGCGCCGCGGCGCACCTGGACGTGGCGGCGGCGCTGGCCGACGTAGCCGCGCGCTATCGTTACGTCCGCCCTACCCTCACCGACGCCGACGAGATTCACATTATTGATGGGCGGCATCCCGTCGTCGAACAGAACCTGGGCGACATGGCCTTTGTGCCCAATGACCTGCACCTGGATGCCGAGACGCGCCTCCTCGTCATCACCGGCCCGAATATGAGCGGCAAATCGGTCTTTTTGCGCCAGGCTGCGCTGATCGTGTTGATGGCGCAAATCGGCAGTTTTGTGCCGGCGCGCCAGGTGACGTTGGGCGTGGTGGATCGCATCTTTACGCGCATCGGCGCGCAAGACGAAATCGCCGCCGGCCAATCCACCTTTATGGTAGAAATGGTCGAGACGGCGCTGGCCATCACGCAATGCACGCCGCGCAGCCTGATTGTGTTTGACGAAATCGGCCGCGGCACCAGCACCTACGACGGCATGGCCATCGCGTGGGCAGTGGTGGAATATCTCCACAATCACCCACGCCACGCTGCCAAAACCTTATTCGCCACGCACTATCACGAACTGGCCGAATTGGAAACACGCCTGCCGCGCGCGCGCAACGTCAACGCCGCCGTGGCGGAAGAGGAAGGCGCGGTCGTCTTTTTGCACAAGATTCGCCCCGGCGCCGCCGATAAATCTTATGGAGTGCACGTGGCGCAACTGGCCGGGTTGCCCAAGCCCGTCATCCGCCGCGCGCAAGATATCCTGGACCAGCTGGAAAGCGGCCAGTTGACGCCGCGCAAAGAAGACGAGCCGCCGGCCGCCGCTGGCGCAAGCCAGCAACTTTCGTTTTTCGCCGAGCGCAACCCGGCCCTCCAGGAACTCGAGCAACTCGACATTAATAGCCTGTCTCCATTGGAGGCGTTGAACAAGTTGTACGAATTGCAGCGGATGGCGCGAGGCGCCAGATAGGACATGGGTTGGAAAGGGGGAACGTATGCAGCGTTCCACGGCGCTATTGATGAGTATGATCGCGGCGGGCGGCTTGCTCTTGGCGGCGTGCAGCGCTCGGGACAAGGAATCCATCAAGCTGGGATGGATCGGGGCGCAAAGCGGCACCAACGCGATTCTGGGACAGTGGGATTTGCACGGCACCCAATTGGTGATTGACGAGGTCAATGCCAGCGGCGGCGTGTGCGGCGGGCGCACGTTGCAGTTGGTGATATACGACGACGAGGCTGATCCAACCAAGTCCATCATCTTTGCGCACAAGCTCGTCAGCCAAGACAAGGTTCTGTTTGCTTTTGCCACCACCAACAGTAACACGGCTCTGGCCGATTTGCCGGTATTCACCAAGGCCAACGTGGGGCAAATCACGGGTGTGCTTATCGCCGACCTGACGGCCCAGGGCAGCGCGTATGTCTTTCGCAAGGTAAGCCCGGGACCGGTCTTTGAATCCGCGCTGGTCCATTACCTGGCTCAAAAAGGGTTCATGACCTTTGCCATCATCAGCGACTCCTCGGCCTATGGCAAGGGACAGGCCGATTACCAGCAAGCGGCCATCCGGCGCAACAAGCTCGAAAGCCTGGCGCGCGAGACCTACAACATTGACGATCGAGAGTTTACCCAACAACTGGCCAACATTATTCGCGTCAACCCCCAGGTGTTGTTGTTAGGCGGTTCAGAAATTGCCTCCGGTCTAATTGCCAGCCAGGCCCGGAAGCTCGGCTTCAAAGGTCAAATTGCCGGCGGGGTCGCCGTCGGCACGCCCAAATTCATCGAGGTGGCCGGCGAAGCGGCCGAGGGCGTCATTTTCGCCAGCCCGTATATAGATAACCACGCCACCGAGCAAAGCAGGGATTTTGCCCGGCGCTACCAGGCCAGGTGGGGCTACGAACCCGACCACCACGGCGCCAGAGCCTACGACGGCGCCATGATGGCCGTGGCGGCTATTCGACGCGCGTGTGACAACCTCACCAGCGCAGAGATTGCCAGGCAACTCCACGCCACTCAAAACTATCAGGGACTGTTGGGCGAGTTTACTTTTCAAGAAAACGGCGAAGGCATCTCTCAAGCCCAGCTCGGCGTCATCAGGAACGGCCGGTTGATGGTGGTCACGGACTGATAAAGCATGGTACAGCAAGTGCGCAACGCGTTCCGGGTGGTGAGGAGATTGTTCGCCGCCACGGCGCTCATCGCCCTAGTTCATTGTCTCGTGGCGCTCTATACGGGATGGTGGCAATTGTGGGTCGTGGCTGGCCTTGCATTGGTCTACCTGGCTGTGTGCATCCTCAGTTTCATGTTGATCCGGCGCGGTTACGTTGAGTGGGGCCTGCACGTGTTGGCCTTGAGCATACCTGTGATATTTCTGGGTTGTACGAGCGTGATTGCCGGTGTAGGGTTGATATTGGCCGTCGCGTCTATTATGCTGGCTTTGGTCGTCGGCGGGAGATCGGTACATTCTCAGTCTATAGGATGGGTGGTGGGCGTGGCATTGCTGAGTTTTGCCAACCCGCTGCTGGACCTGGTGCTGCCCCTCAACCGGCTGATGGTGCCAGACCTTCACGTGTACGTCCCGGCGGTGGTGGGAGGGTTGATTTTCACATTGGGCATTCTAGTCGTGCGCCGACTTGGCCGGTATGGCCTGCGCGTCAAGCTGATGATTGCTTTTATGGCCGTCTCTCTGATCCCGATTGGAGTATTGTTTTACCTGGACGAGCGCAATGTGCGAGCCACGTTGACCGACAATGCCAATCAGGCGCTTTTGGCGGCGGCCACGCAAACCGCCGTCAGCCTGGATTCGTTTGTGAGCAACAACGTGAACGCCATCGGCACCGAGGCGCAACTGCCCGTCTTTATCAAATATCTCAGCCTGCCAGAAGAACAACGCCAGGGCAGCCAGGAAGAGGCCGAAGCCAATTCCTCTCTGCACGCCCTGAGCCGCAAAGATCACGTGAACATCTCGTCGTATGCCTTGCTGGATCGCCGCGGATGGACGCTGCTGGATACCTACACGCCCGACATCGGCGTGGACAAATCTAGCCGCCCCTATTTTCAGATGGCCTTGCAAAGCGAGTCGCCGCGCGCTTCTTCGGTCGAGTTTTCTCAAACGGGCGAAGCCTTTCTATACTTCATCGGCCCGGTGCGGGATACAGCCGCAGGAGACATTGTCGGGTTTTTGCGCGTGCGCTATCGCGCCGGCATCCTGGAACAAATCATCATTCAAAACGGCGAGCGGGCCGGCAGGCAATCCTTTGCCATCTTGTTGGACGAAAACTTGTTGTGCCTGGCGCATGGTAATGACCCAGACCTTATCTTCAAATCCCTTGCCACGCTCGACCCGGCGCGCGTGGCGGAATTGCAATCCGCCCGGCGCCTGCCGTTCCAATCCGTCAACGACCTGTCGTCCAATTTGCCGGTACTGGAGCAGGCCTTGCTGAACGCCAGCGAGCGGCCATATTTCAGCGCGTACCTGTCGTCTACGAGCAAACAGCTAGATTCCGCCGCCGTGGCAAAATTGAGGACCCAACCGTGGTTCGTAATCTTTGTTCAACCCCAGGCGGTCTTTCTCTCGCCCGTCCGGGCGCAAAGCCGCGCTGCAATGCTTTTGAGCCTGGCGATTATTGGCGCGGCGGCAATCGTAGCAACGGGCACGATACGGTTGCTGACTGGCCCTATCGTCCGCCTGACGTCGGTGGCACGCCAGATCACCCACGGCGATCTGAACGCGCGGGCCGACGTCGAAGCGGACGACGAGACGGGCGCGCTGGCAGCGGCCTTTAACAGCATGACGGCGCAGCTGCGGCAAACGCTGGAAGGACTGCGAGAACACGTGGCCGAGCTCAAGCGAACGGAACAGGCGCTGAGAGAAAGCGAGGAACGCTATCGGGGCTTGTTCGACGGCGCGCCGGTGGGGGTTTATCGCACCACGCCCGCCGGGCAATTCCTGGATGTCAATCCTGCCCTGGTGCACATGTTTGGCTATCCAGATCGAGACGCTATGCAGACCATCAACGCGGCCGAATTATACGCGGTTCCCGAGGCGTACGTTCAATGGCAAATGATCATCGAACGCGAAGGCGCTGTGCGCGATTTCGAGGCGCAGATGCGCCGCTGCGATGGCGCGCTCATTTGGGTGCGCAACAGCGGCCGGATCGTTCGAGACGCCAACGGGCAGGCGTTGGGTTACGAAGGTATATGGCAAGACATCACCGAAAGCAGACGGGCGGAAATCGAGCGCCAGCAACTGTTGGCCGATCTTCACCGCCGCAATACACAACTCCAGGCCGCCGCCCAGGTTTCCAAGTCGGCCGGCACGCTGCTCAATCCCGACGAATTGATGAGTCAAGCCGTCCACGTGATCCAGGAACGCTTTGATTTCTACTACGTGGGCATCTTTTTGTTGGACGATGCCGGCGAGTACGCTGTGCTTCGCGTGGGAACCGGCGAAGCGGGCCGTAACATGCTCCGCGCCGGCCACAAACTGGCCGTGGGCGGCGAATCCATGATCGGATGGAGCATTGCCCACGCCGAGGCGCGCATCGCCCTGGACGTGGGCAAAGAGGCCGTGCGATTCGACAATCCGCACTTGCCCCGAACGCGCTCCGAGATGGCCCTGCCGCTGGTCAGCCGGGGGCAGGTGCTTGGCGCGTTGACGGTGCAGAGCGAGCAAGAATCGGCGTTTTCGAGAGAAGACATTATCGTCTTGCAAACCATGGCAGATCAACTGGCGATTGCGATTGAAAACGCGCGGCTATATCAGCAAGCGCACCGGCGCGCCAGCGAGTTGGCCGCGTTGGTCGAGATTGATCGCGATATTTCGGCCAGCCTGGAATTGCAGACGGTGCTCGAGCGCATTGCCACACACGCCTTGCGTTTGCTGGACGCGGACGATAGCGAAGTCTATTTGCAAGAAGCGGATGGGCAAACGCTCCGCGCCGTCGTCGCTCTGGGCGAATACAGTGATGAGATCAAAGCATTCCCTCTGCGGCTGGGTAAAGGTATTGTGGGTTGCGTGGCGCAAAGTGGGGTTGCCGAAGTGGTTGACAGCGTGGAAGACGATCCGCGTTCCGTCCACATTGCGGGCACGCCACAAGAAACGCACGCTCTGGCGTGCACCCCTCTCGTTTCCAAAGATCACGTGATCGGCGTGATGGCGCTGGTGCGCTTGCGAGAGCGCGGCTCGTTCAATCGGGGCGACCTGGATTTTATGATGAGCCTGGCCCGGCAGGCCGTCATCGCCATCGAAAATGCCCGGCTGTTTGAAGCCGAGCGCACGGCGCGTGAGCGTGCCGAGACGTTGCACGCTGCGAGCCAGGCTCTGAGCGCCACACTGGATTTGCAGCAGGTTTTTGCATTGATTCTGAGCGAATTGCGCAAAGTGCTGCCTTACGATAGCGCTTCGGTCCAGCAGCTTGACGGAGACCGGCTCACAATCATTGGCGGGCACGGCTTTCCCAACCTGGAAGAAATCGTGGGCTTGAGCTTTGACCTGGCCGCGGGCGACAACCCCAACAAACACGTGGTGCACACCCGCGCTCCCCTCATCGTGAGCGACGCCCCCGCGTGGTACAGCGATTTCCACCGCGAACCTCACGCCCAGGCTGGCATCCGTTCGTGGCTGGGCGTGCCATTGCTTTTTGGCGACCGGCTGATCGGAATGATCGCGTTGGACAAAAAAGAACCCGGCTATTACACCCAGGAGCACGCCCGGCTGGCGATGGCCTTTGCAGCTCAAGCGGCCATCGCCATCGAAAACGCCCGCCTGTACGAGGCGCAGCGCCAGCAAGCCCAAGACCTGGCCGCCGTCAACGCCGTCATGCGCGCTCTGGGGTCCAGCCTGGAACAAAACACCTTGTTGCGCGCCGTGATGCGCGAGTTGCATCGCCTGATCGCATTTGATCGAGCCAGCCTGGCGCTGATTGGCAGCAACCAGCAAACCTTCACACTGGTGGCGCTGGAGGATTCGGGCGAGCCGCTGTTTGGAAAAGGCGTGGAAACGCGCCTCCAAGACAGCGCCGCTTCAGAAGACGTGCTGCGCGGTCAAATGCACGCCACGCCCGACCTTTCTACCGAAATCCAGTTCCCCGCCGAGCGGCTGCTCTATCAGGCCGGCTTGCGTTCCAGAGTGAACGCGCCGCTGATCCACGCCGGGCGGATCATCGGCGCGCTCAGCGTCGCCTCGCGCCAGGCGTCTGCTTTCGGCCAGCGCGAAATCGCACTGCTGGAGCAAATCAGCGGGCCGCTGGCTATCGCTATCGAAAATGCCCGGTTGTACACAGAAGCTCAAGAACACGCCCGGGAGCTGGCGGAGGCGTTATCTAAATTAAAAGAGTTGGACCGCCTCAAGAGCGAATTCATCCAGAATGTGTCTCACGAGTTGCGCACGCCTTTGGGCATCATTATGGGATACGCCGAGTTGTTGGACGGCGGCGATTTGGGGGGACTGTCGCCCGACCAGCGAGCTTCTGCGGAAATTATCGCCCGGCGCACGCGCATGTTGAAAAAACTCATAGATGACCTGACTGCCATCATGAGGACAGAAACGCAAGGTGTGCAAGGGGAGCCGGTTGACCTGGCCGAACTGGTGAGCTCGCTGTTATCCGATTTCCAGGTGGTTGCCCAGAAAGCAAAGTTGAACTTGTCTGCCAACATTGAGCCAGCTTTACCGCTCGTGTCTGGCGATCCGGGCCGCCTGCGTCAGGTGCTGGATAACTTGCTCGGCAACGCGATCAAATTCACGCCGGTCGGCGGGGCGGTGGCGGTGCACGTGCAAAAAGAAGGCGAGGGAGTGGCCATTCAGGTTAGCGACACCGGTATTGGCATCCCGGCGGACAAATTAGAGCGTGTGTTTGACCGCTTTTACCAGGTGGATGGCAGCATGCGGCGGCGCTACGGCGGGGTGGGATTGGGGCTGGCCTTGGTCAAAGAAATCGTCCAGGCTCACGGCGGTCGGGTGAACGTTCAAAGTGTGCAGGGGGAGGGAAGCTCTTTCAAGATTTGGTTGCCATGTGAGGTGCCAGGTGACGCCGACAAATCACTCATCCAAGCCTAGTGGACTGTCTCGCCGCGCGTTCGTCAAAGGGGCGCTGGCGAGCGGGCTGCTGGCTGCCTGTTCGCGGCTGGCGACCGAGGCGCCAACCCCCACGCCGTCGCCGCCCTTTACGCGCGTGCCCTTGCCTGTCTCGCCGCTGGCGACGCCGTCCGATTCGCCTCAGCCGCAACTCACTTCCACGCCCTGGCCTTCGCCCACCCCCGCGCATTATACCCGCCCCAGCAAATTGGGCCTGGCCGTGGTGAGTTTTTCTTCGCCCAGGATTATAGAGATTATCGAGGCCGGACAGCCAGCAGTCGTCAAAATCTGGGGCGATTTGGGATCGGCCAGCGTCATCAAAGAACGTTCGCCCCACACCCTCGTCATTGGCCAGCTTGCGCCCAAGCTCGACTTTACGGGGTGGTTAGACCGCAAAGATGACAAGCCGGTGGAACTGGCGGCCAGTTTCGTCAACCAGCACGCCGATCAATACCAGTCCAACGCGGCCATAGATTATTGGGAAGGCTTTAACGAGCCGCTCGTCGGCGACGCGGCCGCCATGCAGCACTATGCGGCCTTCGAGGCGGAGCGCGTCCGGCGGATGGCAGAGTTGGGTTACAAATGCTGTGTGGGCAATTTTGCTACCGGCACGCCCAATTTGGAGTTGTGGCGCGAATTTTTCCCGGCGCTGCAGGCCGCGGCGGAGCACGCCGGATACCTGGCGTTGCACGAGTATTCGGCGCCGGTGATGCAGTTTGGCTACGGTCCGAACCAACTCGACGCGGCCGCCGACGCGGGCGACGAAGGCTGGTTGACGCTGCGCTATCGCAAAGTGTATCGCCACATTTTGCCGCCCGAACTGTGCCTCCCGCTCGTCATCACCGAATGTGGCGTGGATGGACTGGTCGGCTCGCGGCCCGGCCCGCCCGGCGACGGCTGGCGTGATTTTGCGGACTATTGGCAGCAAATCGGCCTGGCGCCCGATGGCAAAACGGCTTACCTGGATCAGTTGACCTGGTACGACGAAGAGTTGCAAAAAGATGATTACGTGGTGGGTGCGGCCGTGTTTGTATTTGGCGCATCTGAAGGCGACTATAAAAGCTACGAAATGCTTGGAGGCATGGCCGACCGTTTCCAAAGCTACCTGGCCGCGCATCCGACGCGCTGACAACATGTAGGTGCAAAAATGGACGAACCCCGTACGCAACTTGTCCGCGAGCTAGGGATGGAAAAGACATTCGACAGCCTGCCCGTTGCCGTCCTTGTCCTCGACGCACACGCAACCGCTATACTGGAGTGCAACGCCGCCGCGACCGAGATGTTTGGATACGGCCGCGACGAACTGGTGGGCCAGTGCCTGGCGCTGGTGTGCCGCGACCAGGCTATACTTGCCGAGCTGGAAGCACGCTCACCTTGCGCGGCGGCGGACCGTTTACAGTTCGAACATGCCATGCGGCGGAAGGACGGCACCACCTTCCCCGCCGAACACCGCCTCACGCCGCTAAAAGACGAGCACGGACAGTGCACGAGCTGGCTGAGCGTGGCACAAGATATCACTGAGCGCAAGCGCGCCGAAGAAGCATTGAGGGAGAGTGTAGAAAGATACCGCCTGGTGGCCGATTTTACGCACGACTGGGAGGATTGGGTGGACCCGGCCGGGAAGTATATCTACATCTCACCTTCGTGCGAGCGCATCACAGGCTATTGCCCCGATGAATTTATCCAAGACCACGGCTTGTTAGAAGCAATCACGCACCCCGATGACCGGGCTGTCATCGCCCGGCACATCCGCGAGGGCAGTCAAAACTATTCTTGTTCTTTTGACTTTCGCATTGTCACCCGCGACGGCAGGCTGCGCTGGATCAACCACACGTGCCAGGCCATCTATGACGCTGGCGGACGCTGGCTGGGCAAACGCGGCAGCAATCGTGATATTACGGACCGCGTGCAAGTGGAAGAAGCGTTGCGCCGGAGCGAAGAACGTTACCGGCGCTTGCTCGAATCAGTCACAGATTATGTGTATACAGTGGAGATTGAAAATGGCCGTCCGACGATGACGTCTCACGGGCCAGGCTGTGTGGCAGTGACCGGTTACACAGCCGAAGAGTATGCCGCCAATCCATACCTCTGGCACCGAATGGTTCACGACGAAGACAAAGAGGCCGTGGTAGAGCAGGCCGCCAGGATATTTGCGGGAAAAGCCGCGCCATTGGAACACCGCATCATTCACAAAGATGGTTCCATTCGGTGGGTGAGGAACACGCCCGTGCTGCGCTACGATAGCCAGGGGCGCCTGGTCGCTTACGACGGCCTGATCACCGACATCACCAAACGCAAGCAGACGGAACAAGCCTTGCAGGAAAGCGAAGAAAAATACAGAGCGGTCGTCCAGGCCTCCGTTGACGCGATTTTGGTAGAAACACTGGAAGGCCGTATACTCGACTGCAACACGGCGGCCTGCAAAATGTACGGCTATGTCAAAGAAGAACTGATCAGGTTGAACGTGAGCGACCTCGTTCCAGACCAGGTCGCCGCCGTGCTCGCCGAACTCGTCGCTGGGGAATTGGCGAGCGGCGGCATGTTCGTCGAAACACTCAACCAAAGAAAAGATGGCGAGATTTTTCCATGCGAGATCAGCACCCGCATCATCACCATTGGGGGAGAACAACGCGTGATTGCTTACGTGCGAGACATCACCGAGCGCAAGCGGGCCGAGCAGGCCCGGCTGGGTGAAATGGAAGCCGAAGCGCGCGCCGCCGCCGCCGAGGCGGCCCAGCTGACGCTGGAAAGAGAAATCGCCGAGCGCAAGTGGGTCGAAAACGCTCTGAGAGAATCAGAAGCCCGGTACCGTACCCTCGTGGAGCAAATCCCCGCCGTTACCTATATCGCCGCGCTGGACGAGTCCAGCACGACGTTTTACATCAGCCCGCAGGTCGAAGCGATTTTGGGCTACTCCCAGGCCGATTACGAAGCCGACTCCGACCTATGGCGCAAGAAACTGTATGCCGACGATTACGAGCGAGTGATGGCTGAGCTGGCGCGCTGCCATGCCAGCCAGGAACCTTTTGTGGCCGAGTACCGCATGTGGGCAGGCGATGGGCGCGTCTTGTGGTTCCGCGACGAAGCTACGGTGATATGGGATAATGTGGGACAACCTCTTTTTCTGCAAGGCGTCATGTTTGACATTACCGGGCGGATACAGACAGAAGAAGCGCTCAAGCGCCGGGCGGCGCAATTGGCTCTCATCAACGACATTGGCAAAAAGATCGCGGCGGCGTTGGACCTGGACGAGGTGCTGGCCAGAGCCACTCGCCTGGCGCAGACCAATTTTAACTATCACCACGTCGGCATCTTTATCATTGATTACGAACACAACCAGGCTGTATTGAGAGCCGCCGCCGGATCGTACCTGACTTTTCCAAAGGATCATCGCCTTGGATTGAACGAAGGCATGGTAGGGTGGACAGCCACTCACAACGCCATGCGGCTTTCTAACGACGTGCGCGCCGACCCGTATTACATCGCCAGCTTTGCCGTGACCCAATCCGAGTTGTGCGTCCCCATCCGCATCGGAGAACAGACGATAGGCGTGCTGGACACTCAAAGCCCGCAGCTTGATGGTTTTGACGAGAGCGACGTGCTCGTCTTGGAGACGCTGGCGGATCAAATCGCCGTCGCCATCGCCAACGCCGGCCTGTTCGAGCAAGCGCAGCGAGAAATCAGCGAACGCAAACGCGCCGAGGAGGCGCTCAGGCGCCGCAACGAAGAACTGATGGCGCGCAACACCATCGCCACCACCATCGGCCAATCCCTCGACCTCGACCATATTTTGAATGTCACGTTGGATATTGTGTTGGACGTGATTGGCGTCGAGGCCGGCTGGATACAACTGGCCAACCATGGTCAAGACACGCCGTCGAACCTGGCGGTGCAGCGCGGGCTTGGCCTGTCGGCGGATGTACTCAAGCAGAGCGAAACCCTGGCCGACCAGGTCATTCGATTGGGGCAGTCCAGTGTAACGACCGACCTCCTGGCCGGGCCTCTTCTCAACCCTCCGGCGCCCCACCGGGGGGCGCCATTGGCCTGCGTGGCCGTTCCCATCAAATCTAAAGATCGAACGTTGGGCGCATTGGGCGTCTGCGCCGCTCACCCTCGCCAGTTGAACCCTCACGAAGTGCAGTTGCTCACAGCCGTCGGACACCAAATGGGCGTCGCCATCGAGAACGTGCAGCTGGCCGAAGAGGCCGCCGAAATCGAAACGCTGCGCACACTCGAACGCCTGCGCTCGGAGTTGATCGCCAATATCTCTCATGAATTGAGGACACCGCTGGGGTTGATCGAGGTTTTTTGCACCACGCTGCTCCGCGAAGACGTCGAGTTTGACGATAAAACTCAACGCGAATTTTTGGGAAACATTAAAGAAGAAACGGGCAACCTCGAAGAGCTGGTAGATAATTTACTAGACATGTCTCGCATGCAAAGCGGCCGGCTGCGCCTGGATAAACACCTGGCCGATTTGGGATTGCTGGCCGAAAAAATCATCAAGGCTATGGGCTTTCAACTGGCGCAACATCGCTTTGTGTACGATTTTCCCGCCGAACCCTTGATTGCCGCAGTGGATTCCAAGGACATTGAACAAGTATTGCGCAACTTGTTGAGCAACGCGATCAAATACTCGCCCACGGGCGGGGTGATTACGGTTCGGGGACGCCAGGATCAAGATCACTTTGTTATCCAGGTGAGCGACCAGGGCATTGGCATCCCTCACGAAGAGACGGAAAAAGTGTTTGAACGTTTTTATCGCGTCCAAAATGAGGTTACCCAGAGCACCCGGGGCGCAGGCTTGGGATTGGCAGTCTGCCGGGGCATCGTGGAGGCCCACGGCGGGCAAATCTGGGTCGAAAGCACGCCTGGGACAGGGAGCACGTTTTCCTTTACTTTGCCCACAGCCCCATAGCAACCAGGCGCGGCCCCGGTCAGGTTGGATCGAGCCAGGACATCCTGAGCTTGTCGAAGGGTGCAAGTTGATACCAATGTTTTCAATATCGAAGGGACGAGCGCAATGAAAGATAAAATCCGCATCCTGGTAGTAGATGACGAGCCCCGCTACGTCCGGGCCATCCAGGTCAACCTGGAAGCCAGCGGCTACGAGGTGCTCACGGCGTCAGACGGCCGAAAGACCATAGAACTGGCAGCCAGCAAGGAACTGGACCTCATCCTGCTAGACGTGAGAATGCCTGGCTTGAATGGCTACGAAGCCTGCCAGCGCATTCGCGAGTTTTCCACCGTGCCCATTATCATGCTCACGGCGTTAGCAGATAATGCGGACAAGGTCAAAGGGTTAGACGCGGGCGCGGACGATTATGTCACCAAGCCTTTTAGCGCGGACGAGCTGCTGGCCCGGGTCAGGGCGGTGCTGCGGCGCGCCGAGCTGGCGGAAAGCCCAGAACCCCGCCCGTCTTTTCAGGCAGGCGATTTGTTGGTTGACTTTGCCCAACAACGCGTCTTTGTGCGCGGCAGCGAGGTGAACCTGACGCCCACGGAATACCGCTTGCTGTGTGAGCTGGTTAAACAGGCCGGGCGGGTGTTGGTGCCCGAGTATCTGCTGGAAAAGGTGTGGGGCGTTGGATACGAAGGCGAAAACAGGCTGCTGTGGCAGGTCGTTCACCGGCTGCGCCAAAAGATCGAGCGCGATCCGCGCGACCCGCAGTACATTCAGACCCGGCCCGGCACTGGCTATGTTTTCCTCGCGAGTGATTTTGCCCAGGCGCCTCGCGCCGCCGGCGCATAATTTCTTCCCGACGGGATAGCGCCCGACATACAAGTAGAAAAGTGAGGCTAATATGATACCGGAACAAAGCACCCAAGACAATACCCTGTTCAAGCAGTTGAACCTGAACAATGCAATGGGCTATCTGCTCATCTTGAGCGGGCTAGGCGCAGCGTTCGGAGTGTTGCTGGAAATCTATGCGCTCTTTGTTAATCCGCAAGAACTGGCCGTGTTCCGGCAACTGTTTCCAGAGCAACTGACCATCAGTTGGGAAAGCGGGCTTGTCACCGTGCCGGCCGAGATTCTGGCCTATACGTTGCCGCTTTTCCTGTTATCCATGGCAGGGGGAATAGCCAGCGCTTTGATCAACGCCGGCAGCAACCTGTTGCGCTCCAAACGCTGACGTAACACAAGCGCATGGTATAATCCCAGCCATGAAAAGTTCAGCGCCAGGCAAAATCATACTTGCCGGTGAACACGCCGTCGTCTATGGCGCGCCGGCCATTGCCGTGCCGGCGACGCAGGTGCGCGCCACCGCTCACATCGAAGGCGCACCGCCCGGCTCGGGCTGCACAATCAATGCGCTCGACCTGGGGCGCACCATTCACCTTGCCGATGCCGCAGACGACGATCCGCTGGCGGCGGCCGTGCGCGGCGTGCTGGCGCATCTCGGTTCGACCGAGCCAGACGTAACCATCTCGATTCGATCAAACATTCCCCTGGCGGGCGGGATGGGATCGGGCGCGGCGGTATCGGCGGCCATTGTTCGGGCGCTTGCGGCTTTCCTGGGCTACCCACTCGACGACGCGGCGGTATCGGCGCTGGTCTTTGAAGTGGAAAAGCTGCATCACGGCGCCCCCAGCGGCATTGATAATACAGTGATTGTGTATGCGCGGCCGGTGTACTTTATCAAGGGACAGCCGATTGAAACGCTCCAGATTGCCCGGCCTTTTCACATTGCCATCGGCGATACGGGCATCGCCAGCCCAACGCGTGTCACGGTGGGCGACGTGCGCGCCGCGTGGCAGGCCGACCCGCCGCGTTACGAGGCCATCTTTGGGCGCATTGGTTTTGTTGTGCAGGCGGCGCGCCGGGCCATCGAGAGCGGCGACCTGAATGCGCTGGGTGCGCTCATGGACGGCAATCACACGCTGCTGCAAGACCTGAACGTATCGTGTCCTGAACTCGACGCGCTGGTGATGGCGGCGCGCCGAGCGGGCGCGCTGGGCGCCAAGCTTTCGGGCGGCGGGCGCGGCGGCAACATGATCGCGCTGGTCACGCCCGATGCGCGCTCACACGTCGAACTGGCACTACGGCAGGCCGGCGCCAGGCGTGTTATTGTAACAGAGGTTGGAGTTTAAACTAATCTCCAACCCCCAATCTCGAATATGAACGAAACCATTTTTCTCAAACTGGGCGGCTCGCTCATTACGGACAAGACGCGCGAGCGGGCCGCGCGCCTGCGCACGATTCGCCGCCTGGCGCGCGAGGTGCGCGCGGCGTTGAACGAGCGCCCCGCTATGCGCCTGGTGCTGGGGCATGGCAGCGGCTCGTTCGGGCACGTGGTGGCCGCCAAGTATGGCACGCGGCAGGGTGTGCGCTCGGCAAGCGACTGGCGCGGATTTGCGGAAGTGGCGGCGGCGGCGGCGCAGCTCAACCAGATCGTGGCAGATATTTTCGTGGGCGAGGGCGTGCCGCTGGTCAGTCTGCCGCCGTCCGCTTCGGCGCGTTGTGAAGGCGAGACGCTCAAGTACATGGACACTCACGCTTTGCATACCGCGCTGCGCGTGGGGTTGGCGCCGCTGGTATATGGCGACGTGGCCTTTGACGCTCAATGGGGCGGGACGATTGTCTCGACGGAGGACGTGTTTGTGTACCTGGCCGATGAGTTAGAACCGCAGCGGATTTTATTGGCCGGGCTGGTGCCGGGGGTGTATGCCAGCGATCCAGCGGGCGGCCCCATCGCGCCGCTCATCACGCCAGACACGCTGGAACAGGTCGCGCCGGTACTGTCTGGCTCACACGGCGCCGATGTGACCGGCGGCATGGCCAGCAAGGTCACGCGCATGCTGGCGCTGGCGCAAGAGCATCCCGGCGTCACCGTCCACATTTTTTCCGGCCTGGAACGCAGCTTGCTGCGCCGCATTCTGCTCAATCCCAAGATCAACGCTGGCACGCGGATCGCGGCAAGATAAGAGCCTGGCGGAAATATCGCTCGTCAGCCAACCTGGGGGGGCGCAGCGGGTAGAACGGAGCGGTTCAGCAGCCGCCTGACCAGCTCGATTTTTGCTTCGAGGTCGGCCTGGCGGCCGATCATAATGCGTTGGGCCATCGGCGAGCCGGCGCCATGCATAGATTCGATCAGGTATGCCACCGCGCCCGCGCCGGCTACCAGGTTTTCAATCAGGCGCAAAACTCTGATCCGATCTCCAGCGTTAACGCCCGCGGCGGCGGCCAGGTACTTTTTGATATAGGGGCCGACGGTGGGATCCTCCAACTCTTGCGCCGAAGGCAGGGTCCCCAACAGGCCGCCGGCGATTTCCGTCGCCAGGCGTGCCAGCTCGTAAGGAAAGCGGGTCACGTTCAGTTTGCAGACGTTGGCCAGCATCATATCCACCTGGTAATTGCCCGCCGCCGTCGGCTGCCCTTGGGCCGAACAAGCAATGCCGCACGCAAACATGGTCTCGTTGAGGTGAACCATCTCTACGAGTTTGTCTTTGATGTGAGAAGCGCCGGCCACGCCGTTCATGCGGGCAATCAGCGCCGCGGCGCCGATGAGCACATCGCCAACGCCCACCTTGCATCCTCCGTAGCTTTGGCGATGATACGCCGCAAAACGTTCCACTAGTTTCCCGCTCTGGTCTGTTTCGCCGTTCAAGAAAATGCGCTCGTCGGGCACAAAGACGTTTTCAAAAACAGCCATCACCTCTTGGCCGCCAAAGGCGGGATTGCCCACGTCCCATTGCAAACTTTCCAGTTTGCGAGTATCACTGGCCTGCCGCCCATAGATATAGTGGAGGCCAGGGGTATTGGTGGGCACGGCAAAGCAAATCGCCCAATTCTCCTCGCCGGGGCCCAGTCCCAACGTTGGCATGACGACGATTTCGTGAGAATTGAGCAGGCCGGTTTGGTGCAGCTTGGCGCCGCGCACCACCACGCCGCCGCGTCTGCGTTCGACCACTCGCAGATACAAATCGAGATTGCTTTGCTCTGAGGGGCGCTTGCTTCGATCTCCCTTGGGATCGGTCATCGCGCCATCCACCACCATGTCCTGGCTCTGAACGCGGCTCCAGTACTCTCGAAACTGCCGGTGGTAATGCGTGCCGCGAGCCTGATCACATTCATACGTGACGCTAAAGATAGCGTTGGCGGCGTCCAATCCAACGCAGCGTTGGAAACAGCACCCTGTCATATTTCCGCAATAGCGCTGCATTTTGACCTTGTTGACCAGGTCGTCTGTGCTCTGATGCAAGTGGGTGAAACGGTTGATCTCTTGCCCCGTCAGAGACGAGCGAACGCGGAATAGATCGCGGCTGGCGTCGGCGTGAGCGCAATCATACGTGGCGGCCACGGCCTGGAGGGAAGGGGAGACCAATGGGTGACGTGGAAGACCGCCTGTCTTTTGCCCCAAGATGTTGGCGCCAAGCCCTAGCGATTCGATGGAAGCGATATACTCGGCTCCTGTTTTTAGCGTCATGTTCACATCTCCCACGTGGCGTCCCCGAAAAAGTCGCCATGGTCCTCGCTCAGGAATGCTTCGATGGCAGCGCGCTTGTCGCCCAGTCGAAAGTGCGAGCCGTGGCCGGGATAACATACCATCTCGTCGGGCCAGGCCAGGATAATGGCGCGCAAGGTGTGCAACGTGGTTCGAAATTCCTCGGCCGACCACGTTTTACCCGGGCCGCCCTCAAAGATGGTATCGCCGACGATGACGCGGTGGTCGCTCTCAATCGCGTAACACACGCTATCGCCAATGTGGCCGGGCGTATGGTATACCTTCAAGCAGCGGCGTCCCACGGTCACGCTATCGCCGTGATTCAGCCAGCGGTCGGCGTGTAGCTCCACATCCTCAAAATGCGGGCCGGGGTGAGCCATCACTGGCGCTTTTAACCTGGCGCACATCTCGTCCAGTGCGCCGATGTGATCGGGATGGGAGTGGGTGACGAGAATGCCAACTGGCTCGGTATCGGCCACCATCTCGGCCAGCGCATCGGGGTCGGCGCCGGGATCAATGAGAACGCTTTGTTTGCTTTCAGGGCATATCAAGGCATAAGCATTGACTGGCCAGGGGCCAACGAGGCGAATTCTTAAAATCATCTCAGTATGTCCAATCCTTTACTGGCTCGCCGTGTCCGGCGCGCGCTTGGCGCTATGTGTCGGCCGGACCGGTGGCCGCGAGCGGCTGGGCCGGCAAGGTGAAGAAAAAGAGACTTCCCCGACCCACCTCGCTTTCTACACCCACCTGTCCCCCAAGCCTATCCACAATGCGCCGCACAATAGACAGTCCCAATCCATAGCCTCTTGCACGAACCTGGCTGAGTTGTGTGAACGGGGTGAACAGGCGCGTCTGATCCTCTGGCGAGATGCCGGGGCCATTGTCGCTCACCCAGAAGCGCACCATGTCTCTGGGCGCCTCTCTCTCGTTATCGGCGGGTGAGGAAAGGCCAGGGGAAAAACTCGCGCCCAACTCTATGCGCAGCGTTGCCAGCGGCGTGTTGCCGTACCTGAGAGCATTGCTGATATAATTGACCCACACTTCTTCAACCCACGCCGCATACCCCCAGGCCACCGGCCACGTGGACGGCGCAATCACATCGGCTCGCGAACTTTGGACTGCATCACCCATGCGCTGCAGCGCGCCGGCCACAATACTCGCCATATCTAGTAGCTGGCTCTCTATATTCATCTTGCGCACAGTGGATAGCAAGAGCAATTCGTCAATAATGTTGCTCATCTTGCGCCCGCCCTGCGCGATAAAGTGTAAAGATCGGAGTTGCTCTTTATCGGATAATGTCGGAAAGAATTCAATCAGCGCCTGGGCATGGCCCATAATATTGCTCAAAGGCCCCTTGAGATCGTGGGCGACTGTGTGGGCAAAAGCATCCAGCTCCTCGTTGCGCGCTTCTAATTCGGCCGCATATTGGCGCAGCGCCTCGTCGGCCCGCTGTTTCTCTTCGGCCAGGCGGTGCTGGCTGAGCACCTGCTCGATCACGGAGGGCAGCAATTCAAGGTACCCCCCATCCACGTCTTTGACGATGTAATCGCCCGCGCCCAGTTTCATAGCCTGTACGGCGATCTCTTCGTTGCCTGTGCCGGTGACCATGATGATGGGCGGCAGCGGGCCGCGCGCCGCCAGGGCGCGAAGCACCCCCAGCCCATCACGGACGGGCATATTTTGATCCATGGCCAACACATCGTAATGGCCCGCGTCGTACATGGCCAGCCCTTCCTCGCCGTCGCGGGCAATATCTACGCTATAGCCTCGCTGCTCCAGCCTCTTTTGCAAGAGACGAGCCATGCCGGCGTCATCTTCCATGTAAAGCACGCGGGTGGGTCCTGGCTTGGGCATGGGTTTATTCTCCATCCGGTATGGTGACTACGGTCAAGAACAATCCAATCTTGCGGATCGCCTCGGCAAACTGTTCATAATCCACCGGCTTGGTGATATAGACGTTGCAGCCCAGGTTGTAGCAGCGCGCCACCTCGCGCGTGTCATCGGTAGTGGTCAGGATAATGACGGGGATGCGTTTGGTCCGCTCGTCCCCCTTCATGCGCTGCAACACCTGGTAACCGTCGAGCACTGGCAGGTTCAAATCGAGCAGCACCAGCATGGGTGTGGGGCAATTGATCTGCGCACATTCGCCCTGGCCGAACAAATAATCAATCGCTTTTTGCCCGTCGTCAACGATGACGATTTCATTCGATATCTTGGAGCGGCGCAGGTTTTTTTCGATCAGGCGCGCGTGGCCCGGATCGTCTTCTACCAAGAGAATAGTGACTTCTTGCTTATGCGGCATAGTTGGCCCCTTTCGTAAGATGATTCGAGATGGTGAAAGTGAACGTCGTCCCAGTCCCCAGTTCGGAATCGCACCAGACGCGCCCGTCGTGGCGGCGCACCAAGGTTTGCACGTAAGCCAGGCCCATGCCTTCGCCAGGGACGTCTTGCTTGCCGGCGCGGCGGAAAGGCGCAAAAACCTTGTCCATGTCTTCCGGCGCAATCCCGCGCCCATTGTCGCGGACGCGAAAAATCGTTTCGTCGCGATGGCGATCTCCGCTGATCTCGATCTCGCCGGGCCGGGCCGGATCAAGGTAAATCACAGCGTTGTTCAAAATGTTGGTCAGGATCTGTTCCATGGCGGTGCGGTCGGCCACCACTTCCGGCAGCGGCCCGACCGTCACTAGCGCGCCGCGTTGTCCAATCTGGTGCGCCAGCGTCTCAAGAGTGTCTCGCACCAGAGCGTCCATGTTCACCGTGCCAAAGTCGAGATCGCGGCGCCCCAGGCGGGAGAGCTTGAGCAGAGCATTGATAAAGTGATCCATTCGATTCACCGAAGCGTCAATAAAGCCCAAGGCTTCCGGCAAATCTGTTTCGAGGGCAGCGGTCACATCTGCGCGCTGCTCTGCGTCCATGTGAGATAGAGCATCTCCCAACGCGGGTTGGATGATCTTCATGGCAGCGCGCAGCTCGGCTGCGAAACCCTTGAGATTGACCAGCGGCGCGCGCAAGTCGTGCGAGACGATGTAGGAAAACCGCTTGAGTTCTTCGTTGCTTTGGGCCAGCTCGGCGCTGTAGCGCTGCAATTGCTCTTCGGCCCGCCTGCGTTCGGTGATGTCTTGCCCCAGCGAGGCGACGCCGATCACTCTACCGGCCTGGTCCACCAGCGGGGTGTTGTACCATTCGCAAGCGATGCTGCGCCCGTCTTTGGTGACATTCTCAGTGGTGCTGCGCGTCCCGCCTTTGCGCGCCAGCAGGTCGCTCCACACCTGGGCCACCTGCTCCCGGACGTTCGCCGGCACGATCAGTCCGACAGCGTGCCGCCCCAGCGCTTCCTCCCGGCTGTAACCAAAGATTTGTTCCGCGCTGGGATTCCAGTCCGACACCTGAAAATCCAGGTCCCATTCGATGACTGCCAGGGGAGTTTGCTGGACGTGGAGCGACAATCTTTGCTCTGACGCGCGGAGAGCCTCTTTCTGCGCTTCCAATTCGGCCGTGCGCGCCGCGACGCGCTCCTCGAGGCCTCCAACCAGTCCGCGCAATTCCACGATCATTGTGTTAAAAGCATCGGCCAAAATGCCGATCTCGTCGCTGCGATCAATCGGCGCGGTTTCCGCCAGATTGCCTCCGGCGGCGCGCGCGGCAAATAAAGTCAGATGTTCTATGGGGGAGGCTATGCCGCGCGTGACCACTACTGCCGCGCCGACTGTGACGAGCGCCGTGATCACGGTAGTGATCAGAGTGATCCAAATACTTTGGTAAGTGGATGCAAAGGCCTCGGCCTGGCTCTGTTCGGCCAGCAATGCAACGCGCAAATCTGGAATCCAGTGATAGACGCCCACAACCGGCGCGGAGGGATTTTGGTAATTCTCGTATAAACCGACCCCGTTCCGCCCGGCCAAAGCTGCGGTGGCTCCAGGTGTGTGCACTGCCGGAAAGCCGCCCGGCTGGATCTGGCGCGGCTCGGTCAGCATGATATAGTCTGTGTTGACCAGGTACGTCTCGCCTGTCTCGCCCAAGCCGGCGCGCTCGCGCATGATGGCATTGAGCGTATCCACACTGGCGACGCCGGCCAGCACGCCGCGCGTCATGCCGCCCTCATCGCGCACCGGTACAGCGGCGAACACCACCATCTTGTCATAGATCAAAGAATAGAATGGCGACTGGGCGAAGGGCGCAGCAAGGCCCTTTTGAAAAAAAGGTTGCGTGTCAAAGCTATGCCCCTCGCGCCCAGCGTTGGTAGAAAGTATCACCGCGCCTTGTGTGTCCATCAGGAATATTTCTTCAAACTTGTCCCCGGTGGCCCGCGCGCTTTTCAACGTATCCAACACTGCATCGCGCAAGGTTGCTTCATCCGTCGTGGACTGCGCCAGTCCTATCACGTCCGAGCGAGTGCGCGGGTCGGTCATCAACAGCTCTAAATCCGGCGACAGTGAATTGAACCAGGTCTTGATCTCGGCTTCTTTCAGGGTGGCTATTGAGGTTAATTGGTCAACAATCTGCGCGCGGCTACGCGCATACTGCCGCCAAATCGTCACGGCGCTGATCCCAATCAGCGGGACAAGTGTGAGCAGCAAAAATGCAGCCAGGAGCGTGCGCCCCAAGCCGCCGCGTCCGCGCCGCGCTCCTTCCGATGTAGTGACTGACACGAGGTTCTCCTCGGTTAACCCAGGGCCTTGATTCGCTCTTTGCCTTGCTTCATCGCCTCCGACAGCGAAAGCTGCCTGGTCAGGAACAACCTGCCAATTTGATCAGCTACAGTCTCAGCTTCGGCCTGTTTCTCGTGAAAGGGCCTGGAAGCCGGCACGTTATTTTCAATATACATCTTCATGTATGGCACCAGCCCTTCGTCACCCATCGCCGTCAGGATAGATTTGCGCGGCATGATGAACCAGCTTTGCCCGCGCGCCAGGACAGGCGCGTTCTCGTTGCTCGTGATCCATCGGATGAGGTCCAGCGCCTCTTCTTTATTGGGAGCGTATTTGGGAACGCTAAACCCCCACCCGCCCCACCAGCTCTTGGGGCCGGCCGCGCCGGCCGGCGGCAGGGCGATCTCGGCCTTGCCTTCAGCGTACCAATCCTTGTTATCGCGCGCGACTCCCCAAAAGTACGGCCATTGGCGCATCATCGCCACGCGGTCCTGCATATAGGCATCGTTCTGGCCAGTATAGTCTATAGCCAGGGCGCTTTCTGGCAGAACCTTGTGAGTATATATCAGGTCGTAGACAAATTGGAAAGCCGTAGCCGTTGGCTCGTCAAAGCTAAACAGATTGCCTCCAGCCTGGGCCGTAAAATAGGCCAGATACGAAAACAAGAAACCGGAAGCCAGTCCCTCTATCGTCCCACTGACGTCGCCCTGGGTATAGATTTTGGCAGTGGCGACAAATTCATCCCAGGTCTTGGGCGGCTTGGCTCCTTTTGGGTCGAGCCAATCTTTGCGGTACCACAGGTACCCTATCGCAAACTCGTGCGGCACGCGGTATCGTTTGCCTTTGTAACTGTGGAATGCCTCGATTTGAGGATTAAAGATTTTGGGGAAATCGTCCCAGGTCTCTTGCGGGATGACGTCGTCCAGGGGTTCGATAAAGCCAGCTTTGTAAAAAGGCCCCACAGAAGCGTCCCCATCGCTGAACACATCCACGGGGCTGGTTTTGGCCTGGAAGGCTGGCAAGTACTTGGCAATCATGTCAGTGCTGTTGGCCGGTCCATCTACCAACTCTACAGTATGCCCGGTCTTGGCCGTCCAGGTATCCAGGACCGGCCGCACAGCGGCATGGGCAAAAGACTGGATTGCCAGCGCCAGGGTCTTTTTCTGGGGCGCTGGTTGTGTTGCCGGCGGCGCGCCCTGCAGCGTGCAGGCCGCCAGGACTGCGCTGGAGGCCGCTCCTCCCGTCAGTTTTAGAAATTCGCGTCGTGATAATTTGTTTTGTCCGGACATTTCGCTTTCCCCTGTCTTTTTTGGTTTTACAGTCTCAGTAGATCCAATTTTGGGTTTGTAGTAACGGCTTTAGCCGTCGAAAGAACCGCTAAAGCGGTTACTACGAACGAGATTCTGCATCTACCGAGTCTATCAACAAGCAGTGTTTTGCATCATCAGGATTGTACATCACACTCTGGGTTGGCGCAACTGGACGGGGCCCAAATCCATGGTTGATACCTCCTTGATGTCAGGGTGGAATACGGCGCAATGGCGCCTCAATGCCGCGTGCATACGAATTGCCTCTGGCCATGAACAATAAACCGCCGGTTCGCGGCTTCAAGCCCACAAGCCGCCGAAACCATCCTGGCGATATCATTCGCCGCTGCCCAGTGGTAAGAGTGAATTTCTCGTTCCCAAACTCCGGGTTAGGCCCAAAACAAGTTTGGAAACGAGAAATTCGGGAACTTTTAGTGCTCGGCACCGAGCTTCCCTGCGGCGGTCAGGAACGCCGCGGACTTGTTCTGAGGACCAACCCGGTGCGCAGGAAACTCCATATCCTGGCAAAGCTGCCACAGGTGATGGCGATCCACGAATAGTCGGGCATGTAGGCATCAGATAGTCGCGCGTTTGGCCCAACATAGGGGTCAGGCTGAGGGCTACCAACAGGTTTGGGATCAATGGGAGCATTAGCGTCAACTTAAGCACGGTGAGCTTGACTTCGGCGAGCTCAGTCGAGCCGTCGAACCGTGCTTGCGGAGCAGCCTTCGACAGGCTCAGGCTGCCTTAAGTTGACACCAATGCAATGGGAGCAGGGTATAAAGCCCTCACTTGCGTCCACCACTTGGGCGGCTTTCAGGATCGAGGCGCCAGCGGCGCAACAGCCGCAGCGTGGCGACGACGTCGACAATTAGGAGAGTTGGGATGAGCAGCAGTCCACGCAGCATCCATGGTGTCACGCTGACCACGGGGGTTGGCTTAGGCTGATCGCCAGCGGCCCTCGTTCAGCAGTGTGATTATGTAGTGGGCCATATCTTCAGAGCTGGAAATGAGCTGGCCGGATGGGAGCGAACCGTGCGGGATAGGTGTATTGGGTGCGGCGAAGGGAATAGCGAACCAGTACTGGTGCCCCACCGCCAAGCCGTTCTGTTTCGCCATGGCCGATGAGCTTTGCAAGTTCCCGTGGTCGGAGCGCGAGCCCCCAACTTGTTGGGGCAAAATGGCGCTTTACCCGAACAAGTTCGGGAATCCAGAATGCTTTCCACGCCAAGTACCAAAGAGCCTAAAAGTTTTAACGGTCACCAGATAGTGTTCTCCTTTCTGATGAGAGATTCCTTCGTTGGGGGTAAGTAGACCACCGCAGGTAACTGAGACCAAGGTCAAATTGAGATCGTGGATGCGCTCAAGCAGCCCGTGGAGTGCAGCCTGATCGGGCAGCGGGCCGGATAGCAACGTCACATTGCCTTCCAGGTGCGTCAACGCCAAGCCCGCAAACCAATCCGACCAGCGCAGGTCCAGGTGGCCTTTGATTTTGATCTCGTAATATTCCGGCATAGCAATCCTCCTTCATTGATCCTGGCTACAGTGTAGCGCACGGGAAGGATGACCGCATCTGCCAAAGGAAATATTTGAGGGTTTATTTGTGGGGTCTAGGAGAGAAGACCGAGTTGCCGGGCGCGCGCCACCGCTTCGGTCCGGTTGGCGACGTCGAGCTTGCGATAGATGCTGGCAGTGTGGGCCTTGACAGTACCCGGCGCGATAAAGAGATGTTGGGCGATGGTCTTGTTGGTCTTGCCCATGGCAATAAGGTGGAGTATCTCCAGCTCGCGCTCGCTCAATGGCTCGATCAGAGCCGTGCTCGCCGGAGAGACTCGCACTTGCGGTGCCGCAAGCGTTTGCAATTCTGCATCAAATTGGGCAAGCAAGTGGGAGGCATGGTCTTGCAGAGGGCCGGGGCCAGCACGGGCCAGCCATTGAGTGAGCAGCGTCCGCATTGGCTCGCCCTCGTCGAGAAAGACCCGCACGTAGCCCTCAGGTTCTGCTATGGCAATCGCGCGTTCCAGGTCTGCCTCCGCTTCTCGCGTCTTGCCGTGCCGTGACAGCGCCAGGCTGCGGAGGATGCGCAGCTCGAGCGCTGCGCCCATCCATCCACGATCCTCTGCGACGGCGATGGACTGCGCCAACCGGGCCATGGCTTTGTTGGGGTCGTGCTGCGCGACTGACACTCTGGATGCGGCAAGGGCCACCATCTCTCCGGTCAGCCCGCGATCCCAGCCAGCCAGGCGGGCCGCCTCCTCAACGCAGCGCGCAGCCTTACGCAGGTCACCCCGCCGGACCAATACCCCGGCCTCGAGCGCGAGCAGCTCGGCCTTTGCCAAAGGAGATGGCGGTTCGCCCAGCGCCGATTCCGCTTCCTGGATGGCCACAAGCGCCCCAACTAGATCGCGCCGCGCCAGCCTCAGGCGTGACAGTGCATAGGCGGCATTCCTCACCGCATCGAGACGCCCGCTCCACTTGCCCAGCTCAAAGCCCTGTGAAAGGTGTGCGTCTGCAGCCTCCAGATCGTTCTGCTCCACCAACACTTCGCTCATCGCCACGTGCAAGATACCGGCCGCTGGCAGGCGGGACATTCCCTGCGCCTGCACATACACCAAAGCATCGCGACAAGCCGCGTCCGCCTCTCGCAGACGTCCCAGCAGGCGCAGCGCTCCAACCAGCCGGATAGTGACGCCGATTCCGGTGGCGCTTGCGCTGACGTGACTCAGGCGAATGTGTTCGGCGTAGGCACGGACGGCTTGCTCGAGGTTGCCCGCGCCGTCGTAGGCGGACGCCAGCGCAAAAAAAATCAACGCGCGCGGCTGCACATCGGCGTGGGGCGGCAAATCTTGGGGCAGCAGCGAGAGAGCGCGCTCGGCGTGCGCAACGGCGGCCTCAAAATCGTGGCCATAACGGGCAACGATCGAGCGCAGAACGGCGAGCTGTACGGACAACTCGGTATAGGCCACGTCATCTGCGCCGACTCTGCCAGCCACACCCTGTTCGTTCAGTGCGTTCTCCGCCTCCACCAGGTGCGCCTCAATCGCGCCGATTTGCCCTTTGAACCAGAGCGCCCAGCAATAGGCGACACCAAGCGGCGCGCTACGCCTGATCTCGTCCTCCGGCAGGGCATCCAGCCAGGACCACACGGTTTCGATTTCGCCATTTTTCGCCAAAACGTGCCAATATCTCGCCACCAGATCGGAGGCCCGCCGATAGTCCTGGGCGGCGAGGGCATAGCTCACCGCGTCGGCGATCTGCCCGTCCCGCTCGCACCACTCGGCAGCGCGCGCCAGCAACTGTGCAATACGCCCGCCTCCCGAGCGGTACAGCCTGGTTTGCAGCAGGTCGGCAAAGAGGTGATGATAGCGATACCAGCGCCGCTCGTTGTCCAGAGGCACGACAAAGAGGTTGCGCCGCTCCAGCGCCTCGAGCATCTCCTGACCGCCCGAAGCGCCGGTCACCACATCACACAGCGGCCCGCTGAGCCGGGTAAGAATCGCCGTCTGGAGCAGAAAAGTCTGCACTTCTTCCGGCTCGCGCGCCAGCACCTCTTCCAGCAAATAGTCCATGATGAAGCGATGGGTGCCCGCGAATTCCCGGATAAAGCTGTCCGTATCCTCCCGCCCGCGCATGGAAAGGTGCGATTGCAGCGCAATCGCCGCCATCTGCAAGCCGGCAATCCAACCTTCCGTACGTTCTGCGAGCAGCGCGACCGATTCCGCGTCCAGGTGAAGGTCCATGACGTTGTTCAGAAACTGCGCCGCCTCGGGCCGGGTAAAGCCGAGATCGGCGGCGCGGAGTTCGACCGTCTGGCCGCGCGCGCGCAGACGGGATAAGGGCAGCGGAGGATCCGAACGAGTGGCGATCGCCAGGTGGAATGTCTGGGGGCAGTGATCGAGCAGAAAGGCTACACTCTCGTGGACGGCCTGGCTGCTGATGAATTGATAGTCATCCAGCACCAGAGCCACCTCTGCGCCGGCAGCATCCAGGTCGTTGACGAGGCTGGTCAGAATCGCTTCCGGCGGCGCTTGCTGTGACGCGGCCAGTTGCGCGGCCTCAATCCCCCTCGCAGGGTCAGCCTCGTGCAAGGCGGCGACCAGATAGCTCAGGAAGCGTCCGGCCTGGTTGTCGTCCTTATCCAGCGAAAGCCAGGCCGCGGGCATTCCACACCTGGCAACGCACGAGGCGACCAGGGTGGTTTTGCCAAAACCGGCGGGAGCGGTGATCAGGGTGAGCGAACCGCGCAGCCCCTCTGCGATTCGTGCATCCAGTCGGGGCCGGGGGACTATCTCCGGCCGGGTGAAGGGCAGGCGCAACTTGGTGCGGATGAGTGTGTCAGCCTTGGGCATAAGTTTATACTTATTCTTGGCCATCTGGATAAAATGCCTGGCGCTATTGATTCACTGCTGCGTGTCTTCCGGCGCGGCGATGGTCTCGCCAATAGCATCTAGTGCCTTTTTCACACTGCGCACCAGCTTGCGCACAGGTTGCTCGCTGTACGCTTGCACGAATTCTTGGGCGGCCTGGGTCGCGCTTATTTGCTCCCCCATCGTCTCGCGGAGGTAATGCAAATGATCCATGATCCACAAGTACAGGTCCGACTCGGTGCGCGCCGGAAAATCGACCAGCACGTTTTGCTCGCGGATCAGTTGCACGAGCGGCAAATACACGGCGGTGTACCAATGCGAGACGGCTTCATCTTCTGGAATATCGCGCTGATATTCCAGACCCATATAATAGCGGTGGACCGCAATGTGTTCCAGTAAAGCGGTATAACCGCCGGCGATGGTGAACTGGATGTTGAGGTCGGGCTGCAACTGATCCAGGCGAGTGCGTTCCAGAAAATCCGCATACTCTCTCAAGATTTCCAGGTTATCGGCGGCCAGGTCGGCCTTTACGGGCACGCGCGCCCGGCATTCAATGACCTCCGCATCTATAAACTCGACATTGTGTTCGCGCGCCACCGAGACGCGATGGTTGCCATCCAGGATAAAATAGGCTTCGCCAACCTGGTATAGCTTGACCGGCGGCAAGTCTACTTCGTCGTAAAAGGCACGGTTAATAGATTTCCAACGCCAGGCGGTGCGATCCTGCGTGGGCAGAAATGCCGCGTCAAAATCTCGATAACGGCTTACACTGCCAATAATGTTTTTGATCGGCACAGGCTGCACGCCGCGGTAGACGGACCCGCCGATGTGTAATTTATCGGCCACCTGGTTAAAAGAGAGCAAGTTGTGATGTCGCCCCCACAACCGATCCAGGACGGCGTTGAACAGCGCTCTGGCGCGCGCCCGGTCGAAATCGGTGTCGTGAGCGCGTTGCAAATCTAGATCCATACTTCAAATGACCTCGATCACGCAGTAAGGGTGTACATTGATGACGTGGGTGTCCAGATAGAGCGTTTCACGGACTTGATTCCGGTTGGCGTGCACGTGGCCGTGCAGCAGGTAGCGCGGCTTGAAGTATTTCATCACGTCCAGGTAGACTTGAAAGCCGGTGTGCACCTGATCCGGGCCAACGTGAATGTTGGCTGGCGGCGCGTGCGTAATCAGCACATCTAACCAGCGCCCATGACGGATGCGATTCAAGACCAGTTGAGGCAGTAACGCGCCAACGCGCCATCGCATCTCGTCTTGGGTATATTGGTAGCGCGCGTCAGGCCGGTAACATACGCACCCTTCCAGCCCGCCAATAATCAACCCCTTGTGCGTGACTGTTTTTCGATCAATGTTCACGCTCCCTTCGGGGTGCGTTTTGACGCCGCCCTGGGCTGTGTATTCGACCAAAGGATCGTGATTGCCGTGCACGTAATACAACGGGGCGTCCAGTACGGTCAGTAAAAATTCCAGGTACCAATAAGGCAAATCACCGCAGCCCAAAATCAAATCAATTGGCCCCAACCACTCGCGGACTAGAGTGGTATATAGAGAGTCAGTCACCTGGTCGCTAACAGCCAATACTCGCATGAATCACTCGTGGGCGTCTTCGGGCCACGTGCGCTGGTAATTCACAGCCAGCTTGTCCAGAATCGCTTGCTCAAGATCAATTTGGTTCAGCCATGCCAGTTGGAGCAAGTACAAAGCCACATCGGCCAGCTCCCCCGCCAGCGCCGGGCGGTCGCGCGTCTCTTCGCGCCACTGAAAATGCTCCAACACTTCCGCTGCCTCGATGCACAGTGAAGCGGCGATATTGCGCGACGTCTGTGGGGCGCGCGAGTTGGGCGCATACCAGCCCTTGGCCTCGACAAAGCAATTCATTTCGTGGGTAAGTTGTGCCAGGTCCATTTTACATATTCTGTACTGCGTATGACATGGTATTACGCATCGTGTTTCACGCTGCTTGCCTGCACGTCTGCGTTGTAGCTCGACCGCACCAGCGGCGCCGACTCGACCCAGCGGAACCCCATCTCTAACCCGATGCGCTTGAGGTCTGCGAATTCATCCGGCGTGTAATAACGATCAATCGGCCAGTGTTCTTTGGTCGGCTGAAGGTACTGCCCGATGGTGAGAATGTCTACTTCTACCTCCCGCAAGTCGCGCATGGTTCCAACAACTTCGTCAAAGGTCTCGCCCAGTCCCACCATGAGGCCCGATTTGGTAATGCCCTCCGGCGCGAGCCGCCTGGCATTGCGCAAGGTGGTTATGGCCCATTCGTACCGATCTTGGGGCTGAACAGCCTTGAACAGGCGCGGCACCGTTTCGACGTTATGGTTGAGGATATCAGGGCGCGCTGCCATCACCACCTCAAGCGCCTCCAAATTGCCTTTGAAATCGGGAATTAGCGTTTCGATAGTGCAGCCGGGCTGCGCCAGCCGAATCTGGCGTATGGTATCCGCAAAGATTGGCGCGCCGCCATCGGCGCGCTCGTCGCGATTGACGGAGGTGAGGACGACGTGGCGCAAATTCATCGCCTTGACCGCCGCGGCCACGCGCGCCGGCTCGTCCCAATCGAGCGGGTGGGGTTTGCCAGTCTTGACGTTGCAAAAGCGACAACTGCGCGTGCAGATATCGCCCAACAATAAAAAGGTCGCCGTCCCTCGCCCCCAACAGTTGCCGATATTGGGGCAGTGCGCCTCTTCGCACACCGTATGCAATTCTTTGCTGCGCATTAGCTCCTTGAGCCAATGATACGTTTCGCCTGTCGGCGCGCGGACCTTGAGCCACTCGGGGCGGCGCTTGGGGCGGGCTACAGCGTCTTGCAAATCGCTCATAACACTCCTCGATAGACTTGTCCTTCGTGGACGTATTGCCGCTTATTGTACCACACTTGATTGGATTTCCAGCTTGCCCCCATGTCTGCCCTTGCAAGTTACGCCGCTTCTGTTACAATCAGGGGTTGTATATGGATGAACAAGCACTCATCAAAGCAGCCGTTCAAGGTGATATAGATTCGTTTAACACGCTGGTTCTGGCGTACCAGTCGCAGGTGTACAATTTTGCCTATCGTATTATGGGCGATTCGGACTCGGCCGCCGATGCCACGCAGGAGGCATTTTTATCCGCTTACCGTGCCTTGCACGGGTACAGAGGCGGGTCGTTTCGCTCGTGGATGCTGCGCATTGTCACAAATGCCTGCTACGACGAAATGCGCCGCCGGAAGCGCCGCCCGGTCAGTTCGCTGGATGCGCTGTACGTAGAAGACCCCACGCCAGACGCCGAACTGCCCGTCTCTCACCTGGAAAGCCCTGAGGGGTACACTGCGCGCCACGAGCTTAACCAGGCTATTCAGGCTGGGCTAACCGAATTGCCCGAAGATCAGCGCGTTACGTTGGTGCTTTCGGATGTGCAGGGAATGAGTTACGAAGAGATTGCTCAAGTGACCTCGGTCAATTTGGGGACAGTCAAGTCGCGCCTCAGCCGGGCCAGGGCCAAGTTGCGCGACTATTTGTTGAGCCAGGGGGAACTTTTGCCGGGGGAATACCGTCTAAATGACAACTGACGCACAGAGAATGGCATACCACAGATGGCAAACAACGCATGGCAAGTATGATATGTTGGATGGATTGTGTGTAATGTCTGAAGGGTAAGGTACTCGATGAAGGGATTGATGAGGTCACGGCGAACTGAACACGAGCAAGTCACACTGCTCTTGTCATCGTACATAGATGGACGGGTGGATGCTCACGAGTGTGCGTTGGTGGAAAAGCATGTACAGACGTGCGCAGCGTGCCAGGCAGATCTGGCGACGCTGCGCGCCACTGTACAGGCGACGCGCGCGCTGCCCGCCGTGCGCGTCCCGCGCGCGTTTACCCTGCCGCGTTCGATGGCGCGTCAGCCGCGCCCATCGTGGACTTTTCCGATCTTTCGTGCGGCTACCGCCGTGACGGCGGCATTGTTCATCCTGGTGGCGGCGGGTGATTGGGCGGGTTTGGGGACAAGGTTGCTGCCCGCCTCACCACCACACCTGGTTCAGCCCGTATATGTTGCGATGGAGCAGGCTACTCCTGCGCCCGCTCCGCAGTTGTTTGCGCAAACCGAAGCGGCCCCGGCCGGCAAAGCCGCTGTTCCGCTCTCTACGTCGGAATCGTACGGAGGCGAAGCATCTTCAATTCCGACCGAGGAGCCTTTAGGCCCCGCCATGGGAGGGGAAATGGGCGTCGGCGGCGGTATGGGCGGCGGGCCGGACAACAATCTGCCCCCTCAAGTGCCAGAGCCGCTGGCCGCGCCGATGGCGGCAACCGGTTCACAAACAAGAGCTTTGGCATACGACGCTCCCACGGCTGCGGCAAATGGGGCTGAACTTGTGCCGCCAACTGTGCCTGAGCAGGCCGGCACAGTTCAAGCTACCCGCGCCGTCGCCCGCGATGCGGCGCAAGAAAACGATGCGGCGCAAGGAAACAAGCCGGCAAACATTCCTTCCCTCACCCTGCGCCTGGCAGAAATCGCACTGGCTGGCCTGACATTGCTCTTGGGCGCGTTCGCGCTGGTAGCCAGCGGACGCGTCCAGCAAAAAATTAGATGAAACCTCTCGAGCTCAATTTTTGCCCCCGCTGCGGCGCGCCGATGCAAGATCGCTTTGCGTTTGGTCGGACGCGCCGCGCGTGTTCAGCCTGCGGATTTATCTTTTTCCGTGAACCTAAACTGGTGGCTGGTGCGCTCGTTGAGCGCGATGGAAAGGTATTACTGGTCCGGCGACGATTTGACCCCAAGTCCGGGTATTGGTGCCTGCCGGCGGGCTATGTAGAATATGACGAAGGCCCCGTTGCAGCCGCCATCCGCGAGGTTCGCGAAGAAACCGGCTTGATTGTGCGTGTGACCGGCCTCGAGGGGGTCTATCACGTGCGATCCGACCCACGCGGATGGGGTGTGTTGATTTTGTATCGCGCGGCTATAGAAAGCGGCGCGTTGAGATGGGACGACGATGCTTCGGCGGCCGGCTTTTTTGGCCCCGGTGAATTGCCCTCTGACCTGGCATTTTCCAGCACGCGCCGCGCTCTCTATCGCTGGCAGTGCCAACTCTGCCAACCCCGTTTCTAATACAAATTTTCGTCGCAACTCAACCGTTTCCACCGAGAGCCGCGCGGCGAAGCCCCACCCTTGTCATAAGAAGACTGCTTCCCCGGTTTGTCCGGACAGGTCAGGCCGCGCAATGTCCTGTCCGCCGCTGTCCGGCGGGGACGTGCCAGGAAAAAGTTTGCCTCGCACTGACGGCATACAAATTTTCGGAGCGCCGGGAGCGTGCGTCGCGCCACTCTGTCACCTTTTGCACACTTGTGAAATATGGGTTACAATCAAAGTTCAGAAGAATGGCAAGGTGCCTGGCGAGGTTTGAACACTCTGCGACTATACAGCATCATACACAATGCAAAGCGGTGCAAAACCACCTGGCGCCGCTTTTTCGTCCAGTTCTCCCCGCCAGGCAAGAAACGTGGTAAACTATTAATGGCCATGCGGAGATTGATATGAGTGCGCCATACAATCCACATCGCACCCGGAATGCGCTGCCATTGCTGATCTTGGGTTGCGCCGGGGTGGTCTATGTAATTTTTTCTCTGACCATTCAGGCGCGCTTGCCTTTTGATGGCGTGTTGTTGAGTGAATTAGCGCCTTCTGGGGTGAGTGTGGCAAATATACTTGCTACAACGCCCGGCCCGTTGCAGACGGGGGATCAGATTCTTGCCGTCGAGGGACGCACCATCCCAGAATGGGTAGAACACACTCTCGAGGGCGCGCCGCCTGCCGATTGGCAGGTAGGGCAAACGCTCGTCTATCGCCTGTCACGGGCTGGCAAGATTATCGAGGCACAAGTAACCCTGGCGCCGTTCCCATCGGGACAGTTGCCGCGCGTGCGCCTTGGAGCCTATGCCCTGGTGCTGATCAGCATCATCATTGGCGTTTACATCTTGCTTGCTCGCTCTGATGACGTTGCTGCGCGGTTGCTTTTCGGTACCACGTTCTGCCTGATGTTCCCCCTCATGTTGCATTTTCAAACGGCCATCCTGCTCACGCCGGCATTGTTCCTGGCAGAGAACGCGATCAAGTTTGTATCGAGAGGGTTACTCTTTAGCCTGCTGTTGCACTTGTTCCTGATCTTTCCCGTCACCAAGCCGGCGCTGCGCGGACGAGAGAAGTGGCTAAATGGGCTGCATCTGATCAATCCTGTGCTTTCGGCTCTGACGGGTGTGCTTTTGGGGCGCTCGGCTGGAGACAAGCTGGCGCTGGCCTGGCAGTGCATGAGTTGGCTTGGCTTGCTGATGCTTGTGGCCAGCATCGCCAGCATTGTCCACACGTACGTCACCAGCCGGCAGGCCACTGTGCGCAGCCAGATTCGCTGGATTGCGTGGGGATGCGTCGTCGGTATTTCACCCTACATTGCACTCACTGGACTGCCAGAAGCCATCACTGGCCGGGGAGTGTTGACCGTCGAAGTCACATCCTTTTTTCTCATTGCCTTTCCTATCACTGTCGCCATCGCTGTCACACGTTATCGTCTGTTTGACATCGAGACACTGATCGAACGCAGCCTGATTTATGCGTCTCTCACGTTTCTCCTCACCAGCCTCTATGTATTGCTGGTGACCCTGATGGGGACCCTTCTCATCCAATTCACGGGGCGCTCTAATAACACCGCCGTCGTCTTTATTTCCACCTTGATCGTCTCGATGACCTTTTGGGCCGTGCGCAACCGCGTCGTCCGCTTTGTAGATCGTCTCTTTTACCGCACGCGTATAGTCCCCAGTGTTTTCTTGAGCGAAATGAGCGAGCAGCTCAGCCGCGCCATCCGCCTGGATCAAGTGGCGACGCTGCTCACCCAAACAGTGCCGCAGCGCATGGGAGCTTTGTCCGGCGCATTGATGGTATTGAACGGCGATCAGTCTCATTTGGAATTAATTGGCGACAATTCGGTTACTCTCCCTGTCAATGACGTTTTGGAAAGCTGGACAAATCACCCGTCCGAACCAGTATTGTACTCGATGCCTCCAGCCTGGTTACCCGCAGATGCGCTGGATATGATGGCGCAGCACAAAGCAGAACTGTTGCTGCCGCTTTTCACGGGCGAGCAACTGGTGGGGTTGTGGAGCGTAGGGGCGCGTCTTTCCGGCCTCCCTTACACTTCCGAAGAAATACGCACTCTGAGCACCGTGGCCCGCCAGGTGGCCGCGACCCTTCAAAACGCCCGCCTGGTGCGCCAGCTCGAAGCATATAACCAGCAGTTGGAGGCAGAAATACAGCGCCGCCTCCACGACCTGGAAAGCGAACGCAACCGGCTCAACATCATTCTGCAAAACATGGCCGACGGTCTGCTGGTCACCAGCTCCGATGGCAAGGTATTGGTGGTTAACCCCATCTTTGAGGAAATGGTGCGTCGTCCGGCCCGCGCGATGCTCGGCCAGCCGCTCGATAGCGCGGTAAATATCCCAGCCCTCTCTGATCTCGTCCGGCGCGCGTTAAAAGAAGGCCAGGTTCATACTGCCGAACTTGCTTTGGCGGCGAGCGAGTTTCAGACGGGGCGGGCATTCAAAGCCTCGACACTGGCTCTGCGCGACCGCTCTGGAATCATCACCGTGCTGCGAGACATCACGCGTGAAAAAGAAGCCGATCAATTACTGCGCCAGGCCAAAGAAGCTGCAGAGGCAGCCAACCAGGCCAAGAGCATCTTTTTGGCAAACATGAGCCACGAGATTCGCACCCCGATGAACGGTATCCTGGGCATGGCCAGCTTGCTGCTAGACACCGAGTTGACGGCCGAACAGCGTGACTTTGCGGAAACAATTCACACCAGCGGAGAATCGCTGCTGACCATCATCAACGACATTCTCGATTTTTCCAAGATCGAAGCCGGCAGGATGGAACTGGAAAATCAGCCCTTCGATCTGCGCGAATGTGTTGAGGATGCGCTTGATTTGGTCGCTCCCAAGGCCACCCACAAAGGGCTTGACTTGGCTTATTTTATTGATTATCAAGTTCCCGCCACACTGATGGGCGACGCAACTCGCCTGCGCCAGATCATCCTCAACCTGCTCGGCAACGCCATCAAATTCACCGACCAGGGCGAAGTGGTAGTGGAAGTGAAAGTAGAAAGTGCGGATGATGCCACGCACTCTTTTCCACGCACTCTTCATTTTTCCGTGCGAGACACTGGCATCGGCATCCCGCCCGACCGCATGGATCGCCTGTTTCAATCTTTCAGCCAGGTGGACGCCTCGACCACGCGCAAGTATGGCGGCACCGGGCTGGGGCTGGCCATCAGCCAACGCCTGTGCGAGTTGATGGGTGGGGCGATGTGGGTCGAATCTCCTTCCCAGCCGCCTTCGGGAGACGGTCTGGGAGGGCCGGGCAGCACCTTCCACTTTACCATTCAGGCAGAGGCAGCGCCCAGCCAGGCGCGCATCTATTTGCGCGGCCATCCGCCGCAGCTTGGCGGCAAGCGTGTGCTCATCGTGGAGGACAACCCAACTCATCAGCGCATCTTGACATTGCAAACGCAATCGTGGGGAATGCTGCCGCGCGCTACCGCATCGCCCGTGGAAGCGCTCGAATGGATTCGGCGCGGCGATCCCTTTGACATTGCCATCCTGGACATGTTCATGCCAGAAATGGACGGGGTGACGTTGGCAACCGAGATACAACGCGAGCGCGACAGCCGAACATTACCCTTGATTATGTTGGCTTCGTTGAGCCAACGGGAAATAGATCGCGATATCGCACCACACCCGCCTCACTTTGCTGCCTACTTGACCAAACCTATCAAGTTGTCCCAGCTACACGACGCGCTGACCGAGATATTGGCCGAACAACCCACCCAGATACGAATGTCGCCGCAGAGACCGCAGCTTGATACGCAGATGGCCGAGCGTCTGCCGCTGCGCATCCTGGTTGCCGAAGACAATACCGTCAACCAAAAGCTGGCGCTCCAAATCCTGCGCAAGATGGGCTACCGCGCCGACATAGCCGCCAACGGCCTGGAGACGCTGGAAGCTCTCGAGCGCCAGCCGTACGACGTGATCTTGATGGACGTGCAAATGCCAGAAATGGATGGGCTGGAGGCTACCCGCCACATCCGTGCGGATCCTCCCCAGGCGGGGGAACGGCGCCCCCGCATTATCGCCATGACGGCCAATGCCATGCAGGGCGACCGTGAGACTTGCCTGGCGGCGGGCATGGACGACTATATCAGCAAGCCCATTCGCATCGAGGAATTAGTTAACGCATTGAATCAATGCACGCCGGGCGATCACCCGGCGCTGTCTGCCAGCGCCAGTTCAGCCCAGTTCGAATCTATTGATTGGGCCGTGCTGGAGGGACTGAAACAATTCCAGGGAGAGGAAGAAGGCGACTTTGTGCAAGAAATGATTGACCTGTACCTGGCCGACGCGCTGTCACTCTTGGAATCCATACGGCAAGCTATCACGCAAAGCGACCCCGGCGGACTCAAGTTGGCGGCGCATACTCTCAAGGGCAATAGCAACAATTTGGGCGCCAAACGGATGGGAACATTGAGCCAGGAGATGGAAAAACTGGGCCGGGATGGAACAGTCGAGGGAGCAGAAAACAAGTTGATCGAATTGGAGCGCGAGTTCGAGCGTGTTCGCCAGGCGTTCGCCGCCAGGCCGTGAACAGGGCATAACGCGAACGATCTGACGGGAGGCAAGTATGGAAACGTTCAAAGGAGCGATCGCGCGCCGGCTGACGTTGAGCACGGTGACGCTGGCCCTGTTGGCGCTTACCATGGCGATCAGCTCGATCCTTTCCGTCCAGTTCACCGATCAACTGTTATCCCAGGTCGCAGCGCGGGCCGACGTGGCCGCGCTCAGCGCCCGTATCCGCTCCGAAAGCCTGAGCCTGACAGACCTGACGCGGCGCTACATGCTCGTCAGTCCAGATGAACGCCCAGACCTCCAATCGCGTATGTTCGACCAGCAAGTGTTGCTCAACAGCATGATTGACCACCTCTGGGATTTGACGCTTTCCAGCGCCGAATACGAACAAGTTGACCAAATCAGGTTCAAGCTGCGGGCCTTTATAGACCAGGCCAATCGGACCATTGCAGCCTTTGACTCTGAAAAAGCCTACGGCCCGGCCACTAATCGCGAGTTGATTGTATTGACTCAAGACAGGCAAGAACCGCTGCTCAGAGCGATGCTCGATTTCGAACAGTTCGAGTTCGACCTGACCCAAAAGGCCCGCGCCCAGGCCCAGAGCGTGATTCGGACCACGATTGGGTTACTGACGGGAACCGTGATTATCGTGTTAATTTTATCTCTGCTTACCATCCGGCAGGTTGTGACGCGCATTGTTACCCCGCTGGTCACGTTGCGCGCGGGCGTGGAAGGGTTCAGGCTCGGCCAATTCAACCGGCCTGTGCCGGTGAGCAACAAGGACGAAATTGGAGAATTGGCCGCCGCGTTTAATACGATGGCAACCGAGTTGCACCACTCGCGTCTCCAACTCGAAGGCTATGCGCGCACATTGGAGCAGCAAGTGGCCGAGCGCACGCGCGAGGTCGAGCAGCGCGCGACGCAAGTGACGACGGGCGCCGAGATTGCCCGCGTCGCCACGACGCTGCTCGACCCGGATCAGCTGGTCGTCCAGATCATTGAACTCATTCAAAAGCGATTCGAGTTTTATTACGTGGGGTTGTTCTTGCTCGACGTCGACGGCGCTTTTGCCGTATTGCAACATGGCACGGGCAGAGCAGGACGCGAGATGAAAGAGCGAGGCTATCGCCTCCAGGTTGGCGGCCAATCCATGGTCGGCTGGGTCTGCGCCAACAAACGAGCGCGCATTGCATTAGATGTGGGCGACGACCCGGTGCGCTTTGCCAACCCCCTCTTGCCCGATACTCACTCCGAAGTTGCTTTTCCCCTGCGCGTGGGTGAGCGCATCATCGGCGCGCTGGACGCGCAAAGCACCCACGAAGCCGCTTTTGACGAAAGCAACATTGCTGCGCTGCAAGGCATGGTTGACCAGGTTGCCATCGCGTTGGAAAACGCGCGGCTGTACACCGCCACGCGCCGCCAAAACGAGTACTTGGCCGCGCTACACGAAACCACGCTGGGATTGATGAGCCGGCTGGATTTGAACGATCTGCTCGAAGCGCTCGTCACGCGCGCCGGGCAACTGGTAGGGACGCCGCACGGTTATATCTATCTGATCGAGCCTCTTGATCCGGCTCCCAGCCAGGCCGGCAGCGTCGTGCTCGAACGCAAAGTGGGCGTGGGGGTATTCAGCCGCCAAATCGGCGCGCGCTTGCAACCTGGCGAGGGACTGGCAGGCAGAGTCTGGCAGAGCGGCCAGCCGCTCATCATTGACAACTATGACGCCTGGCAGGGGCGCTCGTCAAGTTTCGAGTATGGCGCCATCCGCGCCGCCGCGGGAGCGCCGCTCAAATCGGGAGCGCAAGTCGTCGGTGTGATCGGCATCGCCTACGGCGCAGAATCGGACCGTGCATTTGGCCATGGAGAAGTGGAATTGCTCACCCGCTTTGCCGAACTGGCTTCCATCGCGCTGGAAAACGCTCGCCTGTTCCGAGCTTCTCAGACCGACCGGGCGCGTTTTGCCACGCTCTACGAAGCCGGGCGCTTGCTGGCCGGCGCCGTCACCACAGAAGATGTGGCGCGAGCGGCTCTCTCCATGACGTCTTACGTCGGCGCCCAGCACAGCAACCTGATTTTGCTCGACCTGGCGGACCACCCCATGCTCTATTCCACCGTCCCGGAGCGGAGGCAGATGACGCCGGAGCAGGTCAAAGCCTTTATCCAACACGTTACAACTTCAGGGATGTTGGGGTGGATATTGGAACATCGTCAGCCCATCCTCGTCACAGATACCACTCAAGACTTGCGCTGGCTGACCATGCCCGACCGTTCTGGTCAGGACCCGATTCGATCCAGCATTTCTGTTCCCCTTTTTAATCCTGACGGTGATATTATCGGCACGCTGGGTTACACTCATCCTCAGCCGCACGCCTTTGGCCTGGACGAGCAGCAATTGGCCGAAGCGCTTGCCGACCAGGTATCCATCGCTCTCGAAAACGCCCGCCTGAATGAGGTGGCGCGGCGGCGGGCCGAAGAAGCGGAAACCTTACGCCAGGCAGGGGCGGTGGTGGCCGCCACGTTGCGGCAAGACGAGGCCATCGAACGCATTTTGCGGGAACTGGCCCGCGTGGTGCCCCACGACAGCGCCTCGGTGCAATTGCTGCGCGACGGGTACCTGGAAATCGTCGGAGGACGCGGCTGGCTCAACCTTCAAGGCGTGATTGGCTTGCGTTTCCCGGTGCCGGATAATAACCCCAACTCGGTGGTCGTCCTGGAACGCCGCCCGCTTATCCTGGCAGAGGCGTCCGCTGCCTATGCCGTATTTAGAGAAGGTATTCACAGCCACATTCGCTCGTGGCTTGGCGTGCCGCTTGTCGTACAAGATCGGGTGATTGGCATCCTGGCCTTTGACAGCGCGCACCCCAATTACTTTACCCCCAATCACTCTCGCCTGGCGGCGGCTTTTGCCGACCAGGTTGCCATTGCCATCGAAAACGCCCGGCTGTACCAGGAAATGCGGCGAGAAAAGCGTTACTTTGAATCCCTGGTCTTGAATAATCCCGCCGCCATCGTCGTCATAAACGACCTGGGGCAAATTGTATCGTGGAATCCGGCCGCCCAAAGATTATTTGGCTACACTCAGGCAGAAGCCATAGGGCAGAACATTGATCATCTTGTCGCGACGGAGGCGACGCGGGCGGAAGCCGAAGCTTACTCCCAACAGGCCATCCGCGGCGAACTCGTCCACGCCATCACCCAGCGCGGGCGCAAGGACGGAACGACGGTAGATGTTGAATTGTTCGCCCTCCCGGTGATTGTCGAGGGACAAGAGATTGGCTCTGTGGCAATTTATCACGACATCACGGAATTGCAGCGCGCCCGCCAGGAAGCCGAGGCTGCGAACCAGGCGAAAAGCTCTTTCCTGGCGATGATGAGCCACGAGATCCGTACGCCGATGAACGGTGTCATCGGCATGGCGAGTTTGCTGTTGGATACACCGTTAAGCGCCGAGCAGCGCGATTATGCAGAAACCATTCGCGCCAGCGGCGAGGCGCTGCTGACCATCATCAACGACATTCTCGACTTTTCCAAGATCGAAGCCGGCAGGATGGAACTGGAAAACCAACCCTTTGATTTACGCGAGTGTGTGGAAAGCGCGCTTGACCTGGTTGCGGCCAGGGCCGCAGAAAAGGGCCTTGAGATGGCCTACTTTATTGATCCCCAGGTTCCCACTACCATCGTCGGCGACGTAACCCGCCTGCGCCAGATCATGCTCAACTTGCTTGGCAACGCCATCAAGTTCACCGAGCAAGGCGAAGTGGTGGTGAGCGTCAATACAATAGACCGTAAACAACTACCGGCAGAAAATGAACAGTCCGAAATCATCCTCGCTCCTCTGCCCACTATCCATTTTTCCGTGCGAGATACCGGCATCGGCATCCCCGCCGATCGCATGGATCGCCTGTTTCAATCTTTCAGCCAGGTGGACGCCTCGACCACGCGCAAGTATGGCGGCACCGGGCTGGGGCTGGCCATCAGCCAACGCCTGTGCGAGTTGATGGGTGGGGCGATGTGGGTCGAATCTCCTTCCCAGCCGCCTTCGGGAGACGGTCTGGGAGGGCCGGGCAGCACCTTCCACTTTACCATTCAGGCAGAGGCAGCGCCCAGCCAGGCGCGCGTCTATTTGCGCCGCAGCCCCCCCGAACTGAGCGGCAGGCACGTTTTGATTGTGGACGACAATGCCACCAACCGGCGTATTTTGACGTTGCAAATCCAGGCGTGGAATATGCTTCCGCGCAGCACTGAATTTCCTCACGAAGCGCTCGAGTGGATTTGCCGCGGCGACCCCTTTGACGTGGCCTTCCTGGATATGCACATGCCACACATGGATGGCCTGATGTTGGCAGCCGGAATCCGCCGCTACCGCGACGCCCGAACCTTGCCGCTGGTCATGCTTAGCTCGTTGGGGCGGCGCGAGTTTGGGGCGGATGCGGTTGATTTTGCCGCCTACCTGGTCAAGCCCATCAAACCCTCGCAACTTTACGATGCGCTGGTTGAGATTTTTGCTAAAGAAGCGCCATCTGGTTTGCCAGAACGATCGCGTGCCTCGGCGCCGCAGCTTGATACGCAGATGGCCGAGCGTCTGCCGCTGCGCATCCTGATTGCCGAAGACAATACCGTCAACCAAAAGCTGGCGCTCCAAATCCTGCGCAAGATGGGCTACCGCGCCGACATAGCCGCCAACGGCCTGGAGACGCTGGAAGCTCTCGAGCGCCAGCCGTACGACGTGATCTTGATGGACGTGCAAATGCCAGAAATGGATGGGCTGGAGGCTACTCGGCGCATCCGCGCGGCTCCTCCCCAGGCGGGGGAACGGCGTCCCCGCATTATCGCCATGACGGCCAATGCCATGCAGGGGGACCGTGAGATTTGCCTGGCGGCGGGCATGGACGACTATATCAGCAAACCTATCCGCATCGAAGAACTGGTTATGGCGCTGAGTCAATGCTGCCCCAGTGAAAAGCTATCGCCGTTGACTGACCAGGCACCATCTTTTGTCCTGGCCATTGATTGGAACGTGCTGGACGAGTTGCGTAATCTGCAAGAAGAAGGCGAGGCGGATTTTGTGCAAGAGATGATTAATCTCTACTTGCACGAAACGCCGCCGCTGCTGGCTGCGATGCGCGAGGCCGTCACACGCGGCCACGCCGACGAGCTAAAACATTCGGCCCACACGCTCAAAGGCAACAGCAACAGCCTGGGCGCTAAACACATGGGGGCGTTGAGCCAGGAGTTGGAAAAGCTGGGGCGCGGTGGGACGGTGGACGGCGCCGCGCCGCTCCTGGCCGAATTGGAGCGCGAGTTCGAGCGCGTTCGCCTGGCGTTTGAATCTCGGTGACAGAATCTTTTTCCTCACTCTTTAAAGAGTGAGACGAGTGCGTCAAGTGTTGCGATCGAAGGAGAAGTATGGCTTACAATGGCGGCCGCGTGCTCATAGTAGATGATAGCCTGATTAACCGCACTGCGCTGGCTCAAGGGCTGGAACAGCAAGGCTGTATAATTGCGCTGGCAGAAGACGGGCGGAAGGCTCTTGAAATAATGCAAAAAGAAGCATTTGACTTGGTGCTGCTCGACATCCTGATGCCCAAAATGGATGGCTACCAGGTATTGGAGCACATGAAAAATGATCCGGCGCTGCGCGATATCCCTGTCATTGTGATTTCGGCCATAGACGAGATGGACAGCGCCGTCAGATGCATCGAGATGGGCGCCGAAGATTATCTGGCGCGGCCATTTGACATTGTGCTCCTGAGAGCGCGGATTGGCGCCAGCCTGGAAAAGAAACGCCTGCGCGACCGGGAACAAGCCAACCTGAAACAATTGCAGCGGCACAATCACGCGCTGGCCGCGCTCAACCAGTTGAGCCAGCAGCTTGCGGCCACGCTCGACATGGGACAAATCACCGAGCAGTTGCCGGGGGCCATCCGGCAAATCATCGGCGCGGAGGGTGCATTGGTGTGGCTGTGGGATGAAAAACGCGAGCGGTGGCTGGTATGCCGCTCGGCTTCCTATTCTAACTCCGCGCTGGCGCTCCCCCTCAATGCCTATTTGGGGCCCGGCCAAGGCGTCGCCGGCTGGGTCGCGCAACATGGGAAAAGCATCATTATCCCCCACGCCCCCGACGATCCCCGTTTCTTTTCCGGTGTTGACGAACAAAGCGGCTTTAGCACTATCTCGCTACTCAGCGTGCCGCTCCGCGTCCATTATGCCATCATCGGCGCCATAGAAGTGATGAACAAGCTGGACGCTCCCTTTGACACGGATGACTTGTCTTTGGTGGAAATGCTGGCCACTTCGGCGGCCATTGCCATTGATAACGCTGTTCTGTTCGAAGCCCGGCGGCAGCTCGTCGCCGAGTTAAGAACGCGCAACGAAGAGTTGGATGCTTTTGCCCATACCGTCGCGCACGATCTCAAAGGCTCGCTAAACAATATCGTTGGCTTTGCTTTTTTGGTTCAAAACAATTATGGCAAAATGTCGAGTGAACAAGTGCGCCACAATCTCCAGGTGATCGCGCAAAACGGCTACAAGATGGCGAGCATCGTTGACGAGTTGTTGTTGCTGTCCAGCGTGCGCAAGGTAGAAACCGTGGAAATGGAATCTTTGGACATGACAAGCCTGGTAGCCCAGGCGCGGGAACGCCTTGCTTTTCTGATTGACGAGTATGGGGCTGAAATCGTCTTGCCCCAAGATTGGCCGCCAGCATTAGGCTACAGCCCGTGGATCGAAGAAGTGTGGGTTAACTATCTCAGCAATGCGATCAAGTATGGCGGACGCCCGCCCCGCGTGGAGTTGGGCGCGGATCCACTTCCAGTTCCCTTGCAAGCGGGGGCGCAAGAGGAAGGAATGGTACGTTTTTGGGTGCGCGATAACGGCGCCGGCATCACGCCTGAAGATCAAATGCACCTGTTCACACCGTTCGAGCGGCTTCACCAGGTCAAGGCCAAAGGGCATGGATTAGGGCTATCTATCGTGCAGCGCATTGTGGAAAAACTGGGTGGACAGGTGGGCGTCCAGAGCCAGGTTGGACACGGAAGCACGTTTAGTTTCACCCTGCCCGGCGGCGCACCGCCTGTCTGCATTTCTCACTCGAATTGATCCCTTTGCCCATTTTATGGTTTGACGTACCAGTGGTACAAACAGTAGGATTTTCCCTCCATAAGCGTTCCCTCCAGATCGAGACCAATCTGGGGGTTGAGCAGGCGCGTAAAGAGAACGTCGCAGCACAAAACGGTGGAGCCATACTCGGCAGCCCCGGCCTTCCGAAAGACCTCGGCCAAAAGACATTCGGTTACCTTGACTTTAAAGGTTTTTTCCGTGCTTTCTATCACTTGAATGGTCAAGATGTCCCACAAGTCGGAATTGGCCGGGCTAAAGAGTTCCTTAAAGACAGATAGGTCGTTCTTCCCTTTGGTTTTGACAATATCGTCGGCAAACTCTTTGATTCTGTGAAAGGCAAATTCCCGTAGGGATTCGATAACCTTTTCACGACCAATCGTTTTTTCCAAATGTTTGAGGTAGGGAATAAAGTGAGAGGCGTGTTCGAGTTCAATACACTCCCGGTGGGTAAGGGGGCGTCTCGTCAGTTGGTCGAACCTGTGTTGGGTTGCCTGTGGGTTTTGTATCTCTTCCATTGAATCTCCTTGGGGGGATGCTTTTTCCTTCCAATTCGTCTTCTTGGTTGTGAAAGGCGTCGCTTCTCTCTTGAATATGGGGATTGTAGCACAAGGGGGGTGGTGTGTCAAAATCAGAGGCGTGAGATAGGGGAGTGAACGATTGCGGATAATACAAATTGTGGTACACTAGTAGAAAAGTGGGGTAACTATGAGTAAACGAAGTGAAAGCGCATCAGGCGACGGAAAGAGCAAAGCCCTGGAGGTGACTCTGGCCAGCCTGACCAAGCGATTTGGTGACGGGGTAATCATGCGGATGGGTGAAGCCACCCACTTGCACGTGGACGCTATTCCGACCGGGGCGCTGTCGCTCGACCTGGCATTGGGCATTGGCGGCGTGCCGCGCGGCCGCATCACAGAAATCTATGGGCCGGAATCGTCTGGCAAAACGACCTTGTGCCAGCACATCGTGGCCGAGGCGCAAAAGAGAGGCGGCGTTTGCGCTTATATTGATATGGAGCACGCCCTGGATCCAACCTATGCCACCAATTGCGGCGTCAATGTGAACGATTTGTACATCGCCCAGCCCGATACGGGCGAGCAGGCACTGGAAATTGCCGAAGCTCTAATCCGGTCTGGAGCGATGGACGTGGTGGTGATAGATAGCGTGGCGGCGCTTGTTCCGCGCGCTGAAATCGAAGGCGAAATGGGCGATAGCCACATGGGCTTGCAGGCGCGGCTGATGAGCCAGGCCTTGCGCAAACTATCGGGCGCCATCAAGCAATCTAATACGGCCATGGTGTTCACCAACCAGCTGCGGATGAAGATTGGCGTCATGTTCGGCAACCCCGAAACCACCACTGGCGGCAATGCGCTCAAGTTCTACGCCTCGGTGCGGCTCGACGTCCGGCGCATTCAGAGCATCAAGGTCGGCGGCGAGGTGGTAGGCAATCGCACGCGCGTGCGCGTGACCAAGAACAAGGTGGCGCCTCCCTTCCGGGAAGCCGAGTTCGACATTATGTACAACGAAGGCATCAGCAAGGCCGGAGATGTGCTGGACCTGGCCACGACTATGGAACTGGTCACCAAACGCGGCGCATTTTTCTCGTATAACGATACGCGCCTGGGACAGGGCCGCGAAAACGCCAAAGACTATCTCAAGGCCAATCCAGACATGTTGGCCGAAATCGAACAAACGATTCGCGCCCAGGCGGCTGGCTTGCCGCAACTGGCCAAGCCAGAACAAGAGACCGAAGAACAAGAAGAGGGCGACGAACCAGAATTCTTTGAAGAAGAAGAATAACCTAGCCACAGTGTGAGCTGGCAAAATAACCTTTGTTGATCAAAAGAGGCCGGCCGGCAGAGCCGTGCATTGTTTTCAATGTACTTGCAGGCAACCTTCTGCGGGCGTTGAGAGGCCAGGGATGATATTGGGTGTGGGCTGGTGCCATTGGACAAACCTGAGCAGTCGGCCAGGGAGTTGGGTGCGCGGCTGCCATTGGCCAGGCGAGTGATTTCGAGTGTGCTGAGCCAGGCCGGAATGTGTTGCATGTCTGCAAAAACAAAATTCCAAGTGATAACGGGCCAGTTAATTCAACAACCTTGAGCCTGGTTGCCAGAGTCGTTTGCCATAAAGCGAAAAAGTTTATCGCGTTATTGCATAGATTGATCAACAGAATCAACATGCCTTGCCATAGCTGTGGCAGAGTTTGCCACGGCTATTTTTGTTAAAAATTGTGGCAACTATGGGCTTGCCCTGCCGGGCCACGCCCTGATGGCTGCAAAGGGCGACCCACAGGACGGCGGTAGCTGTAAATCGCCCTGGAGCAGCCCGCTTCAGTGGGCTTGGCCCTTTCAGTCCGGCGATGTATCGCCGGGCGAGGTAAGCAAACCAGAATCTATAGATGGAGTAAGCTTGCAAAAATTAGACCCTTCGCCGCTACGCGGCTCAGGGTGACAAAAGCGAATACGAATGGGCGGGACAATTAGCGCGCTGGTAGTCCAAAAGAAAAACAAGGAGCGAGTCAACGTTTACCTGGACGGCAAATTCGCATTCGGGCTGGCCGCTATCGAGGCCGTCAAGTTGCGGCGCGGGCAGGTGTTATCTGATCAAGAGATAGATCATCTCAAAACGCTTGACGATGTAGAAAAAGCCCGGCAGCAAGCAGCAAATTTTTTAGAATACCGGCCGCGCAGTGAACGAGAGATCCGTCTCTATCTGAAGAACAAGGGCTATTCTCCAGAAACGATTGAGCAAGCGATGGCCTGGTTGGCCGACGTGGGGTTGGTAGACGACCGCGCCTTTGCGCGCTTCTGGCTGGAAAACCGCTCGGATTTTCGCCCGCGCGGTGCGCGCGCGTTGCGCCAGGAGCTGGGGCAAAAGGGCGTGCCGCCCGAAATCATTGCCGAGGTTTTAGAAGAAGGGCACGACGAGGACGACGCAGCGTACCGGGCCGCGTTAGCTAACGCGCGCAAATGGCGCGGGCTAGACGCCCCGGCGTTTTATCAGAAAACAATTGGCTTTCTGGCCCGGCGCGGGTTTTCTTACCAGTGCGCGCGCGAAGCGGCGGCGCGTGTGTGGCGTGAAACCACCGGTCAGAATGATGATTCTTTTTACGAGCCGTAAGGTTGAGAGGGTGAGTGAGATATGGGACAAACATTAATGATCGTTGCTTTTGTCATAGAAGCGATAGTGATGCTGGCGATCGGCGCCGTAGCAGGCTATTTTTACAGGCACAATCTTGCCAAACAAGAAGCGGCGTTGGTCAAGCTGGAACACGAGCGCCTCTTGGAAGAAGCGCAAAACCAGGCCAAAGAAGCGTTGCTGGCCGCCCGAGACGAGGCGCTCAAAATCCGCGACGAGGCCGAAGCGGAGCAGAAACGCAAGCGCGTCGAGATGCAAAAAAGCGAGGAACGCCTGGCGCGGCGGCGTGAAGAATACGAGCAAAAGCTGGAACGCATCGAGGCGCGCGAACGCAAGCTAAACCAACGCCAGGGGCAGATGGATAAGCAAGCCAACGAGTTGGACAAGTTGCAAAAGGCGCGCGTAGAAGAATTGCAGCGCATCGCCGAAATGAGCCGCGAGGAAGCTCAAAAGCTCCTGATCGAGGCGGTCGAGGCCGAATCCCGCGAAGAGATGGCCGCGCACATTCGCCAGGTCGAGGCGGAAACGCGCGAGGAAGCCGAAAAGCGCGCGCGCGAAATCATCACGATGGCCATCCAGCGCGTAGCCTCCGACCAGGTCAGCGAGGTGACCGTCTCGGCTGTGCCGCTGCCCTCGGACGAAATGAAGGGCCGCATCATCGGGCGGGCCGGGCGCAACATCCGCGCCATCGAAAAGGCCACCGGCGTGGATATCGTGGTGGACGACACGCCCGAAGCTATCACTGTCTCTAGCTTTGACCCGGTGCGGCGCGAAATCGCGCGCGTGGCGCTGGACAAGCTTATCCAGGATGGACGCATCCACCCGGCTCGCATTGAAAAGTTGGTAGAAGACGCGCGCGTCGAAGTCGAGCAAATCATCAAGGAAGAGGGCGAGCGCGCGGCGCTCGAGGCAGGTGTGCCGGGGCTGCATCCCGAAGTTATCAAATTATTGGGGCGGCTCAAGTTTCGCACCAGCTACGGGCAAAATCAGCACGCCCACGCTATCGAGTCGGCGCGCCTGGCGGGGATCTTGGCCGCCGAACTGGGCGCCGACGTCAAGGCGGCCAAGATGGGCGGTTTGCTGCACGACCTGGGCAAAGCGATTGACCGTGAATACGAAGGGACACATGCCCAGTTGGGAGCGGATTTCGCCCGGCGCTATGGCGTGCCGCAAAAAGTAGTCAACATCATCGCCAGCCACCACCACGAAGACGAACAACAAAGCCTGGAAGCCATCATTGTCGAGGCGGCGGACGCGATCAGCGGCGCGCGGCCCGGCGCGCGCCGAGAGAGCCTGGATACGTATCTCAAGCGCGTCAAGGACCTGGAAGACATTGCCAACAGTTTTCCGGGCGTGGCCCAATCTTACGCCATCCAGGCCGGGCGCGAGGTGCGTATTGTCGTCAAGCCGGAAGACATTGACGACCTGGCGTCCATCCGTCTATCCAAAGACATTGCGCACAAAATTGAGGAGACGATGCAGTACCCGGGGCAAATCCGGGTGACCGTCATCCGAGAGACGCGCGCCGTAGACTTTGCCAAGTAGAGGCGAGATGAGTCTCGCCTCTACGCTGCGAGCTTGCGCGCGATAAAAGAATCCTCCAAATCCACGTTGGCTGCATTGGCCAATTGCAAGATCTGCTCCAGGGAAGAGACCAGCGCCGGCTGCAAATCCTGGCAAGATATGCGGTCTTCACCCAGCGCCGCTCCCAACGCGCCGACTGACTGTGTCAGCCCCAAAAAGCCCTGGAGCAGGTCAGCGGATTGGCCGCGCGCGTAATCCTGGGAGCGCTGCCATCGCTGTAAATCGCCCAGTTGCCGGCGGCCGCTGGCGAGCGCGGCGCGCTCGGCTTCGTCGGGCGTGGGCGCGAACTGTGGAAGGATCTGTTGGTAATCCCCCTGACCCAACATGGACATGATGCGTTTGCGGATATCGGCCAGCGCAGCCGGATCGCGGACAAAGTCCAGGTTGTTTGTGTCAATGACCAGCACCGGCGACTGGGAATATGCCGCGATGAACCCTTCGTAGGCCAGGCGCAGGCTTTCAATGTAGCCCCGGTCTATCTGGCGCTCGTAAGTTCGGTCGCGTTGAGCGATGCGCGCCATCAGCACGTCCAAATCAGCCCGCAGGTAGACGAACAAATCAGGCTTGGGGATCTTTTCGGCCATGGCGGTGTGCAACCTGTCGTACACGGCCAGTTCGTCGCCGGCCAGGTTGAGATGAGCAAACAAACTATCTTTGGCAAAAGTATAGTCGCTCAGCACCGGGCCACGGACCAGAGCTTCGGGGATATTGTGCTGCTGGCGGTAGCGGCTGAGCAAGAAAAAGATTTGTGTCTGAAAAGCGTACCTGGCACGGTCAGAATAAAAGCTAGAAAGGAAAGGGTTTTCGTCAAAGACTTCCAGCACGGGCGTAGCTTTCAGATCGGGTGTAAGCAAGCGCACCAACGTGGTTTTGCCAACGCCGATGACACCTTCAATAGCAACGTAAGGATGCTGAGCCAATGAAACCTCCTGGGTTTTGATGCAAGTAATCATCAATGTTTCCATGATACCATAAAGTTAGAACGCTGGCATGGCCTCTCCTCTTAGCTATACTGGGCGCGGGCACAATCTGCGCTTTTGTACGGCGTTGTCACACTTGCCCTGGCGGGCAGTGCCAGGGTTGCGAGCCGCCGAAGGCAGCGAAGCAATCTCCGTACTTGCAAAATTGAGATTGCTTCGGGCGCTGCGCGCCCTCGCAATGACAAAAAAGCGCAATTTATGACCGCGTTGAGTATACATTGTCTTTTGATGTGCAAACTGTAAATTGTGTGAAAACATTGACAAAATGCGTGTTTTGTACTATAATACTGGTTGATGATGTAAGTAATTGGTTTGCGGAGGTGCCATGCCTGACAAGCCTTCACCCAATCAATTTAGCCAATATGCTCGCCCGTGCCGTCGGCGTCAGCGCGGCGTGCCCATCGTTGCATCGCCTATCGTTGGAGCCACGCCGGCTCAAGAAATCAACGTAGGGCGCTGCCTGCGCAAACTGCGCGAGGAGCGTGATTTGTCCATCCGCGCGCTGGCCGAAAAAAGCGGGCTGAACGTAAACACTCTCAGCCTGATTGAGAACGGCAAAACCTCGCCCAGCGTCAGTACCTTGCAGCAAATTGCCGTCGCGCTCAACGCGCCTATCACGGCTTTTTTTCAAACCGGCGCGCCCAAAAACAGCATCGCCCACATCAAGGCCAACAATCGCCCGCGCGCCGCGTTTGCGCACGGCACGCTGGAAGACCTGGGCGCAGGGATGTCAGAGCGAACCATAGAACCGTTTGTCGTCACGCTTGGGCCAGGCGCTGGCAGCGGGGCCTATCCCGTTGTCCACACCGGGCACGAGTTTGTGTTTTGCCTGAAAGGACGCATTGCCTACACCGTCGAGGACCACACCTACTTGTTAGAGCCGGGGGACAGTCTTCTGTTCGAATCGCGCCTGCCGCACCGCTGGCAGAACGTGGACAGCCAGCCGTCACAGGCACTGCTGGTGCTGTGCCCCTCCGACGAACGCGACCGTCCCGCCGAACAGCATTTTGAGGATATAAAAAGATAGTTTGCTGCTGACCCGCAAGTTTCAGAAACTCGGGTTTTCGAAAGGAGGTGAGTAACATGCCGCGAGGCGACAGAACAGGTCCAATGGGCGCCGGGCCGATGACCGGCCGAGGCGCCGGCTATTGCGCCGGCTTTAGCGCGCCGGGGTTCGCTAATCCGGCTCAGCGGCTTGGTATGGAGCGAGGCTTTCGTGGAGGCGGGCGCGGCTGGCGGCATTGGTATTATGCCACCGGCCTGCCGTATTGGGCGCGCTTTGCGCCGCCAACAGCGGAGCAAGAACTGGCCGGCCTCAAGAATGAAGCGGCCCAGTTGAAGGAGCAACTCGACGCGATCAACAAGCGCATCGAGGAGATGGAAAAGTAGAAAAGTGGGACACGGATTTTCACGGATGATGGATACATTTTCGTCCGGTAATCTGCGTGAATCCGTGTCCAGTTAATGATGGAGGTAAAGTCATGTTTGATCGGTTATTACGCGGCGGGCGTGGGCCTGGAGGTGGGCGCGGTGGACAAGGTGGAGGCCAGGGTGGCGGGCGCGGGCGAGGCGGCGGCAACCGGCCTGGCTCTGGACCTGGCGGCAACTGCGTCTGCCCTCAGTGCGGGCACAAGCAGCCGCACCAGGTGGGTCAGCGTTGCATGGATTTGACTTGCCCCAAGTGCGGGACGCGAATGGTAAAGGAATAAGAGGTGCGCTAATGCGGATTGCAATAGCCAGCGGCAAGGGCGGCACGGGAAAAACCACCGTTGCCGCCAGCCTGGCCCTGAGCCTGGCGGCGGATTCGGCGTTTGGCCGACCAGCGCCGAATCCGCCACTCTTGCTCGATTGCGATGTGGAAGCGCCCAACGCTCACTTGTTCCTCAAGCCAGTCTTTGATCGCCGCCAGCCAGTGGGCATTCTGATTCCTCAAGTGGATGAGGCCAAATGCTCACACTGCGGCAAGTGCGCCGAGGTGTGCCAGTACCACGCCATAGCCGCGTTGGGCAAAAAGGTGCTTGTCTTTGCGCAGTTGTGCCACGGCTGCGGCAGCTGCACACTGATCTGCCCAGAGGGCGCGATCTCGGAGGCTCTGGATGTGATGGGCGCTCTGGAAAGCGGCCCAACTACTTCTGGCATAGCCTTTGCGCGCGGCGTGATGAATGTGGGCGAGCCGATGGCCGTGCCCATCATTCGGCAGCTCAAACAGTGGGCCACACCCGGGCCGAGTCAAGTTGTGATTGTGGACGCCTCGCCCGGCACCTCGTGCCCGGTGGTCGAGTCGGTGCGCGGGGCGGATTTCCTGCTGCTGGTCACCGAGCCGACGCCGTTTGGGCTGCACGACTTGCGACTGGCGGTGCAGGTTGGGCGTGAACTGAATTTGCCCATGGGCGTGGCGATTAATCGCGACGGTATAGGCGATCAGGGTGTAGACGAGTTTTGCGCAGCAGAGGAATTGCCCATCTTGCTGCGCATCCCGTACGAGCGGGCGATTGCCGAGGGCGTTGCGCAAGGGCAAATGCTGGTTGAGATTCACCCAGAGTATATCGAGTCTTTGCGGAAAATGTTTGAGCGGATTGTAGAGATAACAAGACAATGAAACAATTGGTTATCTTGAGCGGCAAGGGCGGCACAGGCAAGACGAGCGTGGCGGCGGCGTTCGCGCACCTGGCTGCCAAAGGCCCGTCGCCCTTGCGCGCGGTATTGGCTGACGCCGACGTGGACGCAGCTAACCTGGAGCTAGTCTTGCAGCCCTGCCAGATCGAGGAGCACGATTTTGTGGGCGGCGCTGTAGCCGTCATAGACGCCGACAAATGTAACAATTGCGGGTTTTGTATTCAAATCTGCCGCTTCGACGCCATTACCTTGTCACCTTGTCACCCCGTCACCTTGTCACCCTGTCACACCGTAGACTCTATCGCCTGTGACGGATGCGCCGCGTGCGTCTACCAATGCCCGCAGCAAGCCATTCACATGCAGCCGCAGGTAGTCGGCCAGTGGTTTCGGTCCGATAGCCGCTATGGGCCGCTCTTTCACGCGGCGCTGCGCCCGGCGCAAGAAAATTCCGGCAAGCTGGTGACGCTGGTCAAACAGCAGGCGCGCCTGCTGGGCTTGGATGGAGGCTACCAGGCGGTGATTGTGGATGGGCCGCCCGGCATTGGCTGCCCTGTAATTTCGGCCGCAGCCGGGGCCGACCTGGCGCTTGTGGTGGCCGAGCCGACCGCGGCCGGCATCCACGATATGGAGCGCGCCTTGCAGACCGCGGCGCACTTTCGTGTGCCGTCTATGGTGTGCATCAACAAGGCCGACGTGTACCCGGCCGGCGCGGCGCAAATCAGGACCTATTGCCGCGAGCAGGGAATCGAACTGGCGGGGCATATTCCTTTTGATGAAACCGTCACGCGCGCCATGGTGCGCGGCGAGCCGGTAACGGCTTTTCAGCCCGATGCCCCGGCCAGCCAGGCGATTGTTGAAATATGGCGGCGCGTGGCAGCGCGCTTGGATGACAATCGAGGAAAATGATGAAGCAGGTGGAAGAATTGCGTTGGGCCATCTTGGACAGGCTTTCATCCGTCATTGACCCGGAAACCGGCGTGGACGTGGTGCGCATGCGCCTGATCGAAGACATGGCCGTGGACGAACAGGGGCGCGTGTCGTACAAGTTTCGCCCGTCGTCGCCGCTGTGCCCCATTGCCGTGCCGCTGTCACTGATGATTCGGGAAGCAGTGGCCGAGGTGCCGGGCGTGACGGAGCAAGACCTGGAAATCGTCGGGTACATCCAGGCCGAAGAACTGACCGATATGATCAAGCATGCCTTTTTGAACAAATATAAAGAGTGAAATTTTTAACAGGAGCATTGAGCATGAAAATCATTGTCACAGCCAGCGGCGCAGATTTGGACGCCGCCATTCACCCGCTTTTCGGGCGCTGCCCGTTGTACATCTTTGTAGATACGGATAGCATGCAATTCGAGGCGGTAGAAAACCCGGCGTTGGCCGCGCCTGGCGGGGCCGGTGTGCAGGCGGCCCAGTTTGTCATCCAGCGGGGCGCACGGGCCGTGGTGACCGGCAACGTCGGCCCCAACGCCTACCAGGTTTTCCAATCGGCCGGCATCCCGGTTTATCTCTTTGAAGCCGGCACGGTCCGCCAGGCCGTCGAGGCTTGTCGAGATGGGCGGCTGACCGCGGCCCAGGCCGCCAGTGGGCCGGAACACGCCGGGATGAGTGGCCGTAGGGCCGCGCCAGAACCGCGTAACGCAGCGACGCGCGCGCAAGAAATCGCCGCGCTGAAAAAGACAGCCGGCGAACTGCGCCAACAATTAGCAAATATTTTAGAACGACTAGATCAATTAGAAGGAGAAGCGTAATGCGCATTGCAATTTCAGCCGACGACGGGCGCGGCCTGGACAGTGTGGTCAGTCCGCACTTTGGGCGCTGCCCTTATTTCATCCTGGTGGACCTCGAAGAAAGCAAGGTCAAGCAAGTTCAGGCTATCAACAATCCCTTTTACGGCAATCACCAACCAGGGCAGGTGCCCGGCTTTATCAGCCAGCAGGGTGCTGACGTGATGCTCACCGGCGGCATGGGAGGGCGCGCCATTGGATTTTTCGAGCAATACAATATCCAGGCCGTCACTGGCGCTTACGGTACTGTACAGCACGCGCTGGAACAATATCTCAAAGGTCAGTTGCAAGGCGCCGCGCCGTGCCGCGAAAGTATCGAGCACGGCCACACGCCCGCTGAGGGCGAATATGAGCAAGACGAAGCTGGCCGGCTGCGCGAGGAAATCGAAATGCTGGGCAAGCAATTGGACGACGCAACCGGGAGGTTGGATAAGCTCACCTGAGCTTGAAGCAAGCCCAATACAACGCCACCTGATGTGGGTAAAGGAGGCTGCGGTGATATACGTGAGCGAGACTCTCTGCACAGGCTGCGGCAAGTGTGCAGAGATTTGTCCGACAGGCGCGATTCAAATTGTCAATGGCCAGGCGCGCATAGACCGGGCTTTGTGCCAGGCGTGCGATGCATGCTTGACGGCGTGCCCGCAAGGCGCTATACTGGCCATTGACGAGCCGGTCAGGGTCAGGCAACCTATCGTTGCGCGAGGGACTGCAGCAATTTCCGAGCCGGGGATGTCCCGGCCCGGATTGTTGCCTGCCATAGGCGCTGCGCTGACCTTTGTTGGACAAGAGATTGTTCCCCGCGTTGCCTGGGCGCTGTTGGACGCATGGGATCAACGGAGAGGCAGCCGGAACAGCGTTTCTTCGTCCTGGCAAGTTGTGTCTGATGCCGGCTACAAGCCGCGCGGCGGAGGTCTGCGCCGGCGCCGGCGCGGAGGCAAATAACCTTTTGCCCTACAAAGAACAACCTGACAAGGTCAAGCTAACGGAGGCAATGTGGAACAACCCAAACAAGCGCCCGATCAGGCGCTTTTCTCGGTTCAGGCCATAGAAGAACATCGGCCAGGTTCGCCAGGCCCACTGCGCTACTCAAAACGTGTATTGGCCGAAGCGGCTCATCCTAAAAATGTGGGGCGGCTGCCGGGCGCGGACGCCTATGGAATTTTTCACGGCGGCTGCGGCGACACGATGGAGATTTATTTGCAGCTGGAGGGGGATAAAATTAAAAAGGCCACCTTTATGACCAGCGGGCAAACCTCGGCCATTGCGTCAGGCAGCGTGCTGACGACCATGATACAGGGAATGTCTTTGGAGCAAGCCGGCCAGATCACCGCCAGCGGCGTGATTGAGGCTTTGGGAGGCTTGCCGGAAGCCAAAGCGCATTGCGCCGAGTTGATGGTGACCGCGCTGCGCGAGGCTATCGCCAACTGGACCACACTGTGCGAGACTGCCGCCGACGAGGGCGCGCAGGAGCAACACCCGGCCGAACAGGATCATCTCTAAAAAGGAGGCGTCATGCCAATTTACGAATATCGCTGCCGGGCTTGCGGCAAAAAGATCGAGTTGTTAATCCGGGGCAACCAGAAACTTAGCTGCCCACACTGCGGCAGCGCCGCGCTGGACAAGCTGATTTCGGCGCCCGTTACCCTGAGCGGGCAGACGGCCCGTCCGTCCGGGCATACCTGCTGCGGGCGCGAGGAACGCTGCGACGCGCCGCCGTGCTCAAGCGGCGGAATGTGCCGGCACGAAGCATAGGAAGTTGAGTGTTGGCCGTTTTTATGGGCAAGACGCGCAAGCCGGTCGTTATCGAAGATGCCGCCTTTATCTTGGATGACTTTAAGACTGGCGAGCACGCGGAACTTTGCAAGGCTCTGGGCCGGATTGCGCGGGTTGGCTTCAAGCAGCCCGAACTGGTGCAAAGAATCGTCCCTGATGTGATTGGCTATCTGGCCGATTCCAGCCCCGAGGTCTGCTCGCGCGCCTGCTGGGCCGTAGGGCAAATCGGTTTCAAACGGCCTCAGTGGGTTCAGGCTGCCGCGCCCCAATTAGCGCAATTGATGGAGCACCCAGAGGCCCGGGTACGCGAAGAGGCGATCTGGGCGTTGGGGCGCATTGGCCGGGCCAGGCCAGAAATTGTCAAGAGCTACCTTGGCCTCGTTTTGCGTCATGCGCGCGATGAGAACCCCAGGGTGCGGCTATCGGTGATTTGGGCCTGCGAAAATATCGCCACGCAGCGCCCGGAATGGTTTGCAGGCGCCGTTGCCGAATTTATCGGGCTGCTAGAAGATACAAATATCGAGTATGTCCGCCGGGAAGCGCCTGAAATTTTTCGCGTCGTCGGCAAGCGTCGCCCGGATCTGGTCAAGTGTGCCATTCCCAAACTGACCGAAAAGTTGAACGATGAGGATAGAGTTGTGCGAGTTCACGCGCAAGGCGCGTTGGCCGTCATCCACGCGCGACTGAAGAAAGAAGAGGGAACTGCCTGATATGAAGAAAATCGGCATTATCATCTGTAACCGTTATCACACCTGCGCAGGCGGCAAGTGTTTGCGGGCGATGCGGAACCGCGAAGGCGCCTTTGCGCTTTACAAGGACGAACAAATCGAGCTGGTGGGCTATACCACCTGCGGCGGCTGCCCCGGCGGCAACGTCGAGTATGCGCCCGCCGAGATGAAAAAGAACGGCGCAGAGATCATTCACCTGGCTACGGGCCTCGTCGTTGGCTATCCGCCCTGCCCCCGCCTGGAGGCTTTTTGCGAATTCATCCCGGCCAAATACCAGTTGCAAGTGATAGTTGGCACCCATCCCATCCCGCAGAACTATTATCTGACCCACCAGCAGCTCGGCACCTGGCAGTCAGCCAGATGGCAAGAACGTATCCAGCACGTTTTGACTGACGAGCAAATGCGCCGCGCCTACGACTAGCTTGACCATATCGTATTTCATGGGGTGAACGCAGGCGTGACATTGTCAAGCTAGTTGCAAGTGACTAAACAACTTGCAAAACGTTGGAGATGCAATGAGATCAGTCAAGCGAAAAACTGTTAATTTTTACAGTGCGCTGATTATCTGCGCGCTGCTCTGGTTAGCCAGCGGCAACGGCAGGCCGGCTCGCGCCGATGAGCCAGTGGTGCGGGCGGTGATATTTTACTCGACCTCCTGCCCGCACTGCCACAAGGTCATCACCGAAGACTTGCCGCCGCTGATCGAAAAGTATGGCGACCAGTTGCAAATCGTTGGTGTGAACGTGGCAGACGCCGGCGGCCAGGCGTTATACCAGGCAGCAGTCCAAGGATACAACATTCCTGATGACCGACTTGGCGTGCCGGCACTCGTCATCCGCGACGTGGTGTTGGTTGGCTCGGTGGAAATCCCACAGCAATTCCCGGGACTGGTCGAGCAATACCTGGCGCAAGGCGGCGTGGATTGGCCTGACATCCCCGGCTTGCCAGAAGCCATCGCCGCCGCAAATACAGCGTCAACCGCCACGCCCGCAGCGGCAACGCCAGAGGCAAGCCCATCGCCAGTCTCTACCACCAAGGCAACGGCCACGCCTGCGCCTACCGCGGCCCCGGCGGGATTGATCATTGCCGATGACCACCCGCCCAGCCTGAGCGAAAAAATATCCCGCGACCTGGCAGGCAATGGGTTGTCTATTGTGGTATTATTGGGAATGGTATGCGTCGTGGGCTACGTGGGTGTTACCTTTCGACGTCTTGCCGCCAGGCCAGGGCATGCCAGGCAAGTGTGGGCGATACCGCTGTTGTCGCTGGTAGGGCTGGGCGTGGCCGGCTACCTGGCTTTTGTGGAAACGCAGCATGTGGCCGCCGTGTGCGGGCCGGTGGGCGATTGCAACACAGTCCAGCAGAGCGAGTATGCTTTGCTGTTTGGCTTTTTGCACGTCGGCGTGTTTGGCGTGCTGGGCTACGTTGCCATCTTGATGGCGTGGCTGGCCGGCCGCCTTGGGCGCGGGTTGTTAGCCCACCTTGCGTCGGCGGCGTTATTCGCCATGACCTTGTTTGGAACATTGTTTTCAATTTATCTGACCTTTTTGGAGCCTTTTGTCATCGGCGCGACGTGCGCCTGGTGCCTGAGCTCGGCCGTGATAATGACCATACTATTGTGGCTGGCGGCAGCGCCCGGCGCGCGCGCGATTTCAAATTTACTCAATGGAGAAGAGAATGTTAAAAGACCAAGTGCTGCAAGCCCTGTCTCAAGTCAACGATCCTGAACTGCACCGCAGTCTCACCGACTTGAAAATGGTGCGCGAGGTAGAAGCGCGCGAAGATGGAACGATAAACATTACCCTCGCGCTGACCGTGCCGAATTGTCCGCTCAAGAGCCAGATTGAGGCCGACGTGAAAAAGGCCGTCGGCGCGCTGCCCGGCGTGAGCCAGGTGAATGTGCGCATGACGGCCATGACCGACGAGGAGCGCAAGGCCATCTTTGGCGAGCCGCAAGAAGAAGGCGTGGCGCTCAAGTACAATCACATTGGGCGCGTGGTGGCGGTGATGAGCGGCAAAGGCGGCGTGGGCAAATCGCTCGTCACGGCCCTGCTGGCAGCGGCCATGGCGCGGCAAGGTTCGCGCGTTGGCGTGCTGGATGCCGACATCACCGGCCCCAGCATCCCCAAGTTGTTCGGCTTGAGCGGGCCGGTGAGCAGCGCGCCGGTGGGGCTGCGCCCGCCGCAGAGCAGCACGGGGGTCAAGGTTATGTCGCTCAACCTGTTGCTGGAATCCGACGACCAGCCGGTGGTGTGGCGCGGGCCGCTCATCGGAAAAGCCATCACCCAATTGTGGGGCGATGTGTTCTGGGGCGACCTGGATTACTTGCTGGTGGATCTGCCGCCCGGCACAGCCGACGCGGCGCTGACGACGATGCAATCGCTGCCGCTGAACGGCATTGTGATGGTGACCACGCCGCAGAGCCTGGCCTCGATGATTGTGCGCAAGGCGGTGCACATGGCGCAGATGGTCAATGTGCCGATTGTGGGCGTGGTGGAAAACATGGCCTACTTTGTCTGCCCTGAAACAGGCAAGCGCCACGAAATCTTTGGCCCCAGCCACGCCTTTGAAGTATCGCTGGCCGCCCGCGCGCCCATGCTGGCCCAGTTGCCGATTGATCCTACTGTGGCCCCGCGCTGCGACGCGGGCCAGGTGGAGGCGGTGGAACTGGCCGAGCTTCCGGCCCTGGTGCAGGCATTCGTCAAGGCCGTGCCGACCGCTCGGGCCTGAGCACATTAGAAAGTGATTTTTGCATAGAGGAACACAGATGAAAATAGCAATCACGTCGAGCGGCGCGAACCTGGATGCGCCCACCAGCCCCATTTTTGGACGCTGTCCCACGTACATTCTTGTCGAGACAGAGACCATGCAGTTCGAGGCCATTGAGAATCCCGCCGTGGCCGCCGCCAGTGGAGCCGGCATCCAGGCCGCCCAGCTCCTCATCGAGAGAGGCGCCCAGGCGGTGGTGACCGGGAACGTGGGTCCGAACGCCCTGGACGTATTTCGATCTGCCGGCGTGCCTATCTACCTTTTCAATATTGGAACAGTGCGAGACGCGGTTGAGAGCTTCAAGGCAGGAATACTGCCATCCCTCACAGCCGCCAGCGCCCAAGCCGGGGCAGGCGCGGGCGCGGGACGAGGGATGGGAGCTGGCAGAGGCATGGGGCGAGGCAGGGGAATGGGACGCGGACTGGGGCGAGGACAGGGGATGGGGCGTGGAGTAGGAGGGGGCATGGCAATGGGCGGGCGCGCCGCCGCGCCGTCGCCTTTGCCCGTCCCGGTCAGTTCCCGCGAGGAGGAAATCGCGGCAGTATCCCGAAAGTTGTGTAATTTTGCCAAAACTGAGCTTGCGCGGACGCCTTTTACACAAGAATTGCGATACTGCCGAAATCGCTGCCTTGAAGGAAACAGCCGGCGAGCTGCAGCGGCAATTGGCCGAGGTGGCGCGGCGGCTTGAGCAGCTGCAGAAGGAAAGTTGAGCATGGACAATTTTGACCGCATGGTAGACGAGCTTCAACAGCAGATCATCGAACAGGCGCGAGAGATCTACTCGGACAAGGTCGTCGAGGAGTTTTACCACGCCAAAAACCTGGGCGACATGCCTGAACCTGATGCGCAGGGGGTTGTGCATGGGCAGTGCGGCGATACGATGGAGATTTACCTGCGGTTGAATGGGGAGCGAATCGAAAAGGCCAGCTTTGTGACCGATGGCTGTGGACCCACCACGGCTTGTGGAAGCAAGCTCACCACACTGATCCAGGGGATGTCACTGGAGGAAGCGAGCAAAATCAAGCCGCAGGATTTGATCGCTGCGCTGGACGGCTTGCCCGAGGAGAGCGTTCACTGCGCTGAACTGGCTGTCAACACGCTGCGAGAGGCTATTGCCGACTATCATCAGGCCGTAGAAAAAGATAGCGGACATGGGAATAACTGATTATCTGCTTCGCTTGCGCCAGTGCGTCGGGCACGATTTGCTGCTGGGCCCCTCAGCCGCCGCCTGCATCCGAGACGCCGAGGGCCGCATCTTGCTCGTGCGGCGCAGCGACGGAGATAACCTGTGGGGCTTTCCCGGCGGCGCTATGGAGCCGGGCGAGAGTGTGGCCGAAACGCTTGTGCGCGAGGTGCGTGAGGAGACCGGCCTGCAAGTCGAGCCGACCATGCTCATAGGCGTCTATTCTTCGCCAGAGTATGCTTTTGCCTATCCCAACGGCGACCAAGTTCAACCGGTGACGCTGTTTTTCGAGTGCTGGGTGGCGGGCGGTAAGCTGGAGCCGGACATGAAAGAGAGCCTGGCAGCGCGCTACTTTGCCAGGGATGAATTGCCGCCGATGCGTCCTTGCTGCATAGCCAAGGCCAGCGACGCTTTTGCCTTCCGAGGCCAGGCTTTTTTTCATTAGGTGGAGCATGTTTGTTTTTGGCCCCGTTCCTTCGCGGCGCTTGGGGCAATCGCTGGGCATTGACCCCATCCCCCCAAAAACGTGCAACTGGAACTGCGTCTATTGCCAACTGGGCCGCAGCGTTCCGCTCCAGAACAAGCGGCTGGAATATTTCCCGCGCGAGGAAATTCTGGCAGAAGTGAAGCAGTCCCTGGCCGCGCACAGGCCCGGCGAGATAGATTGGGTGACCTTTGTCGGCTCCGGCGAGCCGACCTTGCACGTTGGACTCGGCTGGCTGATTTACCAGGTCAAGGTGTCGAGCGATTTGCCGGTAGCCGTCATCACCAATGGCGCGTTGTTGTATTTGCCTGAAGTGAGACAGGCTCTGTGCACTGCCGATGCAGTGTTACCCACGCTCGATGCAGGCAATGACAAGCTCTATCGCAAAATCAACCGGCCCTGGCCAATGTTGACGTTTGAGCGGCTGGTAGATGGGCTGATTGCTTTTCGGCAAGAATACACCGGCAAACTGTGGATCGAGGTGATGCTGGTCAAAGGCTTGAACGACACCGAAGCGGCCTTGAGCGAAATTGCGGCAGTGCTACAAGCGATTCAGCCGGACCAGGTTCACCTCAACCTGCCCACTCGCCCGCCGGCTGAGCCATGGGTGCAGCCGCCGGACGAGGCAGGATTGAGGCGGGCCGTGACTATTCTGGGCGATATCGCGCAGGTGGTGCATCCACCGGAGGGTGCGTTTGATTTATCCCCTTCTGGCTCTCAGGGTATAATTGATGCTATAGTCAACGTCATCACCCGCCACCCGATGCGTGAAGAAGAGTTGGCGCAAGCTCTGGAGCATTGGACGCCGGGGCAGGTAGAAGAAGCGTTACGCGCCTTAGCAGCCAGCGGGCAGGCCCAGGTAATCGAACGTTACGGCAGCCGCTTTTGGAGCGCAGTGGGTCTACGGTACCTCAATGAAGAGAGGCCGGAAGCAAAATGAACAAGGCAAACCATTGCGCCGGGCGGGGCGCAGGAAAAGTGTATGCGAGTTAGATGGAACACGCCATTTGTGATAGTTGCCCTGGTGGGTGTGCTGGCCTTGGGCGCGCTGGCAACGTTGGCGCTGACACCCGCGCGCCAACAGCCCAGCCAGGTTGAGCCAACGCCGCAGACCAGCGCGGCCGGCAGTTCGGAGACGGTCGAGGCGCGCGTGGTGCGCGTGATCGAAACGATGCAGCAAGAGGTCGCGCCGGGGCAATCACAGCCTGTGCAGCGATTGGAATTGGAAATCCTCAGCGGCCCGCTCAAGGGGCAGCGCGCCGAGGTCGAGCACGGCGCGATGAACGTGACCAGCGAGGACTCGCTGTACCGCGAGGGCGACCACGTGCTGGCGATGGCGGTCACGCAGCCGGACGGGCGGCAGTTTTTTATGGTTACCGATGTGGTACGGATTTGGGCGCTGGCGCTTCTGGGCGTGGTTTTTATCGCCTTCACCGTACTGGTGAGCGGCTGGAAAGGCGCGCGAGCGCTGCTGGGACTGGCAATTAGCTTTGTGGTGTTGATGGGCTTTGTCTTGCCGCAGATTTTAGCCGGGCGCGATCCAGTGCTCGTCAGTGTGGTTGGCTCGTTTGTGTTGCTGGCCGTCACCCTGTATCTGACGCAAGGCTGGGCGCTCAAGACGCACGCGGCGCTGTTGGGCGTGTTGGTCAGCCTGACACTCACCGGTATGCTCGCCTCATTTGCCGTTGGGCTGGCGCGCCTCAATGGCTTTGGCTCGGAAGAAGCCATGTTCTTGCAGGCGGCCGGCGCGTCCATCAATTTGCGCGGGTTGCTGTTGGCTGGAATGATTGTAGGATCGCTGGGTGTGCTGGACGACGTGATTGTTGGACAGGCTTCGGCTGTGATGGAACTGGCCGCAGCTAATCCGGCGCTTGGCTGGCGCGAGTTGTACCTGCGCGCGATGAACATTGGGCACGACCACATTGCAGCCACCATCAACACGCTGGTGCTGGCCTACGTAGGGGCAGCGATGCCATTGCTGTTGTTATTCCAGTTGTACCCCGAGCCGTGGCTATACACGCTCAACCGCGAGCTGATTGCCGAAGAAATCGCTCGCGCGTTGGTCGGCAGCCTGGGACTGATTGCCGCCGTGCCGATTACGACCCTCATCGCCAGCCTGCTGCGCAGCTTTGGCTGGCCCACCAGAGTGTCACAAGAATAGGCTGAAATGAAACAACAGCGCAAATACACCGCAGCGCCAGTCTGGGTTGCCATACTCGTATGGAATATATGCTGTTAGGCGGCGCTAGCGGGTAAATTAGCGCCAGTGAGTAACGGATGATAATCAGGGCGATAGCAGACTTTGCACCCGAGGGCGCAGAAACCGGAGTTGGGCTTGCCTTACAAGATGACAGTGAACGCTATCTCTTCTTTCTGGCAGGTTGCCGCCATTGTTGTCTCCCAGGTGAGCTATTCTACGCTGGCGTAGGAGGTCATCGAGAAGCAGGCGAAGACTGGTTAATGTGTGCACACCGGGAAGCGAAAGAGGAGATCGGAGCAGAGATTGACATTGTGTCTGCTCTAGTCACGTGGTACGTTCCTCAGCCAGGGTCGGTTCAGCGGGTTGATGTGAGCGATCAGCCACGCCCATTTGCATTGTATGAAATGATTCACCCGCCTGGTACTCCACGGGTAGGCGAGCTATATCGCATCGTGATATACAAAGCGCGCCTGCGTGAAAAGCCAAAGAACCTGCCGCCCGATGAGGTGTTGGCTGTTATTGCACTGACGGAAGGGCAAGTAATCCAAGGATTGGAGGGCAAGCCATCGCTGGCAGAATTGCTGGACAAAGGAGCCCGGCTGGTGGCAGGGGAAGAGGGGGTAGATTTGCAAGTTCGGCTCTATCCACTTGGTACTGCAAGAGCTCTGGCTCACGTACTTGCTCATATCAGACGTGCAGAGTAAGTTGTGAAACTATTCTGTGACCCTGGTAGTCTGCCGGAGAGGCGCTCCCCACCCCGTCCTCGGGGCGGGCGACCCTCGAGGACGAGGGTCGGAGCGGAGGTTCTCCGACAGCCTGCTAGTTGGGGAACATCGTACTGTCGCCGAGTTTTGCAATGAATGGGAATTGAGATGAAACAAAAGACAATAGAAACACTGGGGTATATTGTTAATGGCCTCTCAATAGCTTTGTTCGTTTACCTTGTCTTCACTCTTGATGCTCCCGATGTCTTGCGTCCTCTCAGATATTTTGGATGGATACTCCTTGGTCTTGGCATTGGCCTGGTTGTGCTTTCTATCGTTGCACTTGTGAGCAACAAGAATGCAGGTCTTGTTGAAGGAGGTGTCTATGGACTGGTTCGCCATCCAATGTACCTGGGCGCTATGCTATGCTTCCTCTCATACTTTTTCTTCTGTCCGCATTGGCTTGTGCTTTTGATTTCATCTGCAAACACTGCCATCGTCTATGGGTTCATTCTGCAAGGCGAACAGCAAAACGTCATTAAATTCGGTGACGCGTACAGGCGCTATATGGAAAACGTGCCAAGAATAAATCTATTGGTAGGGTTGCTAAGGCGTCTGCAGAGCGAGTAAGGACCCGGGGAGAATGGAACCACTCACATTGACCATTGTGTACGATAATAACGCTTTTGACGCCCGGCTCAAAAGCGCATGGGGATTCGCCTGTTTGCTGGAAATGGGCGAGACGACGATTTTGTTCGACACTGGCGGCGACGGGACGACGCTATTGGGCAACATGGCCTCGCTGGGCATTGACCCGCGCCGGATTGACGTGGTGATTTTATCGCATTACCACAACGACCACACCGGCGGGCTGGATGCGCTGCTCGATGTGGGCAGCCACAAGGTCGTGTACGTACCGCGCTCCTTCCCAGCTGATTTCAAGGCGCGCGTGGGCCAACGCGCCAACGTCATTGAAGTAAGCGAATCCATTAAAATCACAAGCCGCATCCGCACCAGCGGCGAGATGGGGACGGCTATCATTGAACAATCACTCCTCATCGAGACGGAGAGAGGGCTGATTGTGCTGACCGGCTGTGCGCATCCTGGCATTGTGGAGATTGTGCGGCAGGCCAAAACCTATGGCGATGTGCGCATGATAATGGGCGGCTTTCACCTGAAAGACAAGAGCGCGGACGAGGTTGAGCAGGTTATCGCCGAATTGAAGCAACTGGGCGTGCGTCAGGTTGCGCCGAGCCACTGCACTGGCGACGCTGCCATTCAGCAATTCAAACAGGCTTTTGGCGCGGATTTTATTCCCGTTGGCGCGGGGACTGTCATAAGCGTGGCAGAATAAATATTAGCTGGCTGAGAGACGAATTTGGCGCTTGGAGGTGCACGGCTGGCACAACGAAAGGACAGACGATGACTGACACTGATACCTACATACACAAGCTGGCAGTATCCAACCCTTTGATAGAGCCAGCAATTCGAGCGGCGGTCCAGGCGCTACAACTGCCGGCAGGGAGTTGTGGCCTGGATGCCGGTTGCGGCATCGGCCTGCAAGCGGCGCTGCTGGCAGAGAGCGTGGGACCCACTGGACACGTCACCGGCCTGGATATGTCCACCGAGTTTCTCCAGTGCGCAGAAGCAGTCGTAAACAGACGCGGCTTGTCGCAACAGGTATCCTTTCGGACCGGGGATGTGTGCCAACTCCCCTTTGACGACAATAGCTTTGACTGGGCCTGGAGCTCGAATTGCGTAGGATACGCTCCGCTGGAACCTTTGCCGTTGGTGAAGGAGCTCGCGCGAGTGGTGCGGCCTGGCGGCAGCGTGGCTATCCTGGCCTGGTCTTCTGAAACACTTCTCCCAGGCTACCCTGCGTTGGAAGCGTGCCTGGAGGCCACCTCGGCTGGCATTGCCCCTTTTGTTAAAGGCAAAAATCCCTCGCTGCATTTCTTGCGCGCCCTGGGCTGGTTCCGCGAGGCTGGTTTGAAAGAGCCAACGGGGCATACCTTTACCGGCGGCGCATCAGCTCCGCTGAGTGACGACCTCCGCCAGGCTTTGATGGCGCTTTTTGAGATGCGCTGGCCGGGTGTAGAGCCAGAACTGGCGCCGGAGGATCGCGCAGAGTATCGGCGACTATGTTTGCCAGAATCACCCGACTATATCTTGAATCACCCGGATTACTATGCTTTCTTTACCTGTACGATGTTTCAGGGCCAGGTCGCCGAGTGAGATAGATGCTTGAGATCAATATCCCCTCACGCGGCGTGCTGCGCCTGGAGTGCTTGGTGCTTGACGTTAATGGAACCATTGCGCTGGATGGGCGACTGTTTCCCGGTGTGAGCGAGCGACTGGGCAAGCTGAGCGGTAGCCTCACGCCCTGGCTGGTCAGCGCTGATACGCAAGGCACTCTAGACGAGCTAACGGCGGCCCTGAAGGTAAAAGCAAAACGTTTGTGTCTTGGCGAGGAGGCTGCGCAAAAAGCAAACTTGGTGCAAGAACTTGGTGCAGCGCACGTGGTGGCCATTGGGAATGGCGCAAACGACGCCGCAATGCTGCAACACGCCGCGCTTGGCATTGCCGTACTGGGCGGCGAAGGTCTGGCCACCGCCTGCTTGGATACCGCGGATGTAATGGTCCCCAATATTGGCGCGGCGCTTGACCTGTTACTTTGGCCGCGCCGGCTGGTGGCGACGTTGCGTACGTAAGGCATGACATGTGTCACTTGTCCTTTTGCAAGTATGATGTATAATTGATAACAATAATCATTATCAATAAGGACGAGAGAGACAATGACCAGCGAGATAACATTCAGAAGCATATTTTTCGTTTTGTTCATCGCAGTGTTCGTCGTTCGTGTATACTTTGGCTGGAAGGTACGTCGAACTGACAGCAGCAGTTGGTTTGTCCAGAAGAAAGCCGTCGAGCGCGAAGGCTTGTGGAGCATTGTGCTCCGCTTTATCTTGTTCCTGTACATGATAGCCGTAGCCATTGTGTACGCTGCCAATCCCCCCTGGCTTGGTTCTTTTGCGGCGCCCTTCTCCACCGGGTTGCGTTGGGGCGGCGTGGCATTGGGTGCGCTGGGTTTGCTTTTGCTCATTTGGGTTCATCGCACGCTTGGAAGGCATTGGTCCACCAATCTGCAAATCAGAGAAAAGCACACACTCGTCACCGGCGGCCCTTATCGCTGGGCCAGGCACCCTATGTATACGGCGCTTTTTAGCTTCTTTGCGGGGCTTGCATTCATCTCGGCCAGTTGGTTGATCGTGCTGTTGGTTGCAGCTTCAATCGCTGTGCTCTACACCCGGATTGGTAAAGAAGAAGTCATGATGGTTGAGCAGTTCGGCGACGAGTACCGGGAGTACATGAAGCACACCGGGCGATTCTTGCCGGGAGTGTGAGTAATAATATGAAACAACGCTCAATGCTAAAATCTTTGTGGATCGCACTGGCAGTCGTTGGCGGGCTGGCCTTTTTCTGGCTGGTCGCACTCAAACTGATATCTAGATTGGCGGCGCGGTTGGGCCACTCGACGCCTTGTCCGGCATCATTTGCATGGCTGGTGAATAATCCCATTCGCCGCTACTATACGCGGCGTATACTGGATCGCATCGGCATTTACCCTGGCGAGTGTGTGCTAGAACTTGGGCCAGGCCCAGGCGCGTTCACCATAGACGCGGCACAGCGCGTCGGAACAAATGGCAAGCTCATCGCGGTAGATATTCAACCAGACATGATCGCCCGGGTAGAGCAGCGCGCGCGCCAGGCCAGCCTGAGCAACGTCGAAACGCACGTCGCCAGCGCACATCATTTGCCCCTGGATGATGCCAGCGTGGAACGGGCTTTCCTGGTCACTGTGCTACCTGAAATCCCCGACAAGGCGCGCGCGTTGGCCGAACTGCACCGCGTGATCAAAACAGGCGGCACGCTTTCCATCACCGAAGAGTTTCTCGATCCCGATTATCTGTTCGCTTCCGAAACGATTCGCCTTGTAGAGTCAGCCGGGTTTAGCCTGAAGCAGCACTGGGGCAACGTTTGGCTTTACACGCTCAATTTTAGAAAGGTGTGAGATAAATGCCTCAACTGGTCAAGGGGGGCAAATGGGTTTTTGGCTGGGTCGTCGTAGGCCCACAGCGAGAAATCACTATCCCTCCAGAAGCGTACCACGAGTACGGTTTCCAGGCGGGAGATCAGGTAATCTTTTTACGCGGCAGCCGGCGCTCCGGTGGATTCAGCGTCGGGCGAGCGGACAAGATACCAGACTTGTTGAGAAAGCGTATGCTGGATCAGGGTTATATGGGCGAGAACGGCCGGGTTGTTGCGCCGTTGGTGGCTGGTGTGCAGCCCGGTGACCGGCTACTGGCAGTGCGAGGCAGTGGCCTGGCCTTGGGCTTTTTGACGCAAGGGCCGATTTGCGAGGAGGCTACAAAACACCCCGAATTAGAGTTTTTTGAATAGGAGGTAGAAAAGAAAACAAGATAAACTCTAACTTGTTACAACACTCGGATCATTCAATGCAGTGGACAAGTTTAGCAGCCGCAATGTACAGGCTGGATGAAAATACAAGTCGAGCCTACACAACATTAGAATAGGAGAAAAACAATGGGTACTAAAGGACGAGAAATCGTGGGCCTGGATGTAGACGAGTTGATCCAGGTTCTCAACAAAGCCTTTGCCGACGAGTGGCTGGCGCACTACCAGTATTGGTTAGGCGCCAAGGTGATCAAAGGCCCGATGAAGGAGGCCGTCATCGCCGAGTTGGTCCAGCACGCGGCGGACGAACTGCGGCACGCCGACATGGTGTCAACGAGAATCATCCAACTGGGCGGTTCACCTGTGGCCCGGCCGGAAGACTGGTACAAGTTTAGCAGTTGTGGATACGATGCGCCCGACGATCCATTTGTCAAGATGATCCTGGATCAAAATATCAAAGGCGAACAATGCGCCATTGACGTTTACAAGCACCTTTTGGAAATGACCCTGAACAAGGATCACGTCACGTACAATATGGCGCTCCAGATTCTTCAAGACGAGGTGGCGCACGAAGAAGAGCTGCAGGCGTTGCTGGAAGACTTTGAGACGATGATGGAGACAGGCAAGCGCGAGTAGAAACCAGATTGAACCTGGCGAGGTTTGCTTTGGATGCAGGCGGGCGTCTTTTGTTCGTCTGCATCCTTGGGCTTGCACCAGTCTACCCGTATAGAGCTTGTGGCTCCAAGGTAGCGCTGATTTCGGAGCGGTTGCCATGTCCAGGAGTGCTAATGGAAGTTGAGCCTTTCTACGACGAGTATGCCCCCAAAGAGTGGGAACGACTCGATAGACACCGTACCGAGTTTGCCGTGAGCCTGCGAGCTATCAACGCGTTTCTGCCCCGGCCTCCCTGTTCTATCCTCGACGCAGGCGGCGGCCCCGGTCGTTATGCAATTGAGCTCGCGCGACAAGGATACAGCGTCATGCTGCTGGATATATCGCGAGAAAATTTAAACCTGGCCCGCCAAAAGGCGGGCGAGGCCAACGTGTCGTTGGCTGATATCATCCATGGGAATGCACTAGACTTGAGTATGCTCGGCTCAGCCAGTTACGACGCAGTGCTTTTGATGGGGCCGCTGTACCATCTCTTGTCACGCGAGGAAAGGGTTCAAGCCATACAAGAGGCCCTGCGCGTCCTCAAGCCAAAGGGAAAGCTGTTCGCAGCGTTCATCACGCGGTTCGCACCATTTCGGTATGTTGCCATCCAAGAACCCGCCTGGCTGGCGGAGAACCCAGAGTATGCGCGCCAACTGCTCGAAACGGGAATACACGACCAACCGACGCAGTTTGCAAAGGCGTACTATGCACATCCAGGCGAGATAGTGCGCTTGATGGAGAGTTGTGGCCTGGAAACACTGCGTCTCGTTGGCTGTGAGGGGGTCGTGGCGGAGCACGAGGACAAGGTGAACGGGCTATGCGGAGAAGCGTGGGAAGCCTGGGTAGACTTGAACTGTAAGCTCGGCCAGGACCCCACACTCTATGGGGCTTCGGATCATTTGCTGTACGCAGGACAGAAACCTGGCTAACGCAGTTCATCCCAGGTTCGATTAGCGGTTACTCTCTACTAAATAGTTGAGGACGACTGTGAAAAAACTAGTGCCCACATATTATCTTTTATTCGCCCTGTTGATAATGCTGGCCCTCCACTTCTTGTGGCCCGCGATGACACTTGTCTCGCTGCCGTGGAACCTTGCAGGGCTGGTCCCATTAATTGCCGGGATCGCCATCAACCTGGTGGCCGATGCTGCCTTTCACAAGGCTGGAACCACCGTCAAGCCCTTCCAGGTCTCTACGACACTGGTCACAGATGGTGTATTTCGCATCAGCCGCAATCCAATGTACCTGGGCTTTGTGCTCGTGCTCATTGGCGTTGCTCTATTGCTCGGCTCAGTGACGCCGTGGATTGTCGTCCCGACCTTTGCCATTCTGATGGATTGGGGCTTTATCGCAGCCGAGGAACGCATGCTGCAAGCCGCGTTTGGCCCGGCATGGCTGAACTACAAGGCTCAAGTGAGACGCTGGATATAGGGAGCAAAATGGAACTCTCGTGCTCAATTTGCAAAGTGCAGGCGTGCCGCGAAGCGCCCGGAGTTAAAACTCCGCCGGCGTTCTGCCCGGCCACCGGATCATCCGACACACTGGCCGCGGCCCATCAAATTTATCGTTCGGATGCCGAGACCCAAAAGCTGGCTCTGGCGGCGGCCCAAGTCGAGGCGGCCGGGTATTGCCATTGGCCCCGCGTGCAAGAGGTGATGGAATTTGCGCGGCGCATCGGCGCGACGCACCTGGGCATTGCGAGCTGCGTCGGCTTGCTTCACGAAGCCCACCTGCTGCAAGAGATCCTGGAAGCAAACGGCTTTCAGGTCAGCAGCGTGTGCTGCAAGGTCGGCTCGATTCCCAAAGAAGAGATTGGCCTGGCTGACAAGGAAAAGATTCGGCCCGGGCACTTTGAGGCATTGTGCAATCCTATCGGGCAGGCGAAACTGTTGAATGAAGCCGAGACGGGACTGAACATCGTGGTAGGGTTATGCGTTGGACACGACAGCCTCTTTTTCAAACATTCGACCGCGCCGGTCACGGTGCTGGTGGCCAAGGATCGCGTGACCGGCCATAATCCGGCGGCGGCGTTGTATACCAGCCATTCCTACTATCGCCGTTTAAAAGCCGCCATGAAATAGAACCGAACACTGCATGAACGCCGAGACTGTCTTTAGAATTCTTTTCATCCTGGCTTTTATTGCCATGATGACGATTCGTGTTTACTATCAATCTCAAGTCTTGCGCGGCCAGGGCAAGCTAGAGGTAAAGGAAGGCAAACTCAGTCTTATTGCTGGGGTTATGGCATCGCTGACGGCTCTGATATTTGGCGGCGAGTATGTCTTTTCCCCAGGCTTTTTCTCGTTCGCCTACGTTCTGCATTACCCAGGTTGGCTGAGGTGGCTGGGCGGGCTGGCGTTAGCAGGCGGCACCGCCCTGTTAGGCGCGGCGCACCATCACCTGGGCAAAAGCTTTCACTCGCTGATCGTGTCAAAAGAGGGCCATGTTCTTGTCGAAACCGGCCCCTACCGCTGGATACGCCACCCCATCTACCTGGCCTACCTGGTGAATTATGCGGGGGGAGGCCTGCTGGCAGGCAATTGGGTGCTGACCTGTGTGCCTGTCGTGCTATATGCTCTATTGGTTGCCTTGCGGATGGGGCAAGAGGAACAGGTGATGGTCAATCTGTTTGGGCAGCCGTACGTCGAGTACATGGGAAGAACGGGAAGGTTATTGCCAAAACTCTAGAAAAAGAGGACAATATGAAACTCTTGCGCGGTATGGGTTCGGTCTTGTACACGCTTGCCATCTATGTCGGCTTGCCGCTTATCGGCTGGGGACTGGATGACGTGGGCGGTTTTTTTTCGCCGCAACTGCTCGTTTACGCTGTGACTATTGCGTTGTTTGGCGCGGCGGTGGGCTACGAGGTCAGCCAGTCTAAAGAAGCCCTGCGCGGGGGAAAGGGGCAAGAAGACAAGTTTGTCTCGCGCCAGCGGATTGTGCGCATCGCCGTGAGCGGCATGCTGCTGGGCGCGCTGGTTTTTGTGCCCTTTGCCGACCGGCGCAGCATCGCCGTATTGCCCAGCAGCCCCCTGGCGCGCTGGCTGGGCCTTGTTCTCGCCACGCTGGGAATGGGGCTGATTATCTGGTCAGGCCTGGCGCTGGGCCGGCTCTACAGTCCCGAAGTCACCATCCAAAAAGACCATCGGCTGATCACGTTTGGCCCCTATCGGCTGATTCGCCATCCTCGCTACCTGGGCGGCATGATTCAAGGCATCGGACTGTCGCTGCTTTTTCGCTCGTGGGTTGGCCTGGTCTTGACCGTTACATTTGTTGTCATTATTCTATTTAGGGTAAAAGATGAAGAAGCGTTAATGCATCGAGAGTTTGGACAAGAGTGGGAAGCATACTGTAGACAGTCCTGGCGGCTGATTCCGTATCTCTGGTGATGTCGGTGCGGTGAACTGGAAGGAGAAGCGATATGGAGTTGGCACCTACCCTGAGGATCGGCTGGCTCAATGGCTGGCTGGCCCTGGCCTTGCTGGTTTTGACGGATGGGATAGCGTTTTTAGTCTTTCCTAAAAGCGTCGTGGCGCGGCTCTTTGATCGTTCTGGGTGGAGCCAGAAGCAAGTGGCGTTCACTGTGGCCGGCAAGCTGTGCGCCTTGGCCTGCCTGGCCTTGATCGTCTTGACGCCGTTAAAAGTCGGAGGCTATGTCCTGGGTGTTGGCGCGTGCCTGGTTGCAGTTGGCTTGGCGGGTCTGGTCAAGGCGCTGGTTGATTTCAAAAATACTCTGCCGGGCGAGCCAGTCACACGAGGATTGTACCAAATATCCCGCCACCCCCAGATCGTCATGTCGTCGCTTGTGCTCTTGGGAGCTTGCATCGTGATTGGCTCGTGGCTGGCAATGGGGCTGTGGGCAGCCGCCAGACTGCTAGAGCATTTTGGAATTTTGGCCGAAGAAGAGATTTGCCTGAAGCAGTATGGAGACGCCTATCGCGCCTACATGAAGCAAGTGCCACGCTATTTTATTCTTTAGGAGGATCTATATGCACTTGGGCCATGTCGCTGTTGGATTAGCCGCAAAACTCATCGCCCCCCTTGCTTGTTCCACCGCAGAGCCATTTGGTGGCAATATAGAAAGGAGCAAAACATGAACATATTAAAAGAAGCAGCATTCGATGCGAATTACATCAAGAACCACAAGCTACAACCAAAATGGTGGAAGTATGGGAAACTAGTTTTTTTAATCGCCCTCATAACAACTTATGGGTATATATATAGTTGGCAAAAGGCAATAGTGCTCGTTGTCACACTTGTCGCGCTAGCTGCGATATTGCATATGATGTATCGTATCAATACAAAAAGGTTTACAAGGAGTTGGCTAGACTTTCGTGTGAGGGAAGAGAACGGGGTGTTGATTACTGAACAAATCGGGAGATATTATTACACGGCAGTAGCAATAATCATCGTAATATCTATTCTAGTCAGTCAACTCATACCTGGAATTTAGGCCCAGATTGGATGGGGACTGACAGGATCTGGCCTGCTCAATATTTTGTCGCCGATGTGCGAGGGCCTTTTTCTGAAGCGGGCTTTATCTACACAATGTTTATCAAGTGATATAAATACGGTACCGGGCACGCGGGTCTACACGCAAAGTGTAGGAGGCAAGGATGATGAAATTAACGTGGCTGGGGCGATCTTGTTTTCAATTGGTTACGGCAAAACAAACCCGTATTCTTTTCGACCCCTATCTCGAACACTATCGGCGACAGAATCAGGCGGCCTACCCGTTCCCGGATATGATTTGCGTCTCTCATGGACATCCGGACCACTTTGGCGACGTGCCCAGCTTGATACAGGAGAATTCGCCGGCTCTGGTTGTGGCCATTCCACACCTGTGCCGCGCGCTGCGAACGCTAATTCCAGAGGCGCAGCACCGTTTGTTCCCTATTGCCTGGGACGATCACGTCGAGGTACAAGGTGTGCTCTTTTACGCCTTTCGCTCGCCCCCAATGCAAACCTCGCTTTATGAGCTGTTCCAGGAATTCAAAGTGGAGGAGGTGATGAACTTTTTGCTTGCCTTTCGCCAGGTGGCGGATGAGATTTTGTACCTGCCATTGACCTCTTTTGGCGTGGCTGTTGATAAAGTCCGCCTGCTGCATTTTGTGTCCGAAGGTCAGGGCGAGGGCGAGCCGGTTGATGTAGGAGATATTGGCAAGCAGTTCGCGCCTGATGTGGCTCTGGTCAGCGTGGAAGTGGGCGGGGAGCAACGCTCGGCGGCGTATGCGGCGGCGCTCGGCGCGCCCACCATCATCCCGCATCACTATAATGCCTATGGCAAATTGCCCGCCGCCGACCTGGGGCTTTTTATGCGCGAACTGACTCGCCTGGCACCCGCCACCACCATCCTGACGCCGAATGAGCTGGAGGCGGTAGAGTTATAAGCCCGTACGCGGCGCTCACCTGGAAAGGATTGAACCATGGAACTTGATGAACAACTACGACAACAATTGATTGTTTTTCAACGAGACGAGATTACCGAGTACCACATCTATAACCGGCTGGCAAGCGCGACTAGTTCCTCGGAAAATCGGCGAATTCTGGACCAAATCGCCCAAGACGAGCTGCGGCACTATAAGGTGCTGCTCAAGTACACGCAAAAGGACATCAAGCCAAACCGGCTAAAGGTGTGGGGCTACTATTGGATTAGCCGGGTCCTGGGGCTGACGTTCGGGGTCAAGTTGATGGAGAGAGGCGAAGAGGCCGCCCAGAACAGCTATGAACGCCTGAGCCAGCAACTAGAGCCAATCCAAGCCATTCTTGAGGATGAAGACAAGCACGAACTGGCCTTGATTGGACTATTGGACGAGGAACGGCTGCGCTATGTTGGCTCGATCGTTTTGGGACTGAATGACGCACTGGTGGAATTAACGGGAGCGTTGGCCGGCTTGACGCTGGCGCTTCAAGATACCCGGCTGATTGCGCTAAGCGGGACTATCACCGGCCTGGCGGCGGCGCTGTCCATGGGCGCGTCGGAATATCTTTCCACCAAGTCCGAAGAAACCGCCAAGGAACCGCTCAAGGCCTCCATCTACACAGGTGTGGCCTACGTGGTGACGGTTTTAATCCTGATCTGGCCTTATCTGTTTTTGGACAATTTTTACGTTTGCCTGGGCTGGGCATTAGCCGCAGCAGTGCTGATTATCGCGCTATTCAATTATTATATTTCAGTGGTCAAAGACGAGCCATTCAAGAAACGCTTTCTGGAAATGGCCGGCGTGAGTCTGGGGGTGGCCGGCTTGAGTTTCCTGATCGGTTACGGAGTTCGAACCATTCTGGGAGTAGAAGTCTAGAGGGAGTAGCACAATGAACCTTTTGGATGATTTGTTGGCAAGCTTGCCCCAAGATGATGTACCGGTTCGCACGGTGCTGGTTGGCGTGCATTGGACCCTGGTGTGCTGCGAAGCATCTCCGGCAGGGGGGCTATGCTGCGGCCTGGCGTCCACACTCACGGGCGAAAAACCTCACGGTCATGAACAAGTCCGAGACGTGGGGCGCTTGCACCTGAAAAGCGCGCGCGAATTGGCCGAATACGCCCGCTCCGATAACCTGCTTGAGGCCAGTATCGGCGTAGCGGCCATTAACTCGCTGTTGGACGTGGATGAGCGCAACGCGGTAGAAATCAACGCTGGCGAGGTGTTGGCCGAGCGCGGACGCGGCAAAAAGGTGGCGCTGGTGGGGCATTTCCCCTTTATCCCCAAACTGCGCGAGCAAGTGGGACAGTTGTGGGTCATCGAGCAGCACCCCGTCGAAGGCGAGCATCCTGCCCAGTCTGCCGCCGATTTGTTTCCCCAGGCGGATATTGCTGCTATCACCGGCACGGCGCTCATCAATCACACACTGGATGGGTTGTTGAGATTGTGCCGCCCTGATGCGCTGGTGATGATACTCGGCCCCAGCACGCCGCTTTCGCCGGTGCTGTTTGAGCATGGCGCCACAATCATTTCCGGCGCGCGGGTGCTTGACCCGGCCGCCGTGTTGGGCACCGTCGGCCAGGGCGCAACTTTCCAGCAAGTGCAAGGCGTGGGCTTGTTGACCCTGCAGAAAGATGGTGGACACACATCAATCTAGCAGGCCGCCGTCCTCGGCGGCCTGCACGCGCCGGGGACGGCGCGTGGAGCGTCTCTCCGACAAGCTCCTAGGACAGCGCAACAATGAACGACGCCCACCACAGCAACAAGCTTACAGACCAGAAAGCAAAGCCATCGCGCAGCTGGTGGCCCGCGCTGATGGGACTATTGGCCGCAAGCGCCGTGCCATGCCCAGGATGTGGCAGCCCGCTGGCGCTTCACCTCTGGCCGTTGGTGCTGGCATTCATTGCCGCCCGCGCGCTGGGCAGCCGTTCGGCCAAGAATACCCCAAACGCCCCCAGTGACCTGCCAGATTTCAGCACAACAGAAAAGGAATGAGCGCCATGTCCGCCCAAGAATTCATCATACGCCCCATTGGGGTGATCCATTCGCCATTTACAGACAAGAAAAACACACCCATCCAACCCGTGCGCTCGCAAGCCGTGGGCCGGGTTGAGATATATCCCGAGTTTGCCGAAGGATTGCAAGACATAGAGGGTTTTTCGCACCTCATTTTGCTGTATGCGTTCCACCAGTCGTCGGGCTATGCGCTGCGTGTCAAGCCGTTTCTCGATGACACGCTCCACGGGCTATTTGCCACGCGCCACCCTTGCCGACCGAATCCACTTGGACTATCGGTTGTGCGTCTGCTGACGCGGCACGCTGCCGTTTTGGAGATTGAAGGCGTGGATGTGTTGGATGGCACGCCACTGCTAGACATCAAGCCATACGTGCCAGATTTTGATGTGAGGACAGGCGTGCGCGCCGGCTGGTATGAGACGCGCAGCAAAGCCTAGATGGGCAAAAACAGCAGAGTACGGTACAATGAGCATTCCCATCCGTAATATCGTTGAGGTAAATTGTGAAGAATAAAATCCCAAGTGTGTTAATAGCTTTGATCCTGGTTATAGCAACGTTATCCACGCCAGTCTCGGCAAGCTCTCGCAACTCGATTTTTCCCAATCAGTTAACAGAGGCCATCCATCAAAAAGTATCGGAACCGCCGGAAGAGGCTGCTTTGAACGGCGCCGTGCCGGCCAGCCTGGCGACGCCGCAATTAATTCAAGCGGCGCAAGCCCAAGGCAAATTAGACCAAAACACAGCTTATCTTTACCTGGCTTATGCCCTGGACGATTATGAAAAGCTGCCCGTCGAGTATCGCAGCGACGTGGCCTGGGAGGGCACCTTGCCATTGCTTCGCCTCCAGGAAGCTGTGAAAACCATGCCGCCCGGTGAAACGCGCGCCGCCATCGAAGCGCTGCTGACAGGTTCTTGCAGCAGTTCCAGCGGCGCCATGTCCAACATCACCAACACCACTCACTTTCACGTGGAATACAATACCATTGGCGGTGGACTGACAATCAGTAACTATACCGATTCACTGGAAACAACCTGGAATACCGAAATCACCAGCTTTGGCTGGGCCGCCCCGCCTGTGCTCACCAGCAATCCTCCGCCCGGCAACCGTTACCACGTGCGCATTGACAATCTGGGCGGCGGCCTGTATGGCTATGTCAGCAGCAGCGGAACACACGCCGGTTACGTGGGCAACAATCCCAATACTACCTGGAATGACATAGATGCTTATGCATCTTGCATGGTGCTCAACAACAATTATACCGGCTTTCCCGGCACTCCCCAAAAAGCCCTGGATGCCACCGCCGCTCACGAATTCAATCACTCGATCCAATTTGGCTACGGCGCGCTCAGCGGCTCAAATTCGCCCGACGACAGTTTTGTAGAGGGCGGCGCGACCTGGATGGAAGACGAGGTCTTTGACGATTCCAACGACAACCACAACTACTTGTGGCCCGTTTTTAGCATGTGCATGGGGGAATATACCGACTCGCCTTATTCTTATTGGATTACCCTCCGCGGCTTGACCGAGCGTTACGGCACCAGCGATCCGGGCGGCGGCGAGCAAATTATGCAAGACTTTTGGGAATTGACCAGCCAAAGTTCGACCAGTAACATGTTCACCGCCATCAATACCGCCCTGGTTAACAAGGGCACGAATCTGGCTGATGCTTATCATTATTACGCTGTCGCCGTCAAGTTTAACAGAGCCTGCGGCGGCGGTTATGTGTATCCCTACTGCCTCGAAGAAGGCCCCGCCTATGTCAGCGCGGCTGGCGCGACTACCGTCCATGGCGCTATTGCGGCTGTGGGCGGCAGCTATAATGGAAGCGTGGCTGATAACTATGCTCTCAACTGGATCAGCTTGCCCGCCAGCGGCGGCCCCTACGATGTGACTTTGCAAAACACATCGAGCGGCGGCCAGTTGCGCGGCAGCGTGGCCTGCGATACCGGCTCGGCGCTGAATGTTTATCCTCTGCCGGCAGTTGTTGGCGCCGGCAGTTCAAGCACGCTGCTCAACTTTGATCCAAGTGGCTGCTCCAGCGTGGCGGCGGTTGTCACCAATCAATCGCAAACAGCCGTCAACCCCTCATCGTGCACGGCCCGCAGTTATACATTGAGCACGGCCGAAAGCGCGCCCGCCATCCCCACCACGCAATGGGAAAAACTTGTTTACGTCAACGGCGCGCCAATTGCCGATCTTGCCGCTCCAATCCCTGTCCGTCCGGCGGATCGGGTGCACATTGTGGATCGGGTCAACATTACTTTTACTGGAGCGGTCAGCTTTACCCTGCTCGAAGAATGGAGCGACTCGCTGACGTTGACCCCGCCCGTCACCCTCACCGCAGGCCAGGTGAGCAGCAGCACTAACTGGCTCAACTGGACCGCGACAAACGTCCCGACACGTACTTGGCACACTCTGACCAAGACCTTCCAAATCAACACGGGCAGCGAAGGTGTTGACATCATCACCGAAACACTGATTACAGATGGCAACCCCACCCCCATGCAAATTCCGCTCACATTCGTGCACATAGCCAGCATCGCCAAAGACGGCCCATCAAAGGCGCGCCGCGGCGAGGCGATTCCTTACGCCATCACTCTCCAGGTTCCCCCTTCAATCAGCGGCGCGCTGGTCGTGACCGATGCCTTGCCGCCAGGGGTCACATTCGCTGGCGGGCTAGACGCCACCTACGGCACAGCGTGGTATAGCGACGCCACCGCGGCCATTTACTGGACAGCTCAACCAGCTTTTCCTTCGGCCATTACCATTACCTTTGATGTCACCGTCACGGCTGAACCGGGCAGTTCTGTGACCAATCTTGCCACACTGAACACTCACGGCATACTGCAAAGCGACGGGACCACGCTCAATGTCCTGCCGGAATTTGCCTGGACACAAGAAGTCTATATCAATAGTTCGCTTGTCAATGCATTTCCAGCTCTGATTTTACCCAATGACCTTGTTGTAGTCATCAATCGAGCTCGAGTCGCGCACACTCGCAACGTAACCTTCACGCTGGCAGATAGCTGGATGGACTCGCTCAACCCGACGGATTGGGCCAGCTCCACAGGCGGCACGTCACAGGTTGGACGAACCCTGGTGTGGACTGCTACCAACGCAGCGCCTAATACATGGCATCTTCTCACCCAAATATTCAGGGTCGTGGAGGGGAACTGGGAAATGAGCGCGATCACAGCAACACTCCACGTCGAAGAGATTGATCCCCAGCCAGCCAATCGCGTGCTTGAATTTAACCGCCTGCGGCCCGAAATTGCCGTAGCGCCCAACGCGTTGACGGCAACCTTGCCACAAGGCAGTCACATCGCCACGCAAACTATGACGCTTGACAACACAGGCAACCAGACTCTGAACTGGGCGCTGGCAGAGGTCCCGAATGTGAACTGGCTGGCTGAACTGCCAAATGAGGGAAGCATCGCATCGTCAGGCACGCTCACTCTGGTGGTTACTTTTAGCGCCGCCAGCCTTACGCCAGATGTTTACACCACGATGCTGCATATCACCAGCGACGATCCAATTGAGGGCCTGATAGAAATACCCGTTACACTAACCGTGCAAGCACCGCTTCCTCCACCCTACGCAATCTATTTGCCCACCATCATCAAAGAGTGAGCCGGGGTATAAGAAGTATTGTCAATTAGGAGCACGATGTCCCCACATGATAATTTGAGCAAGGCGCTCCACGTCAGTGGGCGAAGATTGACCCGGCAGCGGCGGCTGGTGATGGAGGTGCTGGAAGGAAGCCAGGAACATTTGGACGCAGAAACGCTTTACAGCCAGGCCAAGGCGCGCGATCCCAACATCAGTTTGGCCACCATCTATCGGACCCTGGCGGCGTTAAGAGACATGGGGCTAATTGAAGAGCACTTGTTAGGGGATAACCATGCCCACTACGAAGCCGTGAAAGACTCTCCCCATTATCACTTTACCTGCGTCAGGTGTGGGCGGGTGATCGAGTTCGATGCGCCGCAAGTGATGCAAGCGGCGCGCGCTTTTGGCAAGCGTCAAGGGGTATCGGTCAGGCAAGTTCATTTGCTCCTCAGCGGTTATTGCGCCGAATGTCAAGACAAAGAAGCTCCGCTGGCCAAGACTCGCCCATGATGGGAAACGGCGCTTTGGAGCATTCATGGTGAGGCAGGCCCGCGCGCTGATCAGCGCGCCCAAAATCTTGCCAGGAGAATGATAATGATCTATCGAAACGCAGACGCTACGCCGGTCGAAATGTTGCCCGGCCTCGTTCGCCGCACGCTGGCGGATGGCGCATCCATGATGCTCGTCGAATTTACATTTGACGCCAATACCCAGGTGCCGCATCATACCCACCCGCACGAGCAGGTGGGATATGTTGTTTCTGGGCGGGCGCGCATGACGATTGGCGGCGAGAGTTTTGAGTTGGCGGCAGGCGATTGCTACCATATTCCATCCAATGTGCCGCACAGCGCCCTCACACTGGAACCTTCGGTGATGGTAGACACGTTCAGCCCTCCCAGAGAAGATTATCGCTGATGTCATACATCCGCTGGATTCGCCAGCACGTGGGGCATACAAAAATTCCACTGGTCTTTGCCAGCGTGTGCGTTTGCAAGGCGGGCCGCTTGCTCTGGCAGCGCCGCGCCGACTTTGGATGGTGGGGTTTGCCAGGCGGCGTGCTCGAATTGGACGAATCGCTGCCCCAATGCGCGGCGCGCGAAGCGCGTGAAGAAACGGGGCTGGACGTGGTGCCGATACGATTGATGGGCGTCTATTCTTCGCCCGACTTTGACGTGACCTATCCTAACGGCGATCAGGTTCAGCAGGTGACGGTGTGTTTTGAATGTCGGCCAGCCAATGGCCGCTCCGGGCAGCAGATTGACAACAATGAGACGCTCGAGGTGGCCTGGTTCGATTTGGGTGATATACCGCCTACCGCACCCTGGTACAGGGCCATGGCCGCCGATCTTGCCTCTGGTCAAAGGGAGGCGTGTTTTGCACACGGCAACCCAGGCCAAAGCCGGGATAGCGAGCCGTTCTTTCGGCAGATCAGGCAGCACATTGGTCACGCTGCCTATATCATGCCGGGCGCGGCGGCCGTGGTGCGAGATGGGGAGGGCCGAGTGCTGTTGCAACGCCGGAGCGACACCGGCGATTGGGGGCTGCCCGCAGGGGCGTTGGAATTGGGCGAACGAATTGATCGAACCGCCGTCAACGAAGTGCACGAAGAAACCGGGCTGGAGGTCGAGCCGAAACGCCTGGTTGGCGTGTATTCCGGCAGCGAGTTTCGCTTTGCGTATCCAAACGGCGATCAGGTCAACGTCGTCAGCGCGCTTTTTGAATGTAGCGTCGCCGGCGGTCAGTTGCAGGCCGACGGCGACGAGTCGCTAGAGGTACGCTTCTTTGCGCCCGACGCTCTGCCCCCGCTGCTGCCGCGTCACACTCGCCGCATCCACGACGCGCTGGCGAGCCGGAAAGAAGCCGCTTTTTGATTTTACGCCATTCGTCACAACTTAAGCTCCTACCGGGTCTGCCAAGGGCAGGGCAGATACC
>CAZYXV010000007.1:0-154551 GCA_964651475.1 uncultured Anaerolineae bacterium | reverse complement strand
ATGAGCGCCGCTCAGTTGGGTTGAGTTTTCACTGCCGACTTGCTGCGGAACCCCGTAGTGTGATGGCGACGTTGGAGGGCGGGCTAAAACTTACTGTGCGGGCAAATCCATGCTAAAATAAAGTCTGGCAGAACAATAGTACAGCGGCGTGTTGCGCGCCGTCCCCCTTGGCTGACGAGCTTTCCACAATTGGCGATCTGACGTTGCGGCCCGATATTTGGGAAGGTGAAAGATGGACGTGCCATTACGTATTCTTTTGGTTGATAACGACCGGAGCAGTCGTGTTTTAATATTGAGCAAGTTGAATCAGCGCTTCCCCACTATCCAAGTGGAGCAGGTGACTGACGCGCATGGCCTGGCGCGGGCGCTCAAGATGGGCGATTTTTGCCTGGTAATTACAGAATACCAGTTAGGCTGGACGGAAGGGCTGACAGTCTTGCGTAGCGTCAGGGCGTATTGGCCTGATTGCCCGGTGGTGATGTTCACCAGCGCCGGCGCAGAAGAAGCCATCGTGAAAGCTATCAAGGCCGGCGTAGACGACTATATTACAAAATCACCCAGAAACCTCGATCGTTTGGAGGCGGCCGTGTGGTCGGCCCTGGAACAGGCGCGGCAGCGCCATCTTTTAAACAAGACTCACTCTCGGCCTGCAGACATGCTTGAAATCAAGCCCGCAGAAGAGCGATTGCGCACCGTGAATCGGATTCTCAAGATGCTTGGCGAAATGAACTACGTGGTGGCGCACGCTGCTGACGAGACGAGTTTGTTGGCTGAAGCGTGCCGGCTGATTGTGCAAGCGGGCGGCTATTGCCTGGCGTGGATTGGTTTTGCCGAGCAAGACGAAAACAAAACTGTGCGTCCCGTGGCGCACGTGGGATATGAAGACAATTACCTGGATACGGTGCGAATTACCTGGGCCGATACCGAGCGAGGGCGCGGCCCCACCGGCACAGCTATTCGAACGGGGCGATGCGTCGTCTGCAAAAATGTGATGACGGATCCGAATTACGCTCCCTGGCGCGAGGAGGCCGCGCAGCGCGGCTATGCCTCTTCCATCGCGCTGCCCATCATGGCCGGCGGCCAAACCCTCGGCGCGCTCAATATCTACGCGGCTGAGCCTGAAGCCTTTGACGTCGAAGAAGTCAGGCTGTTGGAAGAAGTAGGCGGCAACCTGGCCCGGGGACTGACGGCTCTGCGCGCACGCGCGGGGCGCAGACAGGTAGAGAAAAAACTGCACGAGTCCGAAGAACTCTATCGCACTTTGATAGAGAACATCAACGATTTTATTTTCGGGCTGGATACTGAAGGACTTTTTACCTACGCCAGCCCGGCGATTGGGCAACTCGCTCACTATCGGCCAGAGGAGGTGGTAGGCCGGCACTATAGTGTTTTTGTGTACCCTGACGACCTGGCTGACCTGAAGGCCAATTTCGAGCGCACCCTAGCGGGTCATTTAGAGCCTCACGAATGTCGGCTGTTGGACAAGAAGGGCGCTATCCATCACGTGCGTGTATCCAGCCGGCTGTTGGTGGAAGAGGAAAAGGTGATGGGGGTGTTGGGCATCATGACAGACATCACCAACCGTAAAACCGCCGAGCTCGAACAGCAGCAGTTGATGGCGCGCTTGCAGCGCCGCAGTATTCAACTCCAAACCGCCGCCGAGGTTTCGCGCGCCGTCTCTTTGATGCTCGACCCGGACGAGTTGTTGCCCCAGGTGGCGGAACTGATTTGCAATCGCTTTAATTTGTATTACGTCGGTATTTTTCTGGTGGAGCAAGAGCAGGCGTCCGAGCCAGGTTCGCCGCCCCGGCGCTATGCTGTCTTGCGCGCCGGGACGGGCGAGGCGGGCCAAAAGATGCTGGCCGCCGGTCACCGGCTCGAGGTAGGCGGCGCTTCGATGATTGGCTGGTGTGTGGCGCACGCCCAGGGCCGCATTGCGTTGGACGTGGGCAAAGACGCAGTGCATTTCGATAATCCCGCGCTGCCGGCCACGCGCTCGGAATTGGCGCTGCCGCTTGCCTCGCGCGGCCAGGTGATTGGCGCGATGACGGTGCAGAGCGCGCAAGAAGCAGCTTTTAGCGACGAAGATATCACGACGCTGCAGACCATGGCCGATCAGGTTGCCAACGCTATCGAAAATGCCCGTTTGTTTCAAGAGATTCAGGCTTCTGTGGAACAGCAGGCGCACACCCACATGGCTTTGCAAGAAAGCGAAGCGAGATACCGGCTGCTCGTGGAGCTTTCGCCTGACTCGATTGCGATTAGCAGCGAGGGCAAGATTTTGTTCATCAACCCGGCAGGGGCCAGGCTGCTTGGGGCCGACCGTCCCGAACAGCTCGTTGGAAAGCCGGTGCAGGATTTTTATCCGCCAGGGGGATGGGAAGACAGCCTGGAACGTTTTATGTCCTTGGTAGAAAGAGAGGAGGTGTTGCCCGTCAAGCAGCGCTTTGTGCGGCTCGATGGCGCAACGGTGGACCTCGAGGTGCTGGCTACTCCTTTCACTTACCAGGGCAAGCCCGCCGTGCAAGTGGTAGGCCACGATCTCACCGAACGCGAGCGGGCCGCCGAGGCGCTGCGCCGCCGCGACGCGATCCTCGAAGCGGTGGAATTTGCCGCCGAACAGTTCTTGAAAGCGCCAACGTGGGAACAAAATATCCAGGACGTGTTGGGGCGATTGGGCGATGCGACGCAGGCGAGCCGCGTCTATATCTTTAAAAAGCGCGCCGACCCGGCCGACGAGGCTTTGATCAGCCGGCTATACGAGTGGGTCGCGCCGGGCGTTGCGCCGCAAATAGATAACCTGGCGCTTCAGGATTTGCCGCTCAGGGCGGGCGGCCTGGCGCGTTGGCAAGACTTGCTCAGCCAGGGGGACATCATTCACGGTTGCGTCAACCAGTTTCCTGAAACCGAGCAGGCCGTGCTGGCGCCGCAAGCGATTCAATCCCTTGTGGCCGTGCCGGTTTTTGTGGGGCAGGCGTGGTGGGGAATGATTGGACTCGACGACTGTGTGGCCGGACACGAGTGGTCCGAGGTGGAAGTGGACGCGCTCAAGGCCGCTGCCGACATCTTGGGCGCGGCAATTCAACGCGAGCAGGCAGAAGAGTCAGCGCACCATCGCGCGCGCTACCTGTCCACACTGAATAACATTGGCCAGGCGATTAGCTCGACGCTCGATCTCGATATAGTATTGACGACGTTGCTGGAGAATGTGCGGCAGGTTACCGATGCCGAGGCTTGTTCGGTGGCGCTGGCGGAGGATAACGGCGATTTGGTGTTTTATCGCGCTGTCGGTGCGGGCAGCCAGCAGGTGATTGGGCTGCACCTGAAACCAGGACAGGGCATTGCGGGTTGGGTGGCGGCGCATCGGCAATCGGTGTTGGCGCCAGACGTGGCTTCGGATCCGCGTTTTTCCAATGGCTGGAATCAACAACTGGGCTTTGTCACACGCAATATGGTGTGTGTGCCCTTGATCGCTCGCAACGTCGTCATAGGTGTAGTCGAATTGCTCAACAAACGGCGAGGAACGCTCGACGAGGGCGACGTAAGACTGCTCGAATCCGTCGCCGCACAAGCGGCCATTGCCATTACCAACGCGCGCTTGTTCCAGGCTGAGCGGCAGCAGCGGGAATTGGCGCAAACTTTGCGTGAGGTCGGTGAGACGCTGACAGCGACGCTCGACACCGATATGGTGCTGAACCGCTTATTGGAGCACGTGAGCCGGGTGGTGTCCAACGATTCGGCGAACGTGATGTTGGTCGAAGGGGGCCGCGCGCGTGTCGCTCGCGGACGCGGCTACGAGCGATTTGGGGTCCAAGAGCTTGTCGCCGCGCTCGAGTTTTCTATCGCCACCACCCCGAACTTGAAAGAGATGGCCGAGACGCACCTTCCCCTTGTGATTTCCGATATAGCTTCTTATCCCGGCTGGATTATGATACCCGGCATGGAGTGGCAGCGATCTTGCGCCAGCGCGCCGATTCTTATCCGCGGCGAGGTGAGCGGTTTCTTGAATGTGGATAGCACCACGCCCGGCTTTTTCACCCCCTCGCACGCCGAGCGGCTGGGCGCGTTCGCCGGCCAGGCGGCGGTTGCTCTGTATAACGCCCGCTTGTTTGAAGCTGAGCGCCGGCGCAGCGCCGAGCTTGAAATTTTGCGCCAGGCCAGCCTGCGCCTGACTTCGCAGTTCGAGCTGCAAGTGGTGTTTGAAACGGTCATCCATCACCTCCTCAAGCTGGTGCCGGCCGACGATGCTCACATCTTTCTTTACCAGGACGGGCAGCTAACCTTTGGCGCGGCCATGTGGGCCGGCCAGTATCAAAAGCGGCCTTTGGCCGAACCTCGCCCGGAAGGGTTGACCTATACGGTGGCGCGCACGGGGGAACGCATCGTTGTGTCAGATGTCACCACACATTCCCTCTTCCAAGACAGGATGCCGGGTGGCGGCGCCATCATCGGCTTGCCGCTGCGGAGCGGCGACCAGGTGCGCGGCGTGCTGACCGTCGCCTTCGAGTCGCCTCACTCATTCGACGAAAACGAGCTGCGCGTGCTCGAACTATTGGCCGACCAGGCCGCGGTGGCGATCCAAAATGCTCGTCTGTTCGAAGAAGCGCGCCGCCGGCTGGACGAGATGGCGGCAATGTCGGAAGTGGCGCTGGGCGGCGCGGCCGGGCGTCCCTTTGACGAAATTGTCTCGCGCGCTACAGAAGCTATGGACCGTTTGTGGCCGAACGCCAACGTGGGCTTTTTGTTCGTGGATGGGGCTGACCGCTCGTTACGCCGGCACGTGTCTTATAAAGGCGTCCCGCCCGAAACGGTGTCTGATTTGCGGATTCCTCTTTATGAAGGCCTCACCGGCTGGGCCGTGCAAGAGCGACAGCCGGTCCGGGTGGGAAATGTTGAGGCTGATCCCCGTTATATCAGCGCTATGCCGGGCATTTGCTCAGAGATGGTGGCGCCGTTGGTAGTGGGCGGGCGCGCTTTTGGCGTGGTCAATGTAGAAAGCCCTCGATTGAACGCTTTTTCTGAAGACGACTTGCGCTTGCTGACGACGCTGGCAGGACAACTGGCGACTGTTTTTGAAAAAGCTCGCCTGGATGCGGCGCTGGTCGAGCACGCTTCTACGTTGGCCAAGTATGCTACTCAGCTCGAGCAGCGCGTGGAAGAGCGCACGGCAGAGATTCGCAGCCAGGAAGCGCGCACTCGCGCCATCCTCGACGCGCTGGGCGAGGGGGTGGTGGTGACGGATGTGGACGGCGAAATCCTGTATGTTAATCCGGCGCTCGAAGCTATGACGGGCTACAGCGCAGCAGACGCCAGTGGCCAGAACCCGCGTATCTGGCAGGGCGGACGAACTCCCATAGATATTTACAGAGGCTTGTGGGGCGCCATTGTGCAGGGCAAGACGTGGCGCGGCGAATTGATTAACAGGCGCAAGGACGGCACGTTCTACGACGCGTCGGTCACAATTGCGCCCATCTTCCAGGCCGACCTGGAGCGCCTGGTGGGATTCGTTGGCGTGCAGCACGACATCACGCGGCTCAAAGAACTTGACCGGCTCAAGAGCAAGTTCGTCGCCAACGTGTCGCACGAGTTGCGCACGCCGCTGTCTAACATCAAGCTGTACGCCAGCCTGCTTGAAATGGGCAAGCCGGAGAATCGCTCGCAATACCTGGATGTGCTCAAGCGCGAAGAGCTGCGCCTGGAGCATCTCATCGAAGGCTTGCTCATGCTATCGCGGATTGATTTGGCTAAAGTGCAAGTGCGGCGCATGCCGCTGGATGTGGACGCGCTGGCGCGGCAGTTGGTGGCCGACCGGCAGGCGTTGGCGGCCTCCAAGGGATTGACGCTGGAGCACGAGACGCAAGCCGAGCCTTTGCCCAAGGTGTTGGCCGACGAGGCGATGCTTTCGCAGGTGTTGACGAATTTGATGAGCAATGCGATGAATTATACGCTGGAGGGTGGAAAGGTCACCGTGCGCACCGAAACGCAGCGCGCTGCGGGGGAAGTATCGGAGGTGTGGGTGACGCTTACGGTGCGAGATACGGGCGTGGGCGTTTCTCCCGCCGACCTGGAGCATTTGTTTGAACGCTTTTATCGCGGCCAGGCCGCCAATCAGACCGGAGCGCCCGGCACCGGCCTGGGGCTGGCGATTTGCGAAGAGATCATCAGCCGCCACGAAGGCAGGATCACTGTTGAAAGCGAACTGGGGCAGGGAAGCGCGTTTACGGTGTGGCTGCCGGCGGCGTGAGGCAAGTACACGCCCTACGCAATACGTATGTTAACCATTCCTTTATCTGAACTCAAATTCCAATTCACGCGCAGCAGCGGGCCGGGCGGCCAGCACGTCAACACTTCTTCGACCCAGGTGGAATTGTCTTTCGACGTGTCCGGTTCGCCCAGCTTGACTGAAGCGCAAAAAGCGCGCTTGCTGGATCGCTTGGCTTCTTATATAGACAAAGCGGGGGTGCTTCACCTGACTTCACAGGCCACGCGCAGCCAGTTGCAGAATCGTCAGGATGTGATTGAGCGTTTTCAGCGGTTGGTGAACGAGGCATTGCGCGTGCCTAAAAAACGTCGCGCCACGCGCCCCACGCTGGCTTCGCGCGAGCGCCGGCTGCAAGCCAAACGCGCGCGAAGCCAGACCAAGCACTTGCGAGACCATCCGCGGTTCGACGATTGAAAAGCTCGTTTTGCTAGCAGCCCGTCGGAGAGGAACTCGTTTGTAGTGCGCGCTTCAGCGCGCTCAAGCGCGCACTACGAGCGTCGGAGAGCAGGCTGGCATCCCTATGCCAGCCCCGCCAACGCACAGGGATGCGTCGGCCACTCCGACAGCCTGCTAGACGGCCGGAAAGCGCAGCAGGAGCGCTTCCATGGCTCTCATCTCCAGCACGGCCTTCCACGCGGCGCGCCTGGCGCGCAGCTCGTTCACCACAAAGGGATTGAGCCGGTTGATGATCAGCAAACCCATGCCCGTCGCCAACACGACGCCAACCGACAACCCGATGATCCCTTCCGATTCCCCAAACCGGATCAAAAAATAGACCAGGCTGCTCCAGATGATGGCTTGCCGCACCAGCACCAGCGCCTCGCGGCGCGTTGCCCACACCAACGAGGTGCTGCGCTGAAAACGCACCAGGTAGACGGTGAAATAAACTCCCAACGCGACGAGCGAGTAGAACAACCCATACCACGGCGACCAGGCTGGATACACGAGGGGGAGGACGGCGATGATTAACATAGCCAGCCAGGCAGATTGCTTGACGGATGGATGGATGGCAGGGGGCGGCGTCGAAAAGTGCAGCGTGCAATCCAGGCAATACTTTTGGCCGCGCTCTTGCCACGACTGGCAGTTGCGGCAATAACGAACGCGGCACGTAGGGCAGATGAAGCGATTGGCGTCTTGCGAAGCCAGGATGATGGTCCCGCAGCGGGGGCAGGTGGCGTTCATAGTGATTTCCTCTCGTGGCTCAAGCTCCTGCGGGAGCTTTAGGCATGGATGGCGCTCCCCATTGCTGCGTGCGCCGCTTCCATCAGCGCTTCTGAAAGCGTGGGATGCGCGTGGATGCTGCGCGCGATTTCCTCGACGGTGAGTTCCGCCGAGCGTGCCAGCACCCATTCGGGCAGCAACTCGGTTACTTCCGGACCGATCATGTGCGCGCCCAGGATTTCTCCGTGCTTTTGATCAACAATGACTTTGACAAAGCCGGCATAGTCGCCCAGTCCCAGCGCCTTGCCGTTGGCCTGGAAAGGAAACTTGCCGACCTTGATCTCGTAGCCTTGCTCGCGCGCTTTGCTTTCCGTCAACCCCATCGAGGCGATTTGCGGGTGGCTGTACGTGCAGCGCGGCATAAAGGCGTAATCCAGGCGGGCGGGGTGGCGCCCGGCAATCGTTTCGGCGGCCACCATCCCCATCGCGCTTGCCACGTGCGCCAGCATCAACTTGCCCGTCACGTCGCCAATGGCATACACGCCGGGCACGCTGGTGCGCATCGCGTCATCTACCTGGATGTAACCGCGCTCGGCGGCAATGCCCAGCGCCTCTAATCCCAAATCATCCGAGTTGGGCCGCACGCCGATAGATACCAGTACTTTTTCGGCGCTGAGCCTTTGCTCGCCTGCTATTACGTTTACACCCTCCGGTGTTTTTTCGACTGTGTTCACTTGAGTGTTGAGCACGAATTTGATGCCGGCTTTTTTGTACGCTTTTTCCAATTCGACGCTGATATCTTGATCTTCCAGCGGGGCCAGGTGCGGCAGCATCTCCAGGATGGTCACGTCTGTGCCGTAGCTGTGAAAAACGCAGGCAAACTCTAGCCCAATCGCGCCGGCGCCGACGACGACGAGCGACCTGGGCGCCTGGGTGAGCATCAGGGCTTCCCAATAGGTAATGATTTTGTCCTTGTCAATTTCTAGCCCCGGCAGGTTGCGCGAGCGTGCGCCAGTGGCGATGATGACGTTTTTTGTGTTCAGCACACCCTCGTATTTTTGGCCGCCGACGGCCTTGCCGGCGTCGGTGGGCGTCACTGCCACTTGAGTGGGGGAGTTTAAAACGCCGCGCCCCTCGAACACGTCAATCTTGTTTTTCTTCATCAAGAATTGGACGCCTTTGACCAGCCGCTCGCTCACCTGGCGGCTGCGTTTTTGAGCGGCGCCGTAATTCAATTGCAGATTATCGAACTGGAAGCCAAACTCTTGGCCGCGCTGCAATAACTCGGCCACCTCCGCGTTGCGCAAGAGCGACTTGGTGGGGATGCAGCCGACGTTGAGGCAAATCCCGCCCATAAAGGTGCTTTCGACCAGTCCCACCTTCAGCCCCAGTTGCGCCGCCCGGATGGCGGCCACGTAACCGCCCGGCCCGCCGCCGAGGACGACGACGTCGTACGTTGTCTCACTCATTAGGTTTTCTCCTTGTGACGACAATGACGATGCAAGCGCCTGCCAACACGAGAATAATCCCAAACGCCGCTGCCGCGCCGTACAAGACGCCGCGGAATGGCGGAACGAGGCTCCCTCCCGTCACCGGCAAAGTGGCCGGCGTTGGCTTGGCCGCCGGGGTGGGTTGAGCCGCCGCGCCAATTGTAATGCGTCCATCCAGCCTGGCGCTGACGGGGCTGTGCGCCCGGATGAATTTTTGAACCTGGTCCCGCACCTCGATATCGGTCTCTTTAAAAGTGCCTTTGCCGAAAATATCTTTATAGCCGCCAGCCAGCTTGCCCTGAAAGTCACTCGTGGCGACCTGGTACGTCTTGGCCGGATCGAGCGGGCTGTAGCCGGCTTGGGGATTGGATGGATTGTTGAGTATCTGGATATTGACGGCCTGGCCGCCGTCCACGTTGAACCGCACGCCCGATACTTGCGAAAAGAAATCGGATCCCTGCCGAGACAGGCTATAGTTGAGCAGCTCTTGGATGTGCTCGCCCTTCAGGTCATAGATCAATATCTGATTTTTGTAGGGCATGGCCGTGAGCAAATCGCCCGTCACCAGCGGGCCGGGCGGAATGGGTTCGCGGAACGAGCTGGACGTGGCAATGACCATGTGTACCTTGGCGGCGTCGCGCACAACGTCCGTGACGAAATTGCCCAGCACGGCTTCGCCCGTGAACTGGCCTTCGGTGGATAGCTCTACCCCCGCCTGGCCAATCGGCTCAAAGAAAGAGGCGAATTTGGGGTCGGCCTTGAGATCGGCCTGCATGGCGTTTACCTTTTTGGCAACGTCGGGGTCCTCTGGGCGATCATTGCTCATCCGTACCAGCTCTCCCTTGACGTTGGTCAGCTTGCCGCCGTTAAAGGTCAACTCAACTTTATCTATGTAGGTCAGATATTGGAAGGGCGAGATGATGTATGTGTTCGTGCCGGGGATTTGTGTCAGGGCCTCTTTGCGGTGACTGTGCGTGCCCAAGATGAGGTCTATGCCGGGGACGGATTTGGCCAGTTCGAGGTCTTCTTCAAACAGTCCGTGGCCAATCAGCACGACGGCGTTGACGTGCTCCTGTTCGCGCAGCGCCTTGACGACCTTTTGAGCCTCCTCTGCCGTATTGCTAAACGTTGCGCCTGCGGCTGGACGATATTCGGCCTTGACCAGCTTTTCAAAATCAGACCCTACCAGCGCAAACACGCCGATTTTTATTGTGTTGATTTTAAAGACTTTGTATGTTTTGCCGTCGTATTGAAAGAGAGGCTGCCCGCTGCTATCCAGGACGTTAGAACCCAGGATGGGGTAGGTGATTAGAGTTTTGCACTGGGCAAAGACGTCGGGGCCATAGTCGGCGTCGTGATTGCCATACGCCATGGCGTCCACGATACCGTTGAACATGGGCCACTCGGCGCACTGGTATTTATCCGACCAGGCCGGCGCGCCCCGATTGATCGTATCGCCGCCGTTAAAGATGAGGGCGTTGGGATCGTCGGCAAAGGTATCAAGATAAGCCATCGCGCGCGCCAGCCCGGCGGTGTTGGCCTGCCCTTCGGCGTAGAACGGGACGGCGTGAGAGTGGTAATCGGAAAAGTGCACGATGGTGATGGTTGTGCCTTCTTGCGCCTGGAGGGGGAAGGGGAACGCAAGCAGCAAGATTAGCGTGACGAACAAGATGTTTTTTTTCATAGGTCCTCCTGGTGTGTATATTTTTCAATCCTCGTCGTCTTCTTCAGGCGCGCTATATGTAGCGCCGTGCTTTTCCAACATCTGAATAATGCGGCGCGCGCGGTCTTGATCGGCAGAGTATTGCACAATATCGTGGGCAAAATACAGCGCCGAGGCGTTGGCGAATGTCTTGACATTCAGATCCGCGCCCCGTTCGATCAACAGAGCCACGATGTCCTCGCTGCCCGAGACCACGCCCTCCATCAGGGCCGTCCATCCTGTGTAACTTGCCTGGTTGACGTTGGCCCCGGCGTCCAGCAGCGCCGCAACTGCTTCGTAATGCCCGCCCCGCGCCGCCCACCGCAGAGCGGACGTATCTTGATTGTCGGAGGCGTTGACGTCCGCGCGGGCCTTGATGGCTCTTTTCAAGCTGGATAGGCTGCCTTTGTAGGCCGCCCTCAACAATTGCGCGTCGGGTTTAGAGTGTTTTTCAGTTTTGGGCTTGACCTGTTTCATTTGAGCCAGCTGTAACAGTCCTAGCAACCACGCGTTGGAGTATACCGACTTGCTGGCGACGATGAGGGCTGTGTTGGTGACTTGTGCTCCCTGTTCCAAAAGATATTTGACCGTGTTGGCGTGGCCGTCGCGTGTGGCAAGAATCAGAGCCGTAAAATCCAGTGTGTCTTTGGCCTCGATGTTCGCCCCTTCGGCCAGAGCGGCTTTGACGGTCTCCAGGTCACCGCGAGAGGCGGCATCAAGCAGTTTTTGATTAGCAGTTTTGTTCACGGTAAACTCCCTACTCGAGGCTCGATGGCGCAGCCTGTATGCTGTGCTGTGATTGTAGCACCGCTACTCGCTCTTGTAAAGCTTGCGACCCTCGCGGGGCGCGGTTCACGTTTTCGCGCGCTGGGCGCTTGCGCGGACACATCGGCGGCAGGGCGGCAGTCTTTTGCCGCTAAAGAATCCTGGCGTGCCAACGAGAAATTGTCAGGCTTATTTTCCGGTGGTATACTCAGGGCGATGGAAAAATGAATGGGGTATCTGGAGCGTTCCATTTGCGATAAAGAGGTGGTGGATTGAGTAAACATTCAAAAGTAGAAAAAGATATGTCGTTCGAAGATGCTTTGGCGCAGCTGGAAGACATTGTGCGCCAGTTGGAAAGCGAATCGCTTTCGCTCGACGCGTCTTTGGAATTGTTTGAACGCGGTCAGCGCCTGGCGGCTTTTTGCAATGTCCGGCTCGACGAGGCTGAGTTAAAAATCCAACAACTGACGGTTGCCCAGGATGGTTCGACCAGGCTGGCGCCGTTTGCCGATGGCGAGGCCGCTTGACATGCTTTCCTCAATGATAGACCGCAATTCGATTTTGTTTTTTGCCCTATTGTGGTGGGCCATCGTGCAATTTATCAAAGTGCCGGTTTATTATGCTATGCACCGCAAGTTCAATTTTGGGTTGTGGTTCAGCGCCGGCGGCATGCCAAGCTCACATTCGGCCCTGGTGTGCGCGCTCACTACCGGCGTGGCCCTGCACGATGGCATGAGCAGTACGGCGTTCGCTGTCTGTGTTGTATTGTCCATGATTATTATGTACGATGCGGCCGGCATACGCCAGGCGGCCAGCATCCAGGCGCGCCTCATCAACAAAATGATGGACGAGTTGTTTCAGGGGCACCCGATCAGCGAACAGCGTTTGAAGGAATTGTTGGGGCACACGCGCGTAGAGGTATTCATCGGCGCGCTGATTGGCGTGTTCGGTACACTAATCTTGTGGGACTTGTAGCCGCTCGTCACAGGCGTGACGGTAACCGCAACTCGCGCAGCGCGCGGGGTCGGTGTGATTGCGCCGCGCACTCTTGCTGGCCAGAGCGCGCCGCATAGCGTTCAGCGTCTCGAGTGTGGCGCGTTCCAGGGCAGGCGTGTAATCTATTTTAAAGACAGCGTCGGCGTACTTGATCAGGCCGTGAGTTGGGCGTTGTCCTTCGGTTTCGCTCACCAGCAAGCAATACGCTGCCAGTTGCAGCACGTGGCCCTGGCGGGGGCCATTGGCGGGCGCGCGCGATGACTTGACCTCCACCGGAATTGAAAATTTGCCGTCGCGCACCACGTAATCCGGCTTGCCCGTCAGGCGGTGCGTGCGAGAAAAGAGCGGGCGACTTGTGGGCAGCCAGCGGGACGTATCTGCCGAGATGACGCGCCCGGCGGGCAGCCCTGTCGTCGAGCGCAGTTGGCGCGATAGCGCCCAGGCCGCCAGGCCGATAAGCAGCAGCACCACTGCCAGGATGCCCGCAGACGTCACATTTCCTCTTTTTCTATCTCAACATCAGCGCCAACCATGCCAGCGCCAGCAGGCCACCCGCCGCCAGGCAAATCAACGCTGCGCGCGCAAGCATCCCGGCCAATGCTACGCGCAACCCGTGTTGTGTGTGGGCGGCAGTGCCTGCCTCAATCTGGCGAACATTCGATGGCGGCACGCCTTTGACGCTGCCTAACCACCACGCTTGGGCGCAATAGGTGTATTGGCCCAGCTCACTGGCGCGAATGATTGGCTCGCTTTCCACGGTTATGTTTTGAGTTTATGTGAGTTTTTCTTCGAGCGCCTGCAGCGCGTCTTGCAATTGCGCCTGGCGCAGGCTGTTGGTCAAGTCGCCGCGCGTGCGTTCCAGCACGGCGCGCAGCGCGTCGGTGCTGCGGCGCAGGCCGCCCGTGATGGCATCGGGAAAATCCATCGTGACCAGCACGCCGTAAATATCGTCCATGACGGCTAGCAAGCGTTCGGCCTCGGTGTTGTGTGCATGCCGGATGATGTCCAGGCAGCGGCGGCGCAATTCGCTGGCCGCCTCGCACAAGCCGCCCAGGTAAGCTGCCGTATCCACTTCCAGGTCTTGCGGGGTGGGCAGTTGGGGATGGCGGGTGACGATGGCAAACGTGATATAGGCCTCGGCCAACTCTTTGAGCGCGTCTTGCGTGTAGCCAGTGTAGTAGAGATCAGGGTGGGGGGCCAGGTCGGCCTTCATCGCGTCGGCGGCGGCGCGCGCCGTGGCCAGCAGGCTTTCGGCCTCGGCGTATTCTTCGCGATGCACGGCGCGGATGGCCAGGGCGCAAAAGCGGATTAGCTCGCGGCTGCGTCTTAACGTCAGATCGCGGATGGCATTCTTTTCTTCCAGTGAAACGCGAATGTCTTCTGCAATCGTGTCCAGGTTGTTCATAGTCTACTCCGGTGGGCGAGGGGGCTTGAATAACTGCTGCGCCAGATTGCCGCTTTGCGGGATGACGATTGGTCCGAATTGCTCTTCGTATTTTTGGAGATTCTCGCTCAGGGCCATCAGCAAAAGCTTGGCGTGCATGGGTGTCATCAACATGCGCGCGCAAATCTTGGCCTTGGGCATATTGGGCAACACGCGCGCAAAATCAATAATCACTTCAGAAGGTGAATGAGTGATGAGGGCAAAATTGGCATAGGTGGCGTCCAGGTCTGCCGGCATCTCGATGTTGAGTTGTGACGAGCCGGGATGCGGCGGTGCTTGCTGGGGTTGGGACATACGTTTTCTCCAATGACTACTCTCTAGAAGCCGGGTTTCTTTGCGAAACCCGGCTTCTTTTTTGGCGTCAGTTGCGCGAGATTGATTTTTCAGGCGATCTGGCAGGTTGTCGGAGTGGCCGACGCATCCCTATGCGTTGGCGGGGCCGGCATAGGGATGCCAGCCTGCTCTCCGACAGTCTGCTAGAAAGGAATGTCCTCGCCGATTGTATCGGGCGCGCCTTCAAAATCTTCTGCGGATGCTTGCGCCGCACCGCCTTCGGCGCGCCCGCCCGGCAAGAACTTGACGTTGGTCGCCGTAATCTCAAAGGACGCGCCGGCTGTGCCGTCCTGGCGGGTCCAGATTTTTGGGCCGCCTGTCTGGGGGTCGGGGCGCAAGTGCCCTTCTATCAAAACCATGCGTCCCTTGGCCAGATATTGGGCGCAGTTTTCTGCAGTCTTGCCAAACACGCTCACACGAAACCAGGTGGTTTCTTTGACCTGGTTGCCGTCGCTGCCAGTGTAAGTGCGGTTGGTGGCAATGTTCATCGTCGTGACGGGGCGCCCATCGGGCAGGTAACGCATTTCGGGGTCTCGACCCAGGTTGCCAATAATTGTCAGATGTTGGTACATTTTAGCTCCTCTCCGTTTTGTGGGATATTTTCCAGTCTGGCTCTAGTGTACTCTGAATGGGCAAATTCTGCAAATACAAATCGAGCCTTGCAAAGGATTCCGGTCTTTGCAAGGCTCGAAGCGTCAAGCCAGTTCCATTTCCAGCAGCAGGCGTTTAATGTCCAGCCCGCCGCCATAGCCCGTCAATGCGCCGTGCTTGCCCAGCACGCGGTGGCACGGGATGATCAGTGGAAGCGGGTTGGCGCCGTTGGCCGCGCCGACGGCGCGCACGGCGGACGGCCTGCCAATCGTCTCGGCTACGTCGGTATACGAGCGTGTGTGGCCGTAAGGGATGCCGGCGACGGCAGACCACACGGCGCGTTGAAAATCGGTGCCACGCACATCCAGCGGCACGTCAAACGCGCGTCGTTGCCCGGTCAGGTATTCGGTGATTTGCCAGAGCGCCCGTCGCACGATCTCTGATTCTTGCTCGACAAGGAGTTCGGGCCGGATGTGCTGCTCGATCCACGTTCTAAAGCCGTTATCGCTTTCTTGCCCCACTGCAATCTTGCAGACGCCTCGGGGTGTGGCCGCCACATGCAGCAAGCCAATGCGTGATACAGTGCGCGCGTACGAGACATTTTCCATTTTAACCGATCCGGGTGCGGCGCCACAGCAAGACCCCGCCCCCTACGATCAACAGCAACGGCCACAAGTTATCAAAGGTCAGCCAGCGCAGCCAGACGATGTTGAAACTTGCCAGTACATTTTGGAAAAGGAAGAGCACTCCCAGGGCGATCAATGTGATGCCGACGATGAAACCAGCCTGGGGATTGGGGGTATGTACCGCCGAGTGCAGGTCGTTGCCCAGAACGCGCGCGCGTTCTGCCATTTCTTCCGCGCCAGCGTGAGCGGTTTCGACGATGGCGCTTTGTGATGGCCCTTCGTACGGCACGACGATCCACAACAGCAAATATATAAATACACCCACGCCGCTGCTCAAGGCCAACAGCACGAAAAACAACCGGATGATGACGGGGTCTATGGCAAGATAATGCCCCACTCCGCCGCACACGCCGCCAATCATGCGGTCAGTTCGACTGCGAAATAATCTGGTCGTCATAACGCCTCCTTATCGTCAGGATTCATGATAGTTTACGCAGCGTCAATGGAAAAGTTGCAATGCGCGCGAATGTGTTGGGTTGTAGATTGACAAGCTAGTTAAAGTGTGTTAAAACTCACTGGGATGATCAATGTTGTGACCTTTTGCAGGCAATTGGGGAGCAGGGGCCGCGAGGTGGCCTCGGGTGTGGCCGAGGTGTTGGAATGGCGGCTGGTTCATCGCGAGTTGATTAACCAGGCGGCTATTCGCGTCGGCGCGCCCGAAATCGCCCTGGCTGAAATTGATGAATTGGGCTTTTTCCAATTGCATCTGCGCCCTCAAGTGCGCCGCGCTTATCTGAGCGAGATGGAATCGCTGGCGCGCAGTATTGCCGGGCAGGGGCGGGTTGTGTTTTTGTGCCGGGGCGGGCACATCATGTTGCGCCACATTCCTGCGGCCTTGCATATCCGGGTGATTGCGCCTTACGAGCAGCGCCTGGCGTGGTTGATGGATCGAGAGCACATTTCTCGCCCCGCGGCCGCGGCTCGCTTGATGGTGAGCGATCAGGTTCATAGCCGTAGCCTTAGACGCGACTATGGCTCGGAGGCGTGCGCTTTGGAAGCGTATCACCTCGTCATCAACCTGGCCGGATTTAGTGTGCCGGCCGCGGTGTCTCTCGTCGTTCAAGCCGTGCAAGCCGATAGAGTTCGATGACCCAATCTCTTACGACCAACCCCCCGCACGACTTTGCTCACCCCAGCGAAGCTGAATTTGCGCGCGTGCTTGACTTTTACGGTGTACCCTGGCAATACGAGCCGACCACCTTTCCGCTGGCGTGGGACGAGCAAGGCAACGTCACCGAAGCCTTTACGCCCGATTTCTATTTACCCGAGCAACAGCTCTATGTCGAGTTGACGACGCGGCATCAATCACTCATTACCAAGAAACATCAAAAAATACGACGCCTGCGCGAGCTGTACCCTGACGTTTACGTCAAGTTGATGAATCGCAGCGACATGCGAATGTTGTTTGCCAAGTATGGCATGCCAACCCCCGGCCTCGTGCCTGAAGAATAAGGCCAGCCTATGAATAAACTCGATCCAGAGATTCGACAAGATTGGCTTGACGCGGTGGGGCCGGTTGTATTCACTACCGAGCAGCTTGAGGCGCGCACCGTCGAACTGGGAGACGCCATTCGCCGCGATTACGCCGGCGCGGAATTTATGGTGGTGGGTGTATTGCGCGGCGTTTTATTTTTCATGGCGGACCTGGTGCGCGCCATACGCGCGCCGTTGTCTATGGATTTCATTGCCATTTCGCGCTACGGCCCCACCGCTCAGACGCGCGGCGCTGTACGCCTGGTCAAAGATCTGGACGAATCTATAGAGGGAAAGCACGTCCTGTTTGTGGAAGACATTGTGGATACTGGCCTGACCCTGGGGTACTTGCTGCGCACGATGCGCGCCCGCAATCCCGCTTCGCTCAAATTGTGCGTCTTGTTCGATCGCCCCCGCCGCCGGCTGATTGACATTGATATCGCTTACGTGGGCTTTGAAGCGCCGGAACACTATCTCGTCGGATATGGGCTGGACTATCAAGATTGCTATCGAAACCTGCCGTATGTTGCCCGGTTTAACCCGCCTGGATGACACAGCCTCGTGCGAACAAAAACAGCCTGGCAGATTGCACAACCAGGCTGTTTAAAGGCTGAAAGGAACCCCAAGTAACCTTCAGTTGATCCTCTAAAGTTTGATAACCTACTTTACGTTTGAATTTCTCAAACTTTTAGCTTATTGGTTTTTAATTTCGTTAGTCTTGTGCGGATCAACTACTTTTAATTGCTAGTTTCCTGATCTTGCGATCTTTACGCTAGCTTACGGTGCAGATGCATTCTTGCCCGCTTACCAATTTTACTTATTTCGGTTATCATTTTTAGAGTGCTGTTAGCTCCAAGGAATTCCCTTCAGCGTGAATCTACTATAGCACACTTGGCAAAGTGGTGTCAATATATTTTCAGGCAGAAAATCTTAAATTTTTAACGTTCTTGTTGATGGACAATATTCGTACCATCGAATGTGTTTATCAGTCGCCGGTTACGGGTGGATGCGAGTGAAGGATTACTAAAAACCTGCTTTTGATGTTTATTTCTTAAAAATTCATTCAAACTATTGACTTTTGCAATTTTATGATTTATAATATGAAAAATATTTAGTTATATATTGATTTTATTTAGTTAGCGCGCGAGGATTAAATATGAAACCAGTTTTAGGTCAATGTCCAGTTTGCCGTCAGCCATTAGAAGTGACCCGGTTGTATTGCCGTGGGTGCGATACGACTATTGACGGACATTTCGCGTTAGGCCGCTTTTATCAATTGTCACCCGACCAATTAGCCTTTGCGGAAATCTTTATACGGTGTGAAGGCAAGATTAACCGCGTGGGTGAGGAATTGGGGATTTCTTATCCAACCGTGCGCGGACGGTTGAATGATTTGATTCGCGGGTTGGGGTACGAGGTGGGCGAAGAGGCCATATCGGCCGCAATTTCTGAAGAGGAGCGCAAGGCAATTTTGGAGCAATTGGCGCAAGGCAAAATCACATCTGAAGAAGCCATCACCCGCTTGCGGGGTGAGTGAGCGCACTGCACAATGAAACAGGAGGTTATTCAAGTGAGCACAAATCTTGATCAAATGGATATTCTGAAAAAGGTTGAATCCGGTCAGCTTTCGGCTGCCGAGGCGCTGACAAGCCTATCGGCGCCCAAGCCACAGGCGCCCCGGACCAGAACGGCGGGCAAGCCTCGCTGGCTGCGCGTGCGCGTGATGGATCTCGACACGGGGCGGCCCAAGGTCAATGTGAATATGCCGATGAACCTGTTGCAGGTGGGGCTGGCGTTCGGCGCGCGCTTTGTTCCCGAGTTGGACGACGTGGATTTGCAATCCATATTCAGCGTGCTGGACGAGGAAACTGCCGGCAAAATCGTTGAGGTGGAAGATGTGGAAGATGGTGAGCGCGTCGAGGTATACATCGAATGATTACGCAACCCGTTCGTGCGAAAGTGGACAAGGTGTTTGAGAAATTCACTTTGCCCGGGTCGCCAGGGTGCGCCCTGGGGGTGATGAAAGATGGTGAGTTTGTCTATAAGCAAGGCTATGGGCTGGCCAACCTCGAATACGATATTCCCATTACACCCTCGACCATCTTTCACGTTGCGTCAATATCAAAGCAGTTTACGGCACTGGCTGTAGCTTTGTTGGTAGATGCGGGCAAGGTGTCGCTCGATGATGATGTGCGCAAGTACTTGCCAGAGGTGCCGAATTTTGGAGAGACCATCACCCTCCGCCATCTCATTCACCATACAAGTGGATTGCGCAGTGATTTGATGTTGCTGATAGCGGCTGGCTGGCGGCTGGAAGATGTCATCACTAACGTCGATGTGATGGATTTGGTCAAGCGGCAGCAGGGTTTGAATTTTAGACCGGGGGAAAAATTTGCTTACGGGGGCGTAGGGTACTTGCTGTTGGCACTTATCGTGGAACGAGTGAGCGGCCAATCTTTTGCACAGTTTTGTAAAGAACGGATTTTTGAGCCATTGGGCATGACAAACACACGTTTCTATGATGATTATCTGCAAGTGGTCAAAAATCGCGCTTATGCCTATTACGCAGATGGCGACAACCACTACAAAAATGCTGTTTTGACGTGTGCACTGGTCGGCGGCACCGGGTTATTTACGACGATTGAAGATTTGGCTCTATGGGACGAGAACTTTTATACCGCTCAGGTCGGTGACCAGTCCGTGATTGCGCAGATGCACCAGCGAGGGTTTTTGAACAACGGCGAAGAAATCGAATACGCTTTTGGCCTTGTGGTGGATACCTACAAAGGCAGGCCCGTCATCGAACACGGTGGCGATGGCGCGGGAATTCACTCTTACATGATGCGTTTCCCAGAGGAGCATTTCAGCGTCGCCGTCTTGGGGAATTACAGTGCGATCAACGCGCGGCAACTGGCGCGACAGGTGGCAGATATCTATTTGGATGATATGCTGGAAGAGACTACAGACACTGGCGCGGGTGTTCCTGAAACCATCGAATTGGAACAAACACAACTTTTCCAGAAAGCGGGCAAGTATTACGATCAAGAATCGGTTACTTTTGTAGATATCGAATTCAGGAACGGCAAATTGTGCTATCGAGGATACGATCTGGCGCCTGTGAGCGAGAATAACTTTATCTTTGCAGCTTTCCCACAAGCCACCGTTGATTTTATCTTGGCAACGGAGACCGGATCTGCACAAGTGCAAATCAACACTGGTACGGGCAGCACGTATTACCAACGAGTCGAACCCATAACAGCGACGCTGGATTACTTGGGGACATACGCTGGAAACTATTACAGCCCAGAGTTGGATGTCACTTGGGTGCTAGCGATGGAAGATGACAAGTTGACCGTGCAGCGAAAAAGGCAGGGGCGCAGTTTGTTAATGCCAATGACGGCTGATGTTTTCACCGACGATTGGGTAGGTGCGATCATACATACTTCTGGCAAGCATGCGCTGGCATTTGAACGGAATGAGGATAATGCAGTTGTTGGATTCCGTCTTTCGGATGCTGGGGGCAGCGCGCGTAATCTGAGATTTGTCAAGAAAGGCACATCATGGCTGTGAACGTGAAACAGGCAGAAACATACCAATTAGAAAATTGGAAAATCAACTTTTTCACCATCTGGGGCGGGCAGGCTTTTTCTCTGTTGGCCAGCCGGGTGGTTCAGTTTGCGTTAGTGTGGTGGCTTACCCAGTTGACCGGTTCGGCGACGGTGCTGGCGACGGCTTCATTGGTGGCGATTTTGCCAGAAATCATCCTTAGCCCCCTTGCCGGTGTGTACATAGATCGCTGGAACCGGCGCGTGGTGATGATCGTGGCCGATGGGCTGGTCGCGTTGGCCTCGTTGTGGCTAGGGTACCTCTTTTGGATGGGCGATGCGCAGGTCTGGCATATTTACATCATCATGGCCATTCGCGCCGTGGGCGGGAGCTTTCACTGGCCCGCCATGCAGGCTTCGACTTCACTGATGGTACCCCGCGAACAACTGACGCGTGTATCCGGCCTCAACCAGACTTTGAATGGGGTGCTCAACATCGCCGGGCCGCCGTTGGGAGCGTTGCTGATGGGGGTGATGCCGCTGTACGGCATTATGCTGTCAGACGTGGCGACAGCCTCATTGGCTATTTTCCCCTTATTCTTTATGCGCGTGCCTCAGCCTGAGCGTAAAGAGGAGAGCGTCAAGGAAACAACCGTCCTGGCCGATATGCGCGAAGGAATACGGTATATTCTCAACTGGCGGGGTTTGGTGATTTTGATCGCGATAGCGATGATTATCAAGATCGCGCTCACGCCGGCCTTTTCGCTGCTGCCCTTGTTGGTAAGCAAGCACTTTGGAGGTGGGGCGGCTCAGTTGAGCTTGCTAGAAGCTGTGGTTGGGGCTGGCATCATTGTGGGAGGCGTGTTGTTGAGTGTGTGGGGCGGTTTCAAAAAGCGTATCTACACGACAATGTTGGGTCTGGTTGTGCTGGGACTAAGTTTCCTGGCGTTGGGCTTTGTGCCAGGGAGCGCCTTTGTGATGGCGTTAGTGATTATTTTCTTTGTTGGATTGACAATCCCCATGATTGATGGGCCAATCATGGCGATTCTTCAGTCGGTGGTGGCGCCCGATGTGCAAGGGCGTGTGTTCACGATTATGGGCAGCCTGGTTTGGATTACCTCGCCTTTCAGCCTGGCGATTGCTGGCCCCATAAGCGATTGGCTGGGCCTGCAGATGTGGTATCTGTTGGCCGGCACATTATGTGGAGCGGCTGGGCTGATTTCATTCTTTATCTCGGCGGCGGTGGATATTGAGCAAAACAATGCTGCCAGCAAGCAAAAAGAGCCACTTGAACTGGCAAATATCCAGGTGCTCTAGCAGGTTGTCGGAGTGGCCGACGCATCCCTATGCGTTGGCGGGGCTGGCATAGGGATGCCAGCCTGCTCTCCGACAGGCTGCTAGCAAATTATTCCAGATAATATTGTACCGAGGAGGGCAAGGTGGAAGCTATAAACTTGGAAACATCTGGTAGACCTCACATCACGTTTGATGAGTGCGTTGGCGATTTGATCATTGTGGGCGGCGGCGCCAGGCAGCTCACCATCGAGATTGATGGTAAAGAAAGCGATCTCGTTGTGGACCAAAAAGGCGAGGCGTTCACTCTGACCGCGCGTAAGAGTTGTTATGTCACAGTGCCTGTTGACTCGAGCGTGACGGTGCGCCGGGTGCAGGGCGATGTGCGCGTTCGTAGCGTGAGCGGTCCGCTGGCGCTCGAATCGGCGCAGGGCGACGTGTCGCTGCGCGGCGTCGGCCCAGCGGCGGTTCGGTCGGTGCAGGGCGACCTGGAGGCGCGCAGGGTGAGCGGCAATTTGGACTTGAATCGCGTGAGCGGCGATGTGCGCCTCAGGCACATTGAGGGCAAGTTGACGCTTGAGCAGTGCCAGGGCAATTTGAATGTGCGCGACTTGGGTGGAGTGAATGTGCAAGATGTGCAGGGCGACGTATGGCTAGACAGCAAGCTGACATCCGGCTGTGAATATCGTTTGCGCGCGCGCGGCGACATCAGAGTGCGCGTGCCTGCCGATAGCAGCGCGCGCTGCACATTCGAGGCAAAAGGCAGGGTGCACTGTGATTTGGAACTGACCGGAGGCGAAGGGAATAACCGCCACCTTACGGGTGTAGTGGGGGCGGGCGAGGCGCTGCTCGAGTTGGTCGCGGGCGGGGACATTTCGGTGCAAGGGTGCCAGGGCGAATGGGATATGAATGTCGAGTCCCGCATCGAGGCTGTGGTTGACGCCGAGATGAATGGCCTGGAGCAGCGCCTGGAAAAAGAGCTGGCAGGCTTGGGCCAGATGGGGACGGAGTGGGGAGAAAAAATGCGCCGCAAAATTGAAAAGGCTGCCGAACAGGCGCGCCGTCAGGCTGACAAGGCCGCCGAGCGGGCGCGCCGTCAGGCTGACAAGGCCGCCGAGCGGGCGCGCCGCAAAGAAGGCCGGCAGGTGGGAGGTAGCCTTGGCTTTACTTTGGGAGGGGTGTTTTCTCGCGCGCCCCAGGCTGGTTCCAGCCGCCCCTCAGAAACCGAGCCGGTGAGTGAGGACGAGCGGCTGGCAATTTTGCGCATGGTTGAGGAAAACAAGATATCGGTCAATGAAGCGGCGCTTTTGCTGGAGGCGTTGGAAGGGTGAAGATGAACGTGTAACGCCGCGCTATGCGGTATAATAATGGGTATGTGGATGGGTGAAAGCGCGGTTCGTTGCGGCATATCTACGTCTCATATCAGGTTGCTTGATCCGTCGCGTGATCTTGCTGCCGTGGCGGATTTGTTGGAAGAAGCATTCCGGAGCGAACTCGACCCGGCGGGGTGGCGCGCCGTGCGCGAAACGCGCTGGTTGGGGCGCATGGGATGGTGGCTGGCCTGGCTGGATCCGGCGGCTTTTACAGGCACGGGAACCGGGCCAGGCCTGGTGTGGATTGAGCAAGGCAAAGTGGTTGGGCATCTCTCGCTGCGCCGCGCCGAGTGGGGTAGATCGGTTTGGTTGATCGGCAATGTGGCCGTTCGCGTCGCGTATCGCGGCCAGGGCATTGCGCACGCATTGATGAGTGAAGCGATCGAACACGTCAGGCAGCAGGCAGGCAGCCGCGTCAATCTGCTGGTGCGCGCCGATAATTTCCCCGCCGTGCGCGTGTATACGGACCTGGGCTTTCGTCAGACAGCGGCATTGGCTTATTGGCAACGCCCACCCCAAAGACGCCGCACGCGGCGGTTCCGCTTTGTGTTGCTTGAGGATGTTATGATGCAGCGCGCGCAGCCGGGGGATTCCAAAGTGTTGTATGACCTTGTCCGCGCCGGCCTGCCGGATGATCTGGACTGGGCCGAGCCGGTGCGGCGTTCTGATTTTTACGTGGGGTGGGATCGCCGCCTGGCTGATTGGCTGAGCGGCCGGCGCCACGTGTGCGTGGTGGCCAGGCTGAAGGATGAACTCGTCGGCGCGGCCTGGGCCGATGCGCCGCGCTTCCCCGACGAAGGGCGTCTGCGTGTTTGGACGAGCGCGGACCATCGTGGCGTGTTGGAAGAGGCGCTCGTCCACGCTGCACTGGATGGATTGCGCGAGCCGGTGGCGTCATTGGTGTGCGCTTTCCCGGCTTCTCAGATGCAGATGTATACGGCTCTGGCGCGTGCGGGCTTTTTGCCGGTGCGAATACTGGCTCACATGCAGCTTGGACTGTATTGAACAAAACAATCAATAGGAGAAAACAAGATGACAGATCCCCGTGTGGAGAAACTGGCCGATGTGTTAGTCAATTACTCGGTGGCGGTGCGGCCGGGTGACAAGGTACTCTTGCAGGGCAGTACTGTGACCGCGCCGCTGCTCAAAGCGGTGTATGCCAGGGTGTTGCAGGCTGGAGGACATCCGCTGACCATGGCGACCTTGCCCGGCATGGATGAATTATTATTCCGCTATGCCACGGATGGACAGTTGCAGCATGTCCCCGAGCCAATCAAAGCCGCGATAGGAACCTATGATGCATACATTTCGATCAGGGGTGAAGAAAACACCAAGTCGCTCAGCACGGTTGACCCGGCCAAAATGGTGCTGCGCAGTCAAGCCGAAACTGAACTGATGAAGATTTTTATGAGACGCGCCAGTGCGGGCGAGTTGCGTTGGGTAGGAACCTTGTTCCCCACCACTGCTTATGCTCAAGATGCAGAGCTAAGCCTGACTGAGTATGAGGACTTTGTTTACAATGCTTGCTTGCCGGATATGGATGACCCGGTAGGGCATTGGCGGCGCGTCTCGGCCCGGCAGAACAAGATCGTGGATTGGCTCAAAGGCAAACAAAAGATACACGTTATTGGCCCGGAAACAGATTTACACCTGAGCATTGCCGGACGCACGTTTATCAACTGCGATGCTCACGAGAACATGCCGGATGGCGAGGTGTTTACCGGCCCGGTGGAAGACAGCGTCGAAGGACACGTTTATTTTTCGTACCCGGCCATACACCAGGGGCGGGAAGTGGCCGGTGTGCGGCTATGGTTTGAAGGCGGCCGGGTGGTCAGGGCGAGCGCCGAAAAGAACCAAGACTATTTGCTCAAGACGCTGGACACCGACGAAGGCACGCGGCGGGTGGGCGAATTTGCCATTGGCACCAACGAGGGCATCAAGCGCTTCACAAAGCAGATTTTGTTCGACGAGAAAATCGGCGGCAGTTTTCACATGGCGTTGGGCGCCAGCTACCCCGAAACGGGCGGCAAGAACGAATCGGCCCTTCACTGGGACATGATCTGCGACATGCGCCGCGGCGGCGAAATCTGGGTGGATGGCGAGTTGTTGTACAAAGACGGGCGCTTTGCGATTGATTTTTAGGAGTACATCTGTGGACGAAGAACGCATCAGGGTCTTGCAGATGGTAGAGGCCGGAACGATTTCGGCTGAAGAAGGCGCCAGGCTTTTGGAAGCGTTGGAAGCCGGCCGCCCGGCCGAAGCGCCCCATCAGCCCGAAGCGCCGCCTTCCCGGTCCGGGCCGCCGCCTGAACTGGCGGGGCAGTGGCGTTACGCCTGGCTGTATGTATTGTACGTTGGCGTCGGGATCGTTATGGTGGGCGGGTTACTGTTGTCTGTAGTCTATGCCGGCGGATCGGCGCTGTGGGGCGTATGCGGTTGGCCGCTGTTGATTGCGGGTGCGTTGGTGACAGGCATTGGCGCGTGGTCGCGCACGGCGCGCTGGCTGCACGTGCGCGTCACCGGCCGCGACCATCGGGTGGCCGTCAGCCTGCCGCTGCCGCTCAGATTGACCGCGTGGGGTATCCGGGTGGCGCGGCGCTTTGTGCCTCAGTTCGAAGAAACCGGGCTGGACGAAGTAATTATGAGCCTGGACGATGCGACGGGCGCGGGCGGCCAACCTTTTTACGTGGATGTGACGGACCAGGGTGACGGTGAACACGTGCAGGTGTATATCGGTTAAAAGCGAAAAGTGGCAAGTGAAAGGTGAGGTGAACAATGACCACATCTGAAGAGCGCATGCAAATCTTGAAAATGATCCAGGAAGGAAAAATCACGGCGGAAGAAGGCGCCAGGCTGTTGGCGGCGCTGGCAGAAGGAGCGCGCAGCGAAAAGAAAGCGGCGGGTGGGCCGGGTGCCAGCCCGAGTTGGTTCCGAGTGCGCGTGAGTGACCTGGCCAGCGGCAGAGACAAGGTCAATGTCAATATCCCGATGGGATTGGTCAACGTTGGCATCAAGATGGGCGCGCGCTTTGCGCCCGAGATCGAAGGTGTGAACCCCGACGAGATTATGGCTGCCCTCAAGAGCGGCACGCAAGGCAAAATCATTGACGTGATAAACGAAGAAGATGGCGAACACGTCGAGATTTTCGTCGAATAGCCAGTGGGGAGACGATGATGCGTCGTTTTGTTTTGCGCTGGTTGGTCAACGCGCTGGGCCTGTACGTGGCGGCGCAGTGGGTGCCCGGCATCTACTTTGAAGGGGATTGGCGGGTGCTTGTGGGCGTGGCCTTTGTTTTTGGCCTGGTCAATGCGCTATTGCGCCCGCTGCTTTCCTTGCTGACGTGTCCATTAATCATTCTCACGCTGGGGCTATTCACGCTGGTCATTAATGCCATCATGTTATCGGCCGCTTCGGCGCTGGCGCAGGCCCTGGGCTTGCCGTATGGCGTAGACAGTTTTGGCGCGGCGTTCTGGGGCGCGCTCATCATCAGCGTGATTAGCATAGCAGTGAGCTGGATGATTGGGGACGAGCGGGACGAGAACGATCAGTAGGCGACATGAACAGTGTTCTCCACCAATGCTGACAGTGCCTTAACAAGTTGAGGACTCTGGAGTCCCGAACTTGTTCGGGACATTTTCGAAGCAGGCATTAGTCGCCCAGGGGCAGAGGAGCATTTTTGCGCCTGGATGAAAAGAATCCGGTGGCGCCTGCGCCAATCACCACACTCAGCGCCAGGCACGAAATGATCGCGCCGATCGTCACGTCGGGCGGCTGAAAGTCGAAACGCACAGAGTGAGCGCCGGCCGGCAAGCACACAGCGCGCAAGGCCGTATCAACGCGCAGCACGGGGGTGGGCTGCCCGTCTACGCTGGCACGCCAGCCGGCATAGTCTACCTCGCTCAAAACCAGCAGCCCCGCTCCGTTCGATTGCGTTGTTAGCTCCAGGTGATTGGGCGATTCGCCGACAACGTCTGCCGTTTCCTCGGCGGCGGACGTGGCCGTTTCGAGCGAGCAGGGAGGGGATGCGGGCAGCGTCACAGTGCGGCTGATTTCGACGCCCTCGGCGTGCAAGAACGCCAATGCCTGCTTGTCGTCCGGCTCTATTTTTGCATCGTGTACGATGAACGCGCGCGGCAGGGGGCCTGGGCGCCTGTAAATTTTGAGCTGGTCCGTATCTACAATGATTTTAAAGCGGGGGCCGGGCTTTTCAAAGTCAATGCGGTTGCGGGTGATGACGTATTTGACGTTCAAGAGGTCGTACACGCGGTCAAAATAGTTGGGCGCGGAATTCAGCAAGGTTTGATAATGTGTCAGCACCAGCGGGTCGTAACCATAATGGCTCCGGGTGCGAGAGGCCAGCGCGCCGTTGAGTTGAAAGATATCCAGCTCTTCTGCGGCAACGCGATGGCTCGCTCTGCCCTGTATAAAATCGGCGACAATTTGCCAGGCCGGGACCAGGGGATTGGAGCCGGGGCGAATGTTTTTGAGGCCATAAGACCACAAATCGAACAGCACGATTGCAACGGCCAGCACATTGATGGCGCGCTGAGACAGGCCGCGATGGCGCCAGATAGCAAACAGGCCCAAGGCGGCCCAAAACAAGACGAGAAATTGTGTGAGCTGCCCGCCCAGGTGCCACGTCCAGGCTGTTTCGGCCGGCTTGAGCGCGGCGTACAAGATGAAGGATAGGAGGATGGCCCCCATCACGAGCGTTGAAATCACCCAGACGAATGTTTTGTTGAACACGCTTAAAAGGCGCTGTGACACATCGTGGGGTGCGCGTTCAAGCTCGCTCCACGCCAATCCCGCCGCGGTAACGATGGCAAAGAGGTAAATCAGGCCAGCGCGCCCCGGCGCGCGCGTCAGGGCGAAACCCGGCACAAAGCGGTAAAAGAGCACAAACAACACGCCATCTGGCCCCAGTTGCAAAAGCAGCGCCCCCGCGGCGATGACCAAAAAAGACAGCAGGCGGCGCTGCTGGCGCGCCAGCCGGACTCCGACGACAGCCATGAGAACGACGAGCACTCCGGCGTAATACGTAAACTCTTCGTACCCTTCCACGCTCCAATAACCCGTGCGGATCACCTCACCGAAAAAGTTGGGCACGAGCAGCGTGACCAGGTGGCCGATGGGCATGGAAAAACGCGACGAAAAATCAAGCGAGGGCGAGGCGGCGCGCACTGAAAGCTGGCTAAAGTTGTACAGCGGCAGGTATTGCACGGCGGCCAGCGCAAAACTCGTCGCGAGGGCGGCGCCGGCCAGCCCCAACGTGCGCGCCCCGGCGCGCCATTGACGCCCGGCGGCGTAGGCGGCGATGGCTTCGGAGAGGGTATACGCGCTTAGCGCAACGTAAAGCAGCAAGCACGTGGCAATGTGGCCCGAAAGCAATCCCATGGCCGGCGGCGCGCCGCCCAGAATCGCCCGTCGCCACGATGCGCGATTAAAGGCCGCTTGCAGCGCCCAAAACGAAAGCGGCCACCAGGCCAGTTGCAGCGCGATGCCGTAATGCCCCACGCCGATGCGCAGCGCAAATTCACCTGTGAAGGCAAACGCCGCGCCAGCCAGGAAAGCGCCAGCGTGGGTGGCGCCAAGCGAGCGCAGCCAGCCGTACATCCCCATTCCCCCCAGCCAGGCGTGGATGGCTAACGTCAGCGCCATGGCGCGGACGAGCGGCATGAGCATCCCCAGGTACGTGAATGGATAAAACATCAGGGGTTGGGGATTGGCGGCAAAGGGCGTTCCGCCAAACAGGTAGGGATTCCACAGTGGCAGCTCGCCGTATTGCCGCAGCGAGTCGAAAATAAAGGTTTGCCACGGCGCGAACATGGCGGCTATATCGCCGCCGGCCAAGACGCTGTCTGCCGGCCAGGTAAAGAGCGGCTCCCAAAAGAAAAGCAGGGCGGCAACGGCCAGGCCAACGGCTGCGAGGATATACTCGTGTTGGTTGTGTTTGTGCGGGCGCGCGGTGAGCAGAGTGTTCAACCTAACCCCGATGTCAGTTGACGTGAGATGCGCCCTCCCAGACCCGGCCGGCCTGGGAGGGCGCTTTACGTTCTATGGCAGCGGCAGATACCAGTTTGTTGCGCCAGGCGCGAGCGTGCCGTGTGTGGGCAGCGCGCTGCCGGCCGGCAGCGGTTCGACGTCAAAGTATTTGTGTTCAAACAGGGCGTGGTTGTATTCGTCGGTCGAGACGAATATACCAAAGTAGGGCCGGTGGATGTATGTCGTATCGTCGCTCCATCCCACCAGCACGTCGTTGACGTAGATGGAAAATCCATCGTCGTATACCCTGATTTCCCACGCATTCCCGCCGTTGTCGCTGGTGTACTCGGAGAGGTCGGTGTAATCCACCAGCTTGGCGCCGCGCCCTTCGCCCTTGGTCGGTTCGTGATAATCAATTCGTTTCACGCCGAACCGCAAAAAGCCGCCCCAGATAACATTTATACGGTAATAGCTGTACAGGCATCCGTTTGGATCTCCACCCACGCTGCGGTCAACCGGGCAAGGCGTTCCATGGGCGCCGCCGAAAAAGATGCCGTAAGCAGTGAGGTTAGCGGTGTTGATGGTGCGCGTGGCCATGCGGATGCGATAAGGCGTGGGCGGCGCGGCGACCATCGGCGAAAACAGCGCAAAGTCAAACTTGTCATCTAGCCCGGTTCGGAGCGTGCCGCTGAGATACGTGGCAGTGGCCAGGGCAAGATTGGGCGAACTGGTCCGGCGCACCGTCCAGCCGGAGGACGGGTCGTCAAAAGAATCGTGAAATCCCGTTACGGCGACTGTCGTGGAGACGATATTGCTCCACGCGCTGGCCGCGCGCGGATTGACCGAGCGGACGCGATAGAAATATGCGCCGGCCTCCTTGCCAGATACTGTATAGGATAGAGTTGTGGCAGTGTACGAGATGGCGTCGGTGAAATTGGACGTGGTGGCTTCTTCCAGCACATAAGAGGCGGCCGCCGCGCCGGGCTGCCACGAGATGGTATAGGCTGGCGATTGATCAGGATTGTTGATAGCGTCCAATATAGTGGCGCCAGGCATGGCATAGACGGTGGCCGATGCGACATTGCTCCACGGGCCATCGCCGCCGTTGGCGAGCGTGTTGCGTCCCCTGACGCGGTAATAATAGGTCTGATAGAATGTGCCGCTCGACTTGCCGGTGATGTCCCGAGTGAGCGCGGCTTGCTCAAACGAGTCGGGCGAATCAAAATCGGGATTGTCGTCTTCTTGCACGACGTAGGTTTGAGCCAGTTCGGCTGCGTTCCACGTTAGCTGATACTCGCCGTCATAGTCGTCGTTGGCAATGTCGTTCAGGGCAACCTTCGCCGGCACCGGCGGATAGCGATCGAGTATAATCGGCAGGTATACCAGGTATTCGCGATTGTATTCGAGCCGCACGTGGTCAATAAAAGTCCCCACGCCAGACTGTCCGTCGTCGTTGCTCTGGAAGCGGAAGGCAATGTAATACACGCCGCTGTACCCTTTGGGCGTCAAAGAGGCCGTTTCGTCGAGTTGCCATCCACCCTGACCGCCGCTTTGAGTCCACACGGACGTGAACGTGATGCCGTTGGTAGACGCCAACAGCGCCAGCTCGTCGCCGGGCGCGGCGTCCAGCCACCAGTCGAACGTCAGGCGCGTGGCCCATTGACCAGAGGGGATCACGCCGGTAGTGCCAGGCAGCCCCACGGTGAACGAATAAATCATCCATGCGTCAAGATTGTTGGGATAAGTGAGGCTCGCGGTGGCCGTCAGCAAATTGCCCAGCGGCCACACGCTCTGCGCGCCAGTGGTGTGCGTGTAGGATTCTTCAGCCCACACGTAACCCAAAAACGTGCCCCCATCGTCGCCGCTGCGATCGTCGAGTTGCCACTCGTCAAGGTCGGCGGCGTTGTCAAAATTCCATACGGCGGCGCCTTGCCAGTTTGCCAGCCCGGCTCTGACTGGCGCGGAGGGGGGAGCTCCAGTGGCAATGCTTTGCGTGACGACGAGGACCAGCCCAAGCGCCAGTCCCCAGGGTAGAACGTACCGGGCAAAACGAAATAGTGAGCGTACAACGGGTGTATTCATATTCTCCTTCCAATGAAAAAATTTAACGGCTGTGTAATGCCGGTTGTGCCATGTCCTCCGAGCCTCCTTCTAGCATAGAGGCGGCCGGCAGCGGCTCGACGTAAAAATAATCGTTTTCAAACAGGGCGTGATTGTATTCGCCAGTCGAGATGAACATGCCATACAGAGGATCGTGAATGTACCTTGTATCTGTCGTGCTGTCCAGCTTGTGACCGTTGACGTAAAGCGAAAAGCCGTCCTCGTAAACGCGTATTTCCCAATCGTTCCACGCGTCGTGAACGGTTACACCATCGAGGTATTCAAAAAACATGAGCTTGACGCCGCGCCCCTTGCCCTTGTCTGCTTCGTGATAGTCTATGCGTTTGGCGTCGCCTCTGAGATAATCTCCCCCCCAAACCACGTTTATGCGATAGTGATGAAAAAAGCAGCCGCCCGGCTCTCCGGCGTTGCTGCGGTCATTAGGGCAAGGCTCGCCGCTATTGCCGCCAAAGATGATGCCATAAGACGTCTGGTTGGCTGTATTGATGATGCGCGTTCTCATGCGAATGCGATAGGGCGTGCTTGGCGCGGGGAGCAGGGGAGAAAAGATGGCCGAATCAAACTTGTCGTCTAATCCCGTGCGCAGCGTCCCGTTGACGTAGCGCGTCGTGGCCAGGGTCAGGGTGGGTGAGCTGGTGCGCCGTACCGTCCAGCCTGTGCTGGGGTCGTTGAAATCGTCGTGGAACGCAAATGACTTGACGGTGGTAGATACGACGTTGCTCCACTGGCTGGAAACAGGCGGCGCGAAGGCTTTGACGCGGTAAAAGTACACGCCGTTACCCTGGCTGGATACAGTATGCGATATGGCGCTGCCGTTGTAAATGGCGTTCGTGTCTGTAAAATTGCTCGTGCTGGCTTCTTCCAACACGTAATACTCGGCCGATGCGCTGGTCGTCCAAGAAATGACGTAGGGCACAAGCTGATCGGGATTGTTGATGGGCTGCAATACGGGCGTATCCGGCGCGACGGTGACAGAGACTATATTGCTCCAATCGCCGCCCCCATAGCTATTGTTGCCCTGCACGCGGTAGTAATATAGGCCGGTGGGATTGTGGACGATCTTGAAAACCGTCCCGGTCCCTGGATAGTAATTTCGGGCATCAGTCTTAAACACGGCGTCGGCGGCTTCTTGCAACGTATAGGTGACCACAGGAATGTTGCTATTGGGATACGACCACGTGAGCGTAAAAGCGCCGCTGCTGTCCACACTGCTCGCGCCGAGATTGGGCGCGAAGGGAACCGGCGGCCATCGTTTCATAACTGTAGGGAGATAGACCTGGTAATGGCCGGCGGAAACCTGGTAACTTGCGCTGGATGCCCCCACGTTGCCCACGCCGTCTATGGCAAAAGCCGTGATGGTATATGGCTTGAAGGCGCCTACAGGCGACCAGGCATAGTTCCACGTCAGGGTGCCTGTGGCGGTATAATCCAGTGAGACGGCGCCATCGTCAATTCTGACGATTACTCGCTTCACACCAGAGGCGTCAATTCCAACATTGCCTTGAATGATATACGGGCCGTGGATGATTTGGCTCTGAGTCAAATTGGTGATGGTGGTGAGCGGCGCCAGGCGGTCGGCGAAAAAGGTCAGGGTGGCGGTGGGGTTGGTGTTGCCGGCGATGTCGCGTGCATAGGCGCGGAGGGTGTGGGCGGCATAGTCGCTTGTGGGGAGTGGGAACTGGTAGGTCCAGTGCAGGGTGCCGCTGGCCTGGAACCAGGGTGAGCTATCAATCTGCACCCACACGCTGCTGAGCGTGCTGGTGAGTTGGGTGGAGGCGAGCAGGCGAGTGTCGTAAGCGGCGTCCAGGGTGGTGACGGTGGCCGAGACGACATTGCTCCACGGGCTGGCGCCCTGGGTGGTGATGGCCTTGACGCGATAGTAGTAGGTGCCGGCGCCTCTGACCAGAAGTGGGGTGGTGGTGTCGGTGCCGGAGTAGGGGATACTGGGATCAGGAAAGGTCAGGCTAGTGTCTTCTTCGAGCAGGTAGAGCGCGCCGGCCTCGGTGGCGCTCCAGGTGACAAAGTAGTAACCGCCGCCGTTGTTGTTGATGGGATTGAGGACGGGCGAAGGCGGGAAGGGCGACTGGCCGGCATCCCAGGCCAGGCCGGAGGCGGTGACGGTGGCGGAGGTGATGACCTCGCCCAACTGCGGGCTTTCGAACATCAGGCTGGGAGCTTGGGTGTCAATGACGACGGTGGCGCTGCGTTCGAGTTGGTTGAGGCCGTCGCTGATGGCGGCGGTGTTGGTGATGTGTGTGCCGTCGCTCAGGCCGCTATCGGCCTGACCCCGAAAGGTGATGGTGACGACCTGGTAGGCGTTGAGGCGGCCTGTCCATGTGAGCACGTCTGTGGAAATGCCCCACAGTGTGCCGGGCAGGGTGCCGGTGATGTACGTCATCCCCGGCGGGCTGTAATCTACGACGGTGGCGGTGATGGGCGTGGAGGCGTCGTTGCTCAGGACGATGGTGTAGGTGACCAGGTGACCAGGCTGGATGAGGGGCGGCTCGACGTTTTTGGACGAGCCGTTCAGCGAGAGGCTGGCCGCCTGAGTAGCCGGCGGAGACGCCATGCCTGCCTGCACAATCGCGGCGGCAGCCAGTCCCAAGGCAATTGCCATTAACCAATATAACCTCTTTCTGAATTTCCGGTCCATTAAAAGCGCGCTTTCCAGATTTTCTTTCCCCCCTCGCTTTGCAGGGAGAGGGGAAAGAAAATGCAATATACTATTCGATCTTGAACCAGCTCCACCTGTATCCTACACCGCCATATTGAGGTGAGGCGGCAAAGAGGCCAAAGTAAGGGTCGTTAATATACTTGGTGTCTTCTGCCTCGCCCAAAAGGTCGTCGTTGAGGTAAACGGATATTTTTGAGCTGGTGACCTTGATTTTCCATTCGTGGGCGTTGTTGATGTTGCTTACGCCAGCGTTCCCTTCCAGCAGTTTGTCGCCGGTGCCTTTGCCGTCGTTATCAGGGTCGTGATAGTCTATGCGCTTCAGGCTCCACCCGAAGGAGGTAGGTGTGCTGGCGCTCCACACGACGAGCAGGCGATAGTAATGTGACATGCAGCCCGTCCCCTTGGGCGTGTCGCGGTCAGCCGGGCAAGGGGTGCCGCTGTTGCCGCCAAAAACGATCCCATACGTTTCGCCGTCTTTGGGCCAATAGTCAATACCGTCAATCGTGTCGTCAACAACTTTGACGACTGTTTTAATGGTATAGGGCGGCGCGGGCGCTTTCACCATCGGCGAAGTGACCGAAAAGTCATATCTGCCTTTCAGCAAGGTATAGAGATAACCGTCCAAGTACTTGGTCTTGAAATCACTCGATTTGTCAATGGCGTCGTCGCTGCGTCGGATAGACCAGCCGGTGGACGAATCGGTAAAGTCGTCGTAATAACCGGCCTCCACGACGGTTGATACCACGTTGCTTTCGGCGCTGGCGCGGGGGTTTACAGCTCGGACGCGATAGTAATAGGTGCCATCGGCCTTGTTGGTGAATGATTGGGTGAGTGCAAGCCCGGTGTCATATTCCGCCAGCAGCGGACTAAAGCTGCTGTTGTTGGCTTCTTGCAAAACGTATCTTTCGGCAGCCGTGCTCGCGCTCCAGGTTACGTTGTAGGTACCGTCCTGGTCGTCGTTGCTGATTGCGTTCAAGACGGGGGCGCTGGGGATATTGTAAATGGTGGCCGCTACAGGGTCGCTCCACGGGCCATAGCCGCCGCTGGGAAGCGTATTGTGCCCCCGGACGCGATAGTAATACGCGCACGAGACGACTGCGGCGCTGCATATCCGGCCTGTGATGCCGGCCTGGGTGCCGCTGGAAGGCGAGAAGGCAATATTTTGCGGCGACGTAAAGCTGCCATTGTCGTCTTCTTGCAATTCGTAGGTGGCGGCCAAGTCGGCCGCGGTCCATGTCACTGTATAGTCGCCGTCGTATTCGGGGTTGCTGATTGTTATCACTGGCTTGCCTGGAACAGGCGGGTAACGTTTATAGATGAGAGGAAGATAGAGCTTGGAATAGCCGGCGATGACGCTATAGCTCGTACTGCGATCCCCTACATTGCCCACCCCGTCAATGGCATAAGCAGTGATGGTATAGGGTTTCTGGACGCCCACAGGCGACCATGTGTAGCTCCAGGTAGTGGTGCCGGTGGCGGTGGGGCGCAAGGTGGTCGCGCCGTCGTCAATTTCGATGATCACTTGGGCAATGCCAGAGCCGTCGCTGCCGGTGGTCCCGCGGATAATGTATTGGCCGCCGATTTCTTGGTTTTGGGCCAAGTTGGTGATGGTGGTAGAGGGGGCCAGGCGGTCGGCGAAAAAGGTCAGGGTGGCGGTGGGGCTGGTGTTGCCGGCGATGTCGCGTGCATAGGCGCGGAGGGTGTGGGCGGCATAGTCGCTTGTGGGGAGTGGGAACTGGTAGGTCCAGTGCAGGGTGCCGCTGGCCTGGAACCAGGGTGAGCTATCAATCTGCACCCACACGCTGCTGAGCGTGCTGGTGAGTTGGGTGGAGGCGAGCAGGCGAGTGTCGTAAGCGGCGTCCAGGGTGGTGACGGTGGCCGAGACGACATTGCTCCACGGGCTGGCGCCCTGGGTGGTGATGGCCTTGACGCGATAGTAGTAGGTGCCGGCGCCTCTGACCAGAAGTGGGGTGGTGGTGTCGGTGCCGGAGTAGGGGATACTGGGATCAGGAAAGGTCAGGCTAGTGTCTTCTTCGAGCAGGTAGAGCGCGCCGGCCTCGGTGGCGCTCCAGGTGACAAAGTAGTAACCGCCGCCGTTGTTGTTGATGGGATTGAGGACGGGCGAAGGCGGGAAGGGCGACTGGCCGGCATCCCAGGCCAGGCCGGAGGCGGTGACGGTGGCGGAGGTGATGACCTCGCCCAACTGCGGGCTTTCGAACATCAGGCTGGGAGCTTGGGTGTCAATGACGACGGTGGCGCTGCGTTCGAGTTGGTTGAGGCCGTCGCTGATGGCGGCGGTGTTGGTGATGTGTGTGCCGTCGCTCAGGCCGCTATCGGCCTGACCCCGAAAGGTGATGGTGACGACCTGGTAGGCGTTGAGGCGGCCTGTCCATGTGAGCACGTCTGTGGAAATGCCCCACAGTGTGCCGGGCAGGGTGCCGGTGATGTACGTCATCCCCGGCGGGCTGTAATCTACGACGGTGGCGGTGATGGGCGTGGAGGCGTCGTTGCTCAGGACGATGGTGTAGGTGACCAGGTGACCAGGCTGGATGAGGGGCGGCTCGACGTTTTTGGACGAGCCGTTCAGCGAGAGGCTGGCCGCCTGAGTAGCCGGCGGAGACGCCATGCCAACCAGCATGATTACCAGAGCAACCATGCCCAACATGATGGCCAGGGTGATTGGCCACGATTTGTTCCACGAACTCTTCATACTATTAACTCCTTGTTTTACATTTTTGCGCAAAATTTCCTAGTGATATTGGGTTGGGGGCCTGATTGGGTATCGCCGGGGGCGAACGTTGCAGTAGAGGAATATTGCGCGATTGCGCCCACGGCGTCCTAGGGCAGTATGTCGAGTTTTGTGTAAATTTGTTCCGCCCGCAGTTAAACTGCGGGCGAACCAGCAAATTACACAAGATTTGCAATACTGCCCTACCGCGGGCGGTACGCAATTCTAACACTGCTAATAGAGGTTGTCAAGCATTGGACCCATTCCATTCTCACAAAGGATTTTTGCATAATCCATGAGACGTAGAATGGGAGCATCTAGTTCCCGCATCAGAAGCGTTTTTTTGCAATCTGATGTGAGTTTCGGCTAGCTTTTTGTTACAATTGTTCTTGCCTGGCGCGGCCATCGCAGCCGCGCCATCGCCGCGATGAGGAGTACAAACACGCTTATCATTAAACCAAAAGTGACCTCGAATTTTTCTATGGGCCACTTGTACAAATCTGCCACAATCGCCAGCGGGGCGAAAAGAAAATAAAACACCTCGAGATGATATTTGTGCACGATGGGCGTCATCGCGATGACGAGCAGAGAAAAATAGCCGCATTTTAGATTGGGGGAGAATAACAGTACAGTGGTGGTCAGCAAGCTCAAATCTTCAAACACTCCCAAAGGTTTCCAGGCGATAATCGCCAGGACGAGCGCGGTGCAGATTACCAGGACTGCCGAGTAAATGGGCAGGGCGGCCTGAGAGTCGCCGCCGTACATCGTAAACCAGAGCGCCCCAAAACTAATACCCCGAAACCCAAAGGGATGTTGCGTGCCCTTTTGGGTGATGTTCGAGACGGCCGTTTGGCCGCCGGTGAGCACAAAAGGCGCAAAGATCAACCCGAAAATAACAAGCGGGATGACGACGTACTTCCAATCTCGAGTGTGCAAAAAAGCAATGGGAATCATCAATGACCCGCTCACTTTGGTCAGCAAAGCGAATCCCATCGCGATGCGCGCTCTCCAGTGTGCCTGGTGCATCAGGAACAATAATGACAACGCGAAAAAGAACACCAGGATGGATTCGTCCTGGCGGCGCAAAAGCGAGTTGCCAAAGGTGAGCGGGTTGAGCAAAAAGTAAAGCGCGGAGCGATAGCCTTCTTTTTCGTCGGCGGATACGAACAGTAGCACCCAGGCTGTGAAAAGATTGAAAAGCGAAAAGTAGCTCATAAAGGCCAGCGTGGCCCACGGATTCCGGTGACCGAATAAACCCGACAGCAGGGCAGGAGGAATCATTAAAAAGTTGACCAGCGGCGGCGTCGCCGTGAATACATCCCGATAAAGTTGCTTGCCGCTGAGGATGGTTTCGGCCCGCTCAATCCAGGGATCCGCAAAGCGCGGCTGCTCGGGCGTGCCATAATATCCCAGCGGCGCAAGCGCAAAGCGCGCAATAAGCAGATAGAAGATGAACAGGAGCAGAAACACTCCCGTGATGCGTAAGGCATAGGTTCGTTTCATCATTCTCCTCAATCAGGTATTGGCCTTCAAGGTTGTATCTCTACTTGATCCAACAGCAGCCGGTCCGCTGCCGTGTTGCCTGTGGGGTTTGTAACTGCCCACCGCCCGGGCGTATCTCGCTCGTAAAAGCCGATTTGAAGCCAGTAGCGGCCAGGCGGCGTGGAAGGATCGGGCGTCAGGTCGTGTACCTGGATGACAAGGTCGCCAGCTTGCCAGCTGTGAACAGGATAGCCAAATTGATCTTGCTGTGCCGCAATCTGGCCGTGAGGATTGACCAGGTGGGCAAACATGGCAACGCTGCCGCTTGACCCGCCGGCCACTATTTGCCACAACGTCACCAGGCGCAATCGTTTCCCGGCTTGCAAAGAGTGCGCGGATAAACCGTATCGCACCAGAGCCAGCCCTGGCCCCTGAGGGCTTGCCTGGAATTTGACGGGAAGATGGGCCGGCGTCAAATCGGCGCCGGGCGAGTCTGGCAGTTCGGCGCCGGCCGGCGCGAACCAGGGACCGCCTTGGGGCATTTCCATTTCGGGCAGGGGCGCGTCTTCAGTTGGCGGGCGCAATTGCGTAACTTGTAGCCAGGGTTGATCGTCTGCCGCTAACGACGTCGTGAACGCATAGTTCCGCATCAGATAGTTGTTGGGTTTGATATCGGTGATCAAGACCATTCGAGCGGCGGGTTGTTCGGCTGGAAAGGCGAGGGCTTGGGATGGAACCACCCAGCGTGTGATGGGCGCCGGCTGCGAGAGCACCGCCGAGACGACAAATGGCACGCCGGCTTCGGAGGCCCTGGCGCCGACGACGGCCGGCCCTGGCCCGACCTCGTCTCGCAGGTAGCGCGCCAGGGCGGTTTCGCGCGCATTGTAATTGGTGGCTGTTTTTTCCAGGCGCGCCCACCCATTGAAATAATCTTGCCACGTCAGCCATGCCGTCTGGCCCAAAATGAGCACAATCAGCAGGCCGCTTGCCCAAGCTCCCCATTGTCCCCAACGCCGGGACAGAAAGCGCGCGGCGGCTGATAGCCCCACGGCCGGAATGATCATCGCGGGGACAATCGCGCCGATGCTGCGGAAAAAGTGTGGCGCGCTGGTGGTGAGCAGGGTGGGAATCAACATGGCGCCCAACCAGAACGTGACCAGCGCGACGGCCGGCTCGCGCCACCGGCGCAGGCACATCAGCGCCCCCAGGTAAAAAGGCAGCATGGCCAGCCCAGGAAAGACGGGGCGCCCTGGCAGGTTATAGGTCGTCAATGAATCGCCTTGCACCGTGAACATTTTGAGCACGGCCAGCGCGTTTTCTACAATGGTTTGAGGGTTGCCGGCGAGCAGTTGATCTAAGGGCGCTGTCATAGCGATGCGTTCCGGCCCCTCGGCGGCAGGATTGAGCAGCAAAAAATATGCCAGCGGCAGAGCGGTCAGAATCAACACCAATCCGCCCACTGCCAGGCCGCGCCAGCGGGCGCGCAGCGCCGGGCGATGAAAGAGAGCCGCGTACGCGACAAATGCAATCAAAATGCCCGGCGAGGCGCGGGCAGGTTGGTATGTGTACAGGCTCAATCCCCACAATAACCCGGCCAAACTAAATCGGATCAGATGCGCCCGGCGCGGCGAGGGGGCCGCGTTCCACGCCCACCAGAAAGCAATCACAGCCAGCGTTAGCATCACGCCCAGGCTAATGTTACGCACGGCCACGCGGCTTGTAAAGACTGGCCAAAATGTGAGCGCCGTCCAGGCCAGGGTCAGCGCGCCTGTGTCGGGGTCGAACAAGCGGGTCGCCATCCACCCGGCCAGTCCCGCCATGGCCGCCCCCAGCAGGGCGGAGGTCAAGCGCATGCCCACCATGCTATCGCGCGCCAGGTAAAGCACTGGCGCCGCCGCGTAATAATACAACCCCTCGCGTCCCCAGCCTTCGGATGTGTAAAAGAACAAGTGACCTTGCAAAATTTGCCGGGTCAGGTGCGTATCCATGGCCTCGTCCAGGTGAAAGCCGGGCGGGATGGTGGTCAGATGCCACAGCCGGAAGAACAGGGCAGCGGCCAGGCAGACGATTACGAGCATCCAGCGAAACCGGGGTGATAATGTGTTTTCTGCAGCATTGCGTGTCATAAGCTATTCTTCACGGTGCCAGGCTAGGCAAGATGTCAATCTCGGCTATGGGCAGTGCGTCACCCGGCCTATCGGCCAGCGGCAGGCGCTCTTGGGTGATCAGCTCATACATTCCTACGATGAGCCTGGCTTTGCCAGATGGTGCATCCTGGCCGATAGGAATGACGTGTTCGTCGCGAATGATTTGCCCTGGCTCCCAGGCGCTGGTGGGTCTCAGGGCGCACGCTGGCGCGCCATCGTGCTGAGCGATAAGTTTGTCTCCGACCACCAAGTGCGTAAAGACCTGGTAGTTGCGCCGGGTGGGAGCAAGCGCCTGCCAGTACAAGGTGACTGCCAGTGCCTCGCCTGGCGAGACGCGATCGCTCGAATCATAACCCAACAATCGCCCCACATTGCCGAAATTTGTGCCCACCGTTTGCGCGCCGCTATAATGTGATGGCAGTTGAGCGGCGATTGTCGTTTTCTGATCAAAGGCGCGCGCAAACTGTTCGACGGCAAAGGTGTTGGGCGGTTGGGCGTTCCGCCGGTAAATTCTGATCTTGGGCCGCGCCGCCACAGTGATGTGCGCCGCCAGGTGATAGTCGCGTTCCAACTCTTGATAGTCGAGAGCGATTTCGTCTTGAACGTGCTCGGCGATGATGTATAGGTCGGGCTGGCTGCACAGGGTGCGAGCGCCGCTGCGCACGTACCAGGTAGTGATTTCCGGCTCTTCGTTGCTATTGTACGCGCCGGTCAGCACCCCTTGCGCATACAATTCTTCTACAGCTTTCCACCCGGCGCGATAAGGAAAGCCAAAAAAGCCAAACAGCGGCAAGTCTTGATAGGTGGTGGGATAGAGCGCGCTTTTAATGGCAGGCCATTCGCGCTTGTATTCGGGAGTATGACCGACAAAGACCAGACCGATGTAGCCAGCGCACAGCGCGTACCAGCCTGCGCTCGCTACGGCCAGCAGAAGGGCAATGCCTCGCCCGCGCGCCCGCACCCAATCCCACACGCGCGCCGCCGCCGCGCCGGCCAGCAGCGCCGCGCCCGGATAAAATGTGTAAACGTGCGTGCGCGGGTCAAATACCAGGAACAGGTAAAAAACAAAAGGGATAGCGAAATAGAGGCATGATGGGATGTGGTGCGCGAGGTGCGAGGTGTGATGCGTATTGCGTATTGCGTATTGCGTATTGCGTGATGTGTGATGTGTACGTAGTGCGGACAGCGCATCCAGAATCCACGCGCCAAGCAAGAGCAACAAGCCGGCTGCATAGTACGTGGAATTGTAAAACGTGCTCATCACCCATACCCGCCCGGTGTTGTTGTAAAACGGCCCGTCGCTTCCCAGTCGCTCGCCGGACAGGTAGCCAAATGTCCGGGCAAAATTGGGATTGGCCACAAAAGGCGCGTAAAAAATCGCCAGCACCGCCACGCCCGCCATGCCCGCCAGCGCCAGCCGCCCTAACTCGCGCCGCCACATTGCGCGGTGCGCGGTCAGGCGTTGGCCGGCGAGCCACAGCGCGGCGGGCGCCGCCAACACGGCGTCATAGTGCGCCAGCAAACCATACGCCAGCAAAATCGCGCCGATGATCAAGTCGCTCAACTTGCCGCGTCGCCTGTAGGCGGTGAACGCCAGCAAGCTCAATGCTCCCATCGCCGCCACCAGGCTTTGATATTGTACAATGCGCGCAAAGGCTACTAAAAAGCCGCTGATAGCAACGAGCAATCCCGCCAGCATCCCGGTGCGCAGATTGAACCAGCGCGCGCCCAACAACGTCACGGCGGCCACTGCAACCAGCCCCGCCAATGCAAAAGGCGCGCGCGCCTGCGGCTCGTTGATGCTGCCGGTCAATGCCCATAGCGACATGGGCGTGAGAATCTCTACCGGCCCTTTTTGATGCAAAAAGAGCTGCTCATCGTCGCCGGATAGCGCCTGCGCCGCGCGCCGCAAAATCACGGCCTCGTCGCCCTGAAATTCACTATAGCCCAGGTCGGGCAGGCGGGCGAGCGCGGCAACGAGGATGGGGAGGACGATGACGAGCCAGGAGGCGGCGCGCGGGATGTGGAGTGTGCGGCGCAACGTGCGCGGCGCAAGTAGAACTGGCGCTACGGCGGCCAACAGGTAGGCCAGCCGGGCAGCAGTGATGGGGAACGGGCCGGGCAGCAGGTGGAGCAAGAGGGTGAGCAGCCCGCTTATGGCAAAAGCCATCCCCGCGCCCAAGGCGACCCGTTCGGGCAATGGCTTGTGGCGCAGCGCCGCGGCCCAACTGAAACCCGGCAACAACCACAGCACCGCCACGGCGGCCCAAAAGCGCATTGTCTGCGGCGTTCCAAATGTTGTGAGCGCGGTGAGAACAACCGCCGACGCGGCAAGTGCAAGTTGTTCCCGGCCTCGTCCTTGCATCACCTCGTCACCTTGTACACGTAAATCGAATAACCGATGCGCGCATCCGGCGCGCGCGCGCGAAAGTAGCCAAATACGCGCTTGTCTTCAAATTGAGTCTCGACCAGGTTCGATACACTGATGGCGTACACGCCTGGCGCAGGGTGTTGAGGATCAAATGGCGGATCGGCCCACAACTCAAAGTGGTGCGGCAGGCCCGGCAGCGGCTCGTATTCGATGCCATACATGCCGGGATAGCTGCTGCCAAACCAACTGAGCTTGATTTTGCCCAGTTGGTTATCTCTCACGTAATCGCGCAGCGCCTTCAGGTCTTGTCCCCAGTCAATGTTCGAGTCAGCCACGATTTTCCAGCCGTTGGCCGGCCCGCCGCCCAATTGATTAAAGTACGAGATAAAGTGCGGCGCGATGAACGACGTTTCCAATGCCAGCCAGCAGAGAAGTAGAGGGTAGAGGGCAGAGAGTGGAATTTTGGTATTGGGTATTGGGTATTTGATATTGGCTAACTGCCCCGCCCACACGTACAAGAACGGCAGCGCCGGCAGCATGTGCCGGTAGCCGATGTTGAGCGCGCTTTGGGTGATCATTGCGCTGTATGCCAACGCCGGCGCAAGCAAGAATATGCAGACCGAGCACCGTTTGAGGAGCATCGAGGCCGGAATTGCCAGCGCCAGCAAGATCAGAGCGGGCAGCGGCGTCTTGACGGCAAAGGCGATGGGGAAATACGTCCACCAGCCGTGAACCGATGTCTTGCCCAGCAGGTACGATGGGCGGCCTCCTCCTTGCGTTTGTTCAAAGATTGAAAGAACGCCCTTCCAGTAAGTGCCCATGGGCAGCGGCGGCCCGCCTTCAGTGGCCGGGGCGATTTGAAACGCATATACGCCCCACAACACCGCCAGCGCCATAAGCGTCATCATCACCATAACCAATACGCGGCGCGCGATGAACGAATAGCGATGGTAAAGTGGGGATTGGCGATGGGCGACGGCCACCACGGCGTCGCCCACCATCAGCGCGCCAAACACGCCCACAAACGCCAGCGCCGAAATTTTGCTCGCCAGCATTGCGCCCATGGCCAGCCCGGCCAGAACAACTGGATATATAGCGCCCCGCTGGCTGTGGTGTAGCCTGTCGCGTTGCGCGATAGACCACATGGCGTACCCTGTGATGAATACGGCGAGTGTTTGCCCCATATCGGTAGTGGCCAGCCCCCCGTGCGCCAATATGTTGGGATCCAGTGTGATCAATGCCAGTGTGAGAAGCGCGCAGGATTTGCCCCACACGTTTGCCCAGCGCGTTGCCATCGCCGAGAGTAATAATGTCAGTGCAATCACCGGCAGGCGCGCCAGGTAAATCATGCGATCAACGTCGTGATTCTGATACCACAAAAAGAGATCGGAAAAGCGATACCATTCCCCCGCTTCCCACGCCCAATCGTCGGTGGGGATTTGCACGTCGGGCAGCATCAAGAGCGGCAGCGCTTCCAGGCTGTTGATGAGGGGGGGATGTTCGACGCTCAGGCGCGGATCGCCCGTGCGCAAAAAAACATAGCCGCGCGCAATGTGGTTTTGCTCGTCCATGGTGGGCGATTGCGCCTGGGCGTTAAATGCCATCCACCCAAAAGCGGCCAGCCATAATCCCACCGCGGCCCACAGTTGCCAGCGTTTCGTCATGACCGGCGCCGCCCCATGGTGCCGCGTATCCCCTGCACGGCGTAAATCACGCTGCCGATGATGGCCGCGCTGATTTGCAGCGCAAAAACCGTCAGTCCCATAGCAAAGGCTTGCGGCTGGGGCACGTCAGCCAGCGCGAACAGCGCCACGAACGCGCTTTCGCGCACGCCAATGCCGCTGATAGAGATAGGCAAGGTGAGCGAGAGCGAGATGATGGGCACGAGCAAAAAGTAATAGCCGGGCGATATATTCACGCCTAACGCCAGGCCAATGACCCAGTGATTGATGACGTGGACGAGGTTAAAGATAACTGAAAAGAGCAATGCGCGCGTCAGGCCGGCCCGGCCATAGCCGTGCACGGCCGTCTCAGAAAGCTCCAGCCATTTGCGTCCCAGGCGGCCCAACACGCCCGGCAGCCGGCTCACAAACCGCTGCTGCCAGCCCGGCTCGAACAAGAGCAGCGTGGCGAGCAACGCTCCCAGCCCCAGCCCCCCGATGCTCAGCCCGATGGAGCGCGGCACCAACCCCATGCTAAACGGCAGCGCCACCAACGCCTGAATAAACAGCACCAACAGCCCCAACCAGCGATCAATCAACACTGTCCCGGCGGCGTCGGCGGCGTGACCCACGTCGCGCGCCAGCTCGTAAGCTTTGACCACGTCGCCGCCAAAGCCGGTGGGCAGCATGGTGCTAAAGAACGTGCCCACGTAATAAAGCGCCGTCAGGCGCAGCGAGCTGGATGGGTAGCCCAACGAGGTGATGAGTGCCCGCCAGCGCTCGCTGCGGATAAACATGCCAGATTGGTACAGCAGCCAGGCTGCCGCCAGCAGCCAGAGGTTGATGCTGCGCAGCGCCATCAACGTCTCGTTCAGGTCTATTCTGTAAATCAAGAGCGCCAAAAGCGCCACGCTGACGAGCGCCTTGAGCAGGTCGAGCCAACGGCGTTTGGCCTCGGGTGGAGGGGTGGAATCATTTGTCATGGGGATGAATTATACACCTGAATCGCGCCGATGGTAAGAACATTGCCGCCGTGGATCAAACGATACGGCGATAATGTGTCTGGGTCGTACACTCCTGTGCGCAGCAGGTATTCGCCGGGTGGCAAGTCGGCGGGCAGCGGAATGGGGTGGACCTGAACAATGACATCGCCCGGTTGCCAAAAGTCACTTGGACTATCCAGCCCGTCGTGCTGGGCGCGTATATCGCCCGCCGCATCCACCACGTGAACAAAAATCTTGAGCGGCGGGTAGGGCGGCTCGGCGGCCTGCCACGTGCTCAGGGCCGTGATGACCTGGCCTGGCGCGACCACCTCCGCCGGCATTTGCATAGTGAGCAGGCTGACATTTGCCTCGAACTGCGCTTGCGGGATATCTGCCAACGTGGAGGGAGGCAGCCAAAACTCGGTAAAGCGAGCCTGGTCAACCCCCGTACTGTCGCGGGGGTCAACCCGGCGCGCGCCCAACCCCGTTAGCCGCTCGGTCAGGGCGTAATTTAGCGGGACGATGGACGGCACGATCAGCCGCCCCCCGCTGAGGGGCATGACGAGCGTGCCGCCGGCGCTGAGGGGACTGCCTGTATCTACCCATCGCACGCGCACATCCTTGCGCTGCATCAAGAGCGACAGGCTGGGCGCGTCCATCGAGTTGTTTGACAGCCCGGCGATGGTCACATCTACTGCTTGCGGATCGGCGTCGAGCGAGCGCGCCACAGCCGCCAGATCGCTTTGCCATACGAATTGTGTTTCGGGAATGGCCGGCCAGCGGATGAAATAGTCGTACAGCGTCAACCCAATGTTGAGCGCCAGGGCCAGGCCAACCAGGTGATACGTGAAACGCGAGGCGCGAGACGCCCAAGCCGTGATTTTGGAATTTGGACTTTGGAATTTAGAAACCCACTCTGTCCCAATGCCGGGCAATAGCATCACCGCCGGCAGCGCGCCCAACGCGCGCACAAAGTTTGGCGCATCGGTGGTGACCAACGTCGGGGTGAGCATTACGCTCAGCCAGATCAACACAAAGCCATAACGCGCGTCTGGCAGGCGGGCCAGCGCCACGCACACCCCCACGTAAAACAGAATCGCCCATACAGGCTCGGCGAATACGGGCCGGTCCGGCAGATTGTTGCGTACAGTCGAATCGCCGTGCAGGCTGAACATGCCCAAAACGCGCGGCACGTTTGCCAGCATTTCGGTCGGATCGCCTTGCGCAAGTTGAACCAGCGGCGCGTTAACCTCCGCCACGCGGTACTGCACGTCTGGATGCGAAATCAGGTAGATGACCAGTGGCAAGGCGACGAGCGCCGCTACCGCCAGCGCGATTGACAGCTCGCGCCATTTGCGGCGCAGCAGGGCGCGGTCGAAAACTAGCAGATAAATGATAAACACCCCGAACAAGATGGGCAGCCCACGCGATGCCAGATAGGTGTAGGCCGATAATCCAAAGAATAAACTGGCGAGGAGAGCGTGTGTCACGTTTCTGCGCGGAGATTTGAGCGCGCGCCACAGCGCGTCCGCGCCCAGGCACATGAACAGCGGCAAGGTCATCCCGCGCAGCCCCACGCGGCTCCAAAACACGGGCCACAGCATCACGCCCAATCCGCCGGCAGTGACCAGCGCCGCGCGCCAGCCGAACAAGCGCCGCGCCAGCCGCGCGCCGGCGGCGACGGTCAACATGCCCACCGCCGCCGAGACGAAACGCAAGGCCAACACATTCCATCCAAACGCAGCCAGCGCCCCCGCCGCCAGGTAGAGGAACAGCGGCTCTTGGCCAAAAGCCTGCCGAAAAAACAGCGCGTGTTGCCCGTTCCAAATCGCCTGGGCGATTAAAACTTCGGCGACCTCGTCGTGCTCGACGCCGGGGGGCACGTGGCCGAGGCTGATTAATCGCAGCGCGGCGGCGGCGAGCAGCACACCAACCAGTGCAAACCATCGCTTGTTCACGGCGCCCTCACCCTGATTTGCGTCAGCAAGATATAGTCGTCCGTCGGGCGTCCATCGCTTGCCCGGATAGGCACGCGCTCTTCGTCTGGTCCGCCGTACAGCCCAAGCTCGATGGGGTAAAGGCCGGGCGGCGTATCGGGCGCGAGGTTCAACACGCGCGTGTCTGTGTACACCTGGCCGCTCGTCCACCGCCACATGCGGCGGGGACTGGTGTGTGGATGCCCGTCGTCGGCGGCCCACGTTTTATTGTCTTGCCCCAGCACGTGGGCGAACACGTAATACTCGTATTGCATCGGCGCGAGCGCCTGCCAGTAAAGGGTGAGGGTGAGGGGTTGCCCGGCGTAAAGACTGCGCGGGCTGAGGTTGTATCCGACGATCGCCGCCTTGTCGTCGAAATTAATATGCACGGGATTGGGATATGCGCCGCCGGGTGATTCAATCGTCACTTGCGTTAGCGTAAAAGTGGCGCCAATGTTGCGCTCGTCCGCGTCCGTCACCGCCAGGCGGCCTGCGCCGGGGATGGTCAGGCCAATCGTTACGTCGGCTGCGTCAGGCGCAAACGTGTAGGGGTCGAGCACAATACGGTAGCGGTCGCTGAACGTATCGCCAGGTTTCCACAGCGAGGCCGGAAAGCGCCCCAACCCGGGATACGTGTCTCGTTGAGCGACGAGCGGTCCATCCCGGCTGATCAGGTGTACGAACACCGTCAGGTCTTGCGCCGATGGGGCGAGGGCTTGCCAATACGCCGTGACGACGAGTTCGTTCTGCGTATTGCCCTCCGCTTGTTCCGTAGAGGGCGCGCCTGGCGTGAGCCTGTCTGTGCTCACGTCATATCCTAATAGCCGCGCCTGTTCTCCAAAAGTAGCCTGGGCAGGATGTGGAATGGATGCGATTTGCTGTTCACTCAGCGGCGCGGGGCGCGCGTAGGCCGGTACCAGAATGCCAATCAAGGCGTATAACGATAATCCCGCCATACCCAGCAGGCACGCGGCCGCCAGCCAGCGTGTCCATCGCGCCGGGAGTAGCCCCGCCAATCCATAGAACATACACACACCCAGCGCCGGCAGCGCCGGAAAGAAAAAACGCCCCATCGGCCCGGCCGGACTGATTAACATGTACCCAAATAGCACGCCGGCAAAGCTGACAATGCTGGCGATCAGCAACGCCAGGTGCAAGATCAACCCCTGTGCAGTCGCGGGGATCAATTGTTTGGGGGCAGGAGCCGCCCGCCATCTTTTCATATAACGCGCCGCGTGCAGCGCCAATCCAACCAGCGCCAGCCCGGCTACGATTTTGAGGGCGTTGTAAATCCATTCCGGCATGGGGATTTGCCCGTACCCAAAACGCCCCCACAGCGTCGTCCACACGTAAGGCAATTCAGAAAGCGCCACGGCCCAACTGCTGCGCGGATCGCGCACACCCCACAGTTCGGTCACGCGCTGAACGCCCGTCGGCTCGCCGTACAGGATTTGATTGCGCGCAAACCACCAGCCGGAAAGCAGCAGCGCCACGCCGAGCACGGCCAGGTTGGCGCGTATCAAATCCCGCCCGCTGCGCCGCTGCCACGCATCGGCCAGCAGCGTCAACTCGATCAGCGCCAATATGAACGCCACGTTGAACTTGGAAAGAATCGCCAGGCCATACAGCGCGCCCAGGATCAGGGCGCGGCGCAGCGTGACGCCGTGCGTGACGATTTCGGCGCAGGCCACAATCACCGCCGCGCCGGCCAGCGCGGCGGCGATGTCGTTGTTGATCGTCCCGCTCAAATAAACAAACATGGGATTGAACGCCACAAATGCCGTCGCCCCAAGCGCCACGGCCGGCTGACGGGGGAACGCCACTCGTCCCAGGCGATACGTCAGCAGCACGCTGCCCAGGCCGATGAGGATATTGACCCAGCGAGCCAGGTGAGCGATCAATGCGTCACCCTGGTAGGGAAAAGCCTCGTCCGCGCCGTGCAGATATTGGTTCTTGTTGTCGTCTCCCACTTCCCAGTAGCGATAGCCCCAGTAGGGGTTTTCGGGCGGGGAAAAATATACGGGGTGATCCGGCTCGACCCACCACGAGGCCAGCGCCGCCAGCGTGTAATACAGCGGCGGATGGTGGCTTTGCGAGCGCGGTGTGTGAGGCTCTTGCACCGGCAACGTGTGATAGGCCAGCAAGTACCGCACGTAGCGATAATGGCGGATCTCGTCGGTAGATTCGTGCAGCGGATTGACGACGCTGTAGGTGATGGCCAGCGCCAGAAAAGCCAGCGCAACCGTGCCCAGTGCGATGTAATAAAGGCGGTGTTGGATATTATTCATCCACTCTCCACTCGATCAGCACTCGCTCGCCGCCGGTCGAATCAATCTGCCAGCGCGCGCCACCTGGTTCGTACACTCCCACCGCAATTTGATAATGGCCGGGGGGCGGCGTCGGTAGATCGTTCCATTGCACGAATTGATCGCCCCTTTGCAGCGTGGGCGGCCAGACGTCCAGCCGGTCGCCGGCCGCCGCCAGGCTGCCATCTGGCGCCAGCAGATGCACAAAGAGCTTGAGCTTTTCCGGCAAGGCGTCGCCTGCCTCCACGCGCCAGATTGTGCGCACTGCCAGCCCCTGCCCTTGAGGTTTGACGTCTAACTCGATCAAGCTGAGGCGCCCGCCAAACGTGACGGGTAAAGAGACGGCCGGCGAGGCCGCCGGAACAATCTGCTGCGCATCGTACAGGCGAAAGGCCGGGCCGTTGACAGTGAGCGGCCCTTCGTCAACCAGGCTGGCGCGTTCGGCCAAAAACGCTTGAACGTGCGGCGCGGGCGCTGGATCGGAAATCAGCGCCACTTTTCCGCCCGCCGGCAAGATCAGCGCGTGGCGCGGGTCGAACAGGCGCACGCGCGCGCCGCGGCGCACGTCGAGCGCCATGCCGCGCGCATCCAGGCGCAGCTCTTCGGCGGCGGTCGAAACGGCAATATCCTGAAGGTCGGGGTGCTTGTTCAGGTAACGTGCCACTTGGGCCATGTCGCCGTGATACAAAAATCGCGTGTAACGGTGTTGTCCCCAGCGCACGTAATCGCGCACGGCCAGCCCGGCGTTTGCGCCAAGCACGCCGACAATGACCAAGACGCCAAGCCATCGCCCCCGGTTCCCTCGCGCACTGAGCCATCTAGCGGCGGCGTCCAATCCCAGGCCCAGCAGCACGTACACAGCCGGCAGCGCGGTGATGGTGTGCCCAAAGCTGGCGGCGGGCAGGCTGGCAAACGCCGGGGCCAGTCCAACGATGAGCCAGATGAGGAGCAGGCCATATTCGGCGCGTTTCCATCGCCGCACGGCCAGCGCCGCGCCCAGGTAAAAAAACGCGCCGGTGAGCCAATCAAAGACGGGCCGCCCCGCAAGATTATACAACCATTCCGGGTCGCCGCGAAACGTAAACATCCCCAGCGTGCCTAACGTTGTTTTGAGCACCGGAGCCAGGTTGCCTTGCTGCAATTCAAGCAGCGGTTTGCCCACCACTTCCAGCCGCGCTTCGAGGGGGCGAGTTGCCAGGTATATCCCCAACGGCGCAAACAGCAGCGCGGTCAAAATGCCTGCCAGCAGCCAACCTTTCCACGTTGCTTTGAAAATCGGGCGATGAAAGAGCAGCAGATAAAGCGTAAACGCCGCCGCCATCAGCGGCGCCACACGGCCGGCAAAGTAAATGTACATTCCCGCCGCCAGCCCCAGACTGGCGAGGGTGAACCATACGTAATACGTAATACGTAGTGTGTAGTGCGTAGTGCGTATTACGTAGTGCGTATTACGTGAAACCTCTATCCCTTGCCAAAGGGCATAGAGTGCCAATAAGAGCGGCGGCAATGCGCCAACGTGCCGCAGCCCCAGCCGGCTGTACATCAACGGCCACAAGCCGGCCGCCATGGCCGCGCCGGCGAACAGCGCAGCGCGCCAGCCGAATAATCGTTTGCCCAGCGCCACAGTCAGCGCCACCGCCAACAGCCCGCACGCCGCGCCCAGCCACCGATAGCTCAGGCGGCTTGGGCCAAACAGCGCGATGGTTGCCGCGTGTACGTAATGATATAGCGGCTCGTGCCCTTCGGCTTCTTCAATGTAGAGCGGCCGCCAGCCCGCGGCGATGCGCATGTCCATGTCTACTTCGATGAGTTCGTCGTCGCGCCAGCCAGGCGGCAGCCTATCCAGCGCGGCAAATCGCGCACAAGCCGCCAACAACAAGACGGCGGCAAAGAGGGTGATGCTGCAAGCTCTAGATTTCACGACGGATTTTCTCGACTCTGAAATCGCCCGCCAAAGAAGGCTTTGTAGATAAACTGCCGTTCCGGAACGCCGCGCTGCTCAAAGGATCTTAAAAGCTCCGTATCATCATACGGAACGCTGTGATGCTCAACTGTATATTGCCCACGATGAAACTCTACAAGGCAATATCTTGCAACGGCCTTGTCGCAGCACCCCAATGAACCGGGATTAACGTATCTGGCTCGCCCCTGCACGTCCGAGCCAGAATGGTGATGGCCGTAAAACACGAGTGCGGCGTTGCTATGCAAAGCAAACATCTGGTCCAAATCCGGTGCAATCGGATTTTTGATGATGGGCGCAAAATCTCGCCCTGACGGTGCAAGTCCATAATGTGCAAAAACTGTTTGAACGCCTCCAAAATCCTGTTCCATGAGATACGGCCACTGCGCCAGTACCCGGCGTAGTGACGGCCCGAGGCGGGCGTGTGTCCAGCGTTGATGTTCTACCTCGCCTTCACTTATCCAGGCTGGCCGCGGCTCGGGCAAGCCATCCACAAAGTAAGACTCGTGGTTGCCCATCAACAGTTGAGCATTGGGTGTATTGAGCAGCAGGTCAACGCACTCGGCCGGGTATGGCCCAATGGCAATGGCGTCTCCTGTGTGGAAAAGAAGATCGTACCCTTCGGCGCGTATTGCCTTGAGCGCCGCTTGCAGGGCGGGAAGGTTTGCGTGTGTATCTGTAACAACAATGATTTTCATAGGGTGACTTTTATTACCTCATCTATGTTGTTGGTAGTTGTGTGAGTGAACCACTCTCCTTCAACCAGTCCCACCATATCACCGCCAGGATAAGTAATTGGCCTGCAATACTTGAACGGCAGGTATACTGCACGCGGTCATAAATTGCAATTTTTCACAATTCTGTCATTGCGAGCCGCTCCGCCTGCGGCGAGCGGCGAAGCAATCTGTACGCTTGCAGATCAGAGATTGCTTCGGGCGCTTCGCACCCTCGCAATGACAACAAAATTGCAGATTGTGCCCGCGCCCAGTATAATATCCGTCCCACCAGATAATTGCTCCCATGCAACAACATCCCAATAGGCATAAGCAACCGATGACGAAAAAAGCCACTCGATGTAAGTTGCTGATTGTCTTTGTATCCTGGAGCGGCTTGTCAGGCATGTTCAATCTCTGATGGCTATAGTTGTTCTGCCCATTCACTATCGTGCCACTTGCACCGCTGGTAACAGAATGTGATCGCCTACAGCTTGCCCATTCACATAGACGACCAGCCGCGTGGTGGGCGGGTCGGGGTTGATGGGAGTTGGCCCAGGCCGGGTGTACGCCCCTACTTCCAATGGGTACAGGCCGTCGGGTGTGTCGCTGCCAACCGCCAGGCGATGCACCTGGGCGAATACCTCGCCAACGCGCCAGTTCCACGTGGGCGCGTCGAACTTGTCTTGCTGCGCCACCACGGGCGGCTGCCCGCCAGGGCTGAGCAGGTGCGTGAACAGCACAGTGTCCAGTTCTGCATCAGGCGGCGATAGCACACGCCAGTACGTGACGAGAGCGATTTCGCTGCCGGGGCTGGCTATGTGAGATGGCAGTTCATATCCAATCAATGCGATCGTATGCCCCAGTTCTGTTTCTTGCGTCATCGGGGAGGCTTGCGCCAGCGCGGCTTGTAATGCCGCGCTGCTATCCCACTCGTACACGTCGAAGTGCGGGTTGAGATCGTCTGGCTGCAAGGTGCGTCGCTCGACCAGGCGGGCGTGCGGCATGACGAGTTCTTCCAACGCCGGGTCGAGCGGGGCCATCGCTGGCACAATCAGCCGCGCCGCGCCGCCCGGAAAGATGAGCGCCCCGCGCCCATCTACCCAACGCAGCGAAAGGTCGCGGCGAACGAGCATCAATTCTAATGTATACGGGTCGTGGTAACGTCCGGGATAAATAGAAGACAATACGACGGTTTCACCGGGTGGAGTAGTGGGCCGATCCAGGCTGTGGGCGATTTCGAACAAGTTTGTGTGATAGGCCACGCGCACGTCGGGAGTGCGGCTCCACACGTCAAAATAATCGTGATAGGTGCGCGCGCCTTCATACACAATCGCCAGCGCCGCGAGGATGAGGATGATTTTGGGAAGGTTTGATATTTGGTATTTGGTATTGGATATTGGGTACTTGAGATTTGAGATTTGAACTACCGCTATCGCGGGGAACACGTATAGCACTGGCAAGATAGCCACGGCGCGTGTGGCGCTGGCCGATACGCCCGTGATCAGGCTGGGGACTGTACCGGCAATCAGCCACATCAGGGCAAAGGCATAAGGTGGCTGTTTCCATCTCCAGAGTGCGATGGCCAGCCCAACGTAAAACAGCGCGCCTTCTACTGCGCCCAGCCACGGGCGCCCCGGCAGATTGTACATCCACAAGTCGTCGGCGCGCAGCGTGAACATGCTCAGCGCCTCCAGGCTATTGGCTAATACCTGGCTCAAGTCGCCAGAGGCCACCAATTGCAGGGGCTGCCCAAGCTGGTTAAAGCGCTGTTCCGCGCCGGGATGTTGCTGCAGCCAGATAAACATGGGCGCGGCGAGTATCGCCGCTGCGCCCAGCGCCACCAACATGCCTCCCAAGTGGCGTTTGACGCGCGCCCGCTCGGCGACGAAAAGAAAAATCGGAAAAGCCAGGAACAGCGCCCACGTCACGCGGGCCGCCATATACGTCCACAGCGTGGCGGCGATAAACACGCCGCTGAGGGCAAACCACAGCCATGTGCTGCGTTTCTCATGCTTGTTAGAGATGTCAGGAGCAAGCTCTGCGCCGCGCCACCACGCATAAGCGGCCATGGCCAGCAGGGTGGGCAGCAAGCCAGAGCGCAACGCTTGCCGGCTGACTGAAACGGCCCAAAACGATCCCGCCAGCCAGCCGCACGCTAGAATCGCTTCCCATACTCCAAAGGCGCGCCGCACCCACAGGTACACGGCAAGAATCGTGAGGAGGCCGAACAGCGCCGAAACCCACCGGAGAACCACGTAATCCGTGCGCCCCAAGATAGCCATAGCCACCGCCGTTGCGTAATCGTAGAGCGGCTCTCGCCCATAGCCGATGGTTTCGTAGAGCGGGCGCGCGCCGTGCAGAATGGCGATGGCATCTTGGCCGTGCCCGGCTTCGTCGTGCGTGAAACCGGGCGGCGATGCGTCCAATCGCCACAGGCGCAAAAATGCTGCCGCCAGCAAGATGACGAGGAATGTTAAACGTGAAATGTGAGGCGTAGAGGGGCGTTTATGGCTCATTCACAGTCACATCAGATAACCATACAGCATCGGCGATGGATTGGCCGTTCACCAGGATGGGCAAGTGCTGCAAGCTTCCGCGTTGGTAGATGCCAACCTGGACGTGGTACTGGCCCGGCGGCGCATCAGGCGGGAGGCGCAAGTGATGTAATTGCGCAAAGGCCAGGCCGGGGTACAGACTATCTGTGAACACATCCAATTGGTCGGCTTGCGCATAGAGTTGCCCATCCGGGCCAATGAGGTGAGTAAAGGCAATCAAATTATCCAGGAAGGAACGCTGTGTTTCCCAATAAGTGATAACACGCAATTTTTGTCCTGGTTTGAGCGCGCTGGGTACGATCTCGTAACCGAGGAGCTTGAAGCGATTATCCAGGTTGACCGGCGCGGTGATGACCTGGGTTCTTTGTGGCGTGGTGATGAATGGCGCGCCCAGTGTGAGCAGATGGTCGTCGAGCGCCTGCCGGCCGCGCGCCTGGTAAAGCTTGAAGACACGCTGGCCGCCGGGCAATTTTTCGTCGTACACCAGTTGCGCGTCGTCAAAGAAGCGTTGGCTCAATTCGGTTGCCAGCGTTGGGATAGTGCGATCTATGCGCGGCAAGGCGACGGCCATTGGGCCGGAGCCGGGCGGCCAGGCCAGCGCGTTGGCGGGATTGTACCAGGCCACGGGCCGGTCGGCCCGGCGATAAATCAGGCTAAAGCCGTAAGCGTTGTATGGATTCCACGTATCTACCCACGCGGCGCCGGCAACAGCGGGGGAAAGGTCGGCGTGCGCTTCGAGGTAGCGCGCCAGGTCTGTCAGGCTGGCTTGATATTCGGCGCGCACCTCGGGCTGGACTGGCCACGCGAAAAAATAATCGCGCACTGTCAGGCCGAGATTGAGCGCGACGAGAGCGACTGAAATTACCACTGTGAGTGTGGCGCTTGACCCCAAGGGGTGATACGCAATACGAAATACGGAATACATATGGCGTATGGCGTATGGTGTGCTGCGTATGGCATAGTCCATTCCGATAGCGGCTAACAGGTAAAAGATTGGCTGCGCGGCAAAGCTGTGGCTAAAGCTGGCGGGCGGCCAGGTGAGGATAATGGGAACCAGTCCCACTGCCAGCCACGTCAACAGCGCGCCCCGCCAGCGTGTTTTCCAACCCGCGATGCACACGGCCAGCCCTACGTAAAACAACGCGCCTGTGATTGGGTCGAATACGGGGCGTTCCGAAAAATTATACAGCCATTCCGGGTCGCCTTTCCACACGGCCATGGTTAGCGCGCGCCACGTGTACTTGAGGATCAGGCCAGGGTCGCCGTGGCGCAGTGCGTCGAGGGGGGCGCTGACCTGGCTCAGGCGATAGGCCGTGCCGGGGCGAGCAGCCAGATAGAGCAACAGGTGCGCGTCTACGAGGGTGGGGATGAGAACTGCCACAGCGATGGGAATAGCATATTTTCGGAGTGTTTGCCGGTTGGCCACGAACAGGTACGCCACAAAAGCCAGAAAGAGCGCCGGCGCAGAGCGGCCAAACGCATACGTGTGCACGCTGATGCCCAGGCTCATTCCGGCCATCGTCAAATCCACCGCGGCGCGGCGTTCCTGCCCGGCGGGCCGCTCCAAGCCGCGCCAGAACAAGTATACGCTGCTCGTGACAAAAGGCAGCAGGTTCGTCAAGCGTATGGCAAAGCGGCTGTACATCACCGGCCAAAAACCTACGGCCATCAGCGCCAGTGCGAGCAAGGCCACCCGCCGCCCGCCGAGCCGCCGCGCCAGTGGGTAGAGTGTGGCCAGCGCCAGCATGCCGAATGCCCCCGCCAGCCACCGTCCGATGATCAAGTGCCGCCCCATCAGGCTGACCGCGCCCGCCAGGGTATAGTGAAACAATAGCTCTTCGTCCAAGACCGGCTCGTACAGCGGGCGGCTGCCGGCGCGAATGCGGTCGCTTTGCATAAAGACGGTGATTTCGTCCAGGCGCGGGCCAGGCGGTGTTATTTCCAAAGCGGCTGTGCGCAGGAAAAATGCCAGCAGTAAAACCAACACTGGCGCAGTGCGCCAGGCATAATGCGCCAGCCTGAAGGGTGGCGTTGTGGAATGTGTGTTCTTTTCCAACGATGCGCTCGTCAACAAGATGCGCTTCATCATACCGCAAAAGGCGAGTATGTCAATGAGGCGTCAGGCTTCTTGGCGAGATCAGGGTGTGTTGTGCGCGGTGGGGAAGGTGAGGATAAAGGTGCTGCCGCGGCCCGGCTCACTTTGAACGTGAGTCGCGCCACCGTGTTGTTCGACCACAGATTTGACGAGAGGCAATCCCAGGCCAATGCCGCCAAAGAGGTGCGTTCCCATAGCATCGTAATGAAAATGGTCAAAAATGTGTGGCAATACGTCGGGCGCGATGCCGATGCCCGCATCGCGCACCATCACGCTGACCTGGTCATCTTGGGCATAGGCGCGCACGAGAATCTCGCCGCCGTCTGGGCTGAACTTGATGGCGTTGTCCAGGAGCGCGCCGAGCGCCAGCCGCAAGCCGCCGGGGTTGGCGTGTATGGGCGGCACTTCGGCGGCAATCTCGGAGTGAAGTGCAATGTTCTGGGGAATGCCAGAGTTCAGTGTATTATCCACGACTGTGTTGACGAGGTCACTGATTGAAATGAGGTGAAACTGGGGTGTGATGAGGGCCATTTCTTGTAGCAACAGGATATTGTTGACCAGGCGGGTGATGGTGTCCAGGTTGGCGGAAATCGTTTTAATGGCTTGCGCCATCGCCTCGCCTTTCAGGGCGCCGGTGCGCAAGAGCGCCAGGTAGCCTTTGACGGCGGTCAGCGGCGTGCGCAACTCGTGCGCTACAGTGGTCAGAAATTCAGACCAGCGATTGGTTTTGTCTTGCAGCTTTTTGTACGCTTCGGCCAGCTCGGAATATTTTTGACGCAGGTCGGTGATTGTCTTTTGATCCGACTCGCGCTGCCGCGCGGCCAGCACGCGCAAGATGGCGAGGACGACGCTGGGGCTGCGCTGGAGCAGTTGCACAAACGCCGCGTGCTCTATTTCCAGCACGCGGGTGTCTTCCAACGTGACCACGTCGGCGGTGCGGCGATTGTCTTGAATCAAGAGCGACATCTCGCCGATAAACTCGCCCGCTCCTCGATAGGCCAGGATGCGCGACGTGCCCTCCATGTGCTGGCTGATCAAGACGCGCCCCGAGCAAATCAGGTAAAACGTGTTTTCGACTTGCCCTTCGGTGCACAAGAGCACACCAGCCGGCACGCTGCGCTCGCGCGTCATGCCGGCCAATATCCCCAGGCTGCTCTCGTCCACGCCGGGAAATGCCCGGCGTAATAGCGCAGCGTGTTCGGACGAAATTTGCACATTGAATGTCTTGTGCGCGGCGCGGACCAAGCCTGCCGCGCCGGTTGATGTGGACATCACTCTCTCCAGATGATTTTGGTAGAGTCCTGTCAAACAGGCTCCTGGCTGCATTGTAACATCTGGACTGGGGGCAAAAGTTACAAGAGGGTTACTTGCTTGAAATAGGCAGGCGAATCGTAAAGGTGCTCCCTTTGCCTTCTTCGCTCGTCACGTGGATAGAGCCTTTGTGCTGTTCGACGACGGCTTTGGCAATGGGAAGCCCCAGGCCCACTCCCCTGGATAGGTGAGCGCCTGTAGCGTCTTGATGTTGGATGCGGTCGAACAGACGGTCGAGCTGGGCGGCCGGGATGCCGATGCCGGGGTCGCGCACGTTGATCTCGAGGAACTGCCCGCGAGAGCGCACGTCTACGAATATCTCGCCGCCGTTGGGGCTGAACTTGACGGCATTTTCTAGCAAGGCCACGATGGCCTGCTTGAGGCTGCCGGGGTCTCCCATAACCGGCTCCAGTGGAGAGTCAATCTCCTGGTGCAGCGATAGGCCGACCCGCTCGGCGTCCAGGCGTACCGCTTGCATGGCCTGGCTGACGACCTCGCCGGCGTCCACCGGGCGGAGATGCGGCTCGATTAACTCGATCTCTTGCAAGAACAAGATATTGTTCATGAGTTGGACGATGGCGTCCACGTTATTGGCAAGCGTGTCAACGACGCCGTCTATCATAGTGTGGGGCAGCTGGCCCAAATCGAGGAGGTCCAGGTAACCTTTAACCGTCGTCAGGGGAGTGCGCAGTTCGTGGGCCACCGTGGTCAAGAACTCGGAACGCTGCCGCGTTTCGGCCTCCAGAGCGTGATAGGCCTGGCTGAGTTCAATGTTTTTTCGGCGCAGTTCCGCAATCGAGCGCTGATCGGCGTCGCGCAGCCGCGACGCGACCGCGCGCATGAGTGCCGTCACCATGGTGGTGCTGCTTTCTAAAAAGGCCATAAAGTCCTGCCTGTTTAATTCGAGCACCTGGGTTTCTTCCAGGGTGATGACGGTGGCCGCGCGCTGGGTTTCGTGGATGAGACCCAGCTCGCCGAAAAAATCGCCTGGGCCTTGATAGGTGAGAATGCGGGAGGTTTCGCTATCCAAAAGCTTGCTGACGACGACCCGCCCCGAGCAGATGATGTAGAAGGTATTTTCAATTTCGCCTTCTTTGCACAAGACGGTTCCTATGGGATACGTGCGTTTCTGCACCTTTTGGGCCAGTTCTGCCAAAAGGTTTTCCGGCAGGTCAGGAAACGCTTTCCGCAATAATTCAACTTGCTCTTGAGACACCGTCCTGCTCCTGATGACGAGAGAAGCTGACCTAATTTTAGCACACTTTTCAGGAGAACGTCAAAACTTCAGAGGGGGGGTGCTTCCCAAAATAGACAATCTATGCTAGTATTCTAGCGTACAGCATGTGACTCGTAATCAGGAGGCGCTATGCAGACAGTCCTCGGTGTCTTTTTAGTCGAGTGCGCGTCGTGCGCGTTGATGTGGCTGTGGGCCAAGCGCCGCGGTGCGGTGACGCTGTTGGCTCATTGGCTGGTTCTGGACTTGGGCTGGCTGGTCGGCGTTTGGGCGCGCCAGGCGAGGTTGCAAACTCTCATTGTAGAATCGAGCGCGGCGGGGACAGTGGAAGATATATCCATAAAGTGCGTGAACAGCTTGAGTGCCCTGGGCCCCCTGTACCGCGGCGCGGCGTGCAATTTCCTGGTGATGCCCGATCAGGCCCAGGTATTACAGTACTTTGATCCAGAGTGGTGGCTGGGCGGCATCCTGGGAATTTTGATGATTGCGCTGCCGGCCATCTTGTTTTTCTGGATTAGCCTGCTGGCCATGATGGCGCTGGGTTATTTGCTGCCGCTGAATGGCGCGCAGGATGTGGGGCAGGCGCTCCAGTGCATCCTCGGCTTTGTGATCGGGCGCAATCGCCCCTATTACCTGGCCACAGAGCCTCTCATCGCCGACGGGCAACTGGTGCAAACATTTGGCGGCAAGATTGTGCCGCGTTGGCTGGGGCCGGGGGTGATTGTGGCCAATAGCCATTACGCCGTCCCCATGATTAATGGCCCGGATTTTACCCGCGTCGGCGCGCCGCGCCTGATTTTTTCCAGGCGCAGAGAGCGTCCCCTGCAAGTGGTTGATCTCCGTCCCTACATTCGCCCTTGTTCTGTGAAAGGCACGACCAAAGATGGGATCGAGATCGAGACGCGCCTGTTCCTGGTGTTCAAGATCGATCCGCATGGTATGGACAAGCCAGAAAATAACCCCCATAATCGCCTGTATCCATTTTCCGAACAGGCCGTGTTCGCCGCCATCCGGGCGCAAAAAAGTGATCGGGAAAAAACGCACCTGTGGGACGATTACATTTACGATTTGGCGCAGGGCATTGCTTGTGACGTGTTCTCGCAATATCGTTTTGACGAAATACAAGGCACAGCGGGGCGCAGCGCGGTGCGCGGCGCGATCCACGACAGGGTGCGCGAAATCGTCGGCAGCCCCGACGCGGCGGTCAACTCGCCGTCTGAATGGCGGGGTATCCAGGTGCTGTTTGTGGGCATGTCTAATATTGAAGCTACCAGCGCCAACGTCGCCGATTGGCGGATTGAAGAGTGGCGCGCTCCCAGAATTGCATCGGCGACGGAAGAAAAAGCCAGGGGTGAAGCAGCGGCGGCGCGGACCCTCAACGAGGTGCGCGCTCAAGCTCAGAGCGACATGCTTGACACGCTCGTGCGCGCGTTAGAGAACATCCAATCGCTGCCCCGTGAATCTGCATCTGCGGCGATTATTTTACGTTCCGTCGAGGCGCTTGAAGGGATGATTGAACAGTCGCCGTCGTTAGATCAAGGCGAGTCCAAGGGCGCGCTGGCGGCGGCCAGGCGCAGAGCCAGAAGGGGGTAAAGACATGGAAGAAAAAGAACTTGCCAAGTGGTCCGGCCTGGCTCGCGAAGCAATCTGGCTGATGGGGTGGGCGGCTTGTATCTGGCTGGCATGGTGGTTGGTCTCGGCCATCAATGTTTTCCCCATATTAAAATGGTTGATTGCGCTGGCGGCGCCTGTGGCGGCGCTGGCGGCGCTGTGCTACGTGGTGACGCGCTTTGTGGCAATTGTGTATCACTTGTCGAATCGCGACGCGTTCAATTACTGGACGATGTCTGCGTTTGGCCCCATTTCTCCTTCTATTCCTCTTATCCGGGATTATCCTTTCCTGATCGTGAGAAACGGCCAGGTGGAAAAGAAAGACCGCGCTACCACGCTGTATAATCTCGGCGGGCCGGGCACAGTCGTTGTGTTCAGCGACAGCGCCGTGGTGCTGGAGTGCAACGGTTTGCAGACCCGTATAGAGGGACCGTGCGTCAAGTTTATGCGCCCCTTTGAACTGGTCCGCGAGATGGTTGACCTTCGTCCCCACGTGAGGCAGGTGCCGGCCAAAGTGGTGACCAAGGATGGCATTCTCATCGAGGCGGATGTGCAGGCGTCGTTCCAGTTAATGATGGATCCCGATCACCATCCCACCGACAAATCGCCCTACTCACCCTTGAAACAAGAGCTAAGAAAAGCTGCTCTAGTTCAGACAAACTTTAACAAAGAGCGTGTGATGAATTGGGCCGACCGCGTCAATGGCAATCTGGATTCGGCGCTGCGCTCCATTGTGTCTGATTACGCGTTCGACGACTTGTTCGACGTATCGCCGGATGGTGCGGCGGCTGATGCGCGCCGGGCTATTCTGGAAAGATTGCGCGCCGAGTTGACGGGCGCTGCGCGCAATTTTGGCGCCAACTTGCTGGACGTCCGTTTGAGCGCGTTTCGCATCCCATCGGACTCGCTCAATAAAAAGGTCCAGGAACAACGCGTAGATAGCTGGAAAGCCGGGCGAGAGGGACAGGCGCAGGCTACCCTGGCTGGCGGTGAAGCCAGAGCAATGGAGCAGCACGCGCAGGTGGAGCGCGAAGCGCGCGAACGGATGGTCCGAGAGATTGTTGCGTGCCTAAAGCGCAGCGAGTTGGACCCCCAGGCCACTAACGACCTGGTGGCCCTGCGATTGGTGGAAACGCTGGATAAAATCAGAACCAGCTCGGAGGCCGGCATTTTTATCCCGCGCGAAACAGCCGATACATTAGAAACATTGCGTTCGATGCTAAATCCGTCGCAAGAGAATTAATCTCGATGGAGCATCATTCAGACCACACCGTGCTCGTCGTCGGCGCGGCGTCGCTCGACGTGAAGGGGCGGTCGAGCGCGCCGCTCGTGGCGGGCACGTCGAATCCGGGGCGCATCCGCCACAGCACGGGCGGCGTGGCGCGCAACGTGGCCGAAAACCTGGCGCGCCTGGGCGTTGGCGTGATGCTGCTTTCCGCCGTAGGCAAGGACGAGGCCGGCGAATTGATTCTGCGCCAGGCGCGCGAGGCCGGCATTGACGTGAGCCATGTGATTGTGGCTGAGGGCCAGCGCACGGGAGCGTACGTGGCCGCGCTCAACCCCGATGGCAGCCTGAACGTGGCCGTGGATGATATGGCGGTGATGGAGTTTATCACGCCGCGTTATCTGTACGACCGGCGGCGCTTGTTTGCCCAGGCCCCGCTCGTCATCGCCGACGCCAATCTCTCGCCAGATGCCCTGGCACTACTTTTTAAAATGACCCGGCATTATAAAACGCGCGTGGCGGTAGATCCGACTTCGGCGGTGTTGGCGCCCCGGCTTTGCCCTTATTTGAATCACTTGTACACGATTGCTCCCAACGCTACCGAAGCCGAGGTGTTGTGCGGGCTGCCGGCGCGCGATTACGACCAGGCGCTCCGCGCGGCGCGTTATTTTGTCGCACAGGGCATTACGCTGGCCGTCATCACGTTGGGCGAGATGGGCGTGGCGTACGCCACTTCTGAAGAAAACGGCCATATCCCGGCCATTCGCGCTCAAGTCGCCGATCGCACTGGCGCTGGCGATGCTCTCACGGCCGGCGTGGTGTTTGGAATTTTGAACGAGCTTGACCCGGTGGAGGCGGTGCGGCTGGGCCTGGCGGCCGCCACCCTGACGCTCAAATGCCCTGAAACGGTTTGCCCCTCTCTCAGCCTGGAAAGGCTGTACGATCAATTGAGCGTATGAGTGCCATAACGCCTAGCGATTTTTTCTCTTTGCTTGGAATCACCTTCGTCACCCTCGGGGTGGCGCTGGCGTTGGGCTATTTTATGAATGGCCTGACGGGCGCCATTACCTTGTTTGTCCCTGCGGTGATGGCTGTTGTGGTTTGCCTGACTGGCGCTTTGTTGGGGTGGACTGGCTTGATCGCCGCTGTCATCCTGGCGACAATTGGGATAGCAGTGAGCGGGGGATTGGCGTTCGGGCGGCGCGGCGCGTTGTGCTTTGGCTTGCTGTGGACTGGCTGGTGGATTTTTTGCCTGTGGGGCTATCAGGCCGCCGGTCCGGTTGGGCTGATCCTTCTCACGCTGCCCGCGCTCGCGCTGTTTTGGGGCGGCGCGTACTGGCTTTCTCAAGAGTTGCTGCCGTTGGGCGATAACCCTTCGGTGGACGAGCGGCGGCAGGCTTTTCGCGCCTTGTTGACCTGCACTCTGGGCACGAACTATCCTTACTATACTGTGGAAAACAGAACCAAGACGCAGCGGGCGCCAGGCGATCTGAAGCAGTCGTTCTTTGCCGGCCCTGGCCTCATCATTACAGGTTGCGATCACGTCGTGGTCACTGCTGATGCCATAACACTCAAGGGCGTTCGGGACCCTGGCCTGGCATTCACGGGCAAGGACGAAGCAATTGCCGAGATCATGGATTTGCGCTATCAACAGCGAGCCTTTGAAGTCGAGGCGCTCACCAAGGATGGCATTCGCATCAAGGTGTTTACGGCGGCTTCTTTCAGGATTTACGCCGGCGGCGATCAACCCGAGTTGGGCAAGCCCTTTCCCTTTAGAAAAAGCTCTATCTTTAATGTGATTATGCGCGGGCAGCCCGTCGAGCACTCACAAGAGCGGCGAGACGATAAGGTATTTGAAAACAAGCAAAAACACTCGTGGGACGAGATGGTGAGCATTGTCGCCACGCAGGCCGTTCGCCGTATCATTGGAGAATATCTGTTTGACGATTTGTGCGCGCCTGACGACCCATCCAAAAATCCGCGCCAAGAAATCGCGGCCAGGCTGCTGCAGCAACTCAGAGATGAACTGGAGCCCATCGGCATCCAGGTCATTGGCGGCGGCGTCGGCAATTTGATGCCGGCGGACAGCAAGCTATTGCAGCAGCGCATCGGCAACTGGCAGTCAGAATGGACGCGCCGCATCACCGAAGAGATGGGCAAGAGTGATGCAGAGTATATTCGTATCGTTGAAAAGGCCTGGACCGAAGCGCACGCAGAAATGATACGCACAGTCAGCGAGGGCGTCAGGCAGGCCCAGACCGTTGACAAGAACATTTCCACAGAGGTGATCGCCTTGCGTTTTGTCGAGGCTCTGGAAAAGATGATTCAAACCCCGTCCGTTCAGCAGGCCCTGCCGACTTCTTCGGCTGAAACGGTAGGGGCGCTGCGGCGCGCCATTGAGCGCCAGGCGAGGTGACGTGTGTCTACATCCAGTAGAGGCTCCGTACAATGGATCCTGACGCCCCTGGCGGCGTTGCTGGCGCTATCGCTCGTCATGGAGTTGCAGCCCCGCGGCTTGTCGTGTTTGACAGACCCGGGATGTCCTAACGAGGTGATGGGGCTTGTGGTGCGTGACATGGCGCCAGGGCTGATGGTGATGGCCGTGCTGGCGTTTATGGCGGCGAACTTTGTGCGAGGCGTGTACGGACTCAAGAGCCGGCGTGAAGGGTTTGATTTTTTGCAGCGGCGCTTGTTGGGTTCGATTCCGCTCAGTTCGTATATGCCGGTCAAAGAAGGCAAGCTGGCATTATCGGACAAGGACATATTGGCGCGCGTGGGGGGGCCGGCGGTATTGACCGTTCACAACGATTCGGCGGTTGTGCTGGAACGGGCGGGCAAGTTGACGCGGGTATTGAAAAAAGGCACCACGACGCTCGACGCGTTTGAAAAAGTGTGGGACGTAGTTGACCTGCGTCCGCAGCGATGGGTGCACGATGTAAACGCCATGAGCAAAGACGGCATTCCAGTGCGCTGCCAGGCCGACGTCACGTTTAAAATAGATAGCGGCGGACAATCGCCGAGCCAGGATGATCCATACCCCGCCAAAGACGAGGCCATCTTTATCGCCGCCACGCGTAAATGGATGCGCGAGAGCAGCCGGGCCGAAACTGAGCGGGTGTTTGATTGGTCGCGCCGGGCAATTATTGGCGTGACGGAAGGCACGCTGCGCGGCATCCTGGCGACCTATTTGCTGGATCAGCTCCTGGGATCAGCCGAACCGGATAAAAATCATTATCGCGCCGAAGTGCTGGACAAGCTCAAAACTGAGTTGAACAAGGCCTTCCCCACCCTGGGGCTGGTGGCGACCAAAGTGGAGTTGGGCAATATCACGGTCGCCGACGAAATTGCCCAGCAGCGCATCGAAGCCTGGCGCGCTTTGTGGCAGCGCTGGACCAAGAAGCGCGAAGCGCAAGGCGAAGCGGAGCGGCTGCGATACGTAGAAGACGCCAAGGCCCAGGCTCAGGCCGACATGATTGTTGCCATCACCCAGGCTTTCCAATCGTTGACGGAAACTGGCGCGAGGATTCCCTCCCAGTTCGTGCTTTTGCGCATGTTGGAAGTGCTCAAGCGTTCGTCCTTTGATCCCCAGGTGGGCACTCTCTTTTTGCCGGCCGAGCTGATCAAAAGCTGGAACATGGTGCGGGAGATGGCCCTGGGCAAATCCCCAGAATAGGCGTCGCGGCCTGATGGGGCGTGTTGTTTCTACCGGCGGGCCAGCTGCCTAATTGGCCGGCGTGCCATTTGGCGTTGGAGTCAAAGCTGGCTCAGGTGTGGCCGAGGATATGGTGGGTTGGGATGTTGCTGAGGCTGGCGCAGGCTGCGGCGTGGCCGAGCCGGGAGGCGGTTTTACGATAAACGCGCCGATACTTTGCAGGCGGCCTTCTATGTATAACCGCAGCTCCCATCGCCCTGGCTGGCGCCCCGGCTCCGCGTAAAAAGCAACCCCCACGCCGTCGGGTGCGTCAGTCCACAAAAGTGGGTCGCCGGCAACGTATTTACCCTCTTTATACCACACAGCCGTCCACATGGTATTGCGCGCCATATTGTACACGAGAAAATAGGCGCATATCTTGGGTGTGCCGGCTTCAAATTCTGTCTGACCAGCGCCGGAGGGGGGCGCCGGGCATTTGACTTCTTTGGCGCCTGCGGCGAACGTGATAGCGCCCAGCCTGGCGTTGGGCAAAGCGGGAACAGCCGATGGCAGCGATGTGACCGTGAGGAGGGGGGGAGGCAACTCGACGGATGGCGTGGGAGTGAGCACGGGTGTGGTCGTTGAAGGTCGCGAGGAGGGAGAGGGTACAAGTGTAGGCGATGGCATATTGGTGAATGTTGGGGTAGCCGTGGGCCGGTGCGCCGAGATAGTTGGCGTGCTGCCAGGAATAGATGTGCTTATGCGTGGGCGTTGGCTGAGCGCCCTGGCGTATAACCCAAAGCTTACTCCAGCCACCAGGACCAATGCCGCCAGCCCCGCGGAACGTAAGGCGCGCTTGCGCGCGTCTTCGCGCACGACGTAATAGTGCCCGCTGCGCATTATAATCAAATCTCTGATTACCAGGCGGGCAATCAAAAGAAATCCCAGCGCGATTAGACCTAGAATCCACGGAGCCAGGCGCACAATCCAATCATTAATCATCAACGTCTACGCCTTTCAAGGGGAATGCCGTGTGCAGGGCTATTATAGCACATTTACTGAAAAGACCGAAAAGCGAGCGTATCAGGTCGGGTACTGCTGCCCAGTACGGAAGCTGAGGCTTTAGGGACGTGGAAAAAATAAACTGTCCCAAAATTCTCGTAGGAGCGCCCTCCCCGGCCTGTCGGCCAGGGCAGGCTGGGCGCGATAGTCGCGCCTGCCAGCCTGGCGGCTAGACAGGAAAGGTGCTCCTACGCGGCGACATTGGGATGATTATTGTCTTCCGCATCCCTTAAGCCGGAGACCCCGCCTAAAGGCTCAACTTCCGGTCGTCATAATTGGCCGGCTACGTTCAAAAATCGCTGCCGAGCTTGTCCCCAGTGTGTGACGCTCCCCCGAAAATGCTTGTCCCGCTTGTATGGGTGTGGTATAATCTTAAAGTCCCTACCGTGTTTGGCGGGGAATCGAGTGTGAGGCGTGCTTTGCCCCTCGTAGAGGAGCCGGGGAGAAGTTATGATTGAAGTCACGATTGACAGTATTCGCATTAGCTTGATGACCCAGCACCGCGTGGTAATCCTTAAAGAGGCCAGCAGCGAGCGCCATTTGCCGATCTGGATTGGGCCGTGCGAGGCTGACGCGATCACTATCGAATTGCAAGGCGTGCAGGTGGCCCGACCGATGACGCACGACCTGCTCAAATCACTCATTCGTGAGTTGGGCGCGTCGGTTTCTTACGTGTTGGTCAACGACTTGCGCAACGAGACGTTTTACGCAAGTATTGTGTTGGATGTCGAGGGCCGCGTGTTGGAACTCGACAGCCGCCCCAGCGATGCGATTGCATTGGCCGTGCGGGCGCGCGTGCCGATATTTGTAGAAGAAGAAATTATGGATCGGGCCGCCATTGCTCCTGAAGAAGACCTCATCGCCGAGGTTTCGGAAAATCCCGAAGCGCCGGCCAAGGGCGAGCCCCCTTCAGCGTTTAAAGACTTGCTGGAAGGATTGGACCTGGACGATTTGGATCGTTGAAAGGCGAGACAAGCGGGCCACTTGCGTCTGGAACGAGGTGGTGGGTTTGCAGGCCGAGGCAAGTGACCTCGGCTATTTGTATAGAGAGGATGCAGATACATCCCCATGCCAGAAAGTGATCTGGGGGCGCGCATGGCGCCGCACAGCCTCGAAGCCGAAGAGGCAGTCTTGGGATCGGTTTTAATTGACCCCGAATCGCTCTTTCGCGTTTTGCCATTTTTGTCGCCGGGCGATTTTTTCTTGGTTAAAAATCAATGGGTATGGGAAGCGATTCTGGCTCTGCACGAGAGGCGCGACCCAATTGATTTTTTGACCGTGTGCGAGGAGTTGGAACGGCGCGAGCAACTGGCCGAAGTGGGCGGGCAAGCGTATATCGCGCACCTCATCAACGTGGTGCCCACCGCCATTCACGCCGAGGGCTATGGCCGTATTGTCGAGCAGACCAGCCTCCGCCGGCGTTTGTTGGCCGCCGCCAGCGACATTGCCCAACTGGCCTACGAAGAGGCCGAGGAAATTGACCAGGTCATTGATCGCGCCGAGCAGGCGCTGTTTGGCGTATCTCAGCGGCGCGTGTCCCGCGAGCTGGTGCCTATTTCCGAGATCATTCGCTCGTATTACGCCCGCATCGAATATCTGTACGAACACCGCGGCGAGCCGCTGGGCGTGCCTACCGGCTTTATGGATTTGGACCGGCTGACGGGCGGCTTGCAGCGCAGTGATTTGATCATTATCGCTGCGCGGCCCGGGGTAGGCAAGACCAGCCTGATGTTGTCCATCGGCTTGCACGCGGCGCGGCGCGTCCACCAGCGCGTGGCAGTCTTTTCACTCGAAATGTCGAACGAGCAGGTGGTGCAGCGTTTGGTCAGCCAGGAAACAGGGATTGACAGCCAGCGCCTGCGCCTGGGCGATCTGCACGAAGAAGAGTGGCCGCTCTTTGTCGAGGCTTCCAGCGCCCTTTCGAGCGCCAGTTTGTTTATAGATGACACGCCGTCCATATCGGCGCTGCAATTACGCACCAAAGCGCGCCGCCTGCACGCCGAGCACGGGCTGGATCTCATCATCGTAGATTATCTGCAATTGATGACGGGCGACATGCGCTCTGAAAACCGCGTGCAGGAAATCTCGTATATCTCTCGCTCGCTCAAGGGACTGGCGCGCGAACTTAACGTGCCCGTCTTGGCCGCCAGCCAGCTCAGCCGCGCCGTCGAGCAGAGAGCCGACAAGCGTCCCATGCTTTCAGACCTGAGAGAATCGGGCAGCATCGAGCAAGACGCCGACGTGGTGATGTTTATTTATCGCGACGACATGTACGATCAGACCAGCGAACGCAAAAACGTGGCCGAGATCATTGTCGCCAAGCACCGCAATGGGCCGACGGGCGGGGTAGAGTTGTACTTCCGCAACCACCTGGCCCAGTTTGTGAACGCGGCGCGGCGCGAGGTAACGTTGTGACAGAGAGCGAACGATGGCAGCGAAGGACGGGACATGAAGGGCTTTGCGGGCTTTAGGCCTGGCCAAGAGCGCCAGATTGCTTTACCCGATTCATTTTTTGTCGAGTTGCTGCCGCTCGTGGACAATCTGAGCGAGCTAAAGGTGACGCTGGCCTGCTGGCGCATACTGACCGTGCAGACGGGCGCGGTTCGTTGTGTGCGTCTGGGTGATTTGTTGAGCGACGCGGCGCTGGCCGACCTGGACGAAACGTCTCTGCTCGACGGCCTGGAGCGCGCGGCGGCGCGAGGCGCGTTGCTGCGCGTGCAGGTTGGGCGCCGCGGCGATGAAGAAGAGATATATTTCTTCAATACTCCCAAAGGCCGCGCCGCCGTGACTGCTATTCAAAAAGGGGAATCGCCGGAAGGCCTCGAGCTTGCTCAAGACGCGACTGCGCGCGTGGAACGCCCCAACATTTTTACATTGTACGAGCAGACGATTGGCTTGCTGTCGCCGCTGCTGGCCGACGAGCTGCGCGACGCGGAAAACACCTATCCGCCTGATTGGATCGAGGAGGCGTTCCGCGAGGCGGCGCGCCAGAACGTCCACTCGTGGGCCTATGTGCGCTCTATCTTGGAGCGGCGCGCTCAACGCGGCAAGCGCGCGCCGCGCGATAGCAGCGCCTCCGAAGATTGGAGGCGAGTTATACGGGGTGAATTGTGATGCGGTCCTTGTCTCCATCGTGCCCAATATGCGGCGACCTGGGCTATATTACTGAAAGTGTGCCGGTGGGGCATCCGCACTTTGGCAAAATGTTTCCGTGCGTTTGCAAGGCGGCAGAGATGCAGCGGCGGGAAGCGCAGCGCTTGCGCGCCGTGGGCAATTTGAGCACGTTGGAACGTATGACCTTTGGATCGTTTATGCCCGAAGGACTGGGACTTGAACCGACGCGCCGCGCCAACTTGCGCAAGGCTTACGAGATTTGCCTGGAGTATACGTCCCTTCCCCAGGGTTGGCTGATCTTGCTGGGTGGCTACGGATGCGGCAAAACGCACTTGGCGGCGGCAATTGCCAACGAATGTATCGCCAAAGGGCAAGCGGTGTTGTTTGTGGTGGTGCCGGACCTGCTGGATTATTTGCGCGCGGCCTACAGCCCATCCGCCGAGGTGTCTTATGATGAGCGTTTGGACCAGGTACAAAATGCGCCTTTGCTCATTCTCGACGACCTGGGCACACAAAACGCTACCGAGTGGGCGCAAGAAAAGCTTTACCAGATTTTAAATTATCGCTACAACGCCCGCCTGCCAACGGTAGTCACCACCAATCAGCCGCTAGATAGTATTGACCCGCGTTTGCATAGCCGCATGGTAGACTCGGGTTTGTCGCACCTCGTGACGATTAACGCGCCCGATTTTCGTTCCAATGGTGTGGTGAACGTCGAGGAAATATCCAGCTTGAACCTGGTGCGTGATTTGACGTTTGTCAGCTTCAAATTGCGTGAAAAAGAGCTGACGCCTGAACAGCACGTCATCCTGCGCGACGCGCGTTACCAGGCGCAGGCGTATGCTGAAGAAATCGTCAAGCACAACGCGGCCGAGGCCGGCTGGCTCTTGTTCACCGGCCCGTATGGCAGCGGCAAAACGCACCTGGCGGCGGCAGTGGCTAATTTTTGCCACGAACGCGGCGTGCAAACTGTGTTCACCGTTGTGCCTGATTTGCTCGATTACCTGCGCCGCACGTTTGCGCCGCAGAACTTTACACCGCACGAGCGGCCTTTTGAAGAGGTGCGCCGGACAACATTGCTGGTGTTGGACGATTTGGGCACCGAAAACGCTACGCCGTGGGCCAAAGAAAAATTGTACCAGATTATCAACTATCGCTACAATGCCAAGTTGCCCACCATCATCACGACCGCTCTGTCATCTAAATTGCTGGATAGCCGGATTGTATCGCGCCTGGCAGATCGTGGCCGCTGCATACAAATTGATTTGGAAGGCGTTCCGGGTTTTCGGTTAAAAGAGTTGGAAGATCATCCCCTGGCATTGCAGCGCAGCGCCGCTAGGCGCGGCTCCAAAGCCAGAAAATAAAGAGTTGCTGGATGCCCCCCATACATAGCGCGATTTGAGGAGGTAAAGGCATGTCTGATTTGAACAGTGTGGTGCGTTTCTTGCAGCAAGAAAATGCGCGGCTAAAAGAAGAAAACGAGCGGTTGACGGAAGAGGTGAGGGCGCTGCTGGAATACATCCTGGCCGTGGATGTGCTGGAGCAGGCCACCCGCAGTTTGAGCGACGAGCACGACCTGATGAATTTGCTGGATAAAACCCTGGCGTATGCGCTGGGTGTTTTGAGCGCCAGCGACGCATCGCTCTTGCTGACGGAGGAAGAGACCGGCGACCTGGTGTTTGCGCTGGTGCACGGCCAAAAGCGCCAGGTGTTGCCCGGCTACCGCATCCGCAAAGACGAAGGCATTGCCGGGTGGGTAGCGGCGCACGGCAAGCCCGTTATCGTCAACGACGCCCGGCGCGACCCGCGCTTTTCGACGCGCGTGGACGAGGCTTTTAATTTCCATACAAACTCGTTGATTTGCGTCCCGCTGCTCGCTCGTCAAAAGACGCTGGGTGTGATTGAGGTCGTCAACAAAGCCGGCGGCGAGTTCACCGATACAGACGTGAACATGCTTTCCATCCTGGCGTTGGTTTCGGCCATCGCGCTGGATGACGTGGCGCGCCAATCCGAGACTAACTCGAACGGGGCCTAAGGCGGCCGGCCAATAAAAAAAGCCGGGATTCTCCAGAAATCCCGGCTTTTGAAGCGGCGACTAGCCGACCAGTTGCGCCAGTTTTTCTTGCGATTGGGCGCGCACCTCGGCGTGCAGGCTGTTCCCGTGGCTATCCATGGTCACCACAGCCGGAAAATCCTCCACCCGAATGACCCAAAAAGCTTCTGGCACGCCAAACTCTAGCTTGTGCACTGTCAGCACCTCTTTCACCGTATCGGCGATGAGCGTGCCCGCGCCGCCAATGGCGTGCAAATACACGCAGCCGTGCTCCTGGCAGCCCTGGAGCGTCTTGGCCGCCATGCCGCCCTTGCCGATGACGGCGCGCAGGCCAAAGTGGCCGATCACGTCGGCCTGATAAGGTTCCTCGCGGATGCTGGTGGTCGGCCCGGCGGCCACGAATTCGTATTTGCCATCCGGGCGTTTGCGCACCACCGGCCCGCAGTGATAAATCGCTCCATTCGCCAGCCCCTCTCTCAGCTCCTTGTATATGTCTCGTTCCGATTCGGGCGTTTGACCCTTGATGAAACTTTCGACTATGTACTTGTGCGCCGCGTCGCGCCCCGTCATGATCACCCCGCTGAGCAACACCTGGTCGCCCACGCGCAATGCGCGGATGTCTTGTTCGCTGATGGGAACGGTTAACTTTTTCATCGTGTATCCTCTCAATGAAGTGTAAAATGTGCCGCGCACGTTTTACGCTTTATTCAATGGTCACCTGTCCGTCTTGGCCACAGATCATCACCCGGCGCCGGTCCGCCCAGCACATGTAGCTCACCGAGACAAAGAACGACGCCGGCAAGCGGTGCAGTTCGGCCATCTTGACGCCCAGCACCGTCGTCTTGCCGCCAAAGCCCATCGGCCCGATGCCCAGCTGATTGGCTTCGGCGTGCAGTTGTTTTTCCATCTTGTCCAGTTCGGGGTCTGGATTGGCGTCTTTTAAGGGGCGGAAAAGTTGTTCTTTAGATGTGAGGATACTGGTGCCGCGGTCGCCGCCGATCGCCACACCCAACACGCCCGGCGCGCAGCCTTCGCCCTGAGCCTGGAACGCCGCATCCATCACCGCCTTGCGCACACCTTTCATATCGCGGCTGGCCGGAAACTCGGCGCTGGGCAGGCTGTATTGCCGCCCTACGTTTTCACAACCGCCGCCCTTGAGCAGCAGTCCTGCCTTGAGATAGTCGTGTTCCCACTCTTCAAAGTGGATGGTGGGAAAGTCTATGCCGGTATTATCGCCCGAGTTTTTGCCCGAAAGCGCCGCCACGGCGTTGGGGCGCAAAAAGGCGCGCTCGGTGGCCGTTTTGACCGCTGCCCGGATTTGTTCCCGGAGTGTGCGCTGGCTCCAGCCTTCGGGATACCACACGTAGAAAATGGGCGTGCCGGTATCTTGGCAAATGGGCCGAGAACTGGCGCGCGAGGCGGCGATATTTTCCAAAATAGTATCGAGCGCGCCTTGCGCCGCCGAGTTGGGCGCTTCAATCTCGCGCGCTTGTTTGAGCGCCTGCTCCACGTCGGCCGGTAAATCGGTCGAGGTGCGCTTGATCAGTTCGACAAAATGCTCGGTCAAATCAGGTGTGCTCATAATGATCTCCTTATGTCGTATTGCATTGCTCTAGTTTGTTTGCCCAATCTGAATTTCTCACGGGAAAACCCGCTGCGTCCATTCAAGCGGATCCACGTTGACGCCGCGCACGCGCATATCCCAGTGCAGGTGCGCCCCCGTCGAAAGGCCGGTGCTGCCCACGCGCCCGACGACTTGGCCGGCTTGCACGCTTTGGCCAACCGTCACGCCGATTTCTGAAAGATGATAAAAACCGGTGTGCACGCCCCAGCCGTGATCCAGGATGACGGCGTTGCCCCGCACAGTCAGCGCTTCGGCCAGCACCACCACGCCCGCCGCCGGCGCGCTGACCGGCGTGCCGCCGCCCGCCGAAAAGTCTAGCCCCTCGTGATAGCTGTTGAACGGCCCGCCGCTGTAGCCGCGGCGCGTGCCAAACACCGACGAGATTTTGGCTTGCACCGGCAGGCCGAACAATCCGTCCCAGTAACGCTCCTGGCGAAACACGCTAAACACGCTCCACAGTTTTTCACGCTCGGCTTTGACCAGATCGGGGTCGAGCAGCGCTTGCTTTTCGGGCGGCAGGTTAATCCATTCCGATCCAAATTTCCCGGCTACAATCGAAACGTCCATCGAGACGGCCACCTGTCGCCCTTGCTCGTCGGTCGCGGTGATGACCAGCGGGTACGCGCCGACTTTTTGCATAGCGTTGATGCCGATCAGTGCGTGATACACCTCGCCGTCGCTGGCGAATGGGACGATCCATTCCAGGAACGAACTTTGAAGCGTCACGGGCTTGATGGTGCGTACCGAGATGGCAAGGACGCGGCCTTGAATGATGGGCAGCGGCGTCACCTCTACGCTGACGAAGGGCGAGGGCAGGCCGTTATCGCCGGGCGGCGCGCCTTGCAGCGCGGCTTCGCCGGTGGGAATGATTAATCGCTGGCCGGCGTAGATGAGCGACGAGTTTTCGAGTTGGTTGGCCGATACGATGCTCCAGACGGTAGTGTTGTATTGCAGCGCGATGCGAAATAACGTTTCACCCGGCTGCACTACGTGGACGACCGGCGCGTTGCCTATGGGCACGGGCGTGGCCGTCGGCGTGATGATGGGCGCGTCCGCCGGCACAATCAGGCGCTGCCCCACGTAAATCAACCCAGGGTTGGTCAGGCCGTTGCGTTGCGCCAGGCCAATGACGTTGGCGTGGTATCGCGCGGCAATGTTATAGAGTGTGTCGTTTGTGCAGACAATGTGAACCGCTGCCTGGTCAGGGGGCGGCGAATTGCTGGGTTCGATGTGCAAGGGCAGGGGGGGCAGGGCGGCTGCTTGTAACGAGCGGGCCGGCATGCAAAACCAGGCGGCCGCGCAGGCCAGGAGGCATAATAACAAACAAATGCGATTTTTCATTACACTTTTCTGCTGATATAAAGTTGATCGCCTATCTCCACTCGCTCGAGCAGAGCCGGCGGGCCTTCCAAAACATAACGCGCCGGCTTGCGCGATGCGTAATACAGGCGGAACGGATGGGCGAGTGTTTTATCTACCACGCGGAATTCGTTATCCAGCCAGAGGGCGGCGATGGGAAAGAATACAAACATCATGTGGATAGAGGAGGCGACAATGTTTTCGATTTTTTGATCGAGCAGCAGTCCTTCGTCGGCTGCCAACGCGCGGCGGAACGTCAGGCCGCGCAAATTGCTCAGAAAGCTATCACACCACTTGACCCTGGATAAAATGATTTCGCCGCGTGTACGATTTTCAACCATAGCCAACCCTGGCCCAATTATAGCCCGGTTGGGTGAAAAGCGGAAGGGTAAGGTGTCACCTGTTCTCCTGGCGGGTTTATACTTTTCTCCACGCCGGCCAGCGCAGGCGGGGCTGCAACAGAGAGCGAATGTGCGGTAAGGCGGCCTGGGCGGCCTGTTCGCCGATGGCGATTAATTCGGCGGCGCGCCCGTAGCCTGTAAAGAGCGTGACGTCGGGAGGAATGGGGGGATTGAGGATGACGTGAGGGCGAGCCTGGGCCAGTTTGCGTTCTTGTTGGGGGGCAGATAGCACAACCAGCGCGTCGGATAATGTGCTCATCACTTCAACCAGCCCCTTGGGAATAAAACGCCGCTTGAGCAACCTGTCCCACCCAGATGGGGCGCCGGGTTTGGAGCCAACGTCCACGGCGATGACGAGTTCGGCGCCCATGGCGCGGGCTACGTCGGCGGGCAGGTTGTTGAGCAGGCCGCCGTCTACCAGCCGCTTGCCCTCCACAATAACCGGCGCCAAGAGGCCCGGCACGGCCATGGTCGCCCGTATGGCAGTAACGAGCGGCCCCTCTTGCATAATGACTTCTTGGCCCTTGTTCAAATCTACTGCCACCAACGCCAGCGGGATGGCCAGGTCGGCAAAGGTGCGTTGTTGCAGTTGGCGTTCAAAATAAGCCGCCATGCGGCTTCCATGGATGAGGCTGCCGCTTTCGGGGCCGGCCCAATCAATCAGGCTCAAAAGCGTGCGCGCGTTGTTTAATTTTAGCGCCTCGCGTTCCAGGTCGAGCGGGCTGAATCCCGCTGCGTAACCGGCAGCGATCACGCCCCCCATGCTTGTGCCGGCCAGCCGGTCTATGGGGATCTGCTCGCGTTCCAGCGCCTTGAGTACGCCAATGTGGGCCAGCCCGCGCGCCCCACCGCCGCTGAGCGCCAGTCCAGTGACGGGGCGGCAGTGGAAAGAAGCGAGCCGTATCAGGCCCAACGCTGCGCCAACTCGACCAGGGTGCGCACCCCAAACCCGGTCGCGCCTTTTACGTACTCGCCGTTCTCCTTTTCGATGGTCGCCATGCCGGCAATGTCCAGGTGCGCCCATGGATAACCCGTAAACTCTTGCAGAAAAACGGCCGACGTTCCCACGCCGCCTTGCCGCCCGCCCTGGTTCTTGATATCGGCCACGTCGCTCTTGATGCTTTCGCGATATTCTGGGAACAGCGGCATGGGCCACAATTTTTCTCCGGCGCTCGCCCCGGCCTGGCGCACCTTATCGCGCAGGCCCTCATCCGAAGAGAACAAGCCGGCGGCCACGTTTTTGCCCAACGCCACCACGCACGCGCCGGTCAACGTGGCCAGGTCAACGACGGCGGCCGGCTGATACTCTGCCGCGTAGCACAGCGCGTCGGCCAGGATCAGCCGCCCCTCGGCGTCCGTGCTGAGGACTTCGATGGTTTTGCCATTCCGCGCGCGTAGCACGTCGCTTGGCTTGTAGGCGTGGCCTGACGGCAGGTTCTCGCAAGCGGGGATAATGCCGACGACGTGCAGCGGCAGGTCGAGTTGCCCGATGGCGCGCAGCGCGCCCACGACGGCGGCCGCGCCGCCCATATCGTTTTTCATCGCTTCCATACCTTCAGCCGGCTTGATGCTAATGCCGCCCGAGTCGAATGTGATGCCCTTGCCCACAAACACGAGCGGCTGCCTGGAGCGGCCTCGCCCGTGTTCCAGGACGATGAAACGCGGGGGTTCATCGCTGCCCTGTGTGACGCCCAGCAGCGCCCCCATGTTTTGTTCGCGCATCCACTCTGCCCCATACACCTGGCAGTGCAGGCCGCTTTCGGCGGCGGCTTGACTGGCCGCTTCGGCCAACAGCGTCGGCGTCATATAGTTGGCGGGCTGATTGACGAGGTCGCGCGTCAGGCAAGTCGCCTCGGCTGCTACGCGCCCGATGCGCGCGCCGCGTTCGACGTCGGGCATCTTGTTTGCGTCCGCCTCGACCAGCGTAAAAGTGTGCACGGCTTTACGTGGAGCCGGCTCGGTCTTGTGGACGCGAAATTCGTACAGTCCCAACACGGCCCCCTCGACGCTGGCCTGCGCGGCTTGCGCGCCGTCGCCGTGAACGACGCTGGCAATAGATTCCGCGCCCAACTCGCGCGCCATGCGGCACGCAACGGCCGAGGCTTTGCGCGCCTGGTCGAGCGTGAAATCTTGGGCCTTGCCCAGTCCCGCCACCAGCACGCGCGTTGCCGGGATGGCCCCGCGTGGGTAGAGCACAGCAACCTGGCCGGATTTGCCTTTCAGGTCGCCGCCCTGGATCAGGGCGGCGATTGCGCCGGAAAGCGCCTGGTCCACGGCGGCGGCTGCGCCTGTGGGTTGCTGAGCGTCTTCGAACAGGTTGACGATGATGGCGTCTGCGGCGACGGTCTGGATAGCAGTGTGTTGCGTTTTGATATTCATACATCCCCTTGTAAAGTAGCAATGACCAGGGTATCTGGCCCTGGATTAAACGATGATCTGGTGCTGTTGTGAGTGTTTATTTTCGCTTAAAATCACGTTTATGGCAAATGGATATTGTGGGCAGATAGCGCGGCCATCAATGGCGTTGTGTGTTGGCTCTTTGGATGATTTTGTAAATGTGCGCCAATTGCAGCCCGCACTTGACGCAAAGCCGGGCGCCGCTGCTGTTTTTGGTTCCGCAGCGCGGGCAGTACACCGCGATTTGTTCGGCCAGCCGCTCCAGTTTTTGCTTGGCGCGCCGGTCGAACAGGAACGCCAGCACGCTGAACACGACCCAAAAGGCGATCCCGCCCCAAAAAAGCAATGGCGTGCCGCCGCTGAAAAATACCCACAAAATGACCACGCCGATGAGCATGGCATACACCAGTTCTTGCCGCGAGCGCGTCCACTCTTCTTCGCCCTTAAGCTCGTAATACAGGGCCAACATTCCAGAGAGAACCGCAAAAATGGCAATGCTCCAATAAATGGTGGGCGGCAAGAGTGACAGCCCCCCCAGAAACAAGAGCAAGGTGATGAGGGCGCTGATAAACATGCCTTCCATCATAGCGCGCAGTTCTTGTCGTGTCATTCGTGTTGCCCTTTCGGAAAAATGTTCTTTCTCGGTCGCAGTTTCGGGCAAAGCTCGAAACTGCTTCGGGTCGGCGTAGCCGACCCGCCTAGTCATTCTAGCACAAGGTGGAAGCAAAAACAAGACGCGGCGGCTCCAGTTTCCGGGCGCGAGCAGTATTCCTGTACGGGTTTTAAGACACGAACTTGGTTGCGGCAAGCTCATTGCCTGGTGACTGTTCTGCTGGATGCGGGCGCGCGTGCCAACTTGCGCTGGACGTGAGATGCTTTTACGAGCAGATAATCGGGGCTGATGTGGCCATTGCTAAAGAGGTTCAGCGAGGCGCTGGTGCTTTGACTAAAATCCCACCAGGTGATTTGCATTCCGCCATATTCGTACATGGGGTTGCCTCGATAGGCTGTTTTTTGAACCAGGCCGGGCAGGCCGAGCAGGCAATCCAGATGCCGTGACGAGCTGCCCGGAATAGAGCCGGGATAATACACGGGGCGAAACACGACTCGCTTGATGTTCAACCCCTGGCAGCGGCGGAGAAATTCACTTATGTGCCTGGCATTGTGCTGATTGACGACGCACGAGATCTTTACCGGGACCCGGGCTTGTTGCAAGATTCGGGAGAGGTCCGGCATGCGCGCCGAGCCAGTCATCTTTTGATAGATAGCCGGGTCAAATGACGGAAAGGAGAGCGTCACCCGGTCATAGCGATTGAACGTCTCTATCTTGCGCAGCGCCAGCAATCCGTTGGTGTGCAGCGAGCAGCGCGTTTCAGGAAGGCGCTCGCGCAGCCAATCTAGCAAGCGATCCTCGTGGCGATACAGTTGAGGATCGGTGTTGGCGCCGGTAAAGACCACTTGGGTGACGCCGTGTTGTTTTAGCAGCGCGATAAAAACATCCAGATTGCGCGGCGGAAATTCGTCCAGGTTATCCGGCGTCAGCGCCGGGTCAAGCTGGCGGCCAATGCAGTCGGGACAGCGCAGGTTGCACGGCCCGCCAAAGAGGATATTGGCAAAGTCATACGGTTTCATGTTTCTGGAATCCCACTGGCCGCTGCAGCAAATGCGCCTTTACCGCCGGAGCGTAAAAGAGCGCGATCACGCCGTTGTATGCCTTGACCCCATCGTCAGTCAATCCCAGGCAGCCATTGCGATATTCCATCAAGCCTCGCTCCAACACAAAAGCTACTTCTTGTGGAAATTGAGCCTCCAGAGGCGTCCCAAATTTGCGTTCAAAGTAATCCAGGTTGATTTCGCCAAAGTAAAACGAGACGGAAATCATTTTGGCCATGCTCGCAACCAGCGGCAAGTCGTACAGGTCTTGGATGGGGAGTTGCCCGGCCTGCACGGCGCGCTCGTAAGGCGGGATGGTCTTGGAGGCCGCGCCCTGGTTGTAGGCCAGCGTGGTGTGGGTGAGCGATTGCGCACCCAGCCCCAGGCCCAGGTAGGGCGTGCCCCTAATGACGCGATGCGTCAAATAGTCGCTGGCGCCCACGTCGCCGGGGATGCGGCTGTAGGTATTTTTGCCCGGCGTCGCCGCATAGCCGGCCGCCAGCAGGCGCGCGCGCGCCGCCGCTACCATCTCGGCAATGGTTTCTTTGGAGACCTCGTTTGCTTGCGCTTGCAGCTTGGTGCCTTTGTAGCGCATCTGGTAGAGCGTGATATAGTCAGAGTCCAGTTCGAGGCTTTTTTCCACGCTGCCCCGCCAATCATCCACCGATTGCCCGGCAAAGCCGTACATCAGGTCAATGTTGAACCGGCTAAAGCCCGCGGCGCGGATGTGGCTGGCGGCCCGCTGCAAGCTGGCGAATCCCTTGTACTCGCGCCCGATCTTGTTCGCCAGGGCAAGCTGCGTGGTTTGCACCCCCATGCTGATGCGCTCGATGCCCATGTGCCGCAGCGCGGCGATTTTTTCCGGCTGCTTGGCGGCGATGGACGGCGTGGTTTCGATGCTGATGACCACCCCGGGCCGGAAGCGAAAGGCCGACCGGGCCGCGCGCACCACCCGTTCGATGTTTTCCACCCTCACCAGGGCCGGCGTCCCCCCGCCGATGTCAAAGCCAATCAGGGTCTTGGGGCCAAGCAGGGCGCGGTACAATTCCATCTCCGCCAGGAGCAGGTCGAAATAACGCTCCTCGTACTTTTGATTGTCTGCCGAGTCAATGACGGTGTATTCGCAAAAGGCGCAGCGCCCCTGGCAGAATGGCACGTGCACGTACAGGCCCAGTTCCTCGACGCCTTGCCACGCCCGGGCAGCGACAGACTCGAACTCGCCGCGGTGCACCCGGTACGGCTTCATGGTCTGGCTGTGGTGGATGGGGTAGGCGGTGTTGGCGATGTGATGGTGGCGCAGCCCCGCCGCGAACACCTCCGCCGGCGCATAGCGTTGCCCGTCGCCTTGAGAAGGTGAATGCCATTTCATAGCGCACGCTCCTCTTTAGTGTGTTTTATACACTAAACAAACTTGAAAATAAAGCGGCGTCGCCGCATTAGTGTATTACGTACACTATATCACATTTGAGACGGTTTGTCAAGCCCCGCCGCGATTTTGCCTGCCAGCATAACTCGGCCCGGCGTCTGTCAGACGTGCCCTGGCGGGCAGCCTGTCCGGGACGCTAGTCTTGGGCGCCAGGGTTACGAAGGCGTCTTTCGCTGCGCTTAGGATAAACTCTGCGCCGAAGCAATCCCCTGTTCGCATGGTGGAGATTGCTTCGCCGCCTTTGGCGGCTCGCAATGACAGGCTGAGCAGTTAGCCGCCGGCACAGGAGATGCTTGCTGCAATGCCGGCGCAGAAGCTGGCAAAATATTAGGCGTGGTGGGTGCTGCCTGGGCAGATACAGCAGTGAAGGTCAGTGCCAGCAACAAAGCGGCAGACGCACAAGCTAATGCAATTGATGAGATAGATCGAGTCTTCATCGCTATCTATTACTCCAATAAGTGAGTTGTTCCTGGGAGGGGGGAGGCAATGTTCTAAACGATACGTCAATATAGTCGCCGATGTTTTGCTCTATGATTACTCCTCTAACAACTGGCAAACGACCCTCACGGAACAGAAATCGCCACCTAATCTTTAGCCCTTGGATCTTTGTCCACGCTGTAATTGTATAGTTATAGGGTTCCCACCATTCCGACGGCCAACTGCCTTCCTTCCAATCAGAAAACACAATGTCCTCATCCAGGTAATCCGGCAAGGCCATCAACACAAACGCCTTGGCGACCAGCTCGCGATTCTGGTCGGTGACCACGATGCGATTCGCGTCCAGCAATCGCTGAAAATCGGAGAGATCGTAGCGTGAGGTAGCGTGCTCGATGATGAGCTGGTTACGTCTCCTTGCACCTGGTTCATTCCCATACAGATAGCTCTTGGCTAAGATAAACTTGGTGTTGGGAAACAAAGCTTCCCACTCGGGACGCGTGATATGGGCGGCATACCAGGTAAAGCTACACGATGCTTCAGTCTTCATGACCTCATAACATTCATCAGGAGAAGTGACGCTTTGGGGGCTGTCGTGTTGCATTAGAGTCACCAACGCCTGTTCGTCTCTCGTCATCGTTGGGGTGGGCGGTGGGGTGGCGGTGCGCGGCGTGACCGTCGCGCCCGGCGTGGACTGGGTGGGGGTGGGGTAAGGTGTGGGGCTGGGGCCGGGTGTGGCCGTGGGAACAGGCGTGAGCGTGTGGTAGACACGGGTGCTCGTCGGCGCGGGCGTTCGGCAGCAGAACACGCTCGATGCGAGCGCCACACCCAAGATCAATACTACCATGATGACATTGCCAAGTTGCAGCTTGTTCTTCATGTGCATTACTCCTCGGGCAAAACCTTGCGTGGATTGTTTCTTGTTCACGTTCTTTCCTCTCGACAAGTCTCGCTGATTTGTTCTATTATGCCCAGTCTGCCATAGGCGTCAAGCCAGGGCCGGTGCCAGACGTGGCGCACCCAACTCTGGCCGGGTGCTGGATTTCTGGCGCAAAGTGTCGTATACTATAAGCGAAAGATTGACGCGGAGGAACGTGAATATGCGCACGTGTCCATATTGCTTATACCGCTTTCCTGATGACGCGCCCGGCTGCCCCCGCTGCGAAAACACACTGCCGGCGCTTGCCCCCCGCTCCAAAAACGCCCCGGTCAGGGCGGCGGCAATGCCGGCGCTCCCTGCGCTTCCTGCGCTGCCGTCCCGCAACTGGCGGCCTTTGGCGATTGGCGGCGCGGCGATCGTGGTAGTGGCTATTCTGGCGATCTTTGTTGCGCCGCGCTTGTTTGGGGGCAAGCCCGCCGCCCCACCTCGACCGCAAAGCGGCACACCGTCTAGCCAAACGTCTGTCCAGGCCACGGCAGTGGCAGGCTTTCCAACGCAGCCGCCGCCCTCCGGCTGGCGCGAGTGGCTGGTGGCCGATAACCGCCTCAAGGTGTGGCTGCCCGATATGTATCAGGTGGTCAATTTTTCAGATAGCGACTGGCAAAATGTGTATTCGACCACGTTGGCCCAAAACAGTTATCTGAGCAGCATAGCCAACAAGGCCAAATCCGGCCTGGATCAGGACACGCTGCTGGCGGGCGTTTCGTCTCCCAAGGAATCTGCGCTCGTGCGAGTGCAGATTGTTCGCGCGTCTATGCTGGCCGGCAGCGAGCATCCGGGCGTCTCTAGCATCCAGCCCATCGTCAGCGGCCTGGGCATTGGCGGCGAGCTTGCGAACATTCGCAATCGCGATGCGTGCGGCACCACGCAAATGACCCAGGTGGAGGTGATCCCGCCCAAGCTCGACGATCCGAGCGCATGGCGCGGATTTGTGCTGGCCGCTACGGAACCCGGCGACGGCTATTTGATGATTATGTTGGTCAGCCCACGCGATTTCCCCACCGTGCGCAATACGTTGGAAAGAGCCTTGGGCAGCCTGTGCGGTTTGCAAGTTGTCGTCCGGCCTACGGTCACACCGCGCCCCTCGCCCACCATGCGCCTCACCGCCACCCCCGTTGTTATGTCGTCCACGCCTAAAGCGCCTGAAGGGTGGCAAGAGTGGCGAGTGCGCGATACGGTCAGGCTGTGGCTGCCCAAGACCTTTAACACGGTTGACTTTACCAACGTCAACTGGCAAAAGGCTTATTCCGCCACTTTGACCCAAGACGAATACATACGCGCCGAAGCGAGCAAGGTCAAGTCGGGCGATGCCAGGGATACCATGCTGATCGCCACCACGCCCAGCACGGCCACCATCTCTATGCGCGTGGTATTGGTCAACGCGCTCAATCTGGCCGGAACCGAGCCGCCGGCGCCTGCCAGCGTCCAGGCCATCGCCGACTCGCTGGGGGTCAAGGGCAGGCTGGGCAAAGTGAGCACACCCAAGGCGTGCGGCGCGCAAATCACCCGCATGGACATTATCCCGCCGGCGGCCAGCCCGTGGGGTGGGTCGGTGTTGGCTGTCAACAGCTCCACGCGGGGCTATGTGTTGATCGCGTTGGTCAGCCCGCAGCAGGCCACCGACGATGAGGCCTTGAACAAGGTACTGGCCAGCCTGTGCATCATTGCGCCATAATTGATTTCCTCCCGCAGGATGTGAACCTGCGGGAGGAAATTCCTCATTCGCGTTTTGCCTTCCCTTTTTTCGCGCGCAGCCAGACCGCCGCGCCAATGACCACCGGCGTTGCGAACGGCCCCAAAATCACGCCGAGCCAAATCAGCATATCGGCAGACACTTGCAATATGTTTACCAGCGTTCCAGAGGCGGCCCGGAAGGTCTTGTCGGGCCTCCACGCGGCCGGGGTAGGTGAGGGCGTTGGCGTGGGCGTGGGGCGCTGCGGCTCGATGTTGATCGTGAGCGTTGAAAAAGCCGCCCGATCTTGAAGATACGTCATCCGACCCTTGAGCTGCTCGATTTCGGCTTCAACTTCGGTCAACTGGGCGTTTACGTCGAGAGCCTCTTTGACAGTCTTGGCTTGCTGCAAAAACTCGCGGATGCGCGCGGCGGTAGCCTCCAGATTGGTCAGGCGCGATTGCAGGTCTACATACTCGTCGCTCACGTCCTGCCCCGAGGCGGTGTCGTTAAAAACCTGAATCGCCAGGGCGCGCAGCCGGCGTTGGGCCGTTTCGAACTGATCAACCGGCACCCCCATGCTCAACGTGGCGTATTTGAAGCCATCTTGCAGCCACGCTTTGCTGCTGATGATATAGCCGCCGCTCTCGACGGCCACACTCGTCGCGCGATCAATCGCCAGATCGGTATCGCCCACCCGCAAACTCATCTCGCCGTTTTTGATAATCATCCGGTTGTATGGCGCGGCGTTTCCACCAGTGCGCGAAGTAGCCGATACGCTTGCAGGTGTCACTGTAATAGTCGTGATCGTTTCCTTGCCAGGTTCTTTGACGACGACGGTTTGGACAATTGTCTGGGATGCTGTACCCCCGCCGCAAGCGGTTAAAAGCATGCCGGCGATGACAGTCAATACAATCGTGATCCACAACTTGGACATTTTTCTTCTCCTCTGGTTGAATTTTTAAAAGGCGGCTTGTGTTCTATCCTGTTTCATGCACTTTGCAGGCGAAAAAGTTCACTTAAATACAAACGCCAGGTTTCTGGAAAAACCTGGCGTCTTTTAGTGGCGCTTGAAAGTAGGCTGGCGCTCTACAAGGACATTACCCGGCCACGCGCGCCAGCGCGCTGCGAAGGGCTTCACGCTCGCCAGGGGCGAGGATGTCGAGAGACTCGCCTCCCAGCAGCGCCTGTCCTAACTCTGAACGCGCCAGCACCTTGAGGTCCTCTGTGTAGGCGTCGCCCACAATATCTTCGTGGATGATTTTGCCGTCTTGCATCATCAGGATGCGGTGCGTGCGGCGGGCCACTGTTGGGTCGTGGGTGACGATCATGATCGTCGTGCCGTGTTCCGAGTGAAGCTGCTCGAACACTCCCATCACCTCGTCGCCGCTGGCGCTATCCAGGTTGCCGGTCGGCTCGTCGGCCAGCACCAGCGAGGGATTATTCGCCAGCGCGCGCGCGATGGCGACTTTTTGCCGCTGGCCGCCCGAAAGCTGGCCGGGTAGATGGTGCGCTCGTTCGCTCATGCCCACCAATTCCAGCAACTCTTGAGCGCGTTCACGCTGCGCGCGCCCGCTCAGCCCCTGGCCCTGCATAGGCACCTCGATATTTTCAATCGCCGTCATGGTAGGAATGAGATTGTGCAACTGGAATACAAAGCCAACCGTCCGCGCGCGAAAGTGATCCAGGTCGCGCAGCGCGCCGATATCCTGGCCGTTGATGGACACCTTGCCCGAGGTAGGCTTGTCCAGCGCGCCCAGCATGTTCATCAACGTAGATTTGCCCGATCCGCTCGGCCCCATCACTGCCACAAATTCGCCCGCGCAGATTTTAAAGCTGGCATTATCCAGCGCGCGCACCTGGGCGACGTGGCTGTTGCCGTAAATTTTGGTCAGACCGACGGCTTCGACGATGACCTTGCTGCAAGGTTTTTCTTGATTCATCACATTCCTCCTGCGCTCACAGTAAACCGGCGCGCGCCGCCAGCTCTATTCCAGATATCGCGGCGAACAAGAACACAATCACGCCAAAATCCCAATGGATCAGCGGCTGCCGGAGCGGCGCGGGACCGGGTTCTGGCGTTGGCATGGAGCCGAGCGCGCGCAAACTCACGATGAGCAGCGGCAGCGCAATCAGCGCCAGGCCGGCCATGCAGCCGATTCCGCTCCACAGCGTCTCGGCGCTGGCCGGTTCGCTCACAGATTGCCCCGCGGCGATCAGCACACTGGCGGCCAGCGCGTTGTTGACGGCGTGCACCACCATGCTGCCGTACAACGATCGCCCGCGCGCATAGACCTGGCCGATGATCCACCCCAAAAAGGCCGTGGAGAGGAAACGGGCCGGGCTGAGGTGGAACAGGCCAAAAAACAGCGCGCCGTACAAGGTAGAGTAATGCAGACCCTGCCGTTCGTAGGCGCGTTGGATAAAGCCGCGCGCCAATACTTCTTCGCACAAGGGCGCCAAAACGCTGAACAAGACCAGGTACGCAACTCCTCCGCCAGCGCCGGTGACGGGCGGGATGAGGGGGCCGGGCAGGGGGCCAATCATTCGAAGCGCCAATTCCGAAAGCGCGCCCAGCAGCAATGCGACCGGCCAACCCAGCAGCCCGATGGCCGCGCTCAACGCCACGGTTCGGATGGGCATGGGCCTGAGCAGCAACGTTTCACGCCAATCCAGCTTGAACACACTCAACGCGATCAAGGTCGGAACCAGCACCACGCCGACTTCGGTGACCAGCAGTCCCCAGTTGAACGACCGAGATTGAACCCACGTCCCCAGCCCGAGCGCCAGCATCAGCACGATCACAAACAGCCCGTTAGCCGTGCGAATGGATGGCCGAGACGGCACGCCTGTGTGAGTATCTATCACTGATTCACCTGCACATCTACAAAAGCCGTCATGCCCCAACGCAGCCCGGCGGACAGTTCGCCCAGTTCGACGATGACCAGATAGTTGACGCCGCTTTGCCCTGGGGTGGACATGGGCGCGATGCGTGTTACTTTGCCGACGACTGTTACGCCGGGCAAAGCGTCAAACGTTACGTTGACCGATTGCCCTTCGCGCACGCGCGCCACGTCAATCTCGCTCAAGTCCGTCGTCTCCACGCGCAGTTTGCTCGTGTTGCCCAACGAGGCAATGGACTGGCCGGGCGCGATCCACTCGCCTTGCCGAACTATCACCGCGCCAATGACGCCATCAAAGGGCGCCGCCACTTGCAGCTTGGATAGTTGCGCCTTGGCGACCTCTACGGCAACCTCGGCTTGTTTGATGCCGGCATCGGCGGCGGCGATTTCTTGGCGGCTGGCGCCGGCTTTGAGCAAATCGTACTGTGCCTGGGCCTGCTGGACCTGGGCCTGCGCGGCGGCCACGCGCGATTTGGCGGCGGCGATTTCGTTGCGCGTCGCGCCCTGGTGCAGCCTGTCCAGTTGCGCCTGCGCGGCGGTCACGGCCTGATCCGCGGCGGCGAGGTTGGCGCGCGCCTGCTCTTCCAATACACCCAGCGCCGGGCACACCTGATCTTTGCTGCCGTCGGGGCGCTTGACATCGAAACACTCCATCGTCTTGTTGTGCGCCTCGCGGGCCGCCAGCTGCGATGCTTGAGCTTCTGCCAGCGCCGCTTCGGCGGCGGCGATTTCGGCGGCGCTCGCGCCGGAATACAGGCGGGCCAGGTCGGCTTGAGAGCCGGCCAGGGTTGCCTGCGTCATGCTGATGGCTGTGCGCGCCGTTTCGAGCTGTTCGGTGCGCGCGCCGGCCAGCAAAATGTCGCGCTGCGCGCGCGCCACCAGCACGGCCGCCTCGGCTTGCGCCACGGCCAATTTAGCGTCCGTGTCGTCGAGTTGAATCAGCACGTCGCCGGCCTTGACACTCTGCCCGACCTGCACGTTCACGGCCAGCACCTGCCCCCCCGCCTGGGCGCTGAGCGTTGCCCATTGTTCAGGCAGCACCTTGCCAGAAGCGGAAATAACCGCCGGCGGGGCTTCGATTGTGGCGACCGGCGTGGGAGATGGGCTTGACCCGCACGCCGCCAGCAATACAGCCAGCACAATCATGACGAAAAGATTTGTTCGTTTCATAGTATCCTCCTATAACGTGGTCTCCCGCCGCAGCCAAAATTCCAAGATTTTCTAATTTTTCTTCGCTCTTGGCAGCCTTTGCGGTTCAAAATCTCTAGTTCTTGCCTCTCGCTCACTCGTATCGCAATGCTTCTACCGGGCTGAGTCTGGCCGCGCGCCAGGCCGGGTACAATCCACCGACCAGGCCCAGGCCGAGTGCTACAATGGTGGTGCGGACGAACAAGGCGGGCGAATAAAGCACGCTCAGCCAACTGCCCCACATGGGAATCTGCCGCATGAGAGCGCCCAATACCAGCGATAACGCGATACCGCCCACCACGCCGATCAGGCTGAGCACGAGCGATTCCTGGAGCACCGTCGCCAGCACGCGCCGCTGCCGCCAGCCCAGCGCGCGCAGTGTGCCGATTTCGCGCGTGCGCTCAAACACGCTCATAATCATGGTATTCATCATGCCAATGCCGCCCACAATGATGGCCAGGCCGGCGATGGCCCACATCATCACATACGTGTTTTGCATTTCGGGCATGTTCTCTGTAAACTCGGAAGAAGGCGCCACGGCGACCTCGCGGATCATGGCCTCGATTTGCGCGCGGATGGTATCCGCTTTTTGCGGGTCGTTCACCTTGATGGCATACAGCGTCACCTGGCGCGGCTTGCCCAAGAGCGCCTGCGAATCGCGCAACGAGATGACCCCGCCGATTTCTTCCCACGATTGGCCTGTTTCGAAAATCCCCACCAACCGAAAGCCCGTCTCGCCCAATCGAACTATATCGCCTACGTTTACCTTGAGCAAGTCCGCCGCCGGGCGTCCCACGATGAGTTCTCGGCTGCCAACCAGGCCGCGCCCTTGGACGATTTTGAAATGCCGGATGGCAGGTTCTTGCGGCGCATATCCCATGAGCATAAAGAAAGGCGCATTTTCCGCCTCAAGGGTGACAAATCCAAACACAATGCCAGAAACGCTTTGCACACCCGGCAACGCCGCGATTTGCTTGCCCACCCGTTCGTCAATGGCGCTGTATCCAATATCCGATGCGCCCTTTTGGCGCGCTACCAGGTCAACGTCGTTTGAGGTGATCACGGCGTTAAAGTCGCGGATGATTCCGTCCGTCATGCCGTTCAACAATACTACTGTCGCCAGGCCAATGCTGATTCCGATGACGGTCAAGAGGGTCCGCCCGCGCCTTCGCCACAACATTTTCCAAATATCCGATCCCCAGTACTTGGCCTCCAATCTTCGATCCCCGATTTTGAGTAATGGAGATTGGGTATTAGAGATTGAGCCGCCTTCGTAGCGCATCGCCTCCACGGGCATGAGTCTGGAGGCCCACCACGCCGGATAGACGCCGCCCACGCCGCCCAGCACCATGGCGGTGACGATGCCTTGAACCAACAGTGGCCAGGTCAACTGCCCCTGCAAAAAGCTCATGGCCGGGCTTTGTGTCATGGGGCCGATGAGCGCGGCGCCGGCGGCGCAGCCCACCAGGCCGCCCACCAGGCCCAGCCCGATGCTTTCGCCCATCACCATCGCCAGCACGCGCAGCCGCCCCCAACCCATCGCGCGCAGCGTGCCGATTTCGCGCGTGCGCTCGAATGTGCTCATCATCACCGTATTGGTCATGCCAATACCGCCGATGACGACGGCCAGGAACGCAATGCCCCAGGCAAAGCCTTGCATCATGCCAACCATCTGCTGCTGGTCGGCTACATCCGACGACGCAGAGACGTTCAGGCGAGGGTACTGGCGCTCCAGCCGCGTGCGCACGCGCTCGATTTGCCGGGCGTCTTTGAGCTTGATTTGCACAGCCCCCACCTGGCGATGCTTTTGGAGCAACTGTTGCGCGTCGGCCAGCGATATGAGCGAGGCGGCGTCTTCGAATCCGCTGCCGGTCTCGTAAATGCCGACCACGCGAAACGTGCCGCCCGTCAAGCGCAGCGCGTCGCCCACCGTGAGCTTGAGCGCCTCGGCGGCCTGCTTGCCCAGCACAATCTCGTGGCTGCCTCGCACGGACGAACGTCCTGCGCCCAGGGCGTGCCCCTGGATGATTTTGAATCGCTCGACTGCATAGCTGCTCGGATCGTAGCCGAACACAAAAAAGTAAGGCATGCCCGGCGCTGTCACGTTGCCCACAATCATGCCGGTAGCCGCGTGCACCTCGGGCAGGGCGGCGACTTGTTCCGCAATGTCTTCGTCCACACCGCTCAAGGTGATGTCGTAAGCGCCTTCTTGCATCAGCGTCAGGTCGGCGCCGCTGCCGGAAAACATTGACACGTAGCCTGTGCGTATCCCTTCGCCCATCGCGCCCAACGCCACGATCATCGCCACGCCCACAGCAATGCCCGCTACGGTCAATAATGTGCGCGTCTTTCTACGTGTAAGATTTCTGAAAATCAACTTGAACATCGCTGCCTCTCAAGTCACTCGCAGGAGAAATGCAGGCCCTTGCCAGAATCGCTGCCGGCGCCCGCTCGCTTTTGCGGCAAACTCGCCAGGTCCGGGCAAGCGGGTCCGGGGAATTCATCGAGCAGGTTTGGACTTGCGCGCGGGGCGGGTTGGCAAGCCGGCCTGCGTTGCATCTTGTTTCAAATACCACAAGGCCCACGCCACCGCATACGAATTGGTTGTCCAGACGGCGCTTTGGCTGCGGTCCAGTTCGCCCATCAGCATCTCGCGGCCGTCCACGATCAGAGTGAGGCCATGCCCCACCGCCTGGCGCAGGCGCTGCCCATGTGGATGGACCACAACCGAGACGCCCTCTACCTCGTAAGGCACTGGCGAGATGACCAGCAGTTCAAGTTGGCGAGTCTGGACTGGCCGCAGCCAATCCACTATCTCATCCATCTCGTCGTCGTCGCCCACGGCTATCACCACCTCTTGCTCGGCTTGTTCGATCATCTGGCGCGCGTGGGCCAGGATATTTTCGCGCCCCGTCATGTTCCAGGTTTGCCCGGGTTGGGTGGACAGGCTGGCCAGGTGTTTGAAGCCGACAGTCAGGCCATCGAGCGTATCTTCGAACTCGTGGCGCATGCGGTCCACCAGCAAATCCGGCGACACGGCGGTGTAGCGCACCATTTCGCCGAACGATTGTGTGAACGCGGCGCCGCGCGCCACCAGCTTGCCCAGCACCTCGTAAATCATTGAGCGAGGGATGCCCGACTCTTTGGCGATTTGATAGCCCGTAGCCGGGCTGCATCCCACCAGGCCGATGTATGCTTTGGCTTCGTATTCCGTAAAGCCAGCTTTAACCAATTGCTCAACCAGGTCGTTCATCTTGCTCCTGTAGAGTAGTTATAAGCCAAACGTCCGGCGTTGTAAAGCTAACTACTATGATAATACGTATTCCGCTTTTTGTCAAGTCCGTAGAGTGTTTAAAGACACTCTCTAACGGTTTTGGTCGGCAAACGCCCACCACAGACTTGTTCCGATCACCCCGGTCAGCCCGGTTAGAAATACGATTCCATAGCTCGTCGGCGCCAAAGAGTCTTTTGCTTGAGCATACAAGCCTGGCACTGCCCAGGGGAAATATTCGCCCCACCCCAGTATCACGACCAGGTTTGCCATCATCAGTGTGAGAATGGCCATCCCCATAGGCAGCAAGTATCCACGTCCCGCGCTGGCAAAGAGGGCAAAGGGCATCACTACTATAATCGTCAGAAAGGCGGTTAGCACCATCACGGTGCTGCCTTGGAGTATGGTCTGAGTCGGACCTTGGAGGTTGAGAGTCATACCAGTGACCAGGCCGATTATGAGAATGATCACGGTCAGCGCGATAGACCAGACGTCGGCCACGATGAATTTTGCCAGGAGTATGCTGAAGCGTTGAATGGGCACGGCCAGCAGGTCTTTGAGAGTGCCATCGGCAAATTCGCGGCCAAACACCCAGCTGGTGATCAGGCAGAATAAGAAAAAGCCGCCGGCCGCCATCAGCATGGCAAACAATCCCAGGTAGGTGGCCCAATTCGTCGCGGCATAGGCCGTCAGGTTGGCTTTGGCGCCTATCAGGCCGAGCTTTTGGGAAAGCGCGGGGTTTTTGGAGATAAAGATTAGAAAAGCGATCCCCAAAGGCATAAGTAGAGATCCCAAGGCTGTGAACAGGGGCATCCGGGAGCGGATTGCTTTTCGGGATTCGATCCAAATCATGTCTGAAAGGTAATTCATTGTATGTCTCCATTCATTCCAATCAGCCGGAGGAAATATTGCTCCAGATCCTCCTCTTCCACAACCAGGTGGGTGGGTGGGGTTCCGGCTTGAACCAGCAGGTTGGCAATCGCCTCCGGATGTTTAATCGCGGCAGCGTCTTTTAGCTCAATGGTGTTGTGGTACTCGGCGGCCCCGTCCGGGATGATTTCAGCATGATGCCCGGCCGCCGTCAACGCCGAGCGTGCCGCTTCGATATTCTGTACCCGCGTCAGGAGCCGCCTGCGCCGGTTGAGCCACAATTCGTCCACGTCTAATTCTTGGAGCAGGCGCCCGACGTGGATGATCCCAATGCGTTGGGCCAGGCGCGAGACTTCGGCCAGGATGTGGCTGGACATAAAGACCGTGACGCCTCGCTCGCGGGTCAGCGTGAGCAAGAGCTCGCGGATTTCGACGATCCCGACCGGGTCCAGGCCATTGGCCGGCTCGTCCAGGATGAGGAGCCTGGGATCATGCAGCAGGGCTTTGGCCAGCCCCAGGCGCTGCGCATTGCCCTGCGAAAGATTGCCGGCGCGTCGGTTGGCGTATTCTCCCAGGTTCAGGCGCTCAATGATTTGGCCGATGGCCTTGGGCGGTGTGCCAGGGTGCAGGCGGCGGGCAACCTCGAGGTTTTCGTAAACCGTCAATTCTGGATAGGCCTGCGGCGTTTCCACCAGGTAGCCGACCGAGGCCCATGGGTCCCGGCTGCCAAGACGAACCCGGGTTTGAAGGACGTGGGCGGTTCCGAAGGTGGGTTTGATCATCCCCAGCAGCATGCGGATGGTGGTCGTTTTGCCGGCGCCGTTCAAGCCCAGAAAGGCATAAATTTCGCCTTCGGCCACCTGCAAGGAGAGGCGATCAACGGCGGTCACGTCTCCATAGCGTTTTACGAGGTTTTGCGTTTCAATAATCAGAGCCATTTATGGCCTCCTTTTTGTGTCAAAGATCGGGCTCAGGTTTTTCCGGTACTGGTCAAAGGCCAATTTGCCTTTTGCCGTGAGGCGATATTCGGTATGCGGGATTTTTCCCCGAAAGGTTTTGTCTATTTGCAGGTAGCCGGCCTCTTCGAGCCGCGATAAATGCACGGACAAGTTGCCTTTGGTCAGGCGGCTTTCTTTGAGCAGAAAAAGGAAATCGGCAGATTCAACCGACGAGAGGAGTGCAATCAGCAGCAGGCGCGCCGGCTCGTGAATCACTCGATCCAAATCCGAGAGGTTGTGCAGCGAATCTGTCATGCTTCCTCCCTGTACGGAACGGGATTTTCCTTGCGATAGCGCAGGAAGGTCACCGTTCCCGAGATGGCAAAGACCACACCGGTGAGCAGGGTCAACATGCTCATGGCGGTCAATGTTCGGTTAATAGTTTCTGGTATAGGGGCTTGCAAGATCGAGCTTTCAAAAGAGTTGGTCTGAATCGCTTCCGCTGGCAGGGTCGGCAATCCAATTACGAGCTGCCAGACGCTGACCGCAGTCCCGGCCAGCAGGATCAGGACCCCCATCAATTGAAAACGGCGCAGCCCCATCCATCTGCCCAAAAGAATGCACAGAACCGCCCACACCAGACTGAGCACGGCCGGGAACCAGATGGGCATGGAGAATAAAGTCCCGCGCATCAAAGGCATAAAGATGAACGCCGCTACTATTCCCATCACTGGCAGGATCAAAATCAGGATGGCCTTTCCGATAAGTGTCAGTATTTGCGTCGCCGTCACCCATTTTTCTCTGACAAAACCGGTTCGTGGATAGGTGAACTGGTTCTTTAGCCACCACAGAGCCAGGATAGCGGCAATGATGCCGGCCGCTTTCACGATGGAGATATCGCCGGCGATGGAAACGAACTGTGCCGGAAACGAGCTGCGCGGCGCGGACCCACGCAGTAGAAGGATGCCGCCCAGGAGGATAAACAATCCGCCAGTGATTAGTTCGGTAAAGCCATCCACGAACCAATAGCTGCGGGCACGCTTCAGAGCGGCTTCGATTTGTTTGTCCATGTTTTCTCCCATTACTTGTAGACTAGTTTGTATCATAAACTTGTCTGTTATTATACACCTTAAAAATAAAGATGTCAAGAGAGGAAAAGCGAGTGTCAGGTTGAGGTGGAAACAAAAAAGACCTTGCAGGCGAGCGCTGCAAGGTCCGTAGGCGAGGGGTAGGGCGCTCTATGCTTCCATCACTTCGGCGGGAGCATACGCCACGCCAATAATGGCTGGCCCGGTGTGGACGCCCAGCACGGGCGCGACACGGCCGATTTGCAAATAAGCGCAGTCCACCTGCTTGCGCAACAGGTCGGCCAGTTGTTCCGCTTCGGCTTGCGCCTGGCCGTGCAGCACAAAGGCCCACACGCGCTTGCCCGCCCCGATTTTATCGCGCACCATGTCGGCGATGACGGACAACGCCTTGGGCAGAGAACGCGCTTTGCCGGGGGCGATATAAGTGCCGGTTTCTTTGTCCACGGTGATGATGGGCTTGATGTTGAGCAGCGAGCTGGCCAGCGCCTGCACGCGGCCGATACGCCCGCCTCGCTGCAAATAGCTGAGCGTATCCAGGGTGTACAATGTTTCCGCCGCGTCGCTCACTTGCTGGATGCGCCGCAAGATATCCGCCAGCGGTTTTCCTTGCCGCACGGCGCGCGCCGCGGCCCACACCTGGAAGCCTTGCGCGCCGGAGAGGGTTTTTGTATCTACAACTGTGATGTTGAGGTCGGAGCACTCTTTAGCCGCCGCCTGAGCGACGCCAAAGGTCCCCGATAACCCTGACGAAATGTGGATCGAGAGAATATCCGGGTCAGTCTGCCCAATCTGGCGATACGTGGAAGTGAGCATGCCCACAGAGGGCAAGGAGGTCGTGGGCGCCTCGCCTTTTTCTCGCAGGCGAGTGTAAAACTCGTCCGGGCCGATTTGGCCGGTCTGATAGTGCTCGTCGCCAAATGATAGGGTCAGGGGTACGATCTCGATTTCACATTCCTGGGCGAGGTCTTCTGGCAAGTCCATTCCACCGTCACTAACGATTTTCATATTAAATTCTCCTTGGGCAAAATAGCGTGGCGCACCACGCGCTGAAACACGTGTGATTCAACCGCGATGTTATTATACTTTGTCTCTGTGTTGCTCTGGTGGTTGCTTGCCGTGGCGTTTTGTGTTCCACCATTCTTTTAACTTGTCCCCTGCGGGAAGGCGCAGTGTTGGCTTGGGCAAGGTCGGCCAACGTATTGACTGCCGGGGCTCTTGCTTGTCTCCTGGCGGGGCAAGCGCCAGCTCGCCGGCCGGTGATTCGGGCGATTTTTTGCGGCGCTCGATCAACGAGCGCCCCAGTTGCTTGCCGCGTTCGAGCGCCTCGGCGTATAGTTTTTTGAGCGCCGCCGGGTTGAGTTTTTCGCCGTATACGCACCATTGATATACAGCCTGGCCCGACACGTAGGTGCCGGCGTACGCCACTCCTACTTTGGGCACAATACCCCATACGGGAATCAGCCCCACCAGTCCGCGCCCAATCTGCCGCCACAAAAAGCCGCCGCCTACCACTGCCGCCAGTTCGGGGATGGTTTGGCGCCAGTCGCTTTCCAGCCCCATGGCCAGCGCGATTTTGTAGGCCATGAGGGCCTGGTTTTTGGTCAACACCACCATGTCACCCACCGTGAGGGGGACATCGAGCACTGGAATGATTTCGGCCAGCCCTGTGCCAACACTGTAGGCGGCATTTGTCAGGCACGTATCGTCAATCAGCTTGCGGCAGACGGTTTCGCGAAGCAGGGGCAGGCGCCGCGCCAGTTGCACTTCGCGCCCGCGGAACAGGCGCAGCATGGCCGGAACCAACGCGCGCAGCAGCGAGGCGCGATCTGGCGCGGCAATCGCCACCACCTCCGCCGTTGACCACGTCATTGCCTCGTTGAGCACGGCTTGTGTATTTTCGGCAAGATCCGCTTTGTTGTAGCATACGATGGATGGCACCTGGTACTGCGCCAGATGCTCAAATACCTGGCGCTCGCGTGGGTGAAGCGGTTGAGTAGAATCCAGCATCAACAGCACCAGGCCGATGCCGTCGAGCGAGATGCGTTGGTCCAGCCGCGATTCGCCCACCAATGGCAATTGCCCCTGGGGCAAGTCGGGCCTGAGGCCGTGCAGCAATTGCGCGATGAGGGTTGACTTGCCCGCGCCTTCGTTTCCTATCACCAGCACGCGCAGCGGCTCTTCGGCCTGGTCTCGGATAGCGTTCAGATCCACTTCGCGCAGCGTGTTGAACATGTTGCCAACGTCGAGTAAATTGGGCATGGCTTGCTACTCCACCAACAGTTTGTAGATGCAGTGTGAATCGCTCTCGCGCATCACCCAGCAGCCGCCATAACAACTGTGCCATGATTTGCACACGGAACACTCTCCGTCGGTCGCCACTATCTCGCGGTTCCTGTATTTGCCGAAACCGCGCTGCCAAATGTCCGAAAAAGAGTCGTCTAAAATGGAGCCTTCCCTGTTCTCGTTTACGTCTGGCTGTTCCGGGCAACCCCTGACGTGACCATCCGCCCCAATGCAGCAAGCTGTAAAGCCTGCCGGGCAAATCAGCGGCTCGTTCCTCAGCCGCTTTTCCCAGTCGCCCAGAAAAGGCAGATTCTCGCTAATATAGATGCTGGGGTCCTTGCCGCGATTGTGGCTGACAAATTCAAATAGAGAAATCAATTGGCCTTTATCTAGCGATAGCCCCGCCTCCCTGGCGCGCCCGATGGGCATGACGACCGCCAGCCTCCACAGCTTGACGCCGAGACTATGCACAAGCTGGCCTAGTTCTTCTAATTCGGCCACGTTGCGCGGCGTCACAGTCGTTGCGACGGAAATCAGCGGAACCCCGTGCGCGGCCAGGTATTGGATGGCATTGACGGCCCTGGCAAAACTCTGCGGATGGCCTCTTATTTCGTTGTGAGTCTTTTCTACCCCATCCAGACTGACTTGCACAGAATCAACGCCGGCCTGTTTGACCTTGCCTGCCATCGAATCGTCAATCAGGAACCCGTTCGTTGCGATGCCAGTCACTAATCCTTTGTGGTGTGCGTGAGATAACACCTGGAGCAGGTCCTGCCTCAAGAACGGCTCGCCGCCAGTGACGGCGAACATGTTAACTTTCGAGGCTGCCAACTCATCTATCACGACCGTGATTTGCCCGGTCGTCAGTTCGCAATCGTAGCGCTCTTTTGTCGCGCCGCAATGGCTACAGCCGAGATTGCACCTCCTCGAGCAATCCCAGATGACGTACCTCGGAGGCGGCATTGACCGGCGCTTTTTGTACTGGTCGCTGATCCGTCCCAGGTAATAGTTCGTTCCCAGCCTGGCAAGCTCGTACCTCAAGTTTGGCATTTCTCAGACGAGCCGCTCACGGCCTCAGCGTGGGCGGCGGCGGGCCATAGGTGACCATTACGCTGGGTATCCAAACGCTGAGAGCACAGCATACGACCATACCGGGAAGAATAAAAGTCAGCAGCAGCCCCAGGACCAAAAAGAGGGTCTGGCGCGTCTGGGCATAGCGCACGAGGCACACGATGCCGGCGATCAAGCTGGCCAGACCCAGAAGCGCGGCCAGGATTGAGACGATCAACATACTTGCCACCTCCAACAGGTTACGAGAAAGTCTTTCATATCTCTACAAGCTCTCCACTCCTGGCTGTATCATAGCCTGGCAAGGCCGTCACTGCCCGGCGGAATTCGGCGCTGCGTATAGTGTTCAGCAACGGCGCGATCAGCTCGCTTTCGTAAAACGCGCGTGGAATGACCAAATCGTAGCGTTCCTGTTCCAGTGGCACAAAGTCCAGCCCCAACGCGTGCGCCGCCGCTGCGATGCCCAATCCACAATCGGCCACGCCGCTCCGCACGGCGGCGGCTACCGCCAGGTGTGTGTATTCCTCGCGCGCGTAGCCTTGCACTTGCGCCGCATCAATGCCAAGTTGCTCCAGGCGATAATCCAGCAGCACGCGTGTGCCGGCGCCGCGCTGGCGATTGACAAAGCGCACGTCGGGCCGCGCCAAATCGGCCAGCGACCGAATCGCTTTGGGGTTGCCGTGGGCCACGATCAGCCCTTGCTCGCGATGAACCAGTGTGGCCAGCACCAGCGGCACGTCCGGTACGTATTGCCTGACGTAGCTAATGTTGTACTCGCCCGTCTGCGGGTCAATCAGGTGGCAGCCGGCCATGTGGGCTTCGCCGCGGCGCAAGGCTACCAGTCCTCCCAGGCTGCCGGCGTGCGCCGAGGTCAAGCGCATGCCGGGGAAGGCTTCTGCCAGGTATTGCGCCAGCAAGTCCAGCGCCAGGTCGTGGCTGCCAATATGGACAATCGTCTTGGCCAGCAGCGCGGGCGGGGTGTACAACTCGACCGTGACCGGGCTGCCAGCGTTCACGCCCTCTGAAAAGCGCGGGATGCGCACAATGCCGTCGGCGCGCACCAGCGACGTGATGACGCCAGCGCCCCGGTTGAGCGGCGCCGCCACCACGCGCTCGCCCACCTGTCCGACGGTCACCCGCACCCATTCGTCGTCGCCAGCCGGGCTGAGCAGTTTGCGCGTCACGACGGCTTGCACGGTTGGCTTTTGCTCGGGCAAGCGCCCAAGCCATCGGGCAAGCGTCGGTTGGATAAAAATTTCACCGGTCAGGGCGCACGAGACGGGATAGCCTGGAACGCCGATGATGGGGGTTGGGGACCGGAGATTGGAGATTGGGGATTCTTGCTCACATCCGAAATCACGTGACGGGTTGATTAACCCCAAGATCACCGGATGGCCCGGGCGGACCGCGACGCCGTGAACCAAAAGCTCGCCGATCTCCTCAATGACGCGCGCTGTAAAGTCTTTGGTGCCAGCCGACGAACCGGCATTGACCAATACGAGGTCGTATTCGTGCGCGGCTTGCAAGATAGCTGCTTTGATTTGTCCGTACTCATCCCGGACGATGTGGCAGCGAGTAGGGAGGCCACCCCATTGGATTATTTGTGCAGCCAGCACGATGCTGTTGTATTCGATAATGTCGCCCGCTTTCAACCCGCGCGCGGCCTGTTCCACCGTGACCAGTTCCGAGCCGGTTGGAATGATGGCCACGCGCGGTTTGCGGCGCACGGTGACGGCGGCGTGGCCGCAACCGGCCAACGCGCCTAAATCTGCCGGCTGCAGCGTGTGATTGGCCGGCAGCACCAACTCGGTGGCGACCATGTCTTCGCCCATCGAGCGAACATTACTCCAGGGCGCTGCACTGGCGTGAATTTCGATTTCTGGCTGGAGCTTGGCATTTGCTGGCGGGTATTCCTGGACGTGCTCGATCATGATGACGGCGTCGGCCCAGGCGGGGAGTGGGTCGCCCGTGTTCACCGGGTAGGCGCTCTGGCCGACGGGCAATCGCAGAGGCGAGGTTTCCGTCGCGCCGATGGTATCCATGGCGCGCACGGCATAGCCATCCATAGCGCTGGCGTGGTAAGCCGGCGAGCACACGGCGGCCCACACTGGACTGGCCGTCACGCGGCCCAGCGCCTGATCTAGCGGCACGTCTTCGCCGGGCAGCGCCTGCCAGCGTCCGGCTTGTTCCAACGCCGCCGTCCAATGTTGCCAGGCTTTTTCTAATGGGATATCTTGTAGATACATCTTGCGTGTCATAGCACAAGTTTACCACATTTGTCACGCTACACAAACGTTTGGGGGCATTGACAAATAGTTAACCTTATGGCATGATTGCCGGGCGCGGCGAGCTATTTTAGCCTCACCATTCCTCTTGTGGAAACCGGAAAGTGTTTGTGTGTGACAGGCCATATCTAATTCACCTTTTTTCCGTTAAACAGTACGAGTGTCAGATACTACGACACAACTTTTAACCGTCAGGTCAATTGACGGTCAAAGCAAGCCCCGTAACGGTTTGCTCCTGGCAACCTGCGTGGTGTCAAAGGAGGCCGGATTAGCGCAGTTGTGCAGAAAGGAGGTGGTGTCTTTGACGCATTGGGGCCGGTAGTTAATCGTTTGTGAAACAAACACCGCAAGTTACATTTAATTCTAGGAGGTAACATGTCCCGCAGTTTACATAAAATGATTGCGCTGACCCTCGTTTTGAGCATGGTCATGGCAATCCCCGTTTTTGCCCAACCCGTTGCTGTTTCCGATTCCGCGCCGGTAGACGTCGGCGCCGATGCAGCGCCGCAAGCTGTGCCTCTATCACCCAATGCGGTGAACATTACGATCTTGCACACGAATGACTTTCACGGCAATTTGGAGCAGTCGGGGAGCAGCACTCCCGGCATGGCGCGCGTGGCGTATGTTATCAACGATGTGCGTTCAGAGGTGGGTGAGGATAACGTCGCCCTGTTCGACATTGGCGACATTATGCAGGGCACCTTGCTTTCTAACCTGTTCAAGGGCGAATCCACCATTGACGTATATAACCTGGTGGGCTATGACCTGGCAACGTTGGGCAACCACGAATTTGACTGGGGCCAGACGACCCTGATAAGCCGCACCGAGGAGGCCGACTTTCCGTTCGTGGCGGCCAACGTGGTCGTGCAGGATGGCGCTTCGTGCGCCGCGTCCGGTTGGACATCTCCGGCGTGGGTCAAGCCGTGGATCACTATGACGGTGGGCGCGGCTGGCAACCAGGTCGTCTTGGGTATCATTGGCCTGGGCTCGGTCGAGACACCCTTCATCACCATTGCTTCGGCCACCGAGGGGTTGTGCTTCAAGGACCCGGCCGAATCTGTGTTGCATTACTATGATGCGCTCGACGCTGTGTCGGATGCCATCATCGTGCTCAGCCACAACGGCCTGGAGGATGGCGGTTATGGCTATGGCGTCACAGTGTACGGCGATAAAACGTTGGCGCAGAGATTGATTGACGCCGGCAAGCCGGTGCCGCTGATCCTTGGCGGGCACAGCCACACCAACATGTTCGCCCCTGTAAAGGTTGGCGACACGACGGTGGCGCAGGCGTATTACGCGGGCCGCAAGGTAGGCCGCGCGGACCTCACCATTGACAAGGACGCGGGCACTACGCTGGTGAGCTGGCACCCCATCACGGTAACTGTTGCAATGACTGAGGATGTTGCGGTCAAAGATCGCATCACTCAATGGGCCAATGATCCGTGGTATCTGGCGGAAAAGAACCGCATCGTCGGCTATACGGCTGTTACGATCACCCGCAACTATAATGGCGATTCGTTGATGGGCGCGTTTGTCAATGACGCGATCTACAACGATCTGAACGATGATAGCGAGCCTGCGAATGACGTTGACATGGTGTTCAATAACGCTGGCGGCTTGCGCGCGGACATTATCCCGCAGAACTTGTCCGGCACGGTCATATTGCCCTATACGCTGACGCACGGCATGCTGTACAGCGTTTTGCCGTTCGGCAACCAGACCATCGTTGGCGATATGACCGGCGCGCAGATCGTAGAGCTGCTCAACCAGAGCGCCACGTTGTTCAAGGGTGCGCTCCAGGTGGCGGGCGTCCGCTACAGTTTCTATCGCTATTCGGATGCGCTGCCCGGCCCGCAGCCGTGGGCGTGGGGCGCGTATGACATTGAGGTCTACGACCGCGAGGCCGAGGAGTGGGGGGCGCTGGTGATGACCGAGACCTATCGCATCGCCACCAACGAGTTCCTGGCGCCGGCCGGACAGGATGGCTATTCGCCTTTCAAGTACGTGACCAATATCAGCTATTGGGGCGATATGCTGAATGGCGTCGAGCGCTGGGTCTCCAAGGCCTATTCGACCACCTCTAGCGCCTACGCCGGGACGCTCGACGGGCGCATCACGCGCAACGGCACAGATACCTACGGCGGCACCGCTACTGAGGTCGTGCCGGTGAATGTCTTGCACCACAACGACTCGCACGGCAACCTGGCCAAGGGCGCCTACGTTGGCTATACCCAACTGGCGACGTTGATCGACCAGGAGCGGCAGCACAATCCGGATCGCAGCATCTTGCTCAACGCCGGCGACCAGATCCAGGGCGACTCGATGATGTATTACTTTAAGAGCGCCTTTACGGGCAAGGCTGCAGATGGGACGACGCTGCCGGTGACGATGACGACCCACCCGATGATGGCGGCGATGAACGCCATGACCTACACCGCCATGACGGTGGGCAACCACGAGTACAACTTTGGCCACTATATCTTTACCGGCACGCTGGGACAGGCCAACTTCCCGATGCTGCAGGCCAACGTGTACGATGACGGCGAGTATGGGCTGGATGAGGTTCCCATCTTGCCGCACGTCACGACTACCGTGCCCGGGCCGTCCGGCGATATCAAGCTGGCTGTGTTGGGCATTGGCAACCATCGCATTCCCAACTATGAACTGCCCAGCAATATCCCCGGCCTGCACTTTACCAACCCGATCACCGAAACGCAGGCGCGCGCGCCCGCGCTCAAGGCCGCCAACGATGCCGTCATTGCGCTGACGCACATCGGCTTTACCGAAAACCCGGCCAGCGTCGAGGTGGACGAGAATGTGGACACGAACCTGGCCGCACAAACTACCGGCGTGGATGCCATCATCGGCGGGCACAGCCATACCGACCCCAGCAAGGGCTTTGGCGACTATAAATACTTGCCGACGGTGGTGGGCGCCCCAGATAACACCCCCGTGCTCATCAACCATGCCTATCGCTACAACAACACTTTGGGTGAGGTCGTCTTGGGCCTGCTGCCCAAGGTGGGCGGCGGCTATGAGGTTGTAGCGCGCTCTGGGCGCTATATCAAGGTTGATAGCAACACGCCAGAGGATGCGCGCATCAAGGCTATCGTTGATCCTTACGTCAAAGTGTTGGCCGCCTACAATAATACAGCCGTTGCCCAAACTACAGTGCCGATTGACGCACTGACGGCCTACACCGAAGAGACCAATGGCGCCAACTTGCAGGTGGACGCCTCGGTGTGGGAGATGGCCCAGCACGGGATCAATGTAGACTTTCACCTGTCCGGCGCGATGAGCAACCGCAAGGTGGCATACACGGCCACCGTGACCAATCCGCACACGTTGACCGTGGCAGACATGTTCACACTGATGCCCTACGAAAACTCGCTGGTCGCGCTCAAGATGAATGGCCCGCAGCTCAAGGCCGTGCTCGAGCGCGCCTACCGCAACTATTACTACTACAAGTACGTGCCCAACGCGGGCGGCTATTCGTATTACACCACCTGCATGCTAGACATCAACGCCGGCGGTCAGATCACGTACAACGATACGTATCCGATGCTGCCCAACGGCAACAATGTTGCTTCGCTGGTGGTCAATGGCAACGCCATAGACTTTATGGATGCCACCAAGTTCTACACCGTCTCGACCGTCAACTATCTGGCGGCCGGCTCGTGCAACTTTAACGACAGCGGAGTGAGCTTGTGGCCGCTCGACGAGGAATCCATCGTGGCCGACACGCAGTACTATGTGCGCGACGCCGTGATCAACTATGCTACCGACATGGGCGTCATCTCGCCGACCATCGAAGGCCGCCTGGTGTTCGTGCCCGCCAAGTTCATCTATCTCCCGATCATTATGAAGGACGCCTAGTTCGTTTTTTGATGGGGATACAAGCAAAAGAGGGAAGGGGTAATCCCTTCCCTCTTTTTTTCTTGCCAGGCGGTGTATTTATCCCTTGATGAAGCGAAACAGGGTCGTCCCACATTCGGGGCAGCTATCTTTTAATGCCATGCGTTCGTTCGCCATCATGACCTGATAAGGATGAAGCATGGGGCGCTTGGTTTTGCACTTGACGCAGTAGGCCAGTATTTCTTCCGCTGGTGCAACTTGTTCCGCCTGTTCAATGCTTGCTGGCGGCAACTCGACTGCCGATAGAACCTCCTCTTCGATCTGCGCTTCGGCTGCGCTTGTCTCTTCAATTAGCTCTATGCTCTCCAGAGCAGGCGCGCCTTCAATCCAGTCTTCTTGGCCGCTTGGAAGGGGTATTTCCTCGAACAATCCACTGGCCAGTTCCTCGCTCACAGGCCGGGTGGCCTGTCCGGGCCACGGTTCCGGCAGTTCGTCAGGAACCTCCAGTATCTCGATTGGCTCGTAATCTATGGGTTCAGGCTCTATCGCTTCGGGTTCGATCAGGTCTGGTTCGCTTTCCGGTTCAGGCGGCAGCCCAAAGGGTAGGGAGGATGTTTTATCGTGCGTCCACCGCGTTTCCATATTATCAATACGTTCCTGGAGCTTGATGTGTTGGTCTTCTAGTTCGGAGATGCGCTGGCGCGCAGCGGCCAGGTCCAGTTCTAGCTGCCCGGCTTTGTCCTTGCAAAGGGCGGCCTCCATCACGGCGGACTCGCGCTCTTGTTGAGCTTGAGCCAGATCGCTTTGCAGTTGGCTGGCGCGCAATGCCGCGTCTATCTTGAGTGGATATTGCTGAGACAGGTTGGCTACCTGGGTCTGTGCCAGGCGCGCTTCGGCTTGCGCCTGGACGAGACTGCTTTCAAGCTGGCTTCTGCGCTCGGCGTCCTTGTCCGACTGCGCCTGGGACTGTTCGGTCTGCGCCGCGAGTGCTTCTTCGAGTGTTTGTTGCGCGTTGGCTTCGGCTTGCGCCGCGCGTTGCCTGGCCTGCACAATGTCGTCTTCCAGGTCCAACAGCCGCGCCCTTAACGCCGCCATCTGGGTCTGGAGGGGGGTGGTTTGCTGGCGAGATTGTTCCAGTTCTTGTTCCAACTGCAACACGCGCCTTTGAGCCTGGGCGTGTTCGTCTCGTGCCTGCTCCGCCTGCTGGCGCAAGAGTTCTTTTTCCGGGTCGGGCTGGCGAATGGCTTGTTGGGCTTGATTGAGTTGCGCCTCCGTCTCGGCCTGCCGTCTGCGCAGCTCTGCCACTAACTTGTCAACCTGCGCAATGCGGCTCCGATATTGCTCGATTTGCACTTGCAGCGATTCAAAGTCCGTTTGGCTCGATGGCCGGCTGAACATTACCCCGGCGACGACTCCACCAGCCAGCCCGACGACCAGGCCGATGACTAGCGTTATTGCATAGTTCATATTCTTCCTCCCACTACTATCCAATGATTAGGGCTAAGGATTAAATAACTTGCTCATGTGTAGCTTGCTTTGCCCGTACTGCGGCATCATTGTGGGCAAGTTGGTTAATTCTTAATCCTTAGAATAGCTGCACTTGTACCCGCTCGCCGGCCTGCACACCGCCAATATCGAGCGGCACCTTTATCATTCCGTCAGCTTTGACCAGCATATAAATTAGATTGGATTTGCCAAAAACTGGCTCGGCCCATGTCTCCCCATCGCGCTCGGTCAATTTGACCGGGACATAGTCTTCGCGCCCTGTCTCCGAGGCAATGTTGTGGGTCAACCTGGCTTGCAGCACGTACCGCCGGGGCGGGGTGGTCACGCCCTGCAACCGCCATATCACTGGCGCTAGTAACAGGTCCGCTACCACCATTGCGCTGACGGGATTGCCCGGCAGCCCGAATACCGGCTTGCCGTTGCACGCGGCCAAGACGGTAGGCTTGCCTGGCTTGAGGCTGAGGCCGTGAACGAGCACGCCCGGCTCACCCAGCGTTTTGATAACTTGCGCCGTTATATCGCGCACGGAGACGGAACTACCGGCCGAAAACACAAGCACTTCCACTTGCTCGAATGCGCGTTGCGCGGCGGCCTGCAGCGAATCAAAATTATCCGGGATAATGCCTTGCGGCAGTGCAATGCCGCCGGCGCGCGTCACCAATCCGGCCAACGTGTATGTGTTCACGTCGCGCACTTGGCCAGGCCCCGGCTCGCGCTCGGGCGGCACTACTTCGTCGCCGCTGGAAATGATTGCCACGCGCGGGCGGCGCGCGATGGTTAGCCGGGTGATACCTAGGGCCATCAAGCCGCCGATGTCTTGAGGGCGCAGGATATGCCCGGCGGGCAAGAGTTCCGCGCCCGGCTGGATATCTTCGCCAACCTGGATCACGTTTTCGCCCACGGCCACAGCGCGCAGCACTTCAATGTTGGCCTCGTCCATCTTTTGCGTGCGTTCGACCATGACCACGGCGTCGGCGGCCGGCGGCAGTATGCCGCCGGTGTGCACCAACGCGGCCTGCCCGCGATCCAGACTAAATTCCGGCGTGCGCCCCATCAGTACTTCGCCAATGACGGCGAGGTAGGCCGGCAGTCCCTCGGTTGCGCCAAAGGTATCTGCGGCGCGCACGGCATAGCCATCTACCATGCTGCGTGTGAATGACGGCAGCGCCGCGGTTGAGACCAGCGGCTCGGCCAGCACGCGCCCCAGCGCGTCGCTGGTGGGAATCGTTTCAGACTGAAGCGAGTCGGGCAGGTGGCTCAACAGCCGGTTGAGCGCCGCGGAGGGCGGAACAAGTGTGAATAGCTCGACCATACGAATGCTCCTTTACGTATCACCTGTCTGGTTGCACGGATTGAGTCCTTGTTGTTCCAACGCTCGTCGCACTATCGGTTCGCGCGTCTCCATCACGCCGCCCGTTCCAAAGTAACGATTGACGGTGTGAAACCAGTCGCCGCTGGAGCTTGCGGCAGCCATTGTGGCGTAGCATTGTTCCAACTCGTCGGGCGCTAATGGCCGCCAAGTATTTTCGCGCACCACCGCGCTGGCGGGCATGCGCGGGCGCTGCTCGGGATGCTCGTCGGGCGCGCCGATGCACAGCCCGACGATGGGCAGCACACCCTGCGGCAGCGCCAGCAGCCGGGCGATTTCGTCCAGTGCGTTTTGAATGCCGCCGACAAGACACGTGCCATAGCCCAACGCTTCGGCGGCCACGGCCATAAAGCTGACGGCAATCATGGCGTCGGCCATGCCATAAAGCGTGGAGAGCAAGCGCGGCGCCGCGGGCTGCCCGCCCCGGTGCGAGATGAGGGCCTGGCTGCGGTGGACGTCGGCGCAGGCGATGAAAAACTCGGGTGCGTCGCGCACGTGCGCCTGGTCGCCGGCCAGGTGAGCGATCTGCGCGCGCAGGTCATGGTCCGTCACGCGGATGAATGTGTAGACTTGCAATCCGCCGCCGCTCGGTGCCCGGCGTGCGCCGGCCAGGATGTCTTCCAGATCCGCTGGTGGGATGGGCTGCGGCGTGTATTTGCGAATGGTACGGCGAGATAGGATGGTTTCAATTATTGGATGTGTCATACGGCCTTGTTTTGAATTATGCTGCTCGCCCGCTATATCAACTTGCATTGTACACAGTTTTCGCGCAATTGCAAAAACAGCGTACCTGCTCAGCCTCGCTCGCCGCGCGGCAGTATCGCAATTCTTGTAAAAGGCGTCCGCGCAAGCTCAGTTTTGGCAAAATTACACAACTTTCGGGATACTGCCCGCCGCGCCGTCCCCGGCGCGGCCTATGCGTGGCAAGTAACGCCCGCCGAGGCTTCGTCGTGACGCTACGCGAGCCGAACGGACGGCGGGCTGGGCAGCTACAAAACAGCAAGATTGCCGGAATACAAAAACGTGAACCACAGGGCAGTTTGTGTTATGATGGGCAGGGGCTATAATATTATTCGGATGCAGAGTGAGATGTTCAGTCCCATGCCCAGGAGGATGATGTGAACCAGCAAACCAAAATACCACGGAAAGAACTGCAAGATCGCGCCTGCCGGATGCAAGAGCAGTGCACGCCCCTGGCGCAAGGCAATTTTCTTGTGCTGCTGTTGCTGCTAAGCATGGTAACGCTCGCTTGCCGCCTGAGCGCAGACACATCGGGGACGGTGACGCCCTCTCCACACCCTGGCAGCGAAAGCTCTACTGTCCCACAACCGAGGTCTAGACCAGCTGCGACGCCGCAGCCGCAACCATCCCCGCCTCCTACGCCGACTACAGAACTCACACCCACCTTGACGCCCACCCAAGAACCTGCGCCGACCCAACTTGTTTTTCGGGGCGCTGTTGTTTCCCATAATGGGGTCAGTTTTACGGTTGACCCCGCCTTGGGCCAGGTATTTGTGCGTACAGAGCCGGATTCCCTCTCTTACATCGAGTTCGCCTTTGCGCCAGAGGGGACTTGCCGAGACGTGGGGTGCGTGACGGTGTACCCGGTCGTGTCGTACCGGAAAGAGATTCCGTTTGGCGCAGACATCATTGACGGACTAGGTTCGGCCATCCAGACACAGTCAAAGAGCTATTTTCCAGCATTGATGGCGCACATCCTGTTGCGCTCACAAACCCGGCACCTTGGTTTTCAGAATGGGGCGGGGATTCGAGCGCTGGTGATAAAGGGCCAGAACACCGTCTGGGCCAACAACGAGTCTATTGTGTACGAATTTCACGGGTTGACGGGCGATGGCCGATACTATGTCTCGGCAACATTCCCGATAGATGCCCCGATCCTGCTCAGCACCTACGATCCGGCGGAGAATGTGAACGAGGGCGCCATCCCGGTCCCGGAACTGCCGGCCGCTCCGCGTGATGTGCAGCAGGACGCGGTGATGCGCGGATACAACCAGGAAGCGCAGCGCCAGTTGGACTTGCTGGACGCCTCTCGCTTTACACCTGATTTGGGCCCGCTTGATGCGCTGATTGGCTCTTTACAGGTCGAGCCGCCCGCAGAAATTTCACCAGGAGTAGCTGAGGGGGTAGGAGTTCTTCAGCTATATATTGATTATCGCGGCAACTGGTATCGCGAGACGTTTAGCTATACAAAGGAAGCGGAGAATATCACGCACTTTGTTCTGGTGATGCCCGCAAGCCAGGTAGATAGAGCCACCGCCGACCAGATTTTTAGCAGCATTGATTTTTCGACCGTTCGGAGCGTTTTGTCGTTCAGAGAGGACCGAAAAGAATTGGACTGGGCTTTGGAGTATCTATACCAGGCCCCCGGCGCGTATTTTCGCGGCCAGTTTGAACCGGGGACGTATTACGTGGCGGTTGCGTTCGTTGCGGCTCCCCTCAGTCAAGAGGAGGCCGGCGTGCCCGATGACACGATCTTGTACCCCGGCATAACAGGCGGCGGTGCGTCAACTGATTACGAGAAAATCGAGATCGGGACGGGGGAGAACACCGTCACCGTGAGTCTGACCGATAAGGATGGTTGGGCTTGCCCGTGGCTGTACACTTATCAGGGGCGCTCTTTCGAAAGGATGACCGAGATCCTCAGAAACGTGCGCGGGAAACAGAACGAACAAACAGAAACCACCCCGATTGGCGCGGTTGAGGTCGTTGACAGTATGGTCACCTTGAAAGTGGCAGAGGAAAAAAACGAGCTTACGTTCATTGACGAGCTTTACGTTATTATTGATGGCATTGAGGTACGCGCAGAAGCAGATTCTGCCGCCGCCAGGATAGCCGAGAAGGATCAGGATTACCTGCTGCTCGCGGGCGGCGAGTCTCGCGAATTCCGCTTTCGAGTACCTGCTTCACTCGCTGGCATGCAGCGTGTCGCTGTGTCCGTCGTAGTATCGGGCTTTTACGTGCCCCTGGAGGATAAATTGCGCAGATGAAATCTCTGACGCAACTGCGCCAGGCGCTTGTTGACCACTTTAACAAAGGTGAATTGCGTGCCCTATGCTCTGACCTGGGTGTGGATTACGATGGCCTGCCCGCCTTTAGCAAAGCAGACAAAGCGCGCGAGCTGATCGCGCAACTGGAACGCCACGGCCGTATCTCCGCGTTGCTAGAGCTTGGCCGGCGCCTGCGCCCGGAGCTAGATTGGTCACAGACCTACCTCGATGACCATACGCCCACTATCGCGCCCGCAGAGAGTAGCGAGCACATGCTGATCCGCACGCTTGTTGGGCATCAGAGTTCGGTCAAGTCCGTGGCCATCACGCCGGACGGACGTTATGCCGTCTCTGGGTCAATTGATCACACGTTAAGGGTGTGGGAACTGGCAAGCGGGCAAGAGGTGCGCAAGCTCAAGGGACATTACGATGCAGTGAACGCCGTTGCTGTGACGCCCGATGGGCGCTATGCTGTTTCCGCAGCAGGCAAGTTTCTAGGTGATCGTGAGATGATTCTGGAAACGTGTGATAATACGGTGAGAGTGTGGGAACTGGCAAGCGGGCGTGAGGTATGCGCGCTTGAAGGCCATTCGGATTATGTGTTCGGGGTGGCCCTGACGCCGGACGGACACTCTATCATTACTACTTCAGAAGATGGGACGATCAAGATATGGAGGCTGGTGCGCCACCTGGGACAAATTCAAAGCGCGCGCCAGGTATGTACCTTTAAGGCGCGCACGAATTGGGGGGCCAATGCCGTGGTGGTCATGCCGGATGGGTGCTCGATCATCTTTGCCTCGGGCCAAGAGTTGAAACTATGGCGGCTGGCGCCCGGCCTGGACGGGGAGCTGGCAAGCGGAGGCGAGGTGGGCGCACTCACCGGCCACACCGCTGCAGTGATGGGGTTGGCGGTGACCGCCGATGGACGCTATGCCATCTCGGCATCAAATGACCACGCGCTCAAGGTATGGGACCTGGCAAGTGGGCGTGAGACGCTCACCCTCGCAGGACACACGGACGGGGTGCTGGCTGTGGCGGTGACGCCCGATGGACGCCATGCCGTCTCGACGTCCAAAGACAAGACACTCAAGGTGTGGCAACTGTCCAACGGGCGCGAGGTGCGCACGCTCAAAGGGCATACCAGTTGGGTAGAGGGCGTGGCGGTGACGCCCGATGGGCGCAATATCGTTTCGGCATCGAACGACAAGACGCTCAAGGTGTGGCGACTTTTGTAAAGCATCTAACCTCTAATGTTCCTCTAACACTCCTCTGATGCAATTCTAATGATGATGGGCTAGAATAAAAGTGGCGCAGGTCTCGGACCCGCCATACACTGCTGTGTTTAAGGTTATAGAGGGTGATACAAGTGAATCTGAACAAGTTTACAGAAAAAGCACAAGAAGCCGTGCTGGCGGCGCAGCAGTTGGCGCAGGAACACAACCACAGCCAGATTGAGCCAGAGCATCTCTTGCTGGCGCTGCTGCAGCAAGAAGGCGGTGTGGCGCCCCAGGTGATTCAAAAGCTGGGACCTGATCCGCGCCAGATTGCCATGAGTCTGCAAGGCGAACTCGGGCGCAAGCCGCGTGTTTCGGGCGATGTGACGCAGGTCGGCCTGAGCCGTGAAGCTGCGTCTGCGCTCGACCAGGCCGAAAAAGAGGCCAGGGCCATGCGCGATGAGTTTGTCAGCACCGAGCATATTTTGCTGGGGTTGCTGCAAGCAGGCGGAAACGCGGCGCGCATGTTGCAGGCTTACGGCCTGACCAAAGATGCCGTGCTGCGCGCGTTGATTTCCGTGCGCGGCAGCCAGCGGGTGACCTCGCAAAATCCCGAAGGCACCTACGCCGCGCTTGAAAAGTATGGGCGCGATCTGACCGAGCTGGCGCGGCAAAACAAGCTCGATCCCGTCATAGGACGCGACGAAGAAATCCGGCGCGTGATTCAGATACTTTCCCGCCGAACCAAGAACAACCCGGCCTTAGTGGGCGACCCGGGCGTGGGCAAGACGGCCATTGTGGAGGGCCTGGCGCAGCGCATTGTGCGCGGCGATGTGCCGGAAGGGCTCAAGAACAAGCGGCTGGTGGCGCTGGATATGGGGGCGCTGGTGGCCGGCGCCAAGTTTCGCGGCGAGTTTGAAGAGCGGCTCAAGGCCGTGCTTAAGGAAATCGCCGAAGCCAGCGGCCAAGTGATCCTGTTTGTGGATGAGATGCACACCGTCGTCGGCGCGGGCGCGGCCGAAGGCGCGATGGATGCCAGCAATATGCTCAAGCCCATGCTGGCGCGCGGCGAACTGCACATGATCGGCGCGACTACGCTCGACGAATATCGCAAGCACATTGAAAAAGACGCCGCGCTGGAACGCCGCTTTCAGCCGGTGCTGGTGGATGAGCCGAACGTCGAGGAAACGATCAGCATCTTGCGCGGGCTGAAGGAACGCTACGAAGTGCATCACGGTGTGCGCATCCAGGATGCGGCGGTGATCGCCGCCGCCACGCTCAGCCATCGCTACATCAGCGACCGCTACATGCCGGACAAGGCGATTGATCTTGTTGATGAAGCCGCCTCGCGTTTGCGCATGGAAATTGACTCCAAGCCATCGGCGTTGGATGAAGTTGACCGGCGCATCTTGCAACTGGAAATCGAGCGGCAGGCGCTAAAGAAGGAAAAAGACAAGGCCAGCAAGGAACGGCTGGAAAAACTTGAAAAGGAACTGGCCGACCTGAACGAGCAATCCAGCGCCTTGCGCGCGCAGTGGGAGACCGAAAAAGCCGCCATCGGCCAGATGCAGGCAATCAAGGAAAAGATTGACCAGGCCAAAACTAGCATCGAGCAGGCCGAGCGACAGGCTGACCTGGAAGCGGCGGCCCGGTTGAAATATGGCACGCTGCGCGAATTGGAAGCGCAACAGGCCGAGCAAGAAAAGCGCCTGCGCACTCTGCACGGCGGCCAACGCCTGCTCAAGGAAGAAGTAGAGGCCGAAGACGTAGCGACGGTTGTGGCGCGTTGGACCGGCATCCCGGTGGATCGCTTGCTGGAAGGCGAGGTTGAAAAGCTGATTCACATGGAAGAACGCCTGCACCAGCGGGTAGTGGGGCAAGACGATGCCATCCGCGTGGTGTCTAATGCCGTGCGCCGCGCGCGGGCCGGGCTGCAAGACCCGAACCAGCCCATCGGCAGTTTCATCTTTTTGGGGCCAACCGGTGTGGGCAAGACGGAACTGGCGCGGGCGCTGGCTGAATTTATGTTTGACGACGAGCAAGCGATGATTCGCATTGATATGAGCGAGTACCAGGAAAAGCACACCGTCAGCCGCCTCATCGGCGCGCCGCCCGGCTACGTGGGTTACGACGAGGGCGGGCAACTCACCGAGGCTGTGCGCCGCAGGCCATACAGCGTGGTGTTGTTCGACGAAATCGAAAAAGCGCATCCAGAGGTGTTCAACGCGCTGCTGCAATTGTTGGACGATGGCCGCCTGACGGATGGGCACGGCCGCACGGTGGATTTCAAGAACACGGTTGTGATTATGACCAGCAATGTGGGCAGCGAGCTATGGAACAGTGAACGCAATTCGCTCGACGTCGAACGCTCGGCGCTAGAGGTTTTACGCGCGACGTTCAGGCCGGAATTTCTTAATCGCATTGACGAGATTGTGGTGTTCCACAAGCTGAACATGGAGCACTTGTTGGGAATCCTCAACATTCAACTGGAACGGCTGAACAGCCTGCTGGCCGAACGGCGACTGGCTGTAGAGTTGACGCCGGAAGCCCAAGAGTGGCTGGCTCACGCTGGTTACGACTCCGTGTATGGCGCGCGCCCGCTCAAGCGTGTCATTCAGCGCGAGTTGCAGGACCAGCTAGCGATGGCAATCTTGCAAGGCCAGTTCCACGAGGGAGATCGAGTCCTCGTGAGTGCGCGTGGCAAGGGACTGGCGTTCGAGCGCAAATAGATTCTCGGCGACCGTGTGGCAAATGTGTGAGTGGGTGACCTTGCGAGCAGTGGAGAGATAAATTGAAGTAACTACTCAGCCTCGCTGGCCGCGCCGGGACGGCGCGGCCTATGCGTGGTAAGTAACGCCCGCCGAGGCTTCGTCGTGAGCTCAGTTACAAATTGAATATGATTATGGTCTGCCCGGCGGCTGGGGCGGCTTGAAGGTCGGTATGGGGGGAGGTTGGGGTGGCTTGGGTGGTTTGGGCGGCTTGAAAGTCGGAATAACGAAAGGGGTAATGGCAGGCGGCACGACGGGCGGTAGGCGCCATTCAGGGAAAGGCGTCGCGGCGTAAGCCGGCGGGGGCAGCGTGGGCCTGGGCACCGGCAAGGCGGCTAATGACCCGGCGATGGGGGTAGCCGTGGAGAGCGCGGTTGCCGGCGCTCCCGGTCTCACGCCCCATAGCCGCACCGTGCCGTCTCGCGAAGCAGAGATCAATTGCGTTCCATCTGGCGTAAAGGCAAGGGCAACCACCATGCTGGTATGCCCATCGAGCGTTTGAACCAACGCGCCGTCGCCCAATCTCCACAACTCGATCTGGTTGCCCGTTCCCATGGCCAGCAGGGAGCCGTCTGTTGAAAACCCCAAACTATAGATCGTTTTATATCTCTGCACGGCGTAGCGCAGCACGCCATCTGGAATGTCCCATAGCCGCACGGCATTGACTTGCCACCCATTCCCTGTCGCCAGCGTTTCTCCATCGGGGCTAAAGGCAAGCGCCAGCATCGAGTCGCCCAGGTTGCCCATTAAAGTGCGTACGTGATTGCCATCGCTTACGCGCCACAGGCGCGCGGCGTTATCATCGTATCCACCCGCAGAAACCAACCATGCCCCGTCCGGTGAAAATGCCACATCGGCCATCTCGCCGCTGTGCCCCGTCAATGTGCGCAGCAGTTCCCCACTCAAAGTGTCCCACAGGCGCACTGTGTGATCGCTCGACCCCGAAGCGAGAACATGCGCTGAATTAAAAGCCAGGCAGTTTATCCATCCGGTATGGCCTTCGAGCGTGCGCTTGAGCGAGCCATCGGCAACCTGCCACAGACGGATGGTTTTATCTGCCGAGCCGGAGGCCACGAGCAGGCCGTCTGGGCTGAAAGCGACGCTGGTCACATTGCCCTCGTGCCCTTCCATCACGCGCACCGCCGTTCCATCCTCCAGGCGTAACAATGATGCCGTATTACTTCCACCCATTCCCGCCACAGCCACCAGGTTTCCGTCTGGAGAAACCGCGGCGTCTTCCACAGACCCGGCATACTCTCGAAGCACGTGCAAGAGCTTGCCATCTGAGGTGCGCCACAACCTGGCCGAGTAATCTCCCGATGCTCCAATCGAGACCAGCGATCTTCCATCGGGGGAAAACGCCACACGCGTCACTGTGCCCCGATGCCCCTCCAGGGTGTTTGCAAGTTTGCCTTCGGGGATTTGCCACAGCCGGACAGTATTGTCTTGACCGCCCGAGGCCAGCCACGTGCCATCTGGACTGAAAGCCAGGCTGCGCACATCATCGGTATGCCCGCTCAATGTGTTGAGCAGACTTGCATCGGACACGCGCCATAGCCTTATCTCTTTATCCGATTCCGAAGCCGTCGCCAGAATTGCGCCGTCCGGCGAAAAGCTCAGGCCGTACAGCCAATAGTCGTGATGCAGTGTGTGCAGCAACTCGCCATCGGCCACGCGCCACACGCGCGCATCGCCTCGCCACGACCCGGCGGCGACCCTCTGCCCATCAGGAGAAAACATCACGCTGAGCATGATCGAGCCTTCGATTGAATCGTCGGTGTAATGAAATGGCCCCTCGGCGCCCTTGAGCGTTTGCACGAGCTCGCCGTCGCCCACGCGCCACACGCGCACCGTGTTATCTTCCGAGCCGGAGGCCAGCAGCGTTCCGTCAGGAGAAAAGGCCACGTCCCATACGCGCGCCGTGTGGCCTTTCAGAGCGTGCACGAGCGATCCGTCAGAAACCCGCCAGAGCCACACTGTATGGCTCGTGTAAGCGCCCGCGGAAGCCAGTAGCTGGCCATCAGGAGAAAAAGCTACTCTTTCCATGGGAACGTCGGTCTCGATTAATTTCAATTCCGCCAGCGCTCCCGCGTCGTAGAGGTAAATGCCCAAAGTAGATGCGATAGCGAGAATGTTGCCGGCCGGCGCCCACGCCGCATCGCTGGCTCTGCCTTTACCCCAGCGAGCCTGTTGAACCACCGCATCCGCGCTCGCGGCGGTGATGGCAACAGGCGACGTTGGCATTGTAGCAGGCGCGACCGGCGCCAGCGCGTATGTTGGCAGCGGCGCCCACGTGGGGAGCGGCGCGGATGGGACCGCCGACAGGCCAGCCCGGCGGGTTTCTACGAGCGGTAGTGCTGTTTGCTCAATCTGATCATCTACTGTCCCCGATACCATGCCGCCGCACGCAGCCAGTAGCGCGATCAAACCAAGACCGATAGCGAGCGAAATTTTGCCGGCAGACATCGTTGCCCCCTTTTCACCAGGAGGGCGTCAGAGCAAATAGACAAAGGAAATATTTGCTTCCACCACCCAATGTCCAGGTTCCCACCAGCGGCGGCGCTTTGAGATGATGTGCTATGACGGCCACCGCGTACTCGCCCGGCGGCAAACTCATTATTACTTCAGGACCTTCTTGTGCGCAATAGCGGGGAGTATCTCCCCAAGTCTGGCAAGCCTGGCAAGGCTCGATCGCGACCGAGCGAGAACCCGGCCCGCTAAAAAGAATCTCTACACGCTCCGGCGAATCATTGCTGATGACGACGAGGGCCGTATCCGGCAATGTGCTGCCCACCATCGCGGGCGCGGATAAGGTTGACTTTACACTCGCTTGCAAGCGGGCGACGCGAGCGTCTATCCACAGTGCTCTAGATGCTTGCACCAACGGATCAGACGGCGAATACGCGGAAAGGATTTCCTCAAGCAAATCAATCGCCTCGGCGTATTGCCTTGCTTGAAACTTGGCGGCGCTGCAGCCGTGCAATGCCTTGAGCAAAGCGGGGTCGGCCTCCGTCGTCATTAAGAAATCCACCTCTGCCAGGTCCCTGAGCAGGGGAATAGCCTGGCAATACGTTTCTACAGTCAAAAGCTGCGTGGCTTGCACGTATAGAGTGGATAGCGTCGCGCGAGCTTGATCGGCAGCGGGCGTGTTGGGGAACTGCTGCAATAGAACCTGGCATTTGTGCAGAGCCTCGCGGCGGTGACCGGCCTCGATCAAATGCGTCATCCACTCGCGAAACGTTTCGGCTGCCAGCACAGCGGCCTGCCCGACGGCGGGTGTATCAGCCGGCTCGTCGAGAATAACCTGATAGTGCGCAAGCGCGGCCTCGTAATCACCCGTGGCCCGCAGATCGGCCGCCCAATCCATATATGCCGTAACCATCGAGTCGGCCGCCTGTTTGGCCGCCACTACATCCGGGTACGCATCCAGGACCGTCTGATATCGAGCGATGGCGGCCTGGTAATCACCCTGCTTCTCAAGCGCCATTGCCCAATCCATGTACATCTCTGCCATCTGTTCAGGGGCCTTTTGCGCTGCGGGTGTGTCAGGATGCTCGTTGACAAGATGGTGGTATTTGTCAAGAGCTGCCTCGTACTCGCCTGTATTGTGCAATTGAATGGCCCAATCACCATACGTCTCGGCAACCGCCTGGCGAATGGATGGATGTAAATCGCCATCACCGTAGAGTTGAAGGTATGCCATGTAGGCGGTTGTAGCGTCAGCGTACTCGCCGCGCTGGCGAGAGTTTTCGGCAAAGATGAGCATAGCGCATTCGGTCATACGCTCCTCCGTCCGGGTGCTATTTACACCGGCGGCGAGTTTGTAGACACGGCTCGCGCGCGCAAGGCCAAGCCACGCCGCTCGACAATCGCCTGATTGGTAGGCTGCCATCGCGGCAGCGACCTGACGCTGCCCAAGCGTAACGTATCCCCAATATCCCACAATCACCAGAACAAGGATGGATAAAACCAGAACAATGTGCGGCCGGGTTCGCCTCGCCGGCGCCTCCGAGGCAATTTCATCTGATTGAAGGGCGGGTTGGCTGGCCTGGTGCTCGTTTGGTTGTTTTCTGCCATTCGGGTTATACACAGTACCCTCCGGCCCATTTCACTGTGGCATCAAAGAACCACATGCTTGACCTTGCTTGGTGGAGGTTGAGGTAAAGTGGCTGTGGTGTAGGGTATGCCGCACCGGGCTTGTTGCATAGCCTGCAGAGGAGTGGAACGAATTTAAACGTCGCGAAAGCCACAGTCGGGTTACCATATACATCATACTACAAGCTAACCCGGCAAGTCAAGTAAGGGATGAAGTGCGGAAGGGGTGTATTTCAGTTTGGGGGTGAGTATTTGGCAGTCACCCTTCGACTTTGCTCAGGATGCACCCTTCGACTTTGCTCAGGATGCACCCTTCGACTGGCTCAGGGTGGCTGCCCTGGCGGCAAGCATCCTGAGCTTGTCGAAGAATGAGCTTTGCATCCTGAGCTTGTCGAAGGATGTCGAAGGGTGCCGGCAATCAGGCGAAAGCGCCAGAATAAATCTGCCCCAGAATTGAAATGCGCCCAAAGGGCGCTCCTACGGGAATTTGGGGAGAGTTTATTTTTTCCACGTCCCTTAGTACTACAACGAGACTTTCATCGCGAGGAGCCATCTGCCGCGGGCAGGGGCGACGACGCAATCTCTACCCTGCAAAAAGGAGATTGCTTCGCCGCTTTTGGCGGCTCGCAATGACACAAACGAGCGAAATCTCGTTGTAGTACTAGGGCTAAGGATTAGATAACTTACCCATGCGCCGATAGGTTTACGCGCCTTCGGGCGTCAAGGTGAGCCAGTTATTTAATTCTTAGCGCGTCGTAGGGCAGGTTGCCAACCTGCCCTACGAGTTTGGAATCATCACTTGAGCTTTTCCTGACCGGCAAACTCGCGGTACGGCGACATGTATTTCAAGGTTTCGTGATCTTGCTCTGTAAGCCTGTCTTGCACGAGGCGGGTGAGCAGCTCGCCCAGTCCCGGTCCCAGCATCAATCCCTGGCCGCACATTCCAACGGCCAATATGTATCCTTGCACATCTTTTGACCGGCCAACGATGGGAAAGCCGTCGGGCGTCATGGGATACAGCCCGCGCCAGGTGCGCCGCACGCGAATGTTTTTCAGGCGCGGCATCAGGTCCACCATGCGGCGCGCCACCATGGGCAAAAACTCGCTCGTTTCGCGCATGTCCTCGCCCCAGATATTGGGGCTGGGCGTGATGCAAAACACAATTTGCCCCGTGGCGTGCTGGTAAAAGTAATAGTTGGCCGAGCCGGCCACGGGCCGGATATCTACCACCATCGGGTCGAGAAAATGCGCCACAGGTTCGGTGATGGCCGCTTCGTGCGAATCGGGGGTGACGGGCACATCCAGCCCCACCAGCCTGGCTACCGGCCTGGCCCACGCCCCGGCGGCGTTGATGACCAGTTCCGCGCCATATTCGCCCTTGTCTGTCTTGACGCCGTTCACGCGCCCGCCTGCCAGCGGGATACCCGTCACGGTTTCGTTAAAGCGGAACGTGGCGCCCAGCCGTTGCGCGTGGGCGTAAAAAGCGTGGGTGGCGAGCAAGGGCGAAACGTTGCCGTCGTCGGGTGAAAATGTGCCGCCAATCAACCCGTTGGGATTGAGGTCGGGGATTACGCGCAGCAAGTCGCCTTTGTTCAGCCAGTTAATGTTGAGGCCGTAGGTTTTTTGTACAGTCAGCAGGTCTTGGAGGATTTTTTCCTCGCGTTCGCGATAGGCGACGAACGAATAGCCCCCCTTGTACCACTCGATATTGTCTCCATACGTGTCTTGCCAGGTCGAAAAAATCTCGATGCTGCGCAGGCACAGGCGAATCTTGGCGGGATCGGAATGGGTGGCGCGGATGCCGCCAATGGCGGCCTTGTTAGAGGCCTGCCCTACGCTGGCCCGTTCGTCAATGACCAGCGTGCGAATCCCGGCTTGGGCCAGAAAGAACGCTGCCGGCGCGCCGACGCTGCCCGCGCCGATGATGATGACGTCGTAGTGAGAATTTGCCTTCATAGCCATAATCCTTTCTGGAAGCTGCTCATGGTTCGCCTCGGCCAAAATCTTGAGGGAGGCTTGCCTCCGTCACGCCGGCAAAAACGCCCAGCGGCACTTCGATGAACAACGGGCGGCGGGTATTGTCTACCACCTCGGTCATCGGAATGCCTTCGTCGCGAAAGAGGCGTTGAACCAGCGGCGTGCACGTCTTGCCGCCGCACGACCCCATGCCAGCGCGCAGCACGGCCTTGAGCTCGTTGATGTCGCGATAGCCTTGCCGGATCAGTTCGCGGATTTCGCCGGCCGTCACCCGCTCGCAGCGGCAGACGATGGTGTCATCGGTGATGCGCTGGACGTAATGATCCATTGGCTCGGCCACCCACTCTTCCTGGACGCGGATGCCGGCGATGCGTTTGGCATAGTCCTTGGGCGCCCTGACCTTGACAGCGACGGTGCGGTCATTGGCCTTGATGGCCTTGACATTCGTCACTTCCACATTGCCCAACACCTCGCCTTCGGCGTCGAGCACCGTTATCACATCGCCCGTCTTGATGGTTTCTTTTAGAAATTCGTAGGCGATGGTCACGGTCGGATTTTCGGCGTCTTTGCGATAGTCCACCAGCGTGATGGCCAGGCCGGGGCAGATGGTGACGCACCTTTCGCAGCCGGTGCAGCGCTTGCCCAACTGCTCGGCAATAAAAGCGGGCAATTTGCGGATGTCGTTCGGATCAATGTAAATCGCCCCTTGCGCGCAGACCGACGTGCAGGGGTCGCACGGGATTTCTTGCGAGCAATGAAAAACCGGGAACACGCCGCTTTCGGCTTCGGGGATGCGCTCCTTGACCACCTGGCCAGGCTTGGACTTGAGGATTTCCGCTGTGCGATACCAGTCGGTGGGGATCTCGCCCACGTTGCGCCCCAGGGCTTGCGCCACTTCCAGCCCCTTGATCTTGCCCGAAAACATGGCCGCCGACGCCTCGGCCACTTCTTCTGCATCGCCGGCCGCGAACGCCGTCACGCCAAATGCCTTGGCTTTGAGATAAAACTCGTTGACCGAATCCAGGCCGACGGCGATGAGCACTGTATCGCACTCGAAAGACTTTTCCGTGCCCGGGACGGGCTGAAAGCGATTATCTACCTGGGCAATCGTCACCGATTCGACCGACTCCTGGCCATTGGCGCTGAGAATGGTGTGCGAGGTGTAAATCGGCACGCCAAAGCGCGCCAGCTTGTCTTTGTGCACTTTGTAGCCGCCGCACTCGGGGAGCGCCTCTACCAGCCCCACCACATTGATGCCCGCTTGCAGCGCGTGGTAGCCGGCGATCAGCCCCACGTTGCCCCCGCCGACGATGAACAGCCGCTCGGTGGGTTTAATCAGATCGCGGTTGACCAGGGTCTGGAACGCGCCTGCGCCGTACACGCCCGGCAGCGTGTTGCCCCTAAAGGCCAGCGACTTTTCGCGCGCGCCCGCCGCCACCAGCAAGACCTGCGGCCTGACCAGCGCGTAGGCATCTCCGTTGCGCAAGACGCCGACCTTGTGATCGCTAAACACGGCCAGCGCGGTACTGTTCAGCCAGATGCGCACGCTGTCCAGCTCGCGTGCCTGGTTTTCCAGCTTGGCGGCGATGTCAATGCCGCGCGTGCCGGCGTACACGGCGTTGATCGAGCCAAAAAAACGGTGGGTTTGCAGCACCAGCTTGCCGCCCAGGCGGTGCTTGTCATCTATCAACAGCGTCTCTATGCCGAGCTTGCCCAATTCAATCGCCGCCGAAAGGCCGGCCGGGCCTCCGCCGATGATGAGCGCCGGCACGGCGATTTCTTCAACCTCGCGCGTGGCGGGTACCTGGTCCACCGGCGGCAAAGTCGGCAGGCCGTCGGCCGGTTCCACCCGCAGGCCGGGTTGGACCAATTCCATGCACGATTTGACCGGTTTGCCGTCGGCCAATACCAGGCATTGGGCGCATTGGCCGTTGGCGCAAAAGATGCCCTGCGGCGATCCGTCTTTGGGGTGGCGCCCAAAGGCGCGGATGCCGTGGGCAAACAGAGCAGAAGCGATGGTTTCACCGGCTTTAGCCATCAGTTCCTGCCCTTGCCAATAGAACGCCACGCCCTCGCGCGGCTCTACCGGCAAGATGGGGTGTTGTTCAATGCGATATTTCGTCATGTATTTTCCTCACTCATTAAAAACCAATTGGGTGGATTGACTGACGTGACCACACGTGAGCCTTTTTCCATGATACCATATTCTTTAACGCAGACAATCAACCCTTGCCTTTTAGGCAGAGTAGTGTTATGATGCTAACTGGAGAATCTCATGTCTCAATCCATGACGCAACTCACGTCGCAGCTTTGGATAGCGCAGAGCCGGCTGTACGCCACAAACAGCGGCGTCTTTTTAGACCGGGAGCAAGCGTGCCTGATTGATCCCGGGATTTTCCCTCAAGAAATTCAACCCATTGTCCATTTCGTCGCTGAACAGCGCTGCGCCCCGTGCGCGATTATTTTAACCCACAGTCATTGGGATCACATCCTTGGCCCGGAATATTTCCCCGGCGTGCGGGTGATTACCCAGGCCAATTACGCGCCCGAGGCGATCAAGTACGGCGCCGCCATCTGCCGGCAAATTGCCGATTTGGAGGCCAGTTGCGGCGTCGAGCGCCAGCGGCCTTTTACGATTCCATCTCCTGACGAGGTATTTAAAGAAACCTTGACGCTGAATGTGGGGAATCTTGTTCTGCGCCTGATACACGCGCCGGGTCACGCCGCCGATCAATTAGTGATATACCAGCCAGATACGGCAACACTGTGGGCGGCGGACATGCTCAGCGACCTGGAAATTCCTTTTGTCAGTCACAACCTGGCCGCCTACGAGCGGACGCTGGCGATGCTTTTAACGCTGGATGTGCTGGTATTGATTCCAGGTCACGGTTCCCCCACCTCCGACGCATCTGAAATTCGCCGCCGCCTGGCCGACGATGTGGCTTACCTGGCCGAACTGCGAGCAAGGGCCACACGGGCGCTTGACGAGGGCCAGACTGTTGAAGAAACGGTCGGGTATTGCCAGGATATGCGCTATCGCTGCCTGGAAGAGAACGCGCGGTCGCACCGGCTGAATGTGGAAAGCGTGTACATAGAACTGGGCGGCCAGGCCGACCCCGCCAGGGTGGGCTGGGATAGCGATTGACAAGCCGGGTAACGTACTATATAATCCGCATTGGTTCGCTGCGACCCTATTCCTAGCCTGGTCTTAGCCAGGCACATTTAATCACCAGGAGGAATAAAATGAAACCCGCTCGTACGATTGTTTCTTTGATTGTCGTTGCCGTACTCGGTTTCACGTTGGCCGGGTGCGGCGGCGGCGCCCCAACGTCGCCCACTGCGGCGCCACCCGCCACGGCGCCGCCGACCCTGCCCAAACCGACCACACCGCCGCCGACGGAAACTCCCGCGCCGCCGCCGGAGCTGGTTATGGTCATGAATCTGGACGACGTCGTCTCGCTCGACCCACACTATGCCTACGAGACGACCAATCTGATGATTCACGCTTCCACTTATGATACCCTCGTCGAGTTCAGAGCCGAGGACCTGACCAAGGTTTCGCCTCGCCTGGCCGATAGCTGGGACGTGTCACCCGATGGCCTGATTTACACCTTCCACCTGCATCCCGGCGTCAAGTTTACCTCCGGCAACCCGCTGACGGCGGAAGACGTTCGTTTTTCCTGGATACGCCTCAAGAACATCAAGGGCAATCCATCCTTTTACGCCGACATCGTCAAAGACGTAGAGGTAGTGGATGAGGCGACGGTCAAGGTCACGCTCACTGATCCGTCGCCGGCGTTCCTGGGCATCTGCGCCGCGCCGGCCATGAGCATTTTGGATAGCAAGGTGGTCAAGGAGCACGGCGGAACAGACGCCGCCGACGCCGACAAGGCCGACAAGGCCAAAGACTGGCTCGATCAGAACTCGGCCGGCAGCGGGCCATTTATCCAAACCAGTTGGACGCCCAAGTCCGAGATCGTTATGGAGGCGAATCCCAACTATTGGCGCGGCAAGCCCAAGCTGGCCAAGGTCATCATCAAGCACAACGCCGATCCCACCACCTCTTTGCAAATGCTTCAGCGCGGCGACGCCGACCTGTTAGCCAGCCTGGACCCCGACCTGGTGGAGCAAGCCAGGGCGGATACTAACCTGAACGTCGTCATCGGCCAAACCTTGAACCAAAACTATTTGGCCATGACGTCCAGCGCCGATCTATCCAAGCCGTTGTCTGACAAGCGCGTTCGGCAGGCCGTTGCGCTGGGCATAGATTATGCAGGGTTGATCAAGGCGCTGCTGCGCGGCTATGGCAGCCGCGCTCCCAGTATCATCCCGCTGGGTGTTCTGGGGGTGGATCCCAGGATGACGCAGGGCCGCGATGTGGACAAGGCCAAGGCGCTCCTCAAAGAAGTCGGCTACGAAAATGGCTTTACGGTTGACCTGTCTTATGGCTCGAACCCCACCCGCGAAACCATTGCCGCCAAGATCAAGAGCGACCTGGCCGAAGTCGGCATCACGGTCAATCTCAATCCGATGGAGCAAAGCGTTTACCTGAGCGAAATGCGCGCTCAAAAGCTGGCTTTTGCGTTTGGCGGCTGGACGCCGGATTATCTGGATCCAACCATGTGGACGGATTATTTTTCGTATGCCGACCGGGGCATTGCCAAGCGCATGCTCTATAACAACCCCGAAGCGGAAAAGTACGCCAAGATCGTGGGCACCGAGCTTGACCAGACCAAGCGCGAGCAGGCCATCAAGGATTTGCAAAAGGTACTGATGGACGACATGGCCTTTACGATGCTTTATCAAAACCAGCAAATCACGGCGATGAACAAGTCGGTCCAGGGCTTTGCCTATCACCCGGTGCAATTTGTCAATTTCTTTGACTTGAGCAAGTAAACTCTATAGACCTGGCAGGTCGCGTTGGCCTGCCAGGTCATTGTTTTGGGTGGATCGGGATGGGACTCTCCGCGCACATCATACGCCGCCTGCTGCTCGTCATTCCAATGATCATCGGGGTGACGCTGCTCACGTTTATCGTCTCTCACATGGTGCCGGCCAATCCGCTGGTGGTGATTGTGGGCGAAAAGGCGCTGGACAAGCCGGATATTGTCCAGGCGGCCATTGAAAAGTGGGGCCTGGATAAATCCCTTCCCGAGCAATACCTGTATTATTTGTGGAATTTGGCCCGGGGCGACCTGGGCATCTCGTTCAAGACCAAGCGCCCGGTATCTCAAGACCTGACGCAATACCTGCCGGCCACGGTGGAATTGGGTGTGGCTTCGCTGCTGTTCGCCCTGGTTGTAGGGTTGCCGTTGGGGATCGTGGCGGCTCTCAAGGCGGGCAGTTGGGTGGACCATTTCACCCGTTTCATTTCGCTGGTGGGTGCGTCTATGCCGCCGTTTTGGTCGGGATTGATGGCGCTGTTTGTGTTTTATTACACGCTCAAGATATTGCCCGGCCCCGGCCGCATTGATAATCGCATTACCTCCCCGCCGCCCGTCACGGGCCTGTACCTGGTGGATACGCTGGCGGCCGGCAATACGACGGCTTTTGTCAACGCCCTGCAGCACCTGATCTTGCCCTCGATTATTTTGGGGTGGTTCACGTTGGCGCTGGTCTCTCGCATCACGCGCTCGTCGCTGCTCGAAGTAATGCGCATGGATTACATTCGCACCGCGCGCGCCAAGGGGCTGCACGAGCGGGTGGTGGTGATCGTCCACGCGCTGCGCAATGCCTTTATCCCCACCCTCACCGTGTTGGGGCTGGCCTTTGCCGGCCTGATGACGGGCGCGATCATGACTGAAACGATATTTGCCTGGCCGGGCATCGGGCGTTACGCTGTGGAAGCGGCGGCGAACCTGGATTACCCGGCCGTCATGGGCACCACGCTGCTCATCGCCGTGATTTACATTCTGGTCAATTTGCTGGTGGATGTTTTGTACGGCGTCATTGACCCTCGCATCCGAGAGGAATAAATTTGCCACGTCGGCGGCTTGCTTCAGAATCTCCCCTGATGCGCAGCGCGCGCATTTTGTTCTATAACCGCATGGCCATGGCCGGCGCGGCGATTATTTTAATCTGGATCGTGGTCGCGCTGGCCGCGCCGCTCATTGCCCCGTTTGACCCGCTGGCGCAGCGCATTGACGACCGCCTGTCTCCCCCTTCGCTCACCTATCTTTTTGGCACGGACGAGTTGGGTCGGGATGTGTTCAGCCGGGTGGTGCACGGAGGGCGCATCTCGCTGCCGGTGGGGCTGGTGGTGATTTTATTTGCCATGGTCGTGGGCGCCACGGTGGGCGCCACGGCCGGTTACGCGGGCGGCGTGTTTGACCTGCTCATCATGCGCCTGGCCGATATTACCCTGGCCTTTCCCTCGATTGTGTTGGCCCTGGCCATCGCCTCGGCGCTGGGCCCGAGCCTGCGCAACGCCGTGATCGCCATGATCCTGGTGTGGTGGCCCGAATACGCCCGCCTGATGCGCGGCCAGGTGCTCAGCCTCAAGAACAACGAGTACGTGACCGCTGCCCGGGTGATTGGCGTGCCGGGCTGGCGCATCTTGTTCCGCCACATTCTCCCCAACGCCATTGGCCCGATCATTGTCAAAGCGTCGTTGGACGCCGGCAGCGCCATCCTCACCATCGCCGCGCTGAGCTTTATCGGGCTGGGCGCGGTGCCGCCCACGCCCGAATGGGGCGCCATGATTTCGATGGGGCGCTTTAAATTCTACCAGTGGTGGCTCACGGCCTTTCCCGGCCTGGCCGTCCTCACGGTGGTGCTGGGGTTCAACTTTTTCGGCGACGGCGTGCGCGACGCGTTCGATCCCCGCACGGGGGGGTAGGTCGCCGCTACCCACAAACATTCGCGCCAGCGTGCACGCGTAATCCAACGCGGGCTATTGACACCTGCCCCCCCCAGTCGTATAATAAATGTGCAGTGGCGAGCTGACACGCTTTGCTCATTCACCCCACCATTGCAAGTTTATTGTGAATACGTCGGTATCACACTACACCCCGAACCTTTGCCAGACTACAGAGGAATCCTTATGCCCCCATCACGGCCAATACTTTTTTACGGTCATGACCTTGCCATTCTGCGTGAATACCTGGACGACGAGAGCTTAGAAAGTGAGGTCGTAACACGGCTTTAGCCGTCCCCTGGATGAAACCTGCGGTTCAAGCGAGTTTTTCTGATCTCGTAATATGAAAGGAGAGATGCCATGAAACGCTCAAGGTTTGCTTTTGCGCTTGTCCCTGTTTTAGCTGTTGCAGTGTTGATGGGCGCGCTGGCTTCTGCAGCCAGCGCCAGGGGTGCGCCAGCCAGCGTCCCTGTTGATTCTTTGAGTGAGATTGCAGTTGACGAGCCAGAGGCGGCGCGGCCCAGCCCGCCGGCGGTTAAAGACTCACCCCCGCCGCCTCAGCGTGCGATTCCACCCTGGATAAATCAACCGCCCAAGCTAGATGTGGCAGACCGGCAAGTTAGACCCTGGCCCGTTGCTGCCCCTGCGGCTCCGGAGGCGGTGGGTGATTGGGATGGCACCCGTATCCACTTTCCTCGCGTCATTTCAGATTCGAGCCAATACCGCATGTGGTATGATGGACAGAACTCTTTTCTGGGCCGGGGCATTGGCCTGGCCGAATCCGGCGATGGCATTGCCTGGACCAAGCATCCCAACAATCCACTCATTGGTGTGGGCAACCCTGGTGAATGGGACAGTGGCTACCGCGGTCAATTAGCCATTATGCAAGATGGCAGCCTTTACAAGATGTGGTATTCCGGCGGCCCAGATGGCGATGGTCCCTGGCAGACCGGCTATGCCACCTCGACCGACGGCCTGGATTGGACTATTTACCCCGGCAATCCGGTCTTGCAAGCTGGCGGTGTTGGCGATTGGGACGAAATGGAATCTGATGGCCCAACCGTCATACTAGATGGCGGCGTTTACAAAATGTGGTTCCACGGCTGCAACGGTGATTATTCCATTTGCAGCATTGGTTATGCCACCTCGACCAACGGCATAGATTGGACCAAGTATGGCAGCAACCCGGTGTTGACGCCGGGCATCTCTGGTACTTGGGACGCGGGTGCAATTGTGTGGCCCTATGCCGTCAAGAATGGCGGCGCGTATTATTTGTGGTATGACAGCAACGGGCAAATTGGCCTGGCTACCTCGTCAGATGGTATCAGTTGGACGAAATCCATCAGCAACCCTGTGCTAACCACTGGCTGGGATGGATCGGGGGTTGGAGGCCAGACCATTCTGCTAGAAGGCTCTACCTACAAAATGTGGTTCCGCAGTGGAACAGGTGAAAACATTGGCATTGGCTACGCCGAATCTACAGACGGCATCAACTGGACCACACCCTATAGCAACCCAGTGCTGCGCCCCGGCTCACCCAATATGCTGATTGACGTCAACTATGCTCACGATTGGGTATATGCCACAACTGCCCCCGGTGCTTCAATTGTTATCACGGTAGCGAATGGCGCAGGAGGAATCAAGGCCACTGTCAGCGGGCAGTCAAACTTTCAAGGGTATTTCGGCTCGTGGGAAGCGGGCTGGGATCCAGAACAGCCCGATATCCAGCCGGGAGATATTGTTAGCGCTTCGGCGGCCGGCGAAACGACGGTGATCAACCCGGTGGGAACGATTGATGGCGTATTTGACGCAGACACCGAGCTGGTTTCTGGCACGGTTAATGCTCCCTGGTTCACCACGGTGACCGTACGCTGCGAGGTGTGGGTAGATAGTGGCCCGCCGCCGGTGGTGGTGACGGGCGTGGATGCCGATGGCGGCGGCTTTCAATGTGACTTTGATGGCATCTGGAATATTCAGCCGTGGGAGACGGTGGCCGTGCGCTATATTGAGCCAGATAGCGATACGGTGATCAACATTGCGTTGCCCTTGCAACTGCTGATGAACGTCAATTATGGCCACGACTGGATAGAGGGCAATTACGAAGCCGGGCACACCATCTGGATTACGGTCACCGAAAGCGATGGCATCACACCCAAAGGCATGGCTGAGTTGCAAACGGGCGAGGTGCCGTGGTGGGGCGGTCAAACCGGCTTTTCCACCAACTGGCAGGGTTGGTCAGGTCCTCAGCCCGATATTCTGCCTGGCGATTGGGTATATGGTGTGGTGGATAACGGCTATGCCAATGTGGTGCAGGTGGGTAACATTGACGGCGTGTTGGATGTAGACAATGACCTCGTCACCACGACCCTCAACGTTAGTTGGTTCACGCAGACGCTGAATGTCAATTGCAATGTTGAGAATGGCCCTGGCGAAGGCTTTACGCTTGACCCCAATGGCGGTATCCACGTGACTGACTTTTTCACCCTGGGGTGGGATTTGCAGCCCGGCCAAAACGTGTGGCTGTGGTATCAAGAGCCGGACGGCGACCAGGTGGGCAACGTGCTTCGCTTCCCCGCGCCCGAAGTGGGGGTGTGGAAGTGGACTCCCTCAGGCCACGCCCGGCCCGGCGGTGTGTATGTCTATGGCGTGTCTTATGCCAACAATGGCGATGGTGTTGCCGCCGATACCATCATTGTGGACACTTTGCCCATGTCAACGACGTGGGCCGGCGATACCAGCGGCGTTGCGCCGACCATTGGCCCGACCGGCGTTATCACCTGGTACCTGGGCGACCTGCCGCCGGGCGCCGACGAGGCGTTTATGGTGACACTCCAGGTGGGTAACGATGTACCCACAGGCAGTGGCGTCATTGGCTCCAACTGCGCATATATTGCCACTACAGCGGTCGGTGATGATAATCCCGGCAACGACTCTCAGTGTACCGGTTCGGTGGATGTATGGGAGAGCGATGTGGATGTGGCCGTGGGAAAAAATCCCAATCCTGGCGACCCCGCGCCAGGGCAAGAGTTTGAATACCGTATTCACCTGTGCAGCGAGCGTGGCGCCGCCTATGGCCCCGTCTGGCTGACCGACACGCTGCCGCTTTTCACAACGTTCGTGAGCTGGCGCCCGGATAACTGGGAGGAGGCCTTTTGGACGGAGGTGGTCACTACTGGGGGCCAACTCGTGCTCTACGCGCCGGGGCTGCCGGGCGACTGGTGCCAGTCGCTCTACCTGCGCCTGCTGCTCGATCCGGCTGCGCCGCTGGGCGCGGTGCTGCAGAACACTGTTGTCATCACCACCCCCGGCGACGTGGACCCCAACGACAACGTGCGCGTCAATAGCGCTGCCTACGTCAGCGGCCCGCGCTACGATTTGCGGCTTGACAAGAGCGTTCACAGGAGCGTGCCAATACCCGATGGGTGGATCAATTACTTTATCTGGTACGGCAACGAGGGTAACATGGCTGCCCACGTCTGGATCACCGATACTATTCCCGCTGGCCTCAGTTACCAGTACGCTCACTGGGGCGGTGGCCAGCCGGGCCAAAACGAACCGTTGCCCGATCCTACCATCATCGGTGACCAAATCATCTGGGACCTGGGCGAGCTACCCGTAAATGGCTCGCGCTGGTTCCACATCCAAATGAATGTGAGCGATGCTCTGCTGCCTGGCGACACTATCACCAACTGCGCCACGCTGGGCATTGACGGCGGCGAGAGCACCCCGGGCAACAATATCAGTTGCTACCCTGTGACTCTGAATGAACCCGGACCTAACCTGCGCGTGAGCAAGCAGCACGAATGGCGCGGCGGCAATAACGATCAACTGTACTATCAGATTCGCTTTGAGAATGTGGGCGACCAGGCTATCTATAACGCCTGGGTGACGGACACGCTACCCGAGTTCACCACTTGGGATGGCTGGTGGAATATGGACTTTGATTGGAACCAGCTGATTTCCCAAAACCTGGGTAGCTCTGTGCTGGCCTGGCAGTTTTCAGAGCTAAATCCGGGCGATTCGGGCCGGTTGCAGTTCAATGCCAACCTGGACGATCCCAACGCGCGCCCGCGATGGTATACCAACACGGTTGAAATTACCACGCCGCCCGGCGATACTGTGCCTGATGATAACACCTACGTTGACGTTGCCGTCAATGCCGAAGTGGAGCGGGTTGAGTTGACGATAGATCCTACCGGTAGTAACGGCGGCATGTGGGGCCAGGCCGCGCCAGGCTGGGTCACGCTGACGACGCCCTACGCTCAAGTTACGGCGTGGGCCGACCCCGGCTGCAATGGTTGCTGGGGCGTGGGCAACGAGATTGGCCCGATTGACGCCGGCGACACCATTGTGGTGGAGGCGGGCGCTGGCATTATGCCGGTCACCATCATCATTCCCGATCCTTTCACCGCCGAGGCAGATTCGAGCGCCGATCAGGTTTGGGGGCAAATTGAGGGCTGGACAAACCAACAATTGCAAATTCACGGCGGCTGGCCAGGCGGTTACCAGGAGGTGACGACAGACGCTTCTGGCTACTACACCGCTACTTACAGCGATGTACCGCGCGGCGCGAGAGGCTATGTGCGTTACGAGACCGAGATTGATTATGCCGAGGTCATCTTCCATCGCCGCTTCCAAGCGCCGGATTTGCTCATTACTGTAGACTATGAGCACGATTGGGTGAACGGCAACTATGAGCCAGGACATACGGCCTGGCTCACACTCACCGAAGGTGATGGCGTCACGGTCAAGGCCACGGCTGTGCTTACGACAGGGCCTATTCCCGAGTGGGGCGGTCAATCCGGCTTTAACACTCATGGAGAGGATTGGACACCCAACAATCCAAACATCGCGCCAGGCGACTGGGTCTACGGGCTGCTGAATAGTGTTTCCTACACTACCACCGTGCACGTTGGTACCATCAACGGCGTGGTGGATGTGGATGCAGAAACAGTCTCCGGCACACTCGACGCTCCCTGGCTTGCGCCTGACCTGGTTACCGTGCGCTGCGAGATCCACGAAAATAATGGCCCGCCTGGCATTGAAGTCTACGGCGTTGACCCAGACGGCGGCAGTTTCTTCTGCAACTTTGCTGGTCAGTGGGACATCCAACCCGGCCACAACGTCGCCGTTAACTATACCGAGCCAGATGGCGACTGGGTGCAAACCCACCCGGCCAATCCCGCGCCTCACTTGCGTCTCCAGATGGGGGCCGATGGCAACCCGGCTGAGGGCAACAACTTTACTTTCCACGTCCAATACCAGAATGGCGGCGACTTGGCTGCTGAAAACGTGGTCATCACCGATACCATGTGGGGAATGGCTTACCTGACTGACACCTCGGGGGTTGCTTCTACCGGCGCTAATCCTGTTGTCTGGGAGTTGGGCACGGTGCAACCGGGCGATTGGATCCAGTTCGACGTGTTTGTCAACATCACCGCCGTCGAATCGGACACCATCACCAACACGGTCCAGATCGCTACCAGCAATCCTTACGATCAGGGTGACCCGGGAGAAAAGGAGAGTTGGTGGACGGGCCACGTCGTGGCCAATGACACGCAGTTCAATATCGGCAAGCAGGCATGGACGGGCGACCCGGCCCCCGGTTACGATGTGATCTTTACGGTCAACCCGTGCAACAATGGCTCCACCGCCAGCAGCCAGGTGTTCATCACCGATACGCTGCATCCTTCGCTGACGTTGCAGTATTGGTGGGCAGAAAGCGCCGGCTGGATTGAGCTATCCAGCAGCGATCATCAACTGGCGCTCAGCCGGCCCTCGATCAGCAGTTGGCGCTGCGAGCAAGTGTACGTGCGCGCCCACGTGGACGAAAATGCCTGGCCTGGCCTGTCCATCTTCAACATGGCTGTGGTTTACGCGGCCAGCGACCTGAGCAGCGGCGACGACGAAACCTGGTGGTGGGGCAGCGTAAACACCCCCCACACTAACTTGAACCTCAACAAGCGGTGGCATTGGGGCCAACTGGTGCCCGGCGGAGAGATTCGCTACTGGATTGACTTGAATAACACGGGCAACGTCCCTGTGGCCGACGACATCTATGTCACCGATACACTGCCGCTGAGCACCACCTATGCCCATGCCTGGCTGCACTGGCGCTCTCAGCCATCTGTGCCGCTTGTTCCGGTCTCCTCTGGCCCTGGCTATGTGGTGTGGAATGTTGGCCCTCTGGATAATGGTTATGCCAGTAACATCGAAGTCGCTTTGATGGTTGATGCGGAGGCTTTGCCCGGCACTATTCTGACCAACACGGCCGCCGTCAGCCCGCAGCCTGACGAAGACAGTTACGACGATAATACAAGCACGTGGGTGGAAACGCTCTACGACCACGGCCCCAACCTGCGCGTGAGCAAGAGCGGCAACTGGCACGATTGGGGCTGGGATACGCGCCAGATTGAATACAATGTTGACGTCGAGAATGTTGGCGATGCGCCAGTGGATTGGGTGACTATTACCGATACCTATCCTGCCTCAATGTACATGAACAGCGGGGTCAACATGAACTATTGGCGCTGGTGGAATTGGCTCGACGACCCAGCCAACCATCGCTTGACTGTGACGCTTGAGGCGTTGTATCCGGGCGAGCGGGTCGGGTTCAACTTTACTGTCTTTACCGACACCAATCCAATCCCCGATGGCCTGATCTTTACCAATACGGCTGAGGTGACGCTTGTTCCGAATGATACTAATCCAGGTGACAACGCTGATGAGTATGTCTTGACCACCGGCCCCAATCTGTGGGTCAAGAAAAACCTGGCGGCAGGCGATCCATTGCCGGGTGAAATCATCACCTTTAGCCTGACCTATGGCAATGACCGCGAGGGCTGGCAGTGGTGGTGGAATACACAGGGCAGCGTCTGGGTCACAGACACACTGCCGGCCGGCCTCGAATTTATCACCGCCACGCGCCGCTCGTGGGGTTGGGCGCCCTATCTGCCGGACGTGAACGATAGTGTGCACCTGGCCTGGAACACAGGCAATATGCCCGCTGGCGGCGAGGATGCTATCTATCTGACCGTGCGCATCACCGATACCGCCACCGGCCTGGACATCTTTACCAACTGGGCCGAGGTTGCCTCTGACCAGCCCATCAGCGACACCGAGCCTTACTATGACGACAATTCAAATTACTATGACGTTGCCATCGCCCTGCCGTACTTTGAAATTGGCAAGGATTACGCAAGCAGCCTGGTGGCGGGCATGTCGTTGACCTATACCATTACCGTCACCAACGTGGGCAATGAGATGGGCACTGGCATCATAGTAACCGATGCGTTGCCTTTGGAGGTTGGCGGCAGCGTGGCAAGCTGGGACATCGCCAGCCTGGCGGCCTATGGCGGCGTGACGCAGGTGATGACGAACGTGACACTGCCTTGCACGGCGGGCGCCGCTTTCACCAACCAGTGGTATCGCGTGGCTACGAGCGACCAGGGTGTGACGAGCGACTGGGGGCCGGCGCTGGCGCTGGCGACCATCGCCCCGACCATCAATACCAGCCTTTCTCACAGCCCGGCTACGACTGTGGCTGGCGGCACAATTTACTTTACGGCCACAGCCGGCACAAATGGCACGCCACTCGACTACGCGTGGGATTGGGGAGCCGGACCGGTGAGCGGCGGGCTGACCGCTTCGCACGTCTATACGCAAGATGGCACTTACACGGTTGTCTTTACTGCCACCGATGCCTGCGGCTATAGCGACGCGGCGCAAACAACCGTCACGGTCAATCCGCCAACGTTGGTGGCAGACTTTGATCAAAGCGCCACAAGCGTGTTGGTCAATAGCGCCGTTTACTTTACTGATACCTCAACCACGAATGGTCCAGCCATTGTAGATTGGGGGTGGACCTTTGGCGATGGGGGGACAAGCGGCGCGCAGAATCCAAGCCATACGTATACAGCGACCGGCACCTACACCGTTACCTTGCTGGTCACCGATAGCCTGGGCTACACTGATATCTACGCGCTTGCCAATGCAGTGACGGTGCAACCAGGCTGTACGCCGGTGACGGGTCTCGGCTTTACCTATGCGCCTGTGCCCATCATCGTCCAACAGGCCGCCACTTTTACCGCCACCTATACCGCCGGCGATCCCGCCCCAACCTTTGCGTGGAGTTTCGACGGCGGCGCGCCGGAGAGCGGGCAGGCGGTGGCGCACACCTTTACGACGGCGGGTGCGCACACGGTCGCCGTCACGGCCACCAATGCCTGCGGCTCCGTGGCCTACAGCCGATCCGTCAGCGTAGAATCAGAATCGCACCGCATCTATCTGCCGATGGTGCTGCGTAATAGCTCGTAAAGGTAACGCCTGAAAAGCCGGGTTTCTGCAAGAAACCCGGCTTTTTTTATGTTGACAAGATGCGGATTATTGGTAAAATCTGGGACTGTTTGCTCTGATAGTAGAGCAGTTTCCATAAGAATCAGGCGCTGCATGATGATGATGATGATGATGATGACGACAATGAAGGAGAAGAAAATGAACGTCAGGCATTTATTCCAGGTTGTTATTGTGTTGATTGTGATGGCGGCCTTGTTAACGGGGTGTGGCGGCGGCGCTGCAACGCCGGCGGCCAAAGTAGAACCAACCCGGGCCGCTGAGCCGACCAAGGCGCCCGACAAGCCGACGGCCGAGCCGACCAAGGCGCCCGAGCCGACCCAGCCAGCGGCTGCGCCGACAGAGGCGCCTGCGCCCGCCGCAGGAGCGCTGACCGGCCTGGCTGCTTACAAGCTGGCCGCGCCTGAAGCCGCCAAGTGGCAATCAGATGCAGTATTGATCCAGGTGGGTGTTGCTGGCGCCGCGCTGTTTGAAAGCGACGGCACCATCAAGCCGACAATGTGGGCAGTGCAGTTTTACTCACCTTCTGCCAAAGCGCTGTATACCGTTAACGTCGTGAACGGCGCGCCGCAGCCCGGCACCCCGGTTGATAGCCCGATGACGGACGATCGTTCGGTCCCCGATCCGACGTCGTTGATAGACAGCGACAAGGCCCTGTCTATTGCCGAGCAAAACGGCGGAGCCGATGCGCGCAAGGGTGGCGAGATTGCCCAACTGCAACTTTCGCTCGTTAACGATGGACAAGGCAACCTCAAGTGGGTAGCCAACTATACGGCCAAAGATTATATGGTCAAATACACCGTGCACGTAGACGCCAAGACCGGCAAGGTGCTCTTGGCCACTGCACTGTAATTGTTAGATTAGCGCCGTGATTTGAGGAAACATCCCCAGCCTGTTATGCAGGCCGGGGATTTGTTTTGTGAGCGCGCTGCGCCGGGCTAACTTGCCTCCTCTTGCGCTGAGGCGATGTAGCGTTTGCCATAGCCGTTTGGCGGCGCGGTGGGCATGTAGCCAGCTGATGCCAGGCGTGCGTATTGGGGCCGATTCCATTCCGCTGCCCCGAGTGGCATCAGTTCTGTGAGCGTGCGGCTGTTGGATAAAATGCCCTCGTCGCGCACGGTGGTCGCGCCGGCGTGTTGACGATACGCCAGGATGGGTATATCATCATGTCTGAGGGGCAGGTGAATCTTTGCAAAGGTTCAAGACCCTTGCAAGGGTGGATGGATTCCGAGCATCGAAAGGAAAAAGCCAAACTATGCCAGACTTGAACCTCTTTCAGCGCGTCTCGCAAGCGCCGACCAATCCTCACGCCCAGGCGCCGACCAGGCAGTTCGACGTGGCCGATTTGTACAGGGGGCCGGTGGCAGATGCTCAGGCTGAAAGCGCGGGCCTGCCGCTGGACGAAAAGCTCCGCCAGGCTTATTTCTGGATCGTCAACCACGCCATCATCAGCCCGCATTACGATATCGAGTACAACGATGGCCCCAGCCAGAGCCTGGTGCTGGGCGATAGCAAAGCCCGGCTCAATTTGCCCTCTGCCCAGAGTTATTCCAGCTTTGTTTTGATGCCGCTGTTGAATTTTGCCGTGCGGCGGCGCTGCTTGCTGGTGGGCGGGCCGGGACGCGGCAAAACGTCCAGCGCCGTTCTGATGGGCGTGCTGGCGGGGTATTCGGTCCAAGATGTCCGGCGCGCCATGCTGCACGGCCAGCCGCAAATGACCATTTCCGATTTGCTCGGCAATCCCTTGCCGGCCGATTTGGTCAACGCGCAAAAGATAGACGACATTCGCATTGCCTGGCGCAAGTGGTTGGGGATGCGCGTCAAGATCATTGACGAATACAACCGCATTCCCACCCGCACCCAATCGGCGCTGCTCACGGTGATGGCCGATAATTATGCCGAAATCCTGGATCACATTTACGAATGTCCCGAAGCGGCCTGGTACCTCACTGCCAACGACGACGCTGGGGGCGGCACCTACCAGGTCATCGAGGCGCTGCGCGATAGGATTGACATTGTCGTCGTGGCGCTGCATTTCAACACTCGCTTTTTGCGCGACTTGCTCGTCCGGATCGAGGAAAACATCCGCCCCGAAGAAGTCGTGCCGCCGCAAATCATCTTTACCGAGCAAGAAAGCGAGCGGATGTACCGCGAGGTCTTGAATGTGACGCTGCCGCCCGAACTGCGCCGCCGCATGGAATTTTTTGCCAGCCAGTTCGAGTTTTGCGAAATGGCGGCTGAACAGGTAGAGTACAAGACCAAAGATACCGCCCGCGTGGCCAACGCCGACTTGCACGCGCTGTTTGCCCAAGAAACGGGCAAAGACCGCTTGAAGGATCTGGGCAGCCAGACGTGCAACGGGCTGTCTGTGCGCACGCTGATGACGATGATGGCCTTTGCCAAAGCGTTGGCGTATTTCCGGGGCAACCGCCAGGTGGGGCTGGATGATCTGCGGCAGATTCTGCCTTTTGTTTTGCACGACAAGCTGACGCCCGACCTCGATTCGCCCTGGTTTGAAGCGCCCGGCCACGCCGTCTTTCGCATTGACCGCATCAGTTGGATCAGGCAGCTATTCGACCTGGCGTGCGCCGAGTATGATCGCTTGAACCTTGACCAGGATGACCCGCTGGCCGAGCTTGACCAAGAATTTGCCCGGGGACTGGAAGGTGTGGCCGCGCCCGAGGTGCGCGCGCGGCTGGTCAAGATTGAGCGTTTGCTGGCCGAATGGAGCAAGGGGCGCAAGCTCTACGGCCACGTGTTCGATGACGCGCTCAAGCTCAAGTATCTGCATCAACGTTACACCAACTATCTCAGGTGGCTCGAATGGAAGTCCTAGTCGCCGGCCGGTTGGCCGAGACGCTCAAGGCAGGCCGCAGCGCCTTTAACGCCAGGTTTGCCCAGGCGCGCCACGTCAGGCCATCACTTGACCCCGCGGCGTTCACTGACCTGTTGCGCTCAACCGTTGTGCCGATTGCCCAGGCTGTAGATCAACACTGCCCTGATCAAACCGGGCTGGTTGTTCACGCCCTGTACGATCTATCGCTTGATTTGCTTGGGCAGGGTTTCCTTGGCCCCCAGTCGCGCTATCCATTTGTCGCCCAGGGTTGGCAGGAATTGCTGCCCGGCGTCCCGCGCTATATCGCCGCCGCGCCGCGTCTCATCGCGGGGTCCATCACCAACGCGTTGTACAATCTTTCCATAACGCCTGGCGCGCGGCCTGATGAGTGGCTCAGAACAATGCTCCACCTGAGCGCGCTTTGCGCCGATGGCGCGGCCTGGCTAAGGGCCGGCCAGGTGGCCGCGTGGCGGGCAGGATTGGCGCACTATCGGCGAGGCGCGCTTGAATTGTGCAAGACGCTCGAGCCTGCCATCGCTTGCGCCGCATTAGGAGTGGCCCACATGCCGGATACGGAAACGCTCATCTCGCGTCTGCAAGCGGACCCCTGGCTGCTTCCGGCGCAGGCGCAAAACACACAGGCGCTCAAGCTTGTAGCGCGGGTAGGGGCATTCCGGGGATTGGGGGGCTTGTTTCTCCAGCCGCCCACGGTGGCCGCGAGCGGCGAGCATTTTGTGGTCACGGATGGCAACACTCGTTGGCTGCTCGTGGCCGATGCTTTTGGCGCCACGTGGCATCGCGCCGATAGTGTTCCTACCTCTACTTCAACCGCCCCCTTTAGTATTGACCACGCTGGCCGGGTGACGTGCGGGCCTCACAAGCAAACATTCCCCGAGTTGGCAAGAATGAGCAGCGCCGCCTCAAACGGAACCACGTTGGCCGTTACGGTGCCGCTGTCTTTTGCTGTTCACCTGGTCGCACTTGGGCGAGGCCACTCGGATGTAAATAAAGGGCAATTTCAAAAGGATAACGATGCAAAAGGAATTTTTAATCAAGCTCCACCAAACGCTTGAAGAGCGCATGAATGAAGGCGAGTTGCGGACGCTTTGCTTTTATTTGGGTGTTGATTATGATAATTTGCCGGGTGCGGGGAAGGCAGATAAGGCCAGGGAGCTGATCTTGTATCTTGATCGCCGCAACCGCACAGCGGAGCTTGTAGAGATTGGCTATGACCGACGTCCAGACATTGATTGGGGAACTTTGCAACCGCATCTATGGAAAAAATTGGGACTAGAGTTTACGTGCGGTCACGATTCAACATTTGTGCAGGGCGCTGGAAAATCTAGTACGGACGTTTATCACATGGTTCTTGATGTTGTGGGACACAAAAACCTTCCTTTGGATTGGAATTATCCTTTTCAGGCACTCTACACAAATGAACCCTCGGTATTGTGGGTTACTGCTCCGGGAGGGCAACGTTCTTTCTTGCCTCAAGTGGTAGTGATTAGCCCTACTAAAAACTGGGACGAAAATTCAATTCGAGTAGAATTGGAGCCCGCTGACTTTCAAGCTCCAGTTCCAGTTAGAATCGGACTTGAATTCTACCGGCGAAATATGGACGGCAGCGTCAAAAAGATATTCTTTGACGGTGAGAACGCCAGGCTGCTGGATTGGGTTGTTGATGATCGTAAGCTTGTCTTTCAAGGCAGCTCATACTTTGACTATCTACAAACCAATTTATCTCTTGATACTCCTCTACCAGTGGTAGGGAGTTTACGTAAGCAGTTGGCCGTCAACGGGCGCTTGGAATCGCTGCAAAATAGCAAACTGGCAAATGCCACCGGAATAAATGGCCTGTTATTCTCGAATGACGGGCACCTGATCATACAGAAACGCGGCGATAATGTACTGATTAGACCCGGAGAATTATGTTCAGGCTTCTCAGGCACGGTTGATAAAATTGACATAGCGCATGCTGTCAAAGAAGGGGGACGGCTTGCAGATCTTGACACCCTCCGCGAGATGGCCGAGGAGCTTGGAATCAAATATGGAGAAGTCGCAGTCCGCCGTTTTGTCGGATTGACGCGCGAGTTGATCCGGGGTGGCACACCCGAAATGTTCTACGCGCTCGATGTGAATCTTTCTGTTGACGTGATCTTGTCGCGTATCCCGAGAGAAAAAGAAGGTGAATGTAAGGCCGTCTTCTTTGGACCGTATGCCAGCGCCAATCTCGGCACGTCGGAGGCGGCTAATTTTCCTAATCACTTTTGGTCGCTCATTGAGGCTATACAAGCTGGGGGAGATGGGCCGGTTTCAATACCTTTGTTAACCAACCTCGTGCTTTGGTATCAAAGCATTTGCCCAACTCAGGCTGGAGCAGATGCCATTTCTCGCCGTAATGAGATATAATAGTTGAAATCGGGCAAGCTGGAGCCCAAGCCACGCCATGCCGCTAGATGGTGGCGGCAGGAGGACAACATGTCCGAGCAAAAAGAAACCAACATCCTTATTGTGGACGACACTAACTTTAACCTGCGCTTGCTTTCGCAGATGTTGGGACAGCATGGATACAAAATCCGCGTTGCCACGAGCGGCGCATTGGCGCTCCAGTTGGTGCAAACCAATCCGCCCGATTTGATTTTGCTCGACATCATGATGCCCGAAATGGACGGTTACCAGGTGTGCCAGCGCCTCAAGGCCGACGGCGCCACGCGCGATATCCCCATTATCTTTATCAGCGCCCTGGAAGCTACGGAAGACAAGGTCAATGCCTTTGTGGCGGGCGGCGTGGATTACATTACCAAGCCGTTCCGGCTCGAGGAAGTGCTGGCGCGGGTTAGAACTCACCTGTCCCTGCGCGCCTTGCAAAAGAACCTCGAAGAAAAAAACATCCAATTGCGCCACTATGCGGAAGAGCTGGAACGAGAAAAACTCAAGTCAGATAGACTGCTGCTCAACATTTTACCGGCAAGCGTGGCGAATGACCTGAAAGAAACCGGTGCAACCACGCCGCGCACGTTTGAAAACGTCACTGCGCTGTTTTTGGATATCGTTGATTTTACCGATGTATCTGCGGGGCTTGATCCGGTTGTCTTGATCGGCGAGTTGAACGAAATGTTCACGGCTTTTGACAACATTGTGGAAGAGAACGAGTGCGAGCGCATCAAGACGGTGGGGGACGCTTATCTGGCGGTGTGCGGCATGCCGGAAGAAAATGATCAACATGCCCGGCATATCATCCAATCGGCTATTGAGGTCATTAAATATCTTGAGGCGCGCAACAAAAGCGCGGCGCTTCAGTGGCGCGTCCGCATTGGCCTTCACTCTGGGCCGGTGGTGGGTGGCGTCGTGGGTATCAAAAAGTACATCTACGATGTATTCGGCGACACCATCAACACCGCGGCGAGAATGCAAACCTTGTCGGAGCCTATGCGGATCAATGTCTCCGAGTCAACCTGCCGCCTGGTCGGGGAGCAGTTTCGTTTGCTCGAAAGGGGACCCGCCGCCGTCAAAGGCAAGGGCACCATGCGGATGTATTTTGTCGAGGAGTGCTAGAAGCTTGTAGGAGAGGCGCTCCACGCGCCGGGACGGCGGCCTGAGCGGGGTCCTCCGACAGCTTGCTAGGTTGACGGGTTTCTGTGCCGCGCATCTTGTTCGGGCGCGTCCGGCGATGGTTCAGGCGGATGCAGATCAACGATGCGCCGCTCCAACGCTTCTACGCGCGCCATCAACGAAATAACCGACGCGCCAATCATGTCTGGCAAGGTAGTGTGATTCAGGTCCGGTGGCGTGGTGGTTTCGCGTGGCTTGCTGCGCACCACCACTTGCCCTGGCACGCCCACCACTACCGAGTTGGGCGGCACTGGTTTGACCACCACGGCATTTGCGCCAATGCGGCTGCCTGCGCCGATGGTGATCGCACCCAGCACTTTGGCGCCGGCTCCCACCACTACGTCATCTTCCAGGGTGGGGTGCCGCTTGCCTTTATTCAAGCTGGTGCCCCCCAGTGTGACGCCGTGATACAAGGTGACGTTGGCGCCAATCTCGGCCGTCTCGCCAATGACGACCCCCATGCCGTGATCAATAAAGAAACCCGCGCCGAGCGTCGCGCCAGGATGAATCTCGATCCCCGTCAGCCCGCGCGTGATTTGTGACACCCACCGCCCCAGCAGCTTGAGATGATGCGTCCACAACCAATGCGACAGGCGATGTCCCCACACGGCGTGCAGGCCGGGGTAGCATAACAAAACCTCCAGCGTGCCGCGCGCGGCCGGGTCGCGATCGAACACGGATTGAATATCGCGGCGCAATGTTTTGAACATAGTGTAGCACCCTTTCTGATAGGCACTGGGTATATGATACCACAAGCCCTATCACCTGCCAACAAGTTGTCTGAGAGCGTCACACACTATACGCTCGCATTGTCTGGCGTCTGTCTCTAGACCCCTATAACGGCCGCATCCCGATGCCTGCCTGCGGGTTTTGAGACGCGGACCATCGGCGCGTCCCCTAAATTAAAAACCCCGGCAGCTGCCGGGGTTTTGATTTGATTGTGTCAGGGCGACTAGTCGTTCTGACCGTTGGGTGACTCGCCGGCCAGGCCGACGACCTGGACAGCCTGCGGGCCTTTGTCTGTGGATTCGATGACAAATTCCACACGTTGGCCTTGATGCAGGTTGCGATAGCCCTCGCCAATGATGGCCGAAAAGTGAACAAATACGTCCTTTTCTTGCCCATCGGGCTGAATAAAGCCGTATCCCTTGACGCGGCTAAACCAGCGAACAGTACCCATAGTGCGTGTTTCTTCTAACATTGTGCTTAAATACCTCCTAATGTTCGTACAATTTGGCCAAGCCTGTAAATTTCCCGCCGAGATAAACAACCGACCCGATTACCTCACGGAACAGGCCGTATACCCATACTATGAATAAATAAACCGCCAGGCAGGTGAGACGGGGGCTGGCGGTCTATTTGATGTTTCTCACACACAAGCCGTACAAAATTGCGGGCTACAAGATACCACACTTCCAGCCAGATGTCAAATACTACTCTAGCCGTTCTACGTCAATGGACAGGCCGCCCGAAAATGCAGCCACTATATTATAGACCCACGCGCCCAAGATGCCCAACAATCCGCCAATTGATCCCAACAACACCATCGCCGTCAACGTGACGCCGCAAATCACCAGCCACCAGGCCTCGTCCAGAAAGCGCACGCGGGCCAGCCACTCGTTCAATTTCAACAGCGTCACCACGTCGAGCGAGGTCTGCGTCACGCCGAGATCGAGCGGCGCCTGCTGCCAACCTTCCATCAAATGCCGGGCCGCGCCCAATACCAGCCGCAGGAACCAGCCGCCGATCAGGCCGAACGGCAGCGCCGTCAGCGCGCCGCCCGTGCAGCCAAACTTGGCGCTGGTCATGGCTTCAAAGCGCCTGATGCGATAGTGCGCCGGCTTGTTCATCCAGTTTATCCCAACGCCTCAACCTGGACTATGATCACGCTGATGTTATCCTCGCCCCCGGCCCGGTTGGCCGCCTCGACCAGTTGATGGCACGCCGCCTGCGGCGACACGGCCGACATCACAATCGCGTGGATTTTCTCGTCCGGGATCATCCCATTCAACCCATCCGAACACAACAAGAGCCTGTCATTGACATTCAGCTTAACCTCCGTCACGTCAGGTTCGACGCGCGGCTTGTCTCCCAGATTCCTGTAAATCACATTCCGCTGTGGGTGCGAGCGCGCTTCTAGCGGCGTTAATTGACCCAGTTGCACCAATCGCTGCACCAGGGAGTGATCCGTCGTCACCTGCCGGATGCTTTCTGCGTTGATGAGATACGCCCGGCTATCGCCAGCGTGGGCGATGGTGGCCGAAGCCTTGGCGCAGTTCACCAAAGCCGCCACCAGCGTCGTCCCCATGTCGCTGGTTGAAGCGCGCCGCCGCCCGAACACGACCTGGTTGGCCTCTTGCACGGCTTGCTTGAGCCAGTTGCAAATATCGAGCGGAATGTCGGACTCGGTCAGATAATCCGCCCACAGTTCACACACGGCCTTGCGCGCCAGCGTGTCAATCGTCAGTGCGCTGGCTACGTCGCCGGCGGCGTGCCCGCCCATGCCGTCCGCCACAGCGTATAGTCCTAATGGTTCGCTGATTGAGCGGCGGATGCGGGTCAGCTCTAGCGTCAGCACGCTATCCTCGTTCAACTGGCGCACCCGGCCCACGTCGCTGCAGCGCCCAACGCTCAGATCCATGCTCGACGGCCGGCGCACCTCTACCGATACGGCCTGAAGCGCCGCCACAAACTCTTGCGCGCCCTGAAAGCCCTTGAGGTTCAGTGCGCGATCAAACAGGGCCTGCACTGGCGGCGGCAGCGCTGCCGTCGGTTGAGGCGCATACTCGCGTTGGCCGGTCAGCAAGTAATACAAGACTCCTGCCAGCCCCGCCACTTCTCCGGCAAAGCGCTCGGTGCGCTCGTTGTCGGCCACGTATTCGCACGCCGCGAAATCTGCCCAACGCGCCCGCGGGCCATCCAAGGCCACGCGCCAGGCGTCTATGGCGCCCAGCGCCACGTTATTCTGATGAAGGTAGGCCAGCCCTTCGGCCAACTGCTCTCCCCACGCCAGCACGTCCGTTACCTTTTGCGGAACGTGAGCGGTGGCCGCCAGCCAGCGGGGCGCATCCGGCCCCACCAGGTAATAACGCTGCACGCTGCCGTAAGGAGTTTCTTCCAGGGTCCCGTGCGGCAATAATGCCGCCGGGTGCATCAACCCCGCCAACTGCGATTCGGCCTCCAGCTCGCCGGGCTGGTCCGTTTCTTTGATTTGATAGTGCGGGTAGTACGGCATGGCCGTGTCTAGCGAGGCGCTGCAATTGAGGCACGTAAAACGGTCGAGGGGATTTTCTTCGTAGCCGCATTGCACACATTGCCGGACGGGAGCGAGGTTTTCGGCGATGTACAGGTTGAGGTGCGGCGACTCGTTGCGAACCTCGATGACGAGGTATCGCTCGCCAATCAGCGCGCCTTCGGGCAAAGCCACAAACTCGTCCACGGCCTGGCGCGGCTCGGGCTGTTCACCCCTCATCATTGCCAGGTTGGCCTCGGACAAGTTCAAAGGCGCGGTGCCCAGCCCCACCGTCCTGAAGGTCAACTCCATGTTGCCCAGGCCGGCCCGCCAGCCGTTGCGCAGCAAGTTTTTGCCGGTGCGCCGGTCGTTAACAAACAACCCCGTCGCGCTCTTGAGATCTTCGATAATAACCAACTCGCCCCGCATCTCTACGCGCGCGTGGTGATCGTTCACCGTCTCGTAACCAGGAAATCGCTCGTCCACCACGATGTCATTATCGGGCGCGCGGCCAAGCGTGGTAAAGGTCTTGGCAATTGGAAAACGCACTTGCTTGTTTTCGGAGGTGGTGAGTTCCAGGAATTGTTGGGCCGGGGCCTCCGCCGGCGCGACGGGCGGGACGACGCCGGGCAGCACCACTTCGGGTTTAGGGGGTTCCAGAGGAATTGGCTCTGGCTGAGCTGCTTCCGCCTGGGCCTGTTCTGCCTGGGCCAACTCTGCCTGAACAGGTTGGGGAGGTTGAGAGGCCGGAGGTGTCTGCCGGCGTCTCCACGCATAGGCGGCAGCCGCAACGACGACCACAGCCAGCACGATAAGGACAATCCATAGCTGATCCATTGAAAACCTCCAAGTTGCACCTTATTTTACCACTAAACACAAAAGACACGAAGTAACCATCCGTAACTTGCCATGCCGCTATTGACTTTCGGATGGTTTTTTGATATACTGATTGCGCCTCAAAACAATTGCTCAACTTTCCAACCTGATCGGCCACCGACGCCGCCAGATCGCTTGAGGGTTTTGCAAAGTAAACGCGGTTCGCTTGCCATCAAAGTATGCGGGCCTTTTGCAGCCAGGATTGGACCAATGCAAGAACGAGGTCCGCCTCTATCTGCATAGCCTGACCGCACCAGCTCCTATCGTGAGCAGTTACCCATTTGTATAGTATTACCCCACAATAATAGCGCGATCCGCAGGAGGTGTGTTGTGCCATGTGCACCTGCGTAAAACACGCTATGTAAAGGAAAAGGAGGTCTGAGATGGACATCAGACGTTTTGTTACGATTGTCTTCGCAGTCGGTTTGATACTTGTAGCATCGCCTCACACCGCGCCCGTTGATGCATCGCTTTATCTGGCACGGGGACCAGCCGTGGTCAACTCACTTACCCATATCCAATCTCTCCTGCCCGATGGCGTTCTCAATCAGATATTGGCCAGTGGCGGGCCGGATTTGTTCGGCTACACGTTCAAAGATTCTAACGAACCCGGCGGTCCCGCCTACGCCTGGGAAGAGATTTCTGGCACTGGCAGTCAGGTGACCGGCTGGACAAGTTTTGATGACGGGTACGCTGGCCCCGTTCCTATTGGCTTTGATCTTGACTATTATGGCAACAACTATACCGAGTTGTACGTGGGTAGCAATGGTTACATCAACTTTGGGCAGGGGTATGGATTTATCCCTTCAGGATCGCTCCCCCAGACTGGAGAGCCTGACAACGATATTGCTCTCTTCGGCAGCGACATGTACCTTTACAATTATGGCAGTGATTCGGCCGTTTACTACCAGACCCTCAGCAACCCGACTCGCTTTGTGCTAGAGTATGTCAACCTCTATTATTGCTGCGGACAGAACACTCCTCACACCTTTGAGGTCATTCTGTATCCAAATGGCGATATCGTCGCCCAATACCAATCCCTCAATGGCACCAGCACCAGCTATGTCGGTATCGAAAATGTTGACGGTACAGATGGACTGGGATACAGTGCTATTCTTACCGATAGCCTGGCTGTCCACTATTATTACCCTCTTGGCGTTTTTTTGACCGCCGGCCAGAACAAGTTTGGCAAGGTGGGCTCCACGGTCGCCTATGCACTCCGGCTGGACAACCAGACGAATGCTACGGACAGTTTTGCCCTGACTGTTCAACCCGGCCATACCTGGACCATAACGCTCTCCATCACCCAGACTGATGCTCTCTCCGATGGCGCCAGCTTGCCTTTCACTGTCTGGGTAGAGATTCCACCTTCAGCCTCGCCGGGCGACGTGGATAGCGTCACGATTCAGGCTACCTCGGTCGCTTCCCCGACTGTTTTCAGCGATACGACCACCATTACCACAACTGCCATTGGCGACCTTGCCTACGTTACTCTTTCCGGCAGTAACCTGGTAGCCCTGGTAGATACGGCTACACACAATGTCGTGGGCACAGTGAATGTGGGTGCCGCCGGGTGCTCTTTCCCCTGGCGGGCGACCGTGTCTCCTTACGATGGCAGTGTCTACGTTGGCTGCTACAACACTGACAATGTTGTGGTTATCGAAACCGCCGGCAATACGGTCGTGGCGACAATGGGTGGCATTGACGACGCCGACGATATTGCTTTCACCCGCGACGGGGCGTATGCCCTGGTGGGCAGCCGTTGGAGCAGCCAAATTGCTGTTGTTGACACCACAGCTTACACAATCATCCGTTACATTCCCACTCCCGGCTACGCCCGCAGCATTGCGGTGCATCCCGATCTGGACGTGGCGTATGCTACCTCTGGCAATGGCAACATCCTGGTCATTGACACGGCGACCTTTAGCGTCACGGCGGCTATTCCCGTTGGCAGCAATCCCTGGGATGTTGCTGTATCGCCTGATGGGCAGTGGGTCTTTGCCGGCGACCGCAATGGCGCCGGCCTGGCCGTCATAGATGTCGGCAGCAACAGTGTCTACACTACCGTGACCGGCCTGGGAAGCCTGACCGGGTTGGAGGTTGCCCCGGATGGCTCGGCGATCTATGTCGGCGGCCTGGGGAGTGGCGTTTACGTCATTGATGGAACAACCTTTACTTACAGCACTACAGTTGGGAGTATAGGAAACGCCTGGGAACTGGCCGTCACCTGCGATGGAAGCGAGCTCTATGTGGGCAACACCTCGGATCAGGTCGTCGTCATTGATACCCAGACCTATTGGACAACCCAAATCACGTTGCCCGGCTGGACATCGCGCGGCATCGCCATCTGCCCGCAGCACGTTGCCCCGGGAATTTTCCTGTCCCCACCGGCTCAAACCAAGCGAGGCAATCGCGGTCAAGCCGTTAGGTATGAGGAGCGGCTAGTTAACAACACTGGCGCAACCGATGCTTTCACTTTGACCTTGGGCAGCCACGTTTGGGATACGGCTCTTTCGACCAACACCCTGGGGCCGCTTGCACACGGCGACTGGCTGACCTTTACCGTATACGTCACCGTACCGCTGGGCGCTGCATGGTACAGTACCGATACAGTGATTGTCACTGCCACCTCGGTCGCCAGCCCCACCGTTTACTCCGACACGGCCGCCTTTACCACGCTGGCTTATGCGCCGCCTTCGATCAGCGCCTCGCCCGAGGCGCTGACCAGCACACAGTACGTGAATCAAATCGCCACCAAGCCCTTGACCATCAGCAATGGGAATGGAGTGACGTTGACATTCACCCTTGCCGTAGATATGCTCCCAAACGGCCTGGTAGCCTATTACCCCTTCAACGGCAATGCTCATGATGAAAGCGGGAATGGGAATGATGGAACTGTCATGGGCGCGGCGTTGACATCAGACCGGTTTGGAAATCCAGACAGTGCTTATAGCTTTGACGGTGGCGATGATTATATCCAAGTCCCTGATGACGATTCACTAGATTTATCTGATGGCTTGACAATCATGGCGTGGATTAAATCCGACAACACTGAAGGCGGTAGAGTCATTGTTTCTAAATGGAATGACAATACCTCGGACCATTCGTACATTTTCAAGGATTGGGATGACAGTGATCGGCTGTCAATAGAGCTGAGGGACAATAATGAGGGAGTATTCGCCAGCCTTCGAGGTGCAACTCCCATTACAATAGGTGAGTGGATACTTGTTGCAACCACATTCGATTCAAATGCTGTAAAACTATACTTGAACAGCGCAGAAGACGCTTCCTCAACAGCAACGGGTATCATAAAGAATAGTGCTACGGATATGCTCATTGGCGCTTTATTCACCTGGGGGGGCATCTATCAAAACTTTGATGGGGTCATTGATGACATTCGCATCTACAATCGGGCACTGACAAATGAAGAAATACTTGAACTTTACCACTGGCAAGAAGGCGGCAACGCTTCCTGGCTTTCTATAGATCCCATCTCTGGTACAGTAAGTACAAATAGCAGCCAGGTGATCTCTGTCACCTTTGACGCCACTGCCATGCAGCCCGATGACTATGGCACCCAAATCATTGTTCAGAGCAACGACCCGGCCAAGCCATCGGTTTCCATTCCAACGGCCATAACTGTGTTGCCCACCGCCAGCATGGGTTGGGTGGAAGGCGCCGTCTCCGACGCTGGCACTGGCGCTCCGCTGAAGGCGACGATTATGGCATTGGGTCAACCTTACACCGTCACCGCTAACCCCACCACCGGCTATTACAAATTCTGGCTGGACGAGGGCAGTTACACCCTGCAAGCATCGGCAGTGGGCTATGTCACCCAAACGACCCTAGTGACGATTACGGCTCAGCAAGGCGTGACGCAGGACTTTGCGCTGGTGCTGAATGTGTCGGTGTTGGGGGTCTCGCCAGACAGCCTGGCTGTCACTCACTACGTGGGGGATGTCACCACGCGGACGCTGACTATCATCAATGATGGCCCGGCCGCGCTGACGTTCATTCTTGCGGAACAGGCGAGGGCCGCCGCGCTGCAGATGCGCCTGGATGAACTTAGCACCGCATCCCACAACGCGTCAGGGAACGATAAAGGCGGCAACTATGCCGGACCGAGAACCGATGATGCCGCGGCCTTTCCCCGCCTGGCCTCCAAGCCACAACTTCAGGGCCATACCGTCCTGATTATTCAGGACTATTACCCGTGGGGCCATAGCTCTATTAATCAAGTGCTGGATGCCCATGGGATTGGCTACGACCTGCTTGACTCCTCGCAAATGGCCACGATTGACCTGTCACCCTACGAGTTGGTCATCATCCCCAGCGTGCAGGGGACCGCGTTCTATAATATCTGGAACACCAACATCGCCCGGTTCGAAGCCTATGTCGAGGATGGGGGAGCGCTGTGGCTCTCACTGACCACCTATGGGGAAACCCCTCTCTCGCCGGGAGGTGTGATCAACACTCTTGACGCTGAAAACTATAACGACATCCTTGAGTTGACTCATCCGTGGGTCGCGGGGGTCCCCAATCCGATGTGGGGCAGTTCGGCCAGTCACAACAGTTTTACCAATCTCTATCCAGGATCAGTGGCGGTGGCGCAGGCGCAGATGACCGGCAATGCGACGTTGGTAGATTATGAGATGGGCCCGGGTCGCATTCTGCTCACCGGCCAGACGCTAGAGATCGCCTGGGCAAGCGGTTGGGATGGCGCTCCAATCCTGGAGAACTCGTTGCTGGACATGTTGACCTGGGAGCCGTTCTTGGATGTGCCTTGGCTCTCTGAAGAGCCTATCTCTGGCACTGTGCCTGGCTACAGTTCGGTGCAAGTCCAGGTTACCTTCAATGCTACTGGCATGCAGCCCGGCGACCATACTGCCGAAATCATCATCCAGAGCGACGATCCAGTCACGCCATCCGCTTCTATCCCGGCGACGATGACGGTGCTGCCCACGCCCGACTTGGGGCGCGTGGCCGGTTCCGTTTCTGATGCCTGGACGGGTTTGCCCCTAACCGCCACGGTTGAATTGATTGGGGTGTACTCGATGACGGCCAATCCCGACTATACTGTCTGGGCCGCGGGTGGCGTCTACACCTTGACTGCCTACACGTCTGGCTATTACACCACAAGCCGATCTATCACCATCGTGGCTGGTAGCCTGGTCACTGCGAACCTGGTGCTGGAACCGACCCAGCCCCGACTGGAATGGACACCCATCGTCGTCACCGGCACGGCCGTCACGGGCAGGAGGGCTGCCCAAACGCTGGTGATTTCGAGTACCGGCCCGCTCCCTCTCGAGATTGCCTTGCACGAGATCAACCCGGCCGCCGCTCTACAAACTCTATCGGTGACTGACCTGAGTGGCAAGCACATTCTTTACGACCGCGCCCACGGCGAGCCGTGGAGCAATGATTACAGCATCCTCATCAGCGACACCATCAATGCCGGGGCGGTGATCACCGAAAACTGGGCCTATCCCATTGACGCTTCTGTCCTGGATGGCCACGATGTGCTATGGGTCACCTGCTGCGGCGACACGGCCTGGACCTATGGCGAGTTGAACGCCGTCAATGTTTGGATGAGCCAGGGCGGCGCGGTTTTCGTCCAAGGAGAAAGCAGCAATGCCACCAGTGGGCCTGCTGGCATCTACAACATCAGTTACCAGTATGGCACCTGCACGTCAGGCACCACGACCAATATCACCCCGCATCCCATCAGTGCCGGCGTAGACGCCGTTAACGTCGAATGGACGTGTTGGAATCTGATCCCGGGCAGCGGCGCAAGTGCTATAGTCTATGATCCGCTCGGCGCGCCTCACGTCGTCGCGCACCAGCAAAACGGCGGCAAGATGGTGGTGGTGGCCAGCGAAGATTTCACTGACTGGTACATTGGCAATGATGACAATCGCCTGCTGGCGAACAATATCCTGGCCTGGCTGGCTCGTCCCGGTTACGGCGACGTGCCGTGGCTCTCAGAGTCACCTGTAACTGGCACGCTCCCCGGTCACAGCCGCTTGCCGGTCAGTCTGACCTTTGACGCCACAATGCTCCCTGTGGGCGACTATAGCGCCATGCTAGCCATCGAGCACAACGACCCCGCTCAACTCTCGCCGGTCGAGTTGCCCGTGACGCTGACCGTCGTCGCGCAGCAGGCGGGTGTGTCCCTCACGCCGACAATACAAGCCGATAGTGGCCTTCCCGGCGCGACCGTGGTCTATACATTCACAATTGTCAACCAGGGCAACTATACCGATACCTTCAACCTGACGGCCAATGGAGCATGGACGCCCACACTCCCGGTCAGCGTCATTGACCCATTGGCGGCGGGTGAGAGCCTGGCGTTTACACTTCAAGTAGTGGTGCCCGCCAGCGCCGCTTACGGAGATAGTGACACGGCGGACATTACAGCTCGCTCAACGCTTGACCCTGGAGCGTCGAGTAGCGCCGTGGTGCTTACAACTGTTGCGCCCCAGGCGGCGGTATCTCTCGCGCCAGCTTGGCAAGGAGGCGTTGGGCTTGCTGGAGAAACCGTGGCCTATACCTACACTGTAACCAACCATGGCGATGAGCCTGATGTCTTTATGCTGTCGGTCAATGGCGTTTGGATGCCAACGCTCCCAGTGACTAGTACTGGCTCGTTGGGCGTGAGCCAGAGCCAGGTGTTCACGCTTGAAGTGACGATCCCGGTCATGGCCACTTTTCCCAGCAGCGATACGGCAACTATCACGGCCCGCTCGGTACTCGATCCCAATGTGTCGTCAAATGCCCAGGCCATCACATCGGTGACGCCGCCATCGCTTGGCTGGCAAGTGTTCTTGCCTCTGATCCTGAAGAGCGATTAGATAATGATGGTTTAAAAAACCTGACGGAAAAAGATTTGTTCGACGTGTGTGTTGGGTGGTATAATCAAGCTTGAGGGGGTACAACTCAGAAACCAGGTTTTTCTCCCTGGCCTGAACCGCCAGGGCAGGCAAAAACCTGGTTTCTGGACTATTTTACTCGTGGAGCTTGACAATGGACAAACAACCTGCATCGCGCATGTGTTTTGTGTGTGGCCGGCAAAACCCCTGTGGGCTAAAGCTGGATATTTATACCGATCCCGACCGCCGCGAGGTTTGCGCGGAGGTCGTCGTTAGCGATAATTATCAGGGCTACCCGGGCGTTGTGCACGGCGGCGTGGTGGCGGCCATGCTGGACGAAGTGGCCGGGCGCGCGGTGCTGTTGGACGGCGGCCCTGATAACTTGATGGTGACGCTAAAACTCGAGGTGCGCTATCGCCGCCCCACCCCCACCGGCACACCGTTGCGAGTTGTGGGCACCATCACCCAGTTCAGCCCCTCGCGCGCCAAAGTGCACGGCGAGATCCGGCTGCCCAACGGCGACGTGACCGCCGAAGCCGACGCCGTGCTCATGCGCCCGCCTGCCTCTGTACAAGAGACGTGGGAAGCTGAGAAGCAATACTGGCGAGTGTACGAAGCGTCTGAGTAAAAGGTTCCATCTTATTCATGCCGTTTCTACAACGTATGCTGTGATGGGTTGCCGCCGCCCGCGAATGAGCACATTGTTCATCCGGCGCGCGGCGATTTGGTCTTGCGTGGCAAGATAGGTCGCCTCGCTGATTACAATGTCGGCGTTCCATTCGCGGGTGAGTTGTTGCAGGCGTGAGGCCAGGTTGACATTGTTGCCGATGACGGTGTATTCCAGGCGTTCCTCGCAGCCAATGTGGCCGGCTACCACTGTCCCCGTGCTGATGCCGATGCCGATCGAGATGGCCGGTTCGCCGATTTGGTTTTGCTTCTCGTTAAACTCGGCCAGCGCGCGCCGCAGCGCCAGCGCGCAGCGCACTGTATGTATGGCGTGATCGTCCAGCGGCAGCACTGGCGTGCCGAACACGGCCAGGATGCTATCGCCGCCAAATTCCAACACCAATCCCTTGTGCAGGTTAATGATCGGCACCACGGCGCAAAAGAAACGGTTAAGCAGCGCCACCACCTGGTCGGGGTGGAGACGTTCCGAAAGCCCCGTAAAGTTGCAAATGTCGGTGAAAAACACGCTGGCTTCCACGGTCTCGCCGCCCAACTTGACACCGCGCTGCACTGCCGCGCGCGCCACCTCGGGCGAGACGAACTGGCCAAAGGTCTCACGCAGTTTTTCTCGCGCGGCCAGCGCAGCGTTGGCCTGCTCTAGCTCGACGGTGCGCAATGAAAGCGCGCGGATAGCCTGATCAATGCTGAAAGAAAACAGCCACATCAGCAAAACAGCCACACTCAGCAACCCGGTTTCTACCCAAGAGATGGCCGCCGGCCGCGTGCTCAGGCGCGTGACAATTGCCAGCGTCACAATGCCTGTTCCATAAGCCAGGCCCACCTCGGCCCCTAAAATCACGCCGGCCAGCAAAATGGGAATGACGAGAAACACGGCCAGGTTGTGGCGCAACAGGTCCGCGCCAGTGAAACTGATTGCCACGGACAGGCAGACGAGTAGATGCCCCGCCGCCGCCGTGCGCCCGCGCCGGTTGAGGACGTAGAGTACTATCACGGTGCCAATCAGGCCCCACATAAGCCAGGTGGACTCGGCGCGGTAGCGCGCGCGCCCAATGCCCAAGATGGCGCCAGCCAACAGCGCAACCAGCACAATGTTGAGCATGCGCTGGCGGCGCTGCGTTTCTGGCGCGGTGAGACGCACGTCGAGCCAGCGGTTAAGATGCTGGATAGAGCGTTTAAGTATGGTCATTTCAGATGTCATCCATCACTTACTCGACGATCACGGCCTCGTACTCTTCGAAAGTGTTGCCGTCCATATCTTTTACGATAAAGCCGATGATGTACCCCCCGGCGGGCGCGGCGATTTCTTCCCACGTGAAATTCTGGTCGCCAAATGTCAGCGTGCTGCCTTCTTGCGCTATATATTCGACTTGTTCCTCGCTCTGGCTCAGGTCAATCCATTGGTCCAGAATGGTGAACGTGTCGCCGCGCTGGGGCGTGATTTCGCGCGCCGGGCCGGAATCGTCTTGCCCCGTTTCTCTACCGTACATTTTATACTTGAGGGCAGCGTTGGGTCCGGGGTAGCGTAA
>CAZYXV010000006.1:160006-161593 GCA_964651475.1 uncultured Anaerolineae bacterium | reverse complement strand
CCACCGTCCCGCTCACAATCTCTTCTCTGAACGCAATGTCGCGCATCGCCACCACAATCTCTGTCGGCGGCGGCGTCGGCGTCGCCGTTGCCCCACCGTCAGGAGATGGCCGCAGCAAAAATACCACGGCCAACACCGCTCCTAGTAAGAGCACCACACCTAGCAATATGAACGTCCTGCCTCGTCCTCCCATGTACTTTTCCTCCTCGTGTCTTCGACGCCTCTTAATCATTAGTGTCAACTTGAGCACGGTGAGCCTGTCGAACCGTGCTTGCGAGGCATCCTTCGACAGGCTCAGGATGCCTAAAGTGGACACAAATGCCTCTGGATACATCAAAAGAACGAACGGCCAGATCCAAAACTAGATTTTCTTTAGAGCCTGGCGATATGTCTTGAGTGCTTTTTGCAAGTGCCCTGCCTTCATATAGGCATCACCCAACAGTTGCCACAGCGCAGCAGAGCTCGAATGAGAATCAACTGCCGTTTCCAAATCGTCAATCACGTCATCCAACAAATGGCCCGCTTTCACCAATTCGCCGTACGCTTCGCCGGCGCTTGCCAGGTTGTCTTGTTGCATCCAACCGCGCGCCAACCCGAGCAATGCAGCATGGTCATTAGGATTCGCGCGCAGTCGCGTCATCAATCCATCTAGATCAAATACTGGGCCGCTAGGTCGCGCAGTAACCTTGGGGCGCGGCGGTTTGGGCGCGCGCCGCGGCGGCGGCGGCGGGGCCTGTTCCGGCTCTGGCGCTTCAACAGGTGGAGCTTCTTCCGGTACAATTTCCTCTTCGTCGGCAGCAACCTGACACCACCAGGCAGGGCCAGGTTGAACGCCGGTCGGTTCTGGCCCGGCGTACCCCGGCTCTACAAGCGCCAGTTCTCCAAGTGCAGACTGCTCCATCACTGGTTCGAACGCAGGCCACTCTGGAGCCGGCTCAACCGCAAGCTCTGGAACACTCACACCCTCGAAGGGTTCAGCCCATGGCGGCAATGTAAAGCCGGCCTCTGCCTCAAGCGGCGGAATCTCTGGCTCAATCGGAAGCTCGACTTTGGGCGGCGCAGCCTCTACCTTGGGCGCCAGTTTGTCCACCTTTGGCTCAACCTTGGGCGGCGCGGCCTCTACCTTGGGCACCGGCTTTTCCACCTTTGGCTCAACCTTGGGCGGCGCGGGCTTTTCTACTTTTGGCTCGACTTTGGGCGGCGCGGCCTCTACCTTGGGCGCCAGTTTGTCCACCTTTGGCTCAACCTTGGGCGGCGCGGCCTCTACCTTGGGTGCAGGCCGCCCCATGATCTCGGCCATGCGCGCCTCGGCTTCTACCTCCGCCTGCGCCTGCAACTCGGCTTCCTTCCCCGCCGATATCTTGCTCAACCACGCCAACGCTTCCTCTGGACTCGGCGGCTCACCCTCTCCCATCATCCACGCCGGCATCTCTTCCACCGCCGCGGGCTTTTCTACCGCAGGCGGCGCCACCTCGACCGGCGGCTCCACTTTGGGCGGCGCGGCCTCTACCTTGGGCGCAGGCTCTTCTTTCGCCTCTACCTTGGGCGCAGGCCGCCCCATGATCTCGGCCATGCGCGCCTCGGCTT
>CAZYXV010000006.1:0-159906 GCA_964651475.1 uncultured Anaerolineae bacterium | reverse complement strand
GCCTCTACCTTGGGCGCAGGCCGCCCCATGATCTCGGCCATGCGCGCCTCGGCTTCTACCTCCGCCTGCGCCTGCAACTCGGCTTCCTTCCCCGCCGATATCTTGCTCAACCACGCCAACGCTTCCTCTGGACTCGGCGGCTCACCCTCTCCCATCATCCACGCCGGCATCTCTTCCACCGCCGCGGGCTTTTCTACCGCAGGCAGCGCCGCCTTGACCGGCGGCTCCACTTTGGGCGGCGCGGCCTCTACCTTGGGCGCAGGCCGCCCCATGATCTCGGCCATGCGCGCCTCGGCTTCTACCTCCGCCTGCGCCTGCAACTCGGCTTCCTTCCCCGCCGATATCTTGCTCAACCACGCCAACGCTTCCTCTGGACTCGGCGGCTCACCCTCTCCCATCATCCACGCCGGCATCTCTTCCACCGCCGCGGGCTTTTCTACCGCAGGCAGCGCCGCCTTGACCGGCGGCTCCACTTTGGGCGGCGCGGCCTCTACCTTGGGCGCAGGCCGCCCCATGATCTCGGCCATGCGCGCCTCGGCTTCTACCTCCGCCTGCGCCTGCAACTCGGCTTCCTTCCCCGCCGATATCTTGCTCAACCACGCCAACGCTTCCTCTGGACTCGGCGGCTCACCCTCTCCCATCATCCACGCTGGCATCTCTTCCACCGCCGCGGATGGGGCGCTCATTTCTGGCTGTGGTTCCAGCCAGGCCGGCATCTCCTCGGCCGGCGCTTCAGCCTCCATCCATTCAGGCGCTTGTCCTGCCGCTTCTTCCGCTGCGGGCGCGCGTAACCACTCGGGCAACTCTTCTTCAACAACAGCTACCTCTTCCGATAGCTCTATAGATTCCATCCACCCTGGAAGCTCAACTTCTTCAACCACCTCGGCTTCTGCCGCTGGCGCAGCTTCAGCCGGCTGCATCGCTTTCAGCCAGTCCGGCAACTCTTCAGCTTCTTCAGCCACCTCAGCTTCCGCCGCTGGCGCAGTTTCTGCCGGCTGCATCGCTTTCAGCCAGTCCGGCAGATCCTCGGCTTCTTCAACCACTTCAACTTCCGCCGCTGGCGCAGCTTCAGCCGGCTGCATCGCTTTCAGCCAGTCTGGCAACTCTTCGGCTTCTTCAACCACTTCAACTTCCGCCGCTGGCGCCGCTTCCATCGGCTGCATTGCTTTCAGCCAGTCTGGCAACTCTTCGGCTTCTTCAGCCACCTCAGCTTCCGCCGCTGGCGCCGCTTCCGTCGGCTGCATTGCCTTCAGCCAGTCTGGTATTTCTTCTACTTCAGCTCGTTCTACTTCTGGCGCACTCGAGATTTCCATAGGATTCAGGCTAGCCAGCCAATCCGGCACCCCTTCATCCGTGGGCGCTTGTGGTTCGGATGGACTCGTCGCCTTGGCCTGTAACTGGGACAACCAATCCGGCGCCCCCTCAGCCTCAGGTGCAGGCTCAGAAGCCGGCATGGCCGATAACCAATCTGGTATTCCACCTTCTGTCGGCATTTCCCCGGCGGAAGGCGCAGACGAGATTTCCATTTCCGGAAGCGCGGTCACAGCCGGTTCTTCAGCCGACAATGTTCCCAACTCTTGCAGCCAACCGGGCACTTCTGACGGCGGGGCGATCATCTCAGTGCCGGGTGTTACCTCGACTTCCGGCTCAAGTTGCAAGCCGCTGAGCCAGGCCGGCACTTCTTCGTGTATCGGCGTGATCTCTGTGGTCGGCGTATACTCCAGCCGTTGGATTTTCACCGTCTGCGTAGGCACTGGTGAATTTGCGGCAAAGAACTGCCTGGCGCGGTGGCCTTCTGGGTCCAGCGCCTGCGCGCGCTTGAGATGCCTCTCGGCATCTTCTTCACGCTCACTGCTCTGCCATATTCCTCCCAGAATGATATTGGCGTCCAAGCAGTAAGGAGCATGATCCAACACTTTTTGAGCAAGCTCTTGCGCTTCATAATGGTAACGGCGATCATAGCGCCACAGGGTCACTACCAGCAGCACCTGCAAATCTATCCGATCCGGCTCTTGGGCGAGCAAGGCGCGCAGTTCCGCCGCCGCTTCCGAGTACAATTCACCCTGAAAGTACAGCCGCGCCAAAGCGCCGCGCGTGAGCGGAATTTTGTCTGGCTCGACGCCATCGCGCCGGGCGTATAATTTGCGCAACTCGCTTTGGACCACTTCGTTGCCCGGCTTTAATTCAAAAGCGCGTTCCATCTGCCAGACCGCATCGGCCAGCGTCCCTTGCCGGTCGTAAATGATCGAAAGTCCAACACGCGCCACAAAATTAGCCGGGTCGGCGCTCAACACGCGCGCAAACAAATCGGCGGCTTGCTGATCATCCTCTTTTTCCAGCAACGCCGTGCCCATCAAGCGATATGCCTCGACATATTTGGGGTATTGTTGCAAAACATGCCGGCAATGCGCAATAGCGCCATCGTAAGCGCTGCGTTCAATCAGTTCTTCAATTTCCGCACAATAATCCTGCAGGGCGATTTCTGCCATAACCGCCTCCCTTAATCCACCTAGACTACCCCGGCCTGGCTAAGCGTTAACCAAGCGGGGAATTATCTTTACCACAAACTTTAATCTTGGCCTTTCAAAGCCATTATGCAATGTTTCGAGCAAAAAGGCAAGTCAAAATGCGCGTCAAGTATCCAGCCTGTGCAACGCGCGCAACTGCGCCAGATAAGCCTGGTCCACCGGGCGCTCGTTAAAACGCGGCGGGCCAAGCGGATCGGCCACGTCCGAGCCAAGCAAAGTATTGAGCACCGCCAACACGCCGTTCGCCAGGGCGCCGTGATTGTAACCGCCCTCCAGTGTAAAAACCAGGCGGCCTCCACACTCGGCGGCCAACTCTGCCAGTCGCTTTGTCATCGCGCCATAGCCGGCTACAGTGACCAGCATTGAGCCAAGCGGATCGCTCCAATGCGTATCGAACCCGGCGCTGACCAGGATCACGTCCGGCTTAAAACGGCGCGCCGCCGGCGATAAAACCTGATCGAAAATTGCCAGGTAGGTCTGATCGCCCGCGCCGGGCGTTAGTGGGACGTTAATCGTGAACCCTTTGCCAGCGCCGGAACCGACATCGCTATAGTGCCCGGTGCCAGGGTAAATGCCCCATTGATGGATTGAAAAGTATAGCACGCTGGGGTCGTCTTCAAAAATGCACTGCGTGCCCTGACCGTGATGCAGGTCCCAATCCACAATAAGCACACGCTGCGCGCCCAACTCGTCGCGCGCCACGCGCGCCGCCGCCGCCATGTTGTTGAACAGGCAAAAGCCTTCACCCTCGCCGAACGAAGCGTGGTGGCCAGGCGGGCGCACGAGTGCAAAGCCATTCGCTACTTGACCGCGCATCACAGCCTCGACCAGAGTGACCAGCCCGCCAGCGGCCAGCAGCGCCGCAGCGTAGCTATGCCGGTTGACGTAGGTCTCGCCGCCGCGCCAGCTGGCGCCGCCCGACTCGGCGCCTTGCTGCACCATTTGCACGTAAGCTGGCGTGTGAACGCGATGCAGGCGCTCCAGGCTGATAGGCTGAGCATCCAACTTTAATACGCGCTCCCACATGTTGCCAGCGTCGAGCGCCCCAATAATCGCACGCAGCCGACCAGAAGATTCGGGGTGGCCGGGAAGATCGTGCTCAAGGTAAAGCGGGTCGTACACAACAGCCGTCGCCATAAGGCACCTCCCTGTTTATTATACTCGCAATTGCCGAAATATGCGATACTGGCATGAAAAAAGCGAGAGCAAGCCTCAGGCTTGTCTCACTTTCACACAACCAATCTAGCAGGCTGTCGGAGTGGCCGACGCATCCCTATGCGTTGGCGGGGCTGGCATAGGGATGCCAGCCTGCTCTCCGACAGGCGGCTAGCAGGCTGGAGAACCCCGCTCAGGCCGCCGTCCTCGGCGGCCCGCACGCGCCGGGGACGGCGCGCGGAGCGTCTCTCCAACAAGCTCCTAGGAGAATCTCGTCACTCGACGGATTCCATCAGCCTAGCCTCGCGCTTGCTGCGGATGATGGCAAAAGCAACGATGCTCAAAAAGATCACGCTAATCGCATAAGCCACCAGTTGCATCGTGCCGCCCTGCCGCCCCACTTCAAGAATCAGCGGCGCAATCAGCAGCGACACCAGATTGACTACCTTGATCATGGGGTTCAGCGCCGGGCCGGCCGTATCTTTGAGCGGGTCGCCGACCGTGTCGCCGATGACGCCGGCCTTGTGTCGTTCGGAGCGCTTGCCGGTGTTGGCGGCCGGGTCTGACGGTTCGGATTCGATTTCCTTTTTGGCATTGTCCCACGCGCCGCCGGAATTGGCCATAAACACGGCCAACAATTGCCCAGAGACAATAATGCCGGCCAAAAAGCCGCCCAGGGCCAACTCGCCCATCAAGAAACCCACCACGATGGGCATCAATACAGCCAGGAGCGCCACGCTGACTAGTTCATTCTGCGCTGCATTGGTGCAGATGCGCACCACCAACCCGTAATCGGGTTTCTTTGTTCCCTCCATCACGCCGGGGATGCGGAACTGTTTGCGAACTTCTTCGATGATCAGCGCCGCGGCGCGTTCCACCGCTCGCAGCAACACCGAACTGAACATGAACGGCAGCGCCCCGCCAATCAAGATGCCGATAAAGACATTGGGATTGGCAATATCCAGGGTGACGATTGTGCCCGCCGCAGCCTTTTGCTGCAATGTTTCGACATAAGAGCTGAACAGGCTGACGGCCGCAATCACGGCCGAAGCAATCGCAATGCCTTTAGTAATGGCCTTGGTCGTGTTGCCCACGCTGTCCAGATCGGCCAGGGTGGCCTGGCCTTCCGGGCTGGCAAATTCGTCCTTGCACATTTCGGCAATGCCGCCGGCGTTATCTGAAATCGGGCCGAATGCGTCCATGGCCAGGTTGTTGCCGGTGTGCGAAAGCATGCCAATGCCGCTCATGGCAATAGAGTACATGATAAATAGCACCTGGTGACTTTCGGGAGCCTTGAAGCTGCTAAAGATCAACCCCAACACAATAATGCCTAATCCGCCAAAGATGCCATTTTCAATCTTTTTGGTACTGGTCGCCAGCCACCATCCGACCCCCAAGGCCACTATGGCCGCCACGATCAGAATGATGGTCATTATCTGGGCGGTTACGGTGAAGGAATAAATAGCAATTGCCAGCAAGATGGCCAGCACGATGATCAAAATCGCCCATACCGTGCTTTCATAGCCAACCGCCAAGCCGGATAAAATCATAGTGGCAGGGCCGGTCTTGGCTGCGCGCACGATTTGCTTGACCGCGCCCGATTCGCGCTGTGTAAAAGCGCCCGTGTACTTGTTAAAACCCACAGCCAGCAAGATGCCCGCCGCCGTCGCTGCAAACAAGCGCAAGTCGTGAGCATAGAAAATCGCCAGGAAGAAAAAGCTGACCGTCGAAATGACCGATGACAAATCGTAAGACAAATCCATGGCGCGGAAAGCGTCGCCCTTGGTCGGCCAGAGCGAAACCGCATACGTGCCGACGATGGAGCTAAACACGCCAATCGCGCGCACCAGCAACGGATAAACAATCCACTTGAGGCTGTGGGCGGGGTCTATTTGCATCACGGCCAGGCCCAAAATCATTGCCGAAACTATTGTGACCTCGTAAGACTCGAACACGTCCTCGGCCATGCCGGAAAAGTCGCCCACGTTGTCACCTACCAAATCAGCGATGGCCGCAGCGTTGCGTGGATCATCCTCTGGCACGCCGGCCTCAACCTTGCCAACCAAATCAGCGCCCACGTCGGCGGCTTTGGTATAAATGCCGCCGCCCACGCGCATGAACATGGCCAACAGCGTGCCGCCAAAACCAAAGCCCAACAACACCTCTGGCGCGTGCCGGCCGTACAACACAAAGATCGTCGTGCCGCCCAGCAAGCCCAGGCCATCGGCCAACATGCCAGCTATAGTACCGGAGCGATACGCCACGCGCAGCGCGCCTTGAAAAGAGCCGCGCCGAGCCTGGCTGGCCACGCGCACATTGCCGCGCGTGCCGATTATTCTCAAGCCAATCTGCCCAATCGCCAACGAACAACTGGCGCCCAAGAGCAGCGCCACGCCACGCCCAATGGCAATTTGCCACGGCGCATTGGCCAGATAAGCCGTGAGCCACAAAGCCACCGCCAGCACAAATGCGATGGGGATGACGACTTCCATCTGCCGGTTAAGGTAGGCTACCGCCCCTTCACGGATCGCATCAGACACCTCTTGCATCTTGGGCGTGCCGGGGTCCTCGCGCAACACCTCGCGCGCCAGCACCCAGGCATAAATGAGCGCACCCACACCGGTCAATAGAACCAACACCAAACCGATTTGTTCAAACAGGCTAATGCCTTCCATACTAAAAGCAAATTGCATGGCGTTGAACTCCTTTTCTTGTCCAGTTAACAAAAAACGCCCATGCGCTCAAACGCCTGGGCAAAATCTATGAAAATCCCCGCCGGGTTGGTTGGTGATAAACCACTGATTAACAGCAATGTTTATCTGCCGGTTCACGAGCAATCTGTAAGTGCGTTTCATGTAGGGATTTTACTAGACGCACGGCGAAAAGTCAAATTTGGCAAGCGCCCACCACGCCGCGAGCGGAGAAGCGCCGCACAACAGGTGAAAATCACCCTTAAACCCCCACAAAATTGCCTCTTGACAACTGCCCTTGTTTTGTTGTACACTAATTCACGCAATTGGTGAGGTAAGCTATCCAATGCAATTGAAACAAAAATAAGAGATTGCGTCGTATCGTTTTCACCCCTGCATCTGCACCAACGTGACGCAGGGTCGTATGTCCGGCTCAGAGCTTGCCTTAGGCTGAGAAAAGGCAAGCTCTTCATTACTTTTAGAGTCCCCAACTATGGCGGTCATTGTTCCCAATTCAACCACGCCCATCCCAGCCCTAGCGTGGCCGACGACGTGAAATGGGAAAAGCCTGTCTCTTTGATGGTATGAACGTTTTATGATACAAGTACAAAATCTATCCAAACACTATGGCCCCGTGCCGGCCGTGCACGACCTGAATTTCACCGTCCAAAAAGGCGAAGTGGTCGGGTTCCTGGGGCCAAATGGCGCCGGGAAAACAACCACCATGCGCATCCTGACCGGCTATATGCCCCCCACCTCGGGGTGCACCCGCATCGCCGGCTATGACACGCTGACGCAGTCCATCGAGGCGCGCCGTCACATCGGCTACTTGCCCGAGTCCGTGCCGCTTTACCCCGAAATGAGCGTGCGCGGCTATTTGAACTTTATGGCCCGCTTGCGCGGCGTTCAGTCCCGCCAGGCCGCCGTACAGCGCGCCATGGAGATGGTCAACATCACCGAGCGCGCCAACACCCTCATCGGCAAGCTGTCGAAAGGTTATCGGCAGCGCGTGGGATTGGCGCAGGCGCTCGTCCACAACCCCGACGTGCTGATTTTAGACGAGCCAACCATTGGGCTGGACCCGCGCCAGATCATCGAAGTACGCGAACTGATCAAGCAGCTAGCCGGCCAGCACACCGTGCTGCTTTCGACGCACATCCTGCCGGAAGTCGAGCAGATATGCACCCGCGTGCTGATTATCAACAAGGGGCAAATCGTGACCGAAGGCGCGCCGAACTCGCTGTCTGCTCATTTGCGCCAGGGCGAACGGGTGACAGTGCAGGTAACGTCGGGCGGCGCAGACATTACGCCGACGCTCTCAAAGATTGGAGGCATACAATCCATCATTCCACTCGATCACGACCGATACGAGATTCGCACCGCGCCCGGCCAAGACGTGCGCGCGCAGATCGCCGCAGCAATCGTCCACCAGGGTTGGGGGCTGCTGGAACTGCACGCAACGAGCATGAGCCTGGAGGATATTTTCCTGCAGCTCACCCAAGAAGAGTCAACCCATTCACCGTTACCTGGTCAGTCAGAGAACCAGGCAACTGATTAACCGCGCAACGAGTAGCAAACTATGAAAAATGCGCTAACTATTGCCCAACGTGAGTTGGCCGCTTATTTCACCTCGCCCATCGCCTACGTGGTGGGTGTAGTGTTTTTGCTTATTAACGGCGTCTATTTTTTCGGGGCGCTGCTCTACTTTAGCACGCCGCCGCTCGACGCTTATACGTCCCCGCCCGAGCCGACGCTGAGTTACCAGATCGGGCTGATGTATTCGCTCATCTTGTTTACCGCGCCGCCGCTCACCATGCGCCTGCTGGCCGAAGAGCAGCGTTTGGGGACATTGGAAATCATACTGACCGCGCCGGTGCGCGATTGGGAAGTGGTGCTGGGCAAATTCCTGGCCGCGCTGGGATTGTTGGTCATGATCATCGTGCTCACGCTCTCCTACGCGGGGCTGCTCAACCTCTACGCCAACCCTGACATGGGACCGGTGATTTCCGGTTACATCGGGCTGCTGCTGGCCGGCAGCGCGCTGCTTTCAATCGGCGTGCTGGCTTCGTCGCTGACGCAGAATCAAATCGTCGCAGCGCTCATTGGCTACGGCGTCACTATCTTGTTGTATCTGATCGGCATGCTCGCGCAATCTCCCACCGGCGCACTGGGAAGCTTGTTGGCACAGATTGACTTTTCAACTCACCTGGGCAATTTCGAGAACGGCGTTATCAGCACGCCCGACATTGTCTATTTTCTCAGCGTGATTGTGGGAGCGCTGTTCATTGCAACACGCGTACTGGAAAGCCGGAGGTGGCGATGAACAACAAGCGCGAACTCGTTCCCCTCGTCTTAATGATCGCTGCTGGCGTGGCGGCGGCGGCCGGCCTGGGGGCGTGGGTATATTTGAAGGGAGCGACCATCTATAGCAACCTGGCGCTGCTCGCAGCCATCGTGTGCGCGGGAATTGCCGCCTACCTGAATCCCGAACCCCTTCAGGCCATGATCGGCACGCGCCAGGCGCAAGCTGGCGGCAACGTCCTGGCCATGTCGATCTTGCTGGCTGCCATCCTGTTGATTGTCAACATGATTTTCAACCCGGCCTTTCCGCGCCCGGCGTGGTTGAACTGGCTGCCTACTTTTGAAAAGCAATGGGACCTGACGGCGTCACAGTCGCACAGCCTCTCACAAGAAACGATCGCGATCCTTAAAACCGTTCGGGAGCCGGTCGAGATGTTGGCGTTCTACAGCGCGCAGAGCAGCGGCTTGCGCAGCGAAGATCGCCTGCTGTTGGAAAATTATACGCGCCACAGCACCCTGGTTAAATTACAGTGGATAGACCCCCTGGCCCAGCCAATGCTGGCTCAAAAGTACGGCGTGGCCTACGACGGCAGCGTGATCTTTCAGTTGGGCGAGCGGCGGCAGGCGGCCAACTCCGTCACCGAGGTCGGCCTGACGAGCGCCCTGCTCAAAGTGCTGCGCGCGCGCCAGCCGGTGGTGTACTTTAGCAGCGGGCACGGCGAGCGCGACCCGGAGGATTTTTCCCAAGAAGGCTATAGCCAGGTCAAGAGCGCGCTGGAAAGCAGCGGCTACCAGGTCCGCAGCCTGACGATGGCTGTGACGAACACTATACCCTCCGACGCATCGGCCGTGATTGTGGCCGGACCGCGCCAGAGTTTTGCGGCCAACGAAGCAGACATGCTCGCCGCGTACCTGGCGCGCGGCGGCAAAGCCATGTTGATGCTGGATATGGTGAATGCACAGGAACAACCCGACACGCTGCTCAATCTCGGCAAGCTATTGGAAGACTGGGGCGCGACGGTGCGCAACGACCTGGTGGTTGACGCGCAGCAATCGCTGGTGAATAACCTGGAGCGTGTGTACATTGCCCCCGCCGTCGCCCGGTACGGCTACAGTTCAATTACAGACAAGCTCGATGGCCAGGTGACGGTGTTTATGGCGACACGCTCAATCACCCAGACGCGCAAGATCGAAGGGCTGCAATACGTCGCATTGGCGCAATCGTCCGCCGAAAGCTGGGGCGTCAGCGAGCTGGCTGAAGTAGAGACGGCGTTGAGCGAGCATCGCGCTCCACAGCCCGGCGCGCAAGACGCCCGCGGCCCGCTGACATTAGCCGCCAGCCTGGAAAACACGCAGACGGGCGGGAGGCTGGTGATTTTTGGCAGCAGTGCGTTTGCCTCGAATACGTGGGTCAATGCCACGGCCGGGCGCGAGCTGTTCTTGAACGCCGCCAACTGGCTGAGCGCGCAAGGGGAAGAAGAATTTAGCCTGCCGCCCAGAGACACCGTGGTCCGGCAAATGCAGCCACTCACATTAGACAAGTTGATCGTGGCCGCTTTGCTCAGCGTGTGCTTGCTGCCTTTGGGCGTGGCTGCTGCCGGCGTGTGGGTGTGGTGGAAAAGAAGGTAACCCATGAGTCAGCGCACAACAGCTATCTTGGCGGCCATCTTGGTGTTTTTGCTGGTGGGCAGTTACGTGGTCTCCACCCGGCAAAAAACGCCCGGAATTGAACCAACGCCGAGCCGCCCGGCCTCGTGGGTCGAGTTGACTAATGGGCAAATTAGCAGTATATCTATACTAGATACAACGAGCGGGCAAACATTGGCCGCTCAACGGACCGGTGAAACCAGCTGGAGTTTGCAGTCGCCCACCAGCGCGCCAGCCGACTCGCAACAGCTCGAAATGTGGCTGGCGCAATGGCAATATATGCAGGCCCAACACACCCTGACGCCTACAACCGGCCTGGAAGAATTTGGCCTGGCCAGGCCCGCGCTCATCATCACATTCACGACCCAATCAGGCAGCCCGCCAACAACAATTATACACATTGGGAACCGCGCGCCGGCCGTGGCGGGCTATTACGCCCAACAAGCCGGCCGCGCGACCATCGGCGTAGTCGAGACATGGCTGGTAGACGAAACGCGCCAACTCATTGCAACGCCGCCCCTGGCGCCCACCACCCCAGCCAACACGCCAACGCCGTGATGCATCGCGCGACGGCGAAACATCTTTAATACGAGGTTTTATTTTGACGGTTCTGGACAGCACGACCCTAAGTGAAGAAACCATAAACGAAGAGCAACTGGTTGTCATTGGCCGCGAGCGTGGCTACGTCACGCTTGACGAGATCATGGCGGTGTTTCCTGAGGCGGAAAACGACCTGGACCGGCTGGACGAAGTATTTGGCATGCTCATGGAAACCGGCATCGAAATCGGCGAGCCGCCCGAAGAAGAAAGCGAAGAAGAAGAAAGCGCACTCGGCGACGAATTGGACGAAGACGCGCTGGCGGCTATCGAGACGGATGACACGGTTGGCTTGTATCTCAAAGAAATCGGGCGCATCCCGCTGCTGACGGCGGAAGAAGAAGTCACGCTCGCCAAGCGCATCGAGCGCGGCAAAAACGCCCAAAAACGGCTGGCGCAGGTGGCTAAGCTCAACCCCGACGCGCAATACCGGCTCAAAGACGTCTGGCGCGACGGCCAGGCCGCGCGCGAACACCTGATTACGGCCAATTCGCGCCTGGTCATCAGCGTGGCCAAAAAATACATCGGGCGCGGCGTGCCTTTCCTCGACCTGATCCAGGAAGGCAACATTGGCCTGATTCGCGCCGCGCGCAAGTTCGACTACCGGCGCGGCCACAAGTTCAGCACCTACGCGACGTGGTGGATTCGGCAGGCCGTGACGCGCGCGATTGCCGACCAGGGCCGCACGATCCGCGTGCCGGTGCACATGGGCGATCAGATCAACCGGCTGATTCGCGTGAGCCACCAACTCACGCAAGAGCTGGGGCGCGAGCCAACGCCGGAGGAATTGGCCGAGGCGCTCAACGTGCCGCTCAAAAAGGCCGAGCAAATGATCCAGGTGGCGCGCCGCCCGCTCAGCCTGGAGACGCCCACCGACGAGGACGAAGACAGCGTGCTGGGCGACTTTATCGAGGATCAAGAGGCGACCGTGCCGGCCGAGGCCGTCACGCACAACATGCTCCAGGAAACGATCCAAGAGATTTTAGGCGCGCTGCCGCCGCGCGAGGTGCGCATCTTGCAACTGCGCTACGGGCTGGTAGATGGTGAAAGTTACACGCTGGAAGAAGTGGGCAAAAAGCTGGGCGTCACACGCGAGCGCGTGCGCCAGATCGAAGCCCAGGCGCTCAGCCGTCTGCGCCATCCCACTCACGCGCGCCGGCTCAAAGACTATTTGCGCTGACGACGACCAAGAAACCAGGTTTTTCAGAAAAACCTGGTTTCTTTTTTTACCGTTAACGCTTGTAGCCGATCTTGCGAAGAAAGTCGTGGCGCCAGGCAATGCCCGCTTCATCCTCGATGCCCTTGGTGAGCACCCCATCAATCACGCCCAAAATGCCCCGCCCTTGCTCGCTTTCGGCCAGCACCACCTGGGTGGGGTTAGCCGTGGCGCAAAAGATGCGGCAGACTTCGGGCACCATCTTGATGGCATTCAGCACGTTGACGGGAAACAGCCCCTGCAGGAAAATAATAAAGCTGTGCCCCGCCGAAAGCGCCAGCGCGTTCTTTTTAGCCAGCTCGATCATTTCGGCATCGGTGCCGTCGGCCCGCACCAGCGCCGCGCCGGAAGCCTCGCAAAAGGCCACGCCAAACTTGGCGCCCGGCACCGACGAGACAACGGCTTCGTAAATGTCCTCAACACTTTTGATAAAGTGGGTTTGCCCCAAGATAAAGTTAATCTCTTCGGGCTTGTCTATACTGACCAGTCTAATCTCCACACATGCCTCCTTTATTTTAGTGCGTTTGACTTCATTAGTGTCAACTTGAGCACAGTGAGCTTGACTTCGGCGAGCTCAGTCGAGCCGTCGAACCGTGCTTGCGGAGCAGCCTTCGACAGGCTCAGGCTGCCTCAAGTTGACACCAATGGTTTGACTTGTCCTTAATCGCAGGTAAAACATACTCATTGAGCAGCAGCCAACGATCGCGCGACCTTCCGGCCAGTTTTGAAGCGATTGCTACGACCAGGTCATTTCCCGGAACGCAAAAGATATGATTGCCGCCATAGCCTGACGCTGAATAGGCTGTTTCCTTTAACCACCACTGATAACCGTATCCATTAGAATTCGGCGCTGTTGATTCATTCACCCACGTTTCTGAAACGATCTGGTTGTTGTCCCAAGTACCGAGGTTTAGATACAGAAATCCGAAACGGGCCATATCCCGGGGAGTTATGCACAGCCCCCATCCCCCGATGCTGTTGCCCTGCGGATCTTTGATCCATCCAGTTGCATTTTCCCCAAAAACATTATCTGCCAAGAATGATTTCATGTCGTGATCTGGTATTGGCTTCATTCCGAGAGGACGGAACAGACGCTCATTTGCAAACTCGCGGGCGCACATACCTGTGGCGCGCGTTATGATGGCTGAAAGCAAATGAGAAGCCGCGCTGCTATACTGAAATTTCCCAAGCTGCCCGTTTCGGCCCAACATGTCAAGGATAAACTTGACCCAGTTCCGCTGTCTTCGCAGTCTATCCAGCGGTTCGCGCCCCTTTCCTGTTTTCCATGCAAATGGCGCCGTCATAGTAAGAAGATGCCTTATGCTGATGGCGCGTTTCTGTATATCACTGGCGCCGGGAATATACTCCGGGAAAAAATCCAATACTATCTGATCTACACCCCTGATGTATCCTGCGTCAATGGCAATGCCGATCAGGGCTGATGTGAAACTTTTCGTCACAGAGGCTACTGGATGGGTATCATCAGCGTCAAAGCCGTCATGATATCTTTCAAAGACAATATAACCATTCCTTGCTATCACTATCCCATTGATGCTTCTGTACTGGGCGTTTAAGGCCTTGTCCAGTTCAAGCAGCTTGTCCAGACACATGCCCACAGATTCCGGCTCCGCAGTCCGCCATTCCTGGGTGGGCCAGTAATCTCTTTGCATCATAGATACCTGCCCGTTACCGATCTAGGATTGTGTTTCAAGGCCTGGGGCGAACCTTCGGCAATGATCCGGCCTCCCTCCGCCCCTGCCCCCGGCCCGAGCTCAATGATCCAGTCGCAGGATGATAAAACGAGTGGATCATGCTCGATGACAATGACCGAGTTGCCCTTGGCAACCAGCTCGTCCAAGAGTTGAATGAGCTTGGCCGTGTCGTACAGGCTGAGGCCGGTAGTGGGTTCGTCCAACACGTACAAGATATTGCCTTTCCGCCGCCTGCCTATCTCTTTCGCCAGCTTGATCCTCTGGGCTTCGCCGCCGCTCAGGCTAGGGGCAGGTTGGCCCAGTCCAATATATCCCATCCCAATCCATTCCATGACCTTTAGAATAGCCATAATTCCAAAATGATCATTGAAAAAATTGACCGCTTCTGATACCCGCATTTCAAGGACATCAGCAATGCTCTTGCCTTTATATTTGATTGCAAGCGCCTCATCATGATACCTTTTCCCGTGACACTCCCGGCACGTATGGTGGACAAAGAAATCTCCACCCAGCCAGATACTCTCTTGCCCGCTGCCCTTACATACTGTGCAGGCGCCCTTGGAATTAAAGGAAAAAAATCCTGGCGAGTATCCTTTCTGGACAGCTTCCGGCTGCCTGGCAAAAACACTACGGATTTTATCCCAGATGCCAGTGTAGGACGCCGGATTCGAGTTCTGGTGCCTGCCGATGGGCGACTGGGAAACCTCGGCGAATCCTGAGAGATAATCCATACCTTCCAGCTTGTCCGCTTCTGTCTCAAGCACAACGGATTCCACCTCATCGTCGCCATCACCTTCATTCATATCCGCTTCCCCGTTCTCCCATTGATCGTGGGAATATGCTTTCAGGAGGGGAATCAGTGTGTCCGAAACAAGCGAGCTCTTGCCGCTTCCTGATACGCCGGCAACCCCTACAAGCGATCCCAGGGGAAAGGACACCGTCACATCCTTTAGATTGTTGGTCCTTGCGTCGCGGATTGTTAAATGGGGAGTGGAACCATCTATCACTGTATTTCGATTCGCCATCCTGACAGTCGTTGCCATTCTATCTGCCAGGTAGCGCCCGGTTATGGAGTCTTTGCATTGAAGCAAGCCGGCAAAATCACCCTGGTATACAATTTGACCGCCTTCTATGCCGGCTTTGGGGCCAATGTCAATGATATGTTCGGCCATTTCAATCGTGTTTCGGTCATGCTCCACCACGATGACTGTATTCCCCAATTCCTTGAGCGCGCGGATTGATCTCAATAGTTCGGTTTTTTCCGATTCGTGCAGCCCCATCGTGGGTTCGTCGAGTATATAGATGAGGGAATCCATGCCAGACTCCAGGTGAGAAGTAAGAAAGAGCCGTTGTATCTCGCCGCCGGAGAGGGTTGGCATCTCTCTGTAGAGGGTCAGGTGCCCCAGGCGGATTTTGATCAAATGATGGGTTTTGCGCAGGATTTCATCAAGCAGGTTTTTCCCGAACGGGGTTAGCTTTTTTTGCGCCGGCAGAGCTTTTAAAAAGCTCTGCATTTCAGCAATCGTCATCCTGCCCAGTTCCCCAATATTCTTGCCGTTCAAAAGTACGCGGCGGCCTTCTTCGCCGATACGCGAGCCGCGGCAATCCGAGCATACGGACATGGCGGCAACACCGGCCGTATCTCTGCCCCTGAGAACACGGCCTAGCAAAATTCTTGATAGGCTCAGGCTGCGCTTTTGATATTTATTATTGACCGTATGACCATAGAGTATCTCTTCTTTCACCTCGTCAGGTATCTGCGAAAACGGCACAGTTACATAATCAGCAAACTTTTTATAAAAGTAGGGCATAATCTCGATACGATCAAAAATCTGTCCAAGAGCAACGCGGTCATCCGGGATCAACCTGTCCAGATTCATCTCAAAGTATGCCCCGCGCCCGGAGCATTTCAGGCACATCCCGTTCGGCGCATTAAAGGAAAAATAGCTGGCGCCCAATCGCTCTTCTGTATTCCCGCATTTCCCGCAAACCAGGTTTTCATCTAGCGGGGTCCCGCACAAGGAGCAGGACATGATGCCATCACTTGCATACAACACTCCAAGCAGGCCCAGTATGTTGGTCTTGGTGCCCACCGTTGAGCGCGGATTGCTCTGGCGTATAATGCTCTGCTGCACTGCTATTGCAGGGCCTATGCCCGATATGCTATCAAACTTGTCCTCGTCCGTTATACCTGAAAGCATGCCTAATGATTGCAGGTATTGCTTGCGGCCTTGCTCAAACACAATGTCGAACACAAGGCTGGATTTGCCTGACCCGCTTACGCCCGTTACCACAACGAGCTTGTTCTTTGGGATGGAAATATCTATGCCCTTGAGATTGTGTACGCGCGCGCCCTTTATCGTTATGTCTTTCATGAGTTTGCCTTGAGATGATTGTATTGCTCTGTGTTTAGGTTATAATATCACAAGTTTCCTTTTTGTCACCATTGGCGTCAATTTTAGCACAGTGAGCCTGACTCGAGTGAGTTCAGTCGAGCCGTCGGACCGTGCGTGGAGAGCGCCCTTCGGCAGGCTTTGTGAGATCAGAACAGCTCAGAATGCCTCAAGTTGACACTGATGCAACACCACACACTTGCATAAGGAATATGAAATTGTTTCACCATTTGCCTTGATATCTAGGGGGGCGCCTGGAGGGAGCGACGAATTGATTGAGGCCCTAATTTATGGTCCAATCGCCGGGGCGATAGCCGGCGCAGTAACGGTCGGCGTGATTGAGAGTGGAATGGTTGGCGCAACCGCCGGAATGATTGCAGGAATCATTGGCGGGATGATTGTTGGCGCGGCGCAGGGTGTGACACAGATGGTTGAGCGGGTATTTGAAGGGGTATTCGACAAAAACATATCTAGCGACCTGTCGGAGAGGCGACGCCTCTCCGGCCCCGGTGCGGCGAGCGAGGCCGAGTAGTTACAGTGAATGGATAAATTTGCGCACGGCGTCGTTAAACATCTCGGGCTGTTCGAGGTTGAGCAAATGGCCCGCGCCCGGCAAGACGCGCAAGCGCGAACGCCTGATGCCAGCATTCATCGCATCCGCTTCTTGCAACGGGATGAGCTGGTCGTCCGCGCCGTGCAAGACGAGCGTGGGCGCATCAATCTGCGCCAGTGTCGGCGTCGAATCGGGCCGCTCCATCATTCCCATCAAATCGCCCACGATTCCTTCAACCGATGTGCTTTCCATGATGCGCCTGAGCTGCTCGACCAATTCTGGTCTGGCCGTGTACGCCTGCGGCGAGAACATCTTGGGCAGCATCGCCGAGGCAATGGCGGCCGCGCCGCGTTCGCGCGCCAACTCGATGGCCTGGGCGCGAGCAGTCTTGCCTTGCGGCGAATCGGGGCCTGGACGGGTGGCGGCCAGGATCAGGCCGGCCACGCGCGCCGCATACTTGCGGTAAAATGCAAACGTTACGTAACCGCCCATCGAAAGGCCACACACAATCACCGGCTGCGTCACACCCATCGCGTCGAGCAGCGCGCAGCAATCGTCGGCCAACATCTCCATGGTGTATGGGGCCGGCATGGAATCGGATTGTCCGTGGCCGCGCAAATCGGGCGCGATCAGACGCAACGCGCCAGAGAGCGCCTCGAGTTGCGGCGTCCACAACGTTCGGTTGAGCGGATAGCCGTGGATGAACAGCAGCGGCGTTCCACTCCCCCGCTCCTCAAACTCGAGCGAAAAATCGGGCAATCGAATACGCACTGTGACCTCCTTATCAAGGGATATAAACAATTTTAGTATCATCTCAAAATGTATGGGCGACTCTTGCGGTCGCCCATATGAGGGCAGGGGCAAGCCCTGCCACTACCCCGGATTATTGAGAATATACCAATTTTATATCAAGTCAGCCCGTCTGGCAACGGCAAGGGAGATGCGCCAAGACACATCCTGTGGTATCATGAATTGTGCGCCCTACACATACTCGCCTGCAAAATAGGGGCGCCTGGTTTTATTGGTATGGAACTTTCAGGAGATCACCCAACATGCTAAAGGCTATTCTATCCGAATTCCAAGAAGATATGCTCAAGCAAGAGCGCAGCGTCTTGGGCAATTTGCGCGTGCTGCTTTCACAACTGAGCGCCGCGCCCGAAGATCAACAAGCCCTGGCCGATTCGCTCCACCAGCTTGACGAGTTATTCTTGTTGGTGATTGTCGGCGAGTTCAACGCCGGCAAATCGGCTTTCATCAACGCCCTGCTCGGGCAGCCGTTGTTGGACGAGGGCGTGACGCCCACCACCACCATGATCCACATTTTACGCCACGGCGACACTGCGTCCCGCAGCGTGCAAGACGGCGCGTGGGTACAAACCTTTCCGGCCGAGGTTCTCCGCAACATTGCCATTGTAGACACGCCCGGCACCAACGCCATCATCCGCGAACACGAAGCGATCACCTCGCAGTTTGTGCCGCGCGCTGACCTGGTGCTGTTCATCACCTCCGCCGACCGCCCCTTTACCGAAAGCGAGCGCGCCTTTTTGGAAAAGATTAAGAGCTGGGGCAAAAAGATTGTCTTTATCATCAACAAGATTGACATCCTGGAAACGGCCCAAGTGGAGCAGGTGACGGCATTTGTCACAGATAACGCGCGGGCCTTGCTCAACGTCACCCCCCAGGTCTATCCCGTCTCAGTCAAGCTGGCCCTGCGCGCCAAGCAAGGCGACGCGATGCTGTGGAGCGTCAGCCGCTTTGAGCCGCTGGAACATTATATCAAGCAAACGCTCGACGAAACCGAACGGATCAAGCTCAAGCTGGCCAGCCCGCTGGGAGTGGGATTGCGCCTGATCGAGCATTACACAGAAGCGCTCACAGCGCAGCAAGACGCGCTCAAAGCAGACACCGCGCTGATTGACGACGTGGAGCGGCAGACGGACGTGTACAAGGGCGACATGGGGCGCGACTTTCGCTATCGCTTGAGCGAGGTGGACAATTTGCTGTACGCGCTCGAAAACCGAGGCGCGGCTTATTTCGACGAAACCATGCGCCTGACGCGCATCTGGGAGCTGATACAGACGGAACGCATCAAGCGCGCCTACGTGGAGCACGTGGTGGCCGACACGCCGCAGCAAATCGAGCGCAGCATCGGCGAGTTGATTGACTGGCTGGTGGATCAAGACCTGCGGCAATGGCAGGCGGTGACGGCGCACCTGGAACAGCGCAAGACGGAGCACGCCGGGCGCATCGTCGGGCTAATGGGCGGCCAGTTCGAATACGACCGCAGCCGCCTGTTGGATAGCGTGGGCCACGCCGCAAAAGAAGCGATTGAAAGCTATGACCGCGAGGCCGAGGCTGAAAAGCTGGCCCTCATCGCCCAGCAGGCGGTGGCCGAAACGAGCCTGGTAGGGCTGAGCGGCGCGGGGCTGGGCGCGGTGGTCGTGGCGGCTATCTCGTCCACCATGTGGGACATCACAGGCGTGGTGCTGGGCGCCACCATCACCGCGCTGGGATTGCTGGTCATACCCGCCCGCCGCAATCAGGCCAAAGAACAACTGCGCCAGCAAATCAACGCGCTGCGCCAAAAACTCACCGCCAACCTGACGACGCAATTTGAAAAAGAACTGGCGCGCAGCCTGAGCCGCCTGGCCGAGGCTGTGGCGCCGTACACGCGCTTTATCCGCGCCGAACGCTCCCGGCTGGAAGAATCGCACGGCAAGCTGGCGGCGATCAAGGGGCAGGTGGAGGCAATCCGGGCGCAAGTAGAGGGGATGTGAAGTGGCAACGCAAAAAATTCACCCCACCCTGCGCGAGACTCTGGATGGCTATCGGCGCTTTAATATCTGGGAATCCACAGAACAACAGCGCGAGTTGGCAAGATTAGGCGTTGAAGAAGGCCTGACGCAGTTTTTTGAGCTTTGCAGTCTGGCACAAGACCTCGCGCCAGATGGAGAACAAATCTCCCTTGAGCAAGACAAAATCCACTGGGCCAGGTTGCGCGCCAAGTTGCAGCGTCTGGCAAATGTGAAGGGACGTGCAAAAAAAACTCGTTAAAGCCCTAAACGAAGTGAAAACATTTCTCGAAGCGCATGGCATCCGCTATTTGGTCATGGGCGGGGTAGCCAATGCCATTTGGGGCAGGCCGCGCGCTACTCAAGATGTGGATTTCAAAGTGTTGTTAGGCGAACACTCGATAGGCGAGTTTGTGGCGCTGATTGGTGCGCATTTCAAATCCCGTGTAGCCAATCCAGACACCTTTGCTCGCCGGACCTATGTTCTGCCAATTTATGCAAGCAATCAAGTCGCCATTGATTTGGGGCTGGGCTTTTTGCCCTACGAAGAACAAGCCATTGAGCATGCTGCCTCCATCGAATATCAGGGCACCATCTTTCCCGTATGCACTGCAGAAGACTTGATTTTGCTCAAAGCTATTTCCGAGCGCGCCAAAGATTGGAGTGACATTGAGGGCGTGCTGATGCGGCAAGGTGAAAAACTGGACCAGGCTTACATCCTGGATTGGCTGGAACAATTTGCGCAAGCGTTGGAACAACCCGAACTGGTGCAACGTTACAAACAATTGCTGGAGCAAATCAGGCACATGGGAAAGCTATGACCCCCAATTACCTTGCCCTCCATACTTCCGGCGAACTGGCCCGCCGCGCCAGCTCGGCGCGCGCGCGGCTTGAGCAATGCGAGTTTTGCCCGCGCCACTGCGGCGTCAATCGCCTGGGTGGGGAAAGAGGCGCGTGCGGCGTGGGCGAATTGCCGGTGGTTGCTTCGTGGAACGTTCACCCGTGGGAAGAGCCGCCCATCTCTGGCGCGCGCGGCTCGGGCACTGTGTTCTTTTCCGGCTGCACCGGCAAGTGCATCTTTTGCCAAAATTACCCCATCAGCCAACTGCATCACGGGCTGCAAGTGAGCTATGAACGCCTGGCCGAGATGATGCTGGAATTACAGAATAAAAAACATTGCCACAACATCAACTTTGTCACACCCACTCACTATATCCCGGCCATCTTGAAATCAGTGGACATGGCCGCTGGACTTGGATTGCGCATCCCGCTGGTATATAATACCAGCGGCTATGAAACACTCGAGGCGCTGCAATTGCTCGACGGTGTGATAGACATTTACTTGCCAGACGCCAAGTACAATGACGACGCCATCGCGCGCAGGCTTTCGAGCTTTTCCCACTATGTGGAAAATAACCGCGCCGCGCTCAAAGAAATCTATCGCCAGGTGGGCGACGAGTTGATTATGGACGAGGAGGGCATCGCCGCGCGCGGCATGATTATTCGCCACATGGTGCTGCCCGAAAACCTGGCCGGCACGCTCGAGGTGCTGCGGTGGATCGCCGGCGAGCTTTCGCCGCGCGTCCACGTCAGCCTGATGGATCAATATTTTCCGGCTTACCAGGCCCTCGACCACCCGCAACTGGGGCGCAAAATCACGCCGGAAGAATACGAGGCCGCGTTGCAAGCGTTCGACGACGCCGGCCTGGAAAACGGATGGATGCAAGAACACGAGTAATGGTTAATGGTTAATAATTAACGATTAACCATTAACCGTTAGCCATTAGCCATTTGCTGAATACCATGTTGAATCCAACAGCTTATCCCCAAATCAACCAGGCATTGGACAAATATCTGGATGCTTTACAGAGCGAGTTTGGCGACGAGTTATTATCCGTCTACGCGCTGGGCAGCCTGAGCACTCACAGCTATGTGCACGGCTGGAGTGACGTGAATGGCGTCGTCATCGTAAAGCAGGGCGATCAGGTTCACGCACGCGCCCAGGCGGCCAGGCAAGCCGTTTTGGCAGCGCATCCCGAGTGGCGCGACTGGCTGTTTGCGTGCTGCATCCCCGCCGGGGCGCTGAAAAACGTCGCCTGGCAAAATCATCCCCCCGGCTGGGGATTGGTCAACCTGACCAATCTGGTTGAAGATGGCCTGCTCATTTGGGGACAAGAACTGGAAGAATTGGAGCGGCCCACCCTGGAAGCGTTGCGTGCTTATTTGATCTGGGAGCTGATCAATGTACTCGAAGTATCCCCAACCGAGGCGTCCCTTTTCTGGGAAAAGACCTATTCCCGGGGCCTGCCTTTGCGCGCGCCGCAAGGCGGCGAATGGGATTATTATGGCCAACATTCTACCCAGGTGGTGGATTGGCTGGTCTATCCGACGCGCGTGCTGTTGACGTGGGACAAGGGGCGGGTCGGGTCTAAAACCGAAGCCGTCAACCACTATATCGAAGAATATCACGGCCCCTACGAGCCGGTCCTGCTGCAAGCCGATACACTGCGGCGCACGGGGCCGCTGGACACCCTGACGCCTGAAACACTGGCGACCTTTGCCGGGCAAGCGCCCGGCCTGTTTGAGTGGATGGTCAAGCGCTTGCTTTCTATTTTGTTCTTGCCGGTCAGGCTGGAAGATGCCGCCCACAATTTGCGCCGGTGGCTGGAACACGATCCCACGCTGCCGCCCGCCCGCCCTGGCCAGACCTACGAGATTCTTATCCCAGACCGCAAACCGTGGCTCAAGAAAACGTAACCCCATGCAAAACAACCCCTACATCGGCCCGCGCCCTTACGAGCGCAACGACCAGCACAAGTTTTACGGACGCAACCGCGAAGCGCGCGACCTGCTCGCGTTGACTTTGGCGCATCGGGTAGTGCTGCTGTATGCCCAATCGGGCGCGGGCAAGACCTCGCTCCTCAATGCCCAAATCATCCCTACGTTGGAAGAAAAAGAAGGCTTTCAGGTATTGCCGGTGGCGCGCGTTGGGAGCGCCCCGCCGCCCGACATTGACCCCGCCAACATCTCTAACATTTTCGTCTTTAGCGCCCTGATGGGATTGGCCGGCGCAGACACCCCCGCCGAGACATTGATTCATCACACGCTGCGTTCATTCCTGGAAGAGCAGCGCTACACGGAAGAGACCGAAGATCAATGGACAGCGGTGGAAGGTCAGTCATCATTCCTCGTCATCTTTGACCAGTTTGAAGAACTTTTCACCACGCATCGCGAGCGGTGGCAAGACGCCAAAGGATTCTTTGAACAAGTGACGGCCGCCCTGGACGCGCTGCCCAATCTGGGCGTGATGTTTGCCATGCGAGAAGACCACGTGGCCGCGCTCGACCCTTACGCCGCGCTGCTCCCCAACCGGCTGCGCGCGCGCTTTCGTATGGAGCGGCTTGGCCCCGAGGGCGCGCTCGAAGCCATCGTCAAGCCAGCTCAAAGTGCAGGCATTGCATTTGCGCCGGGCGTGGCCGAGCGGCTGGTGGACGATTTGCGCCAGATCAAGACAGAAACTCGCCTGGCAGGAGAAGCCGAGTTTCTGGGGCCGTACATCGAGCCGGTGCAACTGCAAGTGGTCTGCCAGCGCTTGTGGGATAGCCTGCCCGAACAACAAGATCACGTCATTCAATGGGAAGAAATCGAGCAATATGGGGATATTGACCAGGCGCTGACGGATTTTTACGCAAGCGTTCTGTTCCAGACGACGCAGATGACGGGCGCCGCCGAACGGACACTGCGCCACTGGTTCGGCGAACAATTAATCACCCCCATGAAAACACGCGGGCTGGCCCTGCGCGGCCCCGCCGAAACGGCTGGCATGCCCAACCCGGCGGTAGATTTTCTGGAAAGCCACCACCTCATCCGGGCCGATGTGCGGGCGGGGGCGCGCTGGTACGAACTGGTCCACGACCGCTTGATTGACCCCATCTTGCGCTCAAACCAGGCCTGGGAGTTGGCGCGGCAGACGCCGCTGCGATTGGCGGCGCAGCGCTGGAAAAACGGCGATAAACACCCAGGCCTGCTCTACCGCGATAAAACATTGCAGCAAGCCCTGGCGTGGGTCAAGGAGCATCCCACAGACATCGAGCCAGAAGAACGCGAATTTTTGGAAGCGTGCCAGAAAGCGGAAGAGACGCGCCTGCGGATGCAACGGGTACGCATCGCCGGCAGCGCGATTGGGTTGGTGGTACTTGTCGTGATCATTGCCCTGGCGTGGTTGGCCATGCGCAGCAGCACACTGGCCTATTCTCGCCAGATGGCCGCCACCTCCATTACCTTGATGGGCACACAAACCAGGGAAAGCATCCAACTGGCGCGCGAGGGCATCTTGATGCAGCGCCGCCATCCATTTTGGAAAATCATCCGGCCCCTGCTCGGCCAGCTAGACACAACTGAAGCTGAAATAGCGCTGCGGCAGGCCGCCGCCGATTTCTATCCCGCCACGATGTTTGGCGATTTGGGCGACCAGGTTCTGGCAGTGACTTATCAAGAACAATTATTGTGCGCGGGGCTGGCTTCTGGCGGCGTGCGGGTATGGGATATGGAAAGCGGCAGCGAGCGCGCCCCTCTGCCCGGCCCCGGCCCACAAGGCCGCGGCCCGGTGTGGAGCATGGACACCGCGCACGACCCGGACGGCAAGTTGCTTTACCTCGCCATCGCCGGAGACGACGGCGTCACTGGCGGGGCCGTGAGAATCTGGGATATTGAGCGCGACGAGTGGACGCTGCAACTCCAGATTCCCCTCCCTCAAAAAATTTACGACGAGATCTACGCCACAGCGTTTAGCCCGGAGCGCGCCGGTACGCGTTACTTGGCCACTGGCGGCGATTATGGCCCCAACTGGCGCACCAGCACTTTGGGCTCAGACAAGGGGCTGGTGCGCATCTGGACACTTGCCGACGCACCCACTGGAGGCTTGACTGCCCAGGTTGCGCTGACGTTGACCCAGCCAACGGTGCGGGTGCGAAGCGTGGATTTCAGCCGCGACGGACGCTACCTGGCCGCCGCTTCGGACGACGGCGTTATCTATGTGTGGACGCTGGACCAGGCTGAGGGCGTCACAACTACCCGCCTGATCACATTGACCGATCACGTTGGCGCAGTCAAAGCAGTTGCCTTTAGTCCGACTGAGGACCTGCTTGCTTCGGCCTCGTCAGACAAAACCATTCGCGTCAGAAGCGCCAAGAACTGGCGAGCCATTCTATCGCTGGTCGAGCACAGCGCTGAAGTGACCAGCCTCGCCTTTAGCGCCGACGGGCGTTACCTGATCTCTGGTGCGCGCGACGACACGGTGCGGATATGGAATGTGGGCGCGCGCAATCCCAACGCCCTCATCGTCCTGACCGGGCCGGCTGGCGTCGTCAACAGTGTGGGCATCAGTCCCGATCAACGCTTTATCGTCGCTGGCGCGGGCGACCGCGCCGTCCACATCTGGGATAGCGACGTTCCACGCCGGCTGCGCCTGTCAACATTCAGCGGGCACACCGGCCGGGCGCGTGGAGTGGCCTTCAGCCCCGATGGCCAGCTCATCGCCTCCAGCGACGACTCTGGCGCGCGCGTCTGGTCAGCGGGAAACGGCGACCTGATTTTTTCGCTGCCCGTCAAGAGCAAAATATGGAACCTCGCGTTCAGTCCCGACGGCCAATATCTCGTCACAGTCTCCGAAGATGGCAAGACCCGCCTCTGGGACGTGTCCAGCCACACGCTGGCAAAAGAACTGGGCAACCATACCAACGATGTCAACATTGCCGCCTTTAGCACCGATGGCAAGTGGATGGTCACCGGCTCGGACGACGGGCGTGCCATCGTGTGGGACACTCAAAGCTGGAACCCCCGCGCCACGCTTCCGGCGACGGACCGCTTGAGCGAAGTTTTTGCGGCGGCTTTTCGACCTGACGGCAAGCTGGTGGCCACGGGCCACACCGACGACAAAGTGCGCCTGTGGAAAATGTCGCCTCAACCCGACGGCGCGCTGAACGCCGAACTGGCTGCCACCTTGACCGGCCACACGAACGACATTTACGGGCTGGCCTTTAGCCCGGATGGCCGCTACCTGGCTTCTGCCTCGTGGGACGAGACCGTCCGCTTTTGGAGCACCGAGACCTACACCGCCACCGGCCAGCCGCTCAAGCATCCCGGTTGGGTATACAGCGTGGCTTGGAGTCCAGACGGCAAGTACCTGGCCAGCGGATCGCGGGACTGGCGGACGCGGCTGTGGGACGTGACGAACCTGCCCAAAGCGCCCCGCCTCGTCGGCGAGTTGCCCTGGCACACCGACCTGGTGTGGAGCGTGACGTTTAGCCCAGACGGCAAATACCTGGCCAGCGCCTCGTGGGACGGCACTGTCCGGCGTTACGCTGTCAGGCTCAAAGATGTGCTGGAGGCTTCCTGGCAATTCGCGCCTTGATTCTTGAATTTTGCACACGGCTATGCTATACTGTAAGCATTGACGTGGCAAAATGTGGGCTGGTTGCAAGGTTGTCGAAGTGGCCGACGCATCCCTATGCGTTGGCGGGGCTGGCATAGGGATGCCAGCCTGCTCTCCGACAGGCTGCCAGGATAAACAGTTGCTCACGTTCAGGGCTAAGGATTAGATAATTGTCTTCCGGATGCTCCCTTACATCCGGCCAACATGCAAGCATAGGAGAATTGATGCCCCATCATCTTCTGGCAAGCCTGTATACTATCTACGGTCACTTGCATTGCGCGCCGTGGCCCGCGGGCGAAACAATTATTTTTCGCAACCATACCCGTCCCCTCCAATAGCCAGCAGAACATTGTGAGGAATCCTCATGCCAAATTCTAGCGCTCAAGCCAATCCGATTGATCTTGAAATTCGCATCTTTCAAAAACGCGAGCAGGGCTACCCTGTGGAAATCACCCTGGGCGAGCAGCAAGAATTTCCACGCGGGCACATGCCAGCCGACATTGCGGAGTGGGCGCCCGGCGGCGATCCTGTGGCGGACGGGCAAAAATTATTTGACGCGCTCTTGGCAGATAGCGCCGTGCGCAGCGCGTGGGACCAGGCGCGCGGCCAGGCGCCCGGTCGCCGCGTCCGCCTGCGCATTGACCAGCAAGCCGCCGAACTGCACACGCTGCCCTGGGAGTTGCTGCAAGAAAACAAGCTCTTGCTTTCGGCCAACGCCGCCACGCCCTTTTCGCGTTACCTGCCCATTGCCTTGCCGTGGGGCAGCGCCGCCGAGCAGCGCCCCATCCGCCTGCTGGTCGCCATTTCTAATCCAGATGACCTGGAGACCAAATACAACCTGGCCCAACTCGATGTGGCGATGGAACGCAAAACACTGGAAGAAGCCGTTGCCCCCCTCCTCCAGGCCGGTGGGAATTTGCAAATAGATTTTCTCGATCCGCCCATCACGTTGGAGCGCCTGGAAGAGGCGCTGCGAAAAGGCTATCACATCTTGCATTATCAGGGCCACGGCGTGTACAGCCCGCGCCGCCAACAGGCTGCGCTCTACATGCAGGACAACGACAGCCACACCCGCGCCGTTTCAGACGACGAGCTAGCCGGCATGTTGGCGCGGCAATCCCTTCACCCGCAACTGATCTTTTTATCCGCCTGCCAGAGCGCCGCGCGCGCCACCGGCGACGCGTTCAAGGGATTAGGCCCCAAGCTCGTTTCCATCGGCGTGCCAGCCGTGGTGGCCATGCAAGATTACGTCGCCGCCGAAACCGCCCGCAAGTTGAGCGCCATATTCTATCAGCGCTTACTGGAGCACGGCCAGGTAGACGTGGCGCTCAACGAAGCGCGGGGAACGCTGCTCACTGCCGGGCGTCCAGATGCCGCCGTGCCCGTGCTCTTTATGCGGCTCAAATCCGGCCAGTTATGGAGCGCCGAGGCCGACACGCGGGGCGAAATCTTGGGCACCAAGAACCCGCGCATTTTCTGGTCGGGGTTGGTCCGCATGATTCAGCAAGGCAAGTGCATGCCCATCATTGGCCCCCGCGTCCACGGGCGCTGGCTGCCTACTCCTCAAAATGTCGCTCTGGCCTGGTCAGAATTGCATGGTTACCCCTTTGAAGACAAGGAAGCACTGGCGCGCGTGGCGCAATACATGGCCAGCAACCAGGGCAAAGACTTTCCGCGCTACGAAATTCTAGACACGCTTCAGAAACAGCTGCACACGCGGCTCCCCGAAGAACTGCGCCCCGCCAACCCCGGCAAGACCTTGACCGAGCTGGTGCGCGCGGTGAGCTGGCCGCAACTGGCCGCCGACGATCCGAACGAAACACACCGCATTCTGGCTAACCTGGACCTGCCGCTTTATCTCACGACGAATTTCGACAGCTTTATGGCCGAGGCGTTGGCGGCGCGCGGCAAGCAAGTCACCCGAGAGTTGTGCCGGTGGAACCGTGACCTGGATGGGCTGCCTTCTCTGTTTGAACAGGACCCCAACTATGTGCCGGCGCCGGAAGCGCCGATGGTTTACCATCTCTTTGGCAGCGACGAAGAGGTCAACTCGCTGGTGCTGACCGAGGATGATTATTTGGACTTTTTGGTGCGCGTCTCGGCCGAGATGGATCGCATTCCCAATTACATTCGAGGCGCGCTGGCTAACAGCACGCTAATGTTCGTGGGTTATAGCCTGTATGACTGGGAATTTCGGGTGATTATGCGCGGCCTGGTGGCCACGCTGGATCAGCGCCGCCGCTTCAAGCACGTGGCCGTGCAACTGGAATTCGATGAGGCCGGCAATGCAGACATCGCCGCCGTCCAAACATTTTTACAACAATATTTTCAAGACGCCGAAATCAATGTCTTTTGGGGAAGCACGCAGCAATTCGTCGCCGAGCTTGGGATAGAATGGGAAGCTGCCAAACGTTAGGTGTGACGCATAAAGAGGCCCCCCACCGTGAAACATAATCCTTACGTCGGCCCGCGTCCTTACGAGCGGGGCGACCGCCACAACTTTTTCGGGCGCAACCGTGAAGCGCGCGACTTGCTCGCGTTGATCATGGCCGAGCGGACGGTGCTGTTTTACGCCCAATCCGGCGCGGGCAAAACGTCGCTGATCAACACGCAAATCATCCCTTCGCTCGAAGCCGAGGGCTTTGACGTGCTGCCGGTGGCGCGCGTGGGCAATGACCTGCCGCCCACTATTCAACCTGACAGTGTGGACAATATCTTTGTCTTTAGCGCCATGCTGTCGCTGGCGGACAAGGGTGTGAACCCGCAAACGTTAGTGGGGCACACGCTGGTGAATTTCCTGGCAACGTATTGCCAGGATAAAGACGGCCAGCCGCGCCTGCCAATCTTGATCTTTGACCAGTTCGAAGAAATCTTTACCACGCACCACGAGCAGTGGCAAAAGGCCGAAGGCTTTTTCCGGCAGGTGCGCCACGCGCTGGATACCCTGCCCCGCCTGGGCGTGGTGTTTGCCATGCGCGAAGATTACATCGCCAGCATAGACCCCTACGCGCCGCTTTTCCCTCAACGGCTGCGGGCGCGCTTCAGGATGGAGCGGCTTGGAGCGGAAGGCGCGCTGGAGGCCGTGAGGCGCCCCGCCGAAAACGCCGGCTGCCCCTTTGCGCCGGGCGCGGCCGAGCAACTGGTAGATAACCTGCGGCAGATCAAGGTACAAGAAAAGTACAAGCCTAGAGAAGCGAGCGACCTTCTGGGACCGCACGTGGAGCCAGTGCAGTTGCAGGTGGTGTGCAATCGCTTGTGGAGCAACCTGCCCGAACAGGCCGACTCGCGCCAAGGCGCCCCGCTACAGCGCCTCATCCAATGGGAAGAGGTCGAACAGTACGGCAACATTGACCGGGCGCTGACGGACTTTTACGAAGGCGCGCTGGCAGGGGTGAGAAACCAGGTTTCTCCCAGAAACCTGGTTTCTGAGCGGCAACTGCGCCGCTGGGTTGGCGAACAATTGATCACGCCGGTAGGAACGCGCGGGCTGGCCCTGCACGGAGAACACGACACGGCCGGTTTGCCCAACGCCGCCGTAGAGAGCCTGGAAGCGCAGCACCTGGTTCGCGCCGACGTGCGCGCCGGGGCGCGCTGGTACGAGCTATCGCACGACCGGCTGGTGGACCCCATTCTCGAATCAAACAAAGCCTGGGAAGCGGCGCGGCAAACGCCGCTGCGCGCGGCCGCGAAACGTTGGCAAGACAGCAAGAGCGAGGGCTTGCTCTACCGGGACAAGGTATTGCAAGAAGCTCTGGCATGGGTGAAGGCCAATCCAGGCGAAGTCGAGCCTTACGAGATCGAGTTCCTGGAAGCCAGCCAGCAGGCGCAACAGGCGCTTACGCGCACGCGGCAGTTGCGCACCATCGCAACGGCTGCCCTGGCTGCCGGCTTGGTGATTATGGCGCTGTTCGCCGCGGCGATGTATTGGAGCAAGCAACAAGTTGACACGCAGCGGCAAATCGCTCTGACTGCGCTGGCCGTTGCCGAAACGCAGCGGCAGGAGGCCGTGACGCAGCAGGCCATTGCCCAGGCGGCCCAATCCACTGCGGTCGCCGAAGCAAACGTCCGCGCCACAGCGCAAGCCCAGGCCGAGACCCAACAAAAACTGGCGCGCTCGCGCGAGTTGGCGGCTCTGGCGCTCAACCACGTATACATGGATGGCACCGAGCCTGACTATCCCATTCCTACACTCGCTATTCTCATTGCGCGCGAAGCGAATCGCCTGGCACACACCTACGAGTCAGAAGAGGTACTGCGGCTGGCGCTCCACACCTCTCAACTCTGGGTAGATGACCTGGGAGAATGTTGCCCTGGCCCGGTCAACCATCTCCAGTTTTCTTACGACAGCGCCCAGGTTGGAGTTGCCGTCGGGTCAAACGTGCGGGTGCTTGACTCTAATGATGGCGATGTGTTATCTTACCTGCATGGGCCAGACGATGTAACCTATCTGGCCTTTTCGCCCGACGGCGAGCAAATCGTGACCACCAGCCAGGACGGCACAGCGCGAGTGTGGGATATTCGCCAGAAGAACGGCATTGAAGCGCACGTTCTGACCGGCCACACGGCGGGCGTCGTCAAGGCCTTGTTCTCGCCCGATGGCGAAACGATTCTGACCGTCGGCGCAGAGCGCACGGCCCGGTTATGGGATGCAAGCACGGGCGAACTGTTAGGTGTACTGCAAGGACATCAAGATGATGATCATCCTGATGATATTACCGACGTAATGTTTTCTCCGGAAGGCGACCAGATATTAATGGTCTCCAGCGATAGACTTGGGGTGTGGGACGCTGACAGCAAAGAACAGGCTGCGCTAGATTCGCCCGCAGTTGAACTGCGGGCGGAACGAAGCAGCTTTTTAAGCGCGTCATTTCTGCAAGATGACCAACGGCATGGCCGCGTCATCGCCATTACAAGCGATGGGAGAGTGATCGAGTGGAATACCACCACTCAAGAACAAAGCACCCTGAGAGAAACTCGCGGACACTTTTGGCGCGCGGCCATCTCAAAGGATGGACGCCGCATTGCCCTGCTCAGTGTCTCAGGAACGACTCTGACCATACAAGATGTTCTCACCGGCCAAACCATCACCCCACGCGTGTCAGAAGCATTGGTTCAAAAGATAGAATTTTCGCCCGACGGCAATAGACTTGCGACTTATGGAGTCAATGCAATGTTGTGGGACGCGCAAGCAGGAAAAGAACTGGCGCTATTGAGCGGGGTCAGACCGTCGCCAGCAGGCAGTGCGCTCGAGGTCAATATTGCATTCTCGCCCGATAGCAAACGAGTTGCCTTTTTTGGAGAGGCGTTCACTTATTCCCCTGTACTGCGCGCCGAATTTATTTATTTGCAAGATTTAATGGAACTGGCGAACATGGCCGTACCGCGTGAGCTGACCTGCCAGGAGCGCGTGCGCTATTTGCGCGAGGAGCTGGACTGCCCCACCCCAACGCCATGAGAGTGGGCCGCGCCAACATTACTTTAGAGAGGTCGCCAAACTGTGAAAAACAATCCCTACGTCGGGCCGCGCCCCTACGAGCGAGGAGACCGGCGCAACTTTTACGGGCGCAACCGGGAAGCGCGAGACTTGCTGGCCCTCATCCTGGCACAGCGCGTGGTGCTGCTGTACGCCCAATCGGGCGCCGGCAAGACCTCATTGCTCAACGCGCAAATCATCCCAACGCTGGAAGAAAAAGAGGGCTTTAAAGTGTTGCCGGTGGCGCGCGTGGGCAGCGCCCCGCCGCCCAGCATTGCCCCGAGCGCCATAGATAACGTGTTTGTCTTTTGCGCGCTGATGGCGTTGGCGGGCGAACAAACGCCCGCCGAGACCTTGACCGGCCACACCTTGCGCTCGTACATTCAGGAACACTTTATAGAGCAAGAATCCCCCAATGCGTTTACCCGCGAGGAACACAAGCCGCTGCTGCTCATCTTTGATCAATTCGAAGAAATCTTCACCACGCACCGAGACCGCTGGCAAGACGCCAGGGGATTTTTCCAACAAATCACCGAGGCGCTGGATGCCATGCCCAGCCTGAGCGTATTGTTTGCCATGCGCGAAGATCACGTGGCCGAAGTGGACCCCTACGCCGCGCTGCTCCCCAATCGCCTGCGGGCGCGCTTTCGGATGGAGCGGCTCGGCCCGGAAGGCGGGCTGGAGGCCATCGCCCGGCCGGCCAAAGATGTTGGCGCGCCGTTTGCGCCAGGCGTGGCCGAGCGGCTGGTGGACGATTTGCGCCGCATTAAGGCCGCCAGCTACGCTGGCGCGGCCAGCCCTGCTGGCACGGCGAGCGGCGAGGGGGAAAATGTACTGGGACCATACATCGAGCCGGTGCAACTTCAAGTGGTTTGCCAGCGATTATGGGACAGCCTGCCCGATCAGCAGGACCGCCTCATTCAGTGGGCAGAAGTCGAACGGTACGGCAACATTGACCAGGCGCTGACGGACTTTTACGAAAGCGCCATCGCCAAGGCCAAAGACCTGCCGGGTCTCTCCATCACCGAACGGCAACTGCGCCGCTGGTTCAGCGAGCAGTTGATCACGCCAATCAAGACGCGCGGCCTGGCCCTGCGCAATCCCACCGAAACCGCCGGCCTGCCCAACGCTGCAGTGGATTTTCTGGAAGCGCAGCACCTCATCCGCGCCGACGTGCGCGCCGGGGCGCGCTGGTACGAGCTGGTTCACGACCGGCTGGTAGACCCCATTCGATATTCCAATCGAGATTGGGAAGCCGCCCGCCAAACGCCTCTGCGCATGGCGGCCAAACACTGGCAAGATTCTAAAAGCCCCGCCCTTCTATATCGCGACAAGGCGCTGGCTGAAGCGTTCGCCTGGGTCGCCACTAATCCCGACGATGTCGAGCCCTACGAGCACGAGTTCCTGCAAGCCAGCCAGCACGCCGACCGGATTCGCGCCCGGACACGCCGCCTGACCGTCGCCGGTGTGGTGATGACGGTGTTGGTCGCTTTGGCCATGGTGTACCTGGCCATCAGGGCCGAGATAGCGCGCGGAGAGGCCGAGCGGGCACTGCAAGTGGCGCTTTCACGCCAGTTGGCGGCGCAGAGCCTCATATATTCAGATCAGCAACTCGACCTGTCTCTATTGTTGAGCCTGGAAGCTAACCGCATCCTCGGCGACGATGTGCAGATCAAAAGCAGCTTGCTGACCACGCTGGAAGCCGAACCTCAACTCGTTGCTTTTATGCACGGCCACACCAGAGAAGTTGACAGCGTGGCGCTCAGCCCAGATGGCAAGCTCGCCGCCTCGGGCGATGAGACGGGCGATATTGTGCTGTGGGATACAACCACCCACCGCTCAATCGGCCCGCCGCTGGAGGGGCACACCGCGCCGGTGAACAGCGTGGCTTTTAGCCCGGACGGCCTGATACTGGTTTCGGGTGACGCGGGCGGCGCGATCATATTCTGGGACGTCGCTGCGCGCCAGCCCATTACTACTCTCTCAGACGCTGATGACATGATACGCAGCCTGGCCTGGAGCCCGGACGGTCAACTTGTAGCTGCGGGTGGCGCGGAAAACGTCACGCTGTGGGACGTTGAAACGCGCCAGGCCGTTGGGCAACTGGATGTAGGCGAAACGAGAAAAGGCATCAGTGTGGCTTTTAGCCCGGACGACCAAACGTTGGCTTCGGGCCGGTGCAGTCACCTGGAAGCAAACGGGACGTGCACCGAGGGCGAGGTTCGCTTGTGGGACGTGGAAACTCTCGAACTCATTGACGACCCTCTCATCGAACACACTAACGAGGTGCTCAGCCTAGCTTTTAGCCCCGATGGTGAACTGCTCGCTTCGGGCAGTTGGGACGCCACCGTCATCGTATGGGATATGGACACGGGTGAGCCTATCGGTCCTCCTCTTGCCGGACACACCGATTACGTCAGCGCCGTGGCTTTTAGCCCGGACGGACAAATGCTCGCATCGGGCAGTTGGGACAACACAATCGTCGTGTGGAGCATGGAAGATCAACAAACCGAATACTCGCTCAGCGGGCACGCTGGCGCTGTTTATAGCCTGGCCCTCGGTGCAGATGGCCGAACGATGATTTCGGGCGGCGCCGATCACAAAGTCATCTTGTGGAATCTGGCCGCCAATCAGTCGGTGGGTGAAACACTCGCCGGTCACGTCACCTGGGTGAACAGCATCGCATCCAGCCCCGACGGTCAACTCATCGCTTCTGGCAGTTGCAGCCAGTGGGACGAGGAAACAGAAGAGTGCGCGCAAGGTGAAATCCGCCTGTGGGACGTGGACGCCCGCCGCCTCGTCGGCGACCCGCTCGCCGCTCACGCCGATTTTGTCAGCAGCGTGGCGTTCAGCCCCGATGGCCGCACGCTCGCTTCAGCCAGTTACGATGGCTCCATCATTTTGTGGGACATTTCGACTGCGCTCAATGCAAGCGCTGCTACTCGCCAGCCCACCGGCGCTCCTCTCGCCGAAAACTTGAGCATGCTCGTCAGCATAGCGTTCAGTCCCGATGGCACACTGTTGGCCTCGGGCGCCTATAATGGAGAGATTTTGTTGTGGAACCTTGCCACTCGCCAACCGGCAAACAAGCTATCCACAGATCAAAGCGACGGCTTGTTCAGCGTGGCTTTTAGCCCCGATGGCAAACTGCTTGCTTCGGGCGGCTGCGCTGAGCTTGACGAAAGAGCGACTTGCCACCGCGGCGGCATTTACCTGTGGGACGTGGCCACGCGCCAATTGATTGCCGCTCCTCTCATTCAACATACAAACTGGGTATTGGGCCTGGCTTTTAGCCCCGATGGCAAATTGCTTGCGTCCAGCAGCGCCGACAAGAGCATCATCTTGTGGGACGTCGCCGCCCGCCAGCCGTCCGGCGCGCCTCTGACGGGGCACACCGCCTGGGTGAGAAGTGTTGCGTTCAGCCCGGATGGCAAGCTGTTGGCGTCGGGCAGCGACGACATGAACGTTATTCTGTGGGATGCAGCATCTCGGCGGCAACTGGGGCCGCCCCTGGCTGGCCATGCCGACTGGGTAAACAGTGTGGCGTTCTCTGGCGTTCCCCGCACAATGGACGATTCCACCCCCAATCGCCTGGTGCTGGCTTCTGGAAGCAATGATGGCGGCATTATCTTGTGGGATGCCAATCTCGAATCCTGGAAAGCGCGCGCCTGCCAACGAGCCAATCGCAACCTGAACTTGACCGAGTGGACCGGCTCTGTCAACGCCAATCCTTCGAGCTACAAACTCACCTGCCCCGATCTGCCGCCTGGCGAGGGCACGTCTGGCTCAGCCGCACCTTGAGCGCATAACCGAAAGGAGGCCATAATCATAATCACAATCACCAGGGTTGATTGCCCGCCTTTTACTCGAGTTTTAAATCTAAAAAGGAGATAGTACCATGGCAAAGAAAAATCCCTGGAACAAGGTTTTGCAGCAAGCCGCTGCAGACCCGGCTTATCGCAAACGGCTCAAGAGGAATCCGGGCAAGGTGCTGGCCGAAGCTGGGATAGAAATAGACCCCACCGTCAAGTACGTCGTGCGGGAAGATCCGCCAGACAAAGTATTCATCACCCTGCCGCCCTTTGCGCCAGAGCCGGCATTGGCAACTGTGCCCTCGTTTGGAATAGGGTCAGCGCCAGAGCCCAGCGGATTGGTCACGCGCGGCCCGCACATTCTTGGAAAAATTCCACCCAAATGACATCTTGTCCGACCGCCATCTGCTCTCCCGCAGGTTAACCTGCGGGAGAGTAAACAAGGAAAGGATGTAGTCACGACTTTCGTGGCAGGACAACAGACATGAGCGAAGAACTGTTGTATTTTAACGGCGTCAACGGCGCGACGGGAACCTATGGCCTGGAACCGATGACGGCCGCGGCGCTTTCTGAACAAATCCAAGATGACAAGTACGCAGAAGCAGAAGCCATCAGAAAAGCCGAAGAAAGGCTAAAAACGGCCGCCAACAAAGTGACGGACATCGTCCGGCTGCTGGCCGAAAGCAACCTCGCCGCGATCGAAGGCAGGTTTGCTTCGCCGGCCGAGTGGCGCACGCAGTTGGCGCAGGGGCTGGCCAGCCTGCTTTTGGGAGAAGGCATAGAGCCTGGCGCGCTCAAGCGGCTGGAAAGCAAACTGGAACAAGACACTCCCAGCCTGTTGAGTTCGATTGTAAAACTATTGGTGACGAGCGGGGGCTACAAGGACCTGGCCCAACTACTGATGGCCGATGCAGACTTGAGCGTTGAAGACTATATCAAGCGAAACACCGATTATCAGCTATCCACCCTCAAGCAAGCACGGCTGGCTCAAAGCATCGCGCTCGCTTTGGAGCAAGATGCCTCGCAACGCAAGCCCTGGCTCGAAGCGCTGATTAAAGACCTGCGTGTGCTGCCGATAGATTCCATCAAGGCGCTAAAAGGACAAGACAATAGCACCCTCACCGACCCGCTCAATACGCTGCTCGACGCGCTTGAAAAACTGCCCCGCGGCGGCAACGCCTGGCTAGAAAGGCTGATCACGCGGCTGGACCAACTCTACGCCCAGGGGCGGAACGCTTCGTGGTTTGGGCTGCTTGACATTTTGGGGCAGGAACTGAGTGTGCCCGTCAGCCCCCGCACGGGGGTCAACGAAGTGGGAGCGCCCTCCGGGCGCGATGGCGCTCAGCCGCCGTGGCGCGAGCTGCTTGGGGCGTTGGACGCCTGGCTGGACGCGCTGCGCGATAAGATAGCGCATCGCGGCGCGGTAGAGTGGGTGGACCCAACCCGTCTCGATCAAGCCGGCTGGGGCATCATCTTGCCGGCCGCGATGAAAGCCGAGCGCAAAGCGGCCATCAAAGAGGCCCTGGCGCCGTTGCTCGAATGGCGCCGGGCGCAGGCCGGAAAATATTTCAAGGTGTACGAAGACGAGCAGGGCTATCGCCCCGGCGAAAGCGCCAATGCCTTTTTATCCAGGTATGGCGCGCGCGCCAGCGACCCGGCCGACCCGGAACACGTGCCTTACTATTTGCTCATCGTGGGCAACCCCGACGAGATTCCCTTCCAGTTTCAATATCAGCTCGATGTGCAGTACGCGGTGGGGCGGATTGATTTTGGCGACGATCTGGCCGCTTACGAACACTATGCCCGCAACGTCGCCGCCGCCGAGCAAGCTAATTTTGTGCAATCGCCCACCGTCACGTTCTTTGCCGTGCGCAATCCGGGCGATCAGGCCACCGAAATGAGCGCGACGCGCCTGGTCGAGCCGCTGTACAATCACTTTAAAGACAAGACGCTAGATATCCCCTGGCGCTTTAACTTCGTCCCGCCCGAAGCGGCGACCAAACGCCAGTTGCTCGACCTGATGAAACAAGGCGCGGCCCCGGCGTTCCTGTTCACCGCCAGCCACGGGCTGGAATTTGACTGCCGTGAACCCGAAATGCAGCGGCAAAATCAGGGCGCGTTGTTGTGCAGCGATTGGAACGGGCGAGCCGGGCCAATTTCACAAGACTGGTATGTATCCGGCCAAGACATCCGAAATAACGATCAGGTCGGCTTGCAAGGCGCCATTGCGTTTTTCTTTGCGTGCTACGGCGCGGGGACGCCGTTGTACGACGAATATTATAAGCAAGAGTTCAAGACAAAAGGCAAAATCATCGCCGAGCGCCCCTTTGTGGCGGACTTGCCCAAAGCGATGCTGAGCCTATCGCAGCGAGGCGCGCTGGCGGTGGTGGGGCACCTGGAGCGAGCGTGGGGAACGTCATTCCTGGGCGAGGCGAAAAGCGCGCCGCGCTCCATCAAAAGCGAACACGTAGCCGTCTTTGAAAGCGCCATCGAACGGCTGCTCACCGGCCATCCCCTCGGCTCGGCGATGGAGTATTTTAACGTGCGTTACGCGGCGCTGTCTACCGAGCTTACCGTCACGCTCGACAGCCCCGTTGATCCGAATCCGCGCGAGCTGGCCGCGTTGTGGACGGCCAATAACGACGCGCGCGGCTATCTCATCATCGGCGACCCGGCGGTGCGGCTGCGCGCCGCGCAAAAATAAAAAGGATATATCCTGAGAACTCAAATCGCCTTCGGCGATATGCCAAAAATCAGAAACTCGTCATTGCGAGGAGGCGCGCGAAGCGTGCCGACCTGTCCTGCCGGACTAGGCAGGCGAAGCAATCTCCCGCCCGAGGTGGAGATTGCTTCGCGCCCTCGCCTTCGGCGGGGCGCTCGCAATGACAAGTTTCTGGGTAACAAAATCGAAGGAGCAAGATCATGGGCATACCCAGTGTTGGATCGTTTTTCGGCGGCGAGGCGCAAGAAAAACCCCTTGCCCAAGAGTATCAAAGCGACCTTTACTTTAACGGCGTCAACGGCGAAACGGGCGGCTATGGCCTGCAGCCCATGCCGGTGCAAGAACTGGCCAGCCTGATTCAAGGCAAGCCCTATTACGGAACGCCCACCGAAGGATACCAGTTGCGCGGAGAACTGGCGCAAGCTCACCCCGCGCTCAGCGCGCTGACGGAACAGCAATGGGCGCTGCTCCTCAAAAACATGAGCGACGAGCGCAAAAAGCTGATGAGCAAGCTGGCGGAAGACAAGGTCCAACTTTTCGTCAAGCTGATCAACAAACCCAAAGAATACAAGGGGCTGCTTGGGGTCGAGTTGAGAAATGTCTTTAGCGCCCTGGAACTGGCGCGCTACGAGGCGCTGGCAGACGAGTTGCACAAGATGTTTGAGCTGATGCTCGAAAAGCAAACGCAGCAACTGGCAGAGAGCCTACCCGCCGGTCAACAGCAGGCGCTCACCGAGATGCTCCAGGAACTGTGGCAGCTCGACGAGCAACAAGATCATCAGGGGGAATTGGGACTCAAGAAAAACGAGCCTTTCCCCGTCAAGGCCGGCGTTGATCCCGCCGATTTGGCGCAGGCAGGCTGGGCCGTCATCTTTCCGGCAGTGATGGACGCCAGGCGCAAGCAAAACATCGAGGGCGCTTTGGCCGAGCTATTCGAGCACCGCAAAAAGCAGGCGGGGGAAAAATTCTACAGGGTCCTCGACTATCGCCCCGGCGAAACCAAGTCCAAGTTTTTGCAGCGTTACCGCGTGGGCGACGGCCCCGCCGACCCCGAAGAAATGCCCTTTTACGTCTTGCTCGTCGGCAGCCCTGAAGAAATTCCCTTCGAGTTTCAATACCAGCTCGACGTGATGCGCGCGGTAGGCCGGCTTGATTTTGGCGACGACCTGGACGCCTATCGCCAATATGCTCACAATGTGGTGCTGGCAGAAACCGGCCAGGTCAAGCTCCCGCGCCGGATGGCGTTTTTCGGCGTGAGCAATCCCGGCGACAAGGCCACCCAACTGAGCAGCAAAAGCCTCATCCAGCCGCTCTGGGATAACTTGCAGGTGGCCGCGCCGCCCACCCAAGACGAGGCGCTTCAATTCAAGTGGGAATTTGCACGCTTTACGGCCGCCCAAGCCACCCACCATCAACTGGCGCAATTATTGGGCGGCGACCCGGCCCAAACACCAGCTCTGCTGCTCACCGCCAGCCACGGCATGGAATTTCCAATGACCAACCCCGACCAGATCAAATACCAGGGCGCACTGCTGTGCCAGGATTGGCCCGGTCCCTCCGGCAAACTCGATCGCAAACATTACTTTGCCGCAGAAGACCTGGCGCCCAACGCCAACGTGCTGGGGATGGTCATCTTTTTCTTTGCCTGCTACGGCGCGGGAACACCCAAGCTGGACCAGTTCAGCGCGTTGAGCAAGCCCAAACAAATCGCCCCGCGCAACTTTATCGCCGCCCTGCCCCAACAACTCTTGCGGCAAGGCGCGCTGGCCGTGCTGGGGCACGTGGAACGCGCCTGGGGCTATTCGTTCGTCATGCCCACCGGCGAGGTGGATAACCAATCCTTCGTGACTGCCCTGCGCAAATTGCTCAACGGCGAGCGGGTGGGCATGGCCACGGATGCCGGCTTTAACTTGCGCTACGCGGACAAGTCATCCGATCTCAGCTACGCGCTGGGCGAACGCGCGGCCGGCTCGTTCAGCGTCAGCGACGCCGACCTGACGCAAATGTGGATGGCGACCAACGACACACGCGGCTATGTGGTACTGGGCGACCCGGCCGTGCGGATTCCCTTTGCGCGGCCGTAGTCACGACTCTAGTCGTGGCCGTAGGGGCGGGGCTTGTCCCCGCCCAAGAAAGGAGTGTTATGGCAACCAAATCCAAAAAGCCCAAAACCCAAAAAACCGATCTGCCCGCCAGCGAAGAGTCACCCGAAATCAACCTGAATTTATCGCTGCCCCCCCAAGAAAGCGCAACGGCGGCGCAAGCGCCCCAGAGCATGGTCGTAGAGGTCAAGGACCTGGCGCCTTTAATTCAAACGCTAACATACAAGCTGGATGAAGTGCGCGACGCCATTAAAAGCGCCAACGCGCCCGTCAACTATGGCCTGCTCGAGTCGCTCGGCGTCAAAGACGTGACCCAATCGCTCCAGGATTTGGCAGACAAGCTGGGCAACGCGCTCAAGACCGTCATCGAAGAAACCAGCAGCCTGGACGTGTGCACCTACGTCAGCGACGACATTGCCAGCGCAGAATACAAAGACGGCAAGTTCAGCGGCGCCAGGCTGCGGGCGCGGACGCGCATCGCGTTCGACGGCGACACCATCATGTGCCTGCCGCGAGACGAAGAAGGCATTGACGAATCGCTGCTGAAAATACACGCCGACATGGTCGAGCGCGCCCAGGCCAACCGCGTCGAGATGTTCAAGACGGCTGTCTCGGCCCTGGCGGGTCTGGTCGGCGTCACCCAATCGCAGTGAGGTGTAAACCATGACTTTGCCTATCACACACATGACGTTGTACAAGCACGGCGTCGGCTTTTTCGTGCGCCGGGCCGAGTTGAGCGGCGAAGAGGTCAAGCTTTCCTTCCGCGTCGAGGATATGAATGACATCCTCAAGAGCCTGACGGCGATAGACTGGGGCGGCGGCCAGGTGTTGGGCGTGGATTACGCCACGCCGCAAAGCCGCGAAGAGCGGCTGGCCGGCTGCTCGATTCGGTTGGGCGATAGCCGGAGCCTGCGCGACCTGTTGGTTGGACTGCGCGGGCGGCGCGTGCGCTTGATGCTCGACCAGCAAGAATCTGCCGCCGGCGTGCTGCTGGGTTTGGACGAGGCCTCCGAACGGCAGCCGCTGGATGCATTTCTCGTTTCGCTGCTGCTGGACGATACGGCCCAGGTGCAGGTGGTGCACCTGGCGCGCGTGCAGGGCGTCGAGATTTTGGACGAGCAGGGCGCCGGCGATTTGCGCTTTTTCCTCGAAACGGCGCTGGGGCAAGAAAACTATCGCCAGGTGACCATCCGCCTGACGCCGGGCGAACATGACTTGTCTGCAAGTTACATCGCCCCCGCCCCAACGTGGCGGGTGAGCTATCGCATGGTGCTCGACCCGGAGACTGGGGGCGGCCCGCGCGCGCTGCTGTTGGGCTGGGGCATCTTTGACAACCGTTTGGAAGAGGACCTCAAAGGCATCTCGCTTTCGCTGGTAGCCGGCATGCCCATCTCATTCATCTACGACCTGTACACACCCTTTACGCCCGAACGCCCCACGGTGAAGGAAGAAGCTCGCGTGGCCGCCGCGCCAGTCGAGTTTGCCAAAGCGGAAGCTGCCCCCCAGGCCGCAGGCAGGGGGCTGGGAGCTGGAATCGGTATGGGAATGTTGTCCATGCAGGCCGCGATGGCGCCGCCCCCCGCCCCCAGCCTGAGCCGCGAGGCGCTGGCGCAGGCCACACCCGTCACGGCCAAAGGCGAGGCGTTGGGCGAGCTGTTCCAATACGTCATCGGCACGCCGGTGACGGTGGGACGCGGGCAATCGGCCATGGTGCCCATCGTTTCTTCCGACCTGGGCTATCGCAAAGACCTGCTCTACAACGGCGCCAAGCTGCCAGCCCATCCCATCGCCACGCTGCGCTTGAAAAACGAAAGCGGCCTCACGCTGGAGCGCGGCCCCGTAACCGTCATCGAAAAAGACGAATACGTGGGCGAAGCGATTCTCCCCTTTACCGTCACGGGCGCCGAATTCACCGTGCCGTACGCAGTCGAGTTGGGGATCAAGGCGCGCGAGGAAAGCGGATCCAGCCGGGAAACACACCGGCTTTACATCAAGGGCGCGTACATCCACTTTGAGGAGTGGGACATTCGCTGGCAGACCTACCAGTTTAACAACAGCACCGGGCAGGCGGTCAAGGTGCTGGTGGAACATCCACGCAGTTCGTCTTACGACCTCATCGAGACGCCGGAACCCGCCGAGCGCACCGACGAGCATCTGCGCTTCGAGTTAAACATCCCGGCGCACGGCGAGGCCAAATTGCGTGTAAAGGAGCACCAATTGGTACGACGCCGGGAAGAAATAGCCCGCCAGTCTTACGGGACCTTGCAGCGCTATCTGCGCCAGGGATTGATTGAACCCAACATCCACGAGCAGGCCGTCGGGCTGCTCAAGTTGTGGGAAAAAATTGCGAACAACGAGCAGAGCCTCGCCCAAATCGGAAAAGATCGGGAACAGGTCTACAAGGCCCAGCAACAAATCCAGGGAAACATGGGCACGCTTTCGCAGACCGGCAAAGAGGGCGCCATGCGCGCCAGTTACGTGGAAAAGCTCCAGGCGACCGAAGAGCAACTCAAGGCGCTGGCTCAACAAGAATCCGCGCTCAAAGCCGAAATTGAACGGTTGAAGCAAGAGATAGAGGCGCGCCTCCAGGCATTGGAATAACCAACCATGCAAGCACATACTGGCGTTACCTCGAATCCGTTTGGAATGTGGAGCGTCGGGCCGGCCTCGCCAGCAGAGGAGCTTTCCTTCGGCCTTGCTCAGGATGTATCCTTCAGCGTCTCACCATCGTCGCCGCCGCCGTCCGACGCGCCCGTGTGGCGGTGCGACCTGCCGTCTGATCCTGACGAGGCCGCGGCGCGCCTGCACGTCGAACGAGAGCGACTGGACGCTTCGGACGCCAACCTGCAAGCCGCCCTCGCCCGGCTGGACGCTTTTACCCCCGGCGCCGATGTATCGTTTGCCGCCCAGGCGCAGCCCGAGGCCGAGCTTGCGCGCCTGCTGGACGCGCTGCACACGCCCGCCCCGGCGGAAAGCTTTGGCCTGCGTGAAACACTCGGTGGGGGATGGGACGAAATCAACCAGCAGTTCCAAGATTTCGTCGCGCGTTTGCAACACCTCGTGGCCAACTATGCCTGGGTAGAAACCAGCATCGAAGGGGTGCAGGTGGGGCAAACCATCGTCGGGTGGACGGGCCACGTGAACACGCTCTGGCGCCTAGACCTCAGCCCAGAGCAGGCCAGCCTGCACCAGCGTAACCTGGCACTGGCGCTGGATTCTCGAAACGCGCTGATTAAAAGGTTCGCCCTCGTCGTTCAGGGCGCGATTAAATTATCCGGGATGCTTGCCACGCCGGGCGGCGCTGTATTGGCTCTCCCCGCGGCGTGGAATTATATCAACCAGGTGTTGGCCGAATTCGGCCCACACCCACCCAATACGTAAAGGAGAAAAGAGAATGGCTACAGAGTTGGAAAACTCGATCCGCAGCGCAGCGGCCAAAGTGGCGCAATACGTGGAAGACGTCGCCACGATGACGGTGGAAACGCGCTACGTCATCATCGGCGCCAACGCCGACGTGGATTTTGCCCAGGCCAAGCCGGTGGGGCGATCCATCGTCCGGCTGGATGGCGACAGCGAGACGATCATCCCAACGCAAGAAGGCGAAAAGAATCGCCTCGAAGTGGACACCACGCTGTTCGAGATGCACCAGCGCAACGTCAACACCGCCATCGAGTACCGGGCGCGCCTGCTGAACGCCCTGCTGACCACTCTGCAATTGCGCAAATAAATCATACCTTTGAAATATGACCGCTCCCCCCAACCACTCTTTTATTGACCTGGAAATCCGCATTTTCCAACGCGGCGAGGCGGGCTATCCCGTCGAAGTCACGCTGGGCGGAGAACAAGAACTTGCGCGCGGCGCTCTGGCGGCGGACATTCTACCGTGGACCTCCAGCGGTGATATCGTGGCCGATGGACAACGGCTGTTCGACGCGCTCCTGGCCGATAGCGCATTACGCAGCGCGTGGAACCAAGCGCGCGGGCAGGCGCCCCAGCGCCGCATCCGCCTGCGCATTGACCCGGAAGCCGCCGAGCTGCACACGCTGCCGTGGGAGCTGCTGCAAGAAGAAGCCACGCTCCTTTCGGCCAACGCCGCCACGCCCTTTTCGCGCTATTTGCCGGCGTCTCGGCCATGGGGCGGCGCCGTGCAAGAACGCCCCATCCGCGTGCTGGCCGTGCTGTCCAACCCCAACGACCTGGAAGAACTGTACAACCTGGCGCGCCTCGACCTTGACCAGGAACGCTCGATCTTAGAAAAAGCGTTTTTCACGCTCGACCAGGACGAGATTCAACTGGACTTGCTCGAGCCGCCGGCAACGTTAGAGCGCCTGGAAGAAGCCTTGCACAAAGGGTATCACATTCTTCACTATGTGGGGCATGGCGTCTTTAACAAGCGAAAAGATCAAGCCGCGCTGTACCTGCAGGACGCTGAAGGCGACGCGCAGGTGGTGAGTGATCAAGACCTGATTGGTATGTTGGCGCGCCAGCGCGCGCGCCCCCGCCTGATCTTTTTAGCGGCGTGCCAGACGGCCACTCGTTCGACGGCAGACGCGTTCGCGGGGTTGGCGCCCAGGCTGGTGGCGGCCGGCGCACCGGCCGTGGTGGCCATGCAAGATTTTGTTGCGGTTAAAACAGCGCACAAATTGAGCCTAGCCTTTTACCGCCGGTTGGCCGAGCACGGCATGGTAGACTGCGCTATGAACGAAGCGCGCAGCACGCTGCTCACCGCCGGCCGTCCCGATGCCGCCGTGCCCGTGCTCTTGATGCGGCTCAAGTCCGGCCAACTGTGGGGCAGCGAGGCCGAGCCTGCCGAGGCATCCGAAGAGCCGCGGTTTCCGCCCCCGCCTGAGCCAACCCCTCTGCCGCAAGACAAAGAGTTTGTGGGACGCGAAGCCGAACTGGCGTACTATGCGGACAAGCTGGCCGCGTCTCATTTAGCCGTGATCTCTGGCATGGCCGGCGTCGGCAAAACGGCGTTGGCGTGCATGCTGGCCGCTCGCGTCGCCGAGCCAGAAAAGGTTTTTTGGCACGCTTTCCACAGAGGCGAAACCATCGAAGAAATGGTGTGGAAGCTGGCCGGCTTTCTTTACTGGCGCGGCCAGGCAGACATGTGGCACATGCTTCAAAGCGCCAGCGGCGCGCAGGTGTTGGGCGTTCGGGAACTGCTGGACTATATCGCGCAGGCTCTGCACGGCCGTGACTATGTGCTCTGCCTCGACGATCTACAGTTTCTCTCGGAAACGGACGCCAACTTGCTGGGTCGCTTTATCCGCCGCATGGTGAGCAGCACGATATCATTCATCGTCACCTCGCAGACCACGCCCGAATTTATGTTTACGGCAGACCAATTCGAGCCGCTAAGCGGACTGAGTCAGGAGGATACGATAAAACTGTTGACCCAACATGGGTTTACGGTTGACCAGACCAGCCTGCCCGCCGCATACGAAACTCACATGCTATCCAGAATGCAAGACCGGGCCTTGCTGCCGGCCGAAATCGCCGTGAACCTGCACGCCCGCACCGGCGGCAACGCCCAACTCCTCACGCTGGCAATAGATGGCCTCAAGCGAACACCCACCATGACGCGCTTTATCATCCAAATGTTCTTGGATAATGATATTGAGCGATTCTTGATCAAAGACATAGATAGCAGCCTGACCGACGACGAGCGGGCCGTGATGAGCGCAGCAGCAGTGTTATTGGGCTACGCCGGGACGCGCGAGGCCATCGAAGCCGTGCTGGAGGGCCAAAACGTCCGGCGCACGCTGAGCGACCTGGTCCAGCGCCACCTACTCACAGTGAGGGAAGGCAAAACCGGCCGCGAGTATAGCATGAACGCCATCGTGCGGCATTTTTACTATGACGCGCTGAGCAAACCAGACCGGCAGGCCATGCACCGGCGGGTTGGCGAACACTATGAAACCATAGAACCAGACATGTTAAAGGCAGCCCGGCACATGGAACTGGCCGGAGAAATCGAACAGGCGGCGCGCCTGGCCACCACCGATGTTTGGGCAAGCGTCAACCGGGGACAGGCCCAGACGCTGCGACTGCTGTTGGAAAGCTTTACGGCCGAACAAGTTGACCTCCTACAATGGGTGAAAATCGAACTGGCGTTGGGGCAGGTATACGCCTTCCTCGGCGACATGCAGCCGGCCCGCGCCAGTTACCAATCGGCGCTTTCGAACTTGATCGCGCTGCCTGGCTCGCGAGAGACGCAAAGCAAAGTCAGCCTGGACAAGATTTGGGGCAAGCTGGCTGAAAAAACCCGCAAGCACGACCTGGCCGCCGTGTGGGACAAGCTAGAACATAAAGATAGGGCGTCCGATTCGCCCGACATCAAAGAGCTTAGAATCCGCATCTATCAGGGCATGGGAGAACTGCTGCAATACGAAGCGCCGCAAGAAGCGCTCGACTGGCTGAGGCGGGGACTGGAAGAACTGGCCGGAACCAACAAGCTGGGAGAAGCCACACTGCACATCAAAATGGGCAGCGTTCAGGCCAGGATAGGAAACTATGCGCTCGCCCTCGAGTCCATTTACACTGGCCTGGCGCTGCTGCCCCAAGAATCCGGCTCGATGCAAGCCCAAGTCGCCGCGACTCTGGGAATGATTTATCGTGAAATGGGAGACATACAACAAAGCCTGGCCTGGCTGCGGCAAGCGCTGGATATGGGACGGCGACTCTCCAATAACATGAGCGTGATGGTGGCGCTGACCAACCTGGGCGCCACAAAATTCATCGCCGGCGATTGGCAGGGCGCGGCGGCCGACATCGAACAATCACTCCAGTTGGCGCGGCAACTCGGCAACGTCGGCGTGCAAGCCAAGGTCGCCCAAAGCAGGGGCTGGATGTGTGCGAGGCAAGGCGATTATCGAGACGCCAGCGCCCGGCTGGCCAGCAGCCTCGAAATGGCGCACACGCATCAACTCAGCGGCGTATTGCCTTACGTTCTAAACAGCCTGGCCGAATTGCAAATTCTCAACGGCAACGCCGAGGTGGCGGGCGCCTCGCTGCGCGAAGCGGAACAGTTGGCATCGGACATGGGCATCAAAAGCTCGCTGGTAGAAACACATCGCTTGTCGGCTCAACGCTATCTTGCGCTGGCGCAGCCTCAGCCAGCGCAACAACCCGCCCAAACCTCGCTCGATCTGGCGCGCGAGTTGCAGATGAAGCGCGAGGGAGGCATAAGCTGGCGCGTATTGGGCCAGGCGCTTTTGGCGGACAAACAACACCGGCAAGCGTTAGAGGCGTTCGAACAAAGCCTCACCCTCCTGGCCGATATTGACCCTTACGAGACGGCGCACACACACATGCAGTGGGGGGCGGCGCTCGTCGCCAGCGGGGAATCCGAACAGGGCGCGCGCTTGCTGCGACAGGCGCAGGCCGCCTTCGAGATGCTTGGCGCACAACGCGACCTGGAAACTGTACGTAAAATCCTTGGAGGTGATCCATGAGTTTCCGTCTACAATGGCCCACACAATACGGCATCATTACCCAAGAGTTCAGGCAACGCCCCGAGTTTTATCGGAAATTCGGGCTGCCCGGACACGAGGGCATTGATTTTCAGGGGCCGGAAGGCACCGAGCTTTACGCAGTGGCCGACGGCGTCATTAGCGATATTCGGCTGGACGGCAATGCCAACCCGCTCCAAAAACCTTATGGCAACCAGGTGCGCATCCAGCACCAAGATGGGCAGTACGAATCCATCTACGCCCACCTGATTCAGGTGGCTGTGACGGTGGGACAACAAGTCAAAGCCAACCAGTTGATTGGATTATCCGGCAACACGGGCAATTCGTTCGGCGCGCACTTGCACCTGACGCTCAAAAAGAAAGACGCCACGCAATCCGGCGAAACGGATTTTCCTTATGATATTGTTGACCCTACACCTTACCTGGAGCCATTCCCCGGCTCAAACCGTCAAGCCGTGCAACCCACACCCCCTGAGCAAGCCTCGCTCCACGTCCAGGTTGCCAGCGAAGCGGGCTTTCTCAACATGCGCAATGTCCCTGACGTGAACGGAGCACTGATCACGCAGTTACCCGACGGGACGCTTCTGGGCGCGCTAGAACCGGCAGATATTGCGCAGCGCAAAATCGGCCAGCAAGGGCAGTGGCTCTGGGTGCGCGCGCCCGATGGTCAAGTGGGATACGTGGCAGCCTGGTACGTGTGTATGGCGGGGGGAGCGACACCAGGCGACGCTGCCGTATCGGTAGTGGTGGAAAGCCCAGACGACCCGCTCAAAGTGCGCAGCGGGCCGGGTGTGGGCAACGCCGAGTTGACGCGCGTTCCCCACGGCGCCGTTCTCACGGCGATGGAAACTGAACACGACGTCAGGCGCAAGATTGGAGTATACGGCGAGTGGCTCCACATCCAAACGCCCGATGGCGTCACCGGCTATACCGCCGCGTGGTACGTCCGCCTCTACGTCCCCGGCCTCTCGTTTGGAATCAGTGACGAGCCTGAAGAGCGCAGCCTGATGACGCCGGACGATCTCACGCGCATCGCCGGCATAGACTCTAAAACGGCGTCGTTACTAAACACGATCGGCATTGGCGTGTTCGAGCAATTCGCCGCGCTCACGCTGGAACAACTCCAAACCATTCTCGCGGAAGCCGGCATCCAGGCGCGCCACATGTCCACCTGGGCGGAGCAGGCCCGCTTGCTTTCCGAGGGCCGGCTGGACGAACTGGACGCGCTGCAGAAAACGCTACCACAACCGTAATCAATGTAAGGGCAGAGCAAGCCCTGCCCTGGATAAGGAGCAAAATGAGTTCTCAGATTTTAAATGTACCGTATATCTCTCAACTCAAAGCAGAGGGCGGCCTGCGCGCCGACTGCGGCCTGTGCTGCGTCTCAATGATTTTGAACGCCGTGGGTCAAGAGCTAACGCCCGCCGTCATCGCCGCCGTGAACGGGGTCGCAGGCGACGAGGGCGCGTCGCCGGCCGGCCTGGCGCGCCTGGCGCGCGCGGTGGGACTGGACTTGACCTGGAAGCAAGGACTAGCGCTCGACGATCTCAAACGATACCTGGATAGCGGCTATCCGCTGATCGCGCTCGTCAAGTATGGCAAAATCCCCGACCGGCCCGTCCGGCGCTTTACGGGCGCGCACCACGTCTTGGTGATTGGCTATGACGACGACGCTAAACAAATCTTGATCCACGATCCCCACTACTCGCCTGATCCGACCGACGGCTGCCAGAGAGCGTGGTCATACCGGGCTTTTAAGCAAGCGTGGGGCGGCCTGGTCAAAAAACTCAAGCTCGGCGTTCTGATTCCCGCCCTCATCAAGCCGGTCCCATCGGTAGGGGCAGGACTTGCCCCTGCCCTGGAGGCTGTATCATTCGCCGCGCCGGGGGCCGGCCTGGGCGACGTGTGGGTCGTCGCTCCCGCCGGGCTGATGCTCCGAACGCAGAAAGATGTGCCAGCCGGCCCTGGCTCGCCCAGCCTCAACTTTGGACAACATCTCAAGCCCCTCAGCCCGGAATCCGCGCCGGATGACAAAGGCATCACCTGGCTCCAAGTCAGCACCGATCAAGGCACGAGCGGATGGACGGCAGCCAGCGCGAGTGGGGAGCGATACCTGGCCGACAAGCAGCCGCCCGAACCTTACGTGGCTCAGGTGCTCGATACGCCGCCGGTGCGCCAGGCTGGCGCGTTGAGCGTGCGCGACGCGCGCAACATTGAAGCGCCTCTGCTGGACCGTATCCAAATCGGCGAGCAGTTCACTGTCTACCTGCCCGTGGCAGAAGCCGATGGCTCCTCGTGGCTGTGGATCAGGTCGCCGCGCGGCAAGTACGGTTGGGCGCGAGAAAAGGCCGACGGCGTGGCGCTCGTCGCCAAGGTAGATCAGGCCGTCCCGATCACCATCATCGTCGCGCCGCCGGCTCCCCCGCCATTCGTAGATGTGAATCCGTTCGGCAAGTGCCTGGCGGGTCTGGGCACGGCTAATCCCTGGCCCTTACAAGATCAAGATTACGGCGTGATCGCCGCCGCCAACATGGAACTGGTCAAGCTGCTTGCTCCCAGCCGCGAGGCGCCCGGTCAAGGCGCCGACGACGCCAAAAGATTGATGCGCGAGGGGCGGACGGTGATGGGGCGGTTGTTTGAAAAACCGGCCAACCGTCGTATATCGGCCCAAGAGTTTGTAGACTCGGTGGCAGAAGGCTTTGAAGAACTGTACAAAGCGGGCGTGCGCTACTTTGAGATTCACAACGAACCCAACCTGCCTCACGATGGGTTGGGCGTGAGTTGGGCCAACGGCGCCGAGTTTGGGCAGTGGTTCATCAACATCTACAACGCGCTCAAGGCGCGCCATCCCGACGCGCAACTGGGCTATCCGGGCCTATCGCCCCAGTTCAACAACCCCGGCCTTCCCGCAGAATCCGATACGTGGCGCTTTTTAGATGGAAGCGAAGCCGCCGTGCAGCGCGCCGACTGGATCGGCGTCCACTGCTACTGGCAGAACGAGGGCGATGGGCATTGGGCGATGCTTTCCGAGTTGGATGGCATGTTGTGGAAAAAGTTCCGGGCGCGCTGGCCAAACAAGTTGATCTTTATCACCGAATTTAGCAACAATGGGCGCCACATTGATTATGCCACCAAAGGCGATCAATACGCCCGTTACTACAATCTGCTGCGCCGCGAGCCGAACCTGGGCGGCGCGATTGCCTTTGCGCTGTATTGGCCCGGCCAAGACGCCAACCGCGAAGGCTGGCGCACCGATCACGGCATTAACGAGGTCGCTTCCAAAGTGGGAGCCGTGGTTAAGCCGGGATTTTAGATCAGCAAGCAGACGGCTGGAGAGAATCTGTAAAGCGCCGGAGTCGAGGCTTCAGCCGGTGAAAATATGAGCGCCTCTCCGACAGGCTGCCAGAAAGGAGAAAATTCCCGTGGCAAAGATAAAGAAAAGCATTACGATCAACGCTCCCATCGAAAAGATATCTGGTTATCTGACCGAACCGGCCAACTGGCCCGAATTTTGGCCCAGCATGGTCGAATGTAGCGGCGTGCAGCGCTCGCCCGACGGCGCTTACTATACAAAGAGCCGCTGGGTATACAAGATGGCCGGCATGCGCCTGGAAGGCGAGTCGGACACCACCGAGTACGTCGCCAACCAGCGCATCACCACCCAGAGCAAGAGCGGCATCGAGAACATTACCCGGTGGATTTTGCACGCCGAGGGCAGCGGGACAAACGTCACGTTTGAAATCGAATACACCGTGCCGGTGCCGGTGATGGGCAAATTGGCCGAGGCCATCATTGTCAAATCGAACGAACACGAAGCCGAAACGCTCATGGCAAATCTCAAAGCCAGGATGGAAGCTTGAGGGAGTGTCTTTAGATTCAACGACTGTCATTGCGAGGAGACCGCCGGCCGGCGAAGCAATCTCAATTTTGCAGCCAGGGGATTGCTTCGCCGCCATTGGCGACTCGCAATGACACTCGCCCTCTCTGAAAGGAAAACAGGTCCTTGATTCTGAACGTGCCTTACCTATCGCAACAGCCCGCCGCCCGGCACACCGATTGCGGTGCGTGCTGCGTGGCAATGATCCTGAACGCGATTGCGCAAGACGCCTCTGCCGGCGAGGTCGTGGCCGCCAGCGGAGCGAGCGGGCAGCTCTCGCCGTCCGCCCTCGTGCGCGGCGCGCGCGCGTTTGGCCTGAACATGCGCCAGGGCAGCGGCTTTTCGCTCAACGACCTCAAATACTTGCTCGACGACGGGCAGCCACCCATCGCGCTCGTCAGATACGGCCACTGGCACGACCGCCCCAATCGCAAATACACTGGCGGACATTACGTCCTCGTCGTCGGCTATGACGACGCTACAGGACAAGTATTTATCAACGACCCGCACTCCCCCCCCACCCTGCCTGGGAACGGCCGCCAACGCGCTTACTCGTACCAAATCTTTATGGATGCCTGGAGCAACCTGGGGCGCACGCTGATTGCCCCCTGCCTGGCGCAGCCTTCTTCCATCGAGTTGCCGCTATCGTTCGAGCCGGCGGCGGGATTGGGAGACATGTGGGTGATTGCGCCAGTGGGTCTGCTGCTCCGCTCCCAATCCAGTGTTCCGCCCGGCTCCGGCGCGGTGGGTGTGACCTTTGGACAGCGCCTGACGGCACTCAGCCCAGAATCCGCACCTGATGACAAAGGGCGCACCTGGCAACAGGTCATGACCGAGCAAGGCGTGAAGGGATGGGCGCCAGCCAGCGCTGGCGGAGAGAGATATCTTGCAACGACGCAGCCGCTTCAGCCATACGCCATCCAGGTGCTCGATACGCCGCCCGCGCGCAACGCCGGTGGGTTGAGCCTGCGCGACCTGCGCGACACGAACGCCGCGCTGCTCGAAAGAATCCCAATTGGGGAACAGCTCACCGTCTACAACCGCGTGACAGAAGCCGACGGCACTCCCTGGCTGTGGGTCAAATCGGACGGCGGCAATTACGGCTGGGTGCGCGAACGAGCCGACGGCGTGACGTTGATTGGCCCGCCCGGACGCCCCATAGATGGCGTTGGCCCGACGCCGGCGGTAGAGGGTTGGCTGATTGCGCAGCCAGATATTCGCCAGGCACCGCTCGCGCCGGCAGTGCCTTTGAATCCCCCCACTGGCACTTCCCAAGATGCTGTGACGGCAGCTCGCATCTGGAATCAGTATGGCGGCCTGCTTGGACTGCTGGCCGCCCGGCTGGGGATTGACGCGGGCGTGAGCGTGGCCGTCGTCGCCGCCGAATCGGGCGGGCGCGGCTTTGCAGATGGCCGCATGCTCATCCGTTTTGAAAACCACGTTTTTTGGTCCAATTGGGGCGTGAACCACCCAGACGCATTTAACGCGCATTTCCAATTCGACCCCAATCAAGTGTGGCAAGGACATCACTACCGCGCCGACCCGGCCCAGCCCTGGCAAAGTTTTCACGGCAATCAAGCTGAGGAATGGCGCGCGTTCGATGTGGCGCGCCGCCTGGACGAGCGAGCCGCCAGGCTTTCGATCAGCATGGGACTGCCGCAAATCATGGGCTTTAACCATGCCGCCATCGGCTACGACTCGGTTGAGGCCATGTTTGACGCCTTTAACACGGACGAACGCGCGCAACTCGTCGGCTTTTTTGATTTTATTCGTGGAACGCGCGCCGTGTCTCGGAAAATCACTGCGCTGCAAGCGCAAGATTTCGTCACTTTTGCCCTGCTCTATAACGGCGCCGGGCAAGAAACAACCTACGGCGCCACCATCCAGCGCTTTTACAATGGATTTCGTTCACTGGCCTGATGCACAAACAGAAAACTAATTGCATCCTGAAAGTCGAAGGATGCATCCTGAGCAAAGTCGAAGGACGCATCCTGAGCAAAGTCGAAGGACATATCGGCGTTGGCTTTTGCCCAATATCACATTGAAAGGAGTTTATCACCAATGAGTAATCTGCTCAAGAATCCAGGTTTTGAAGTTGGCAAGTTCCACCCGGTTCCGGGTTGGGATTCGATGTCAGTGCCCGAAGACTGGCAACCATTCTTTAAAAATGATCCGGGCAAGAAAAAGATCCCCTGGGATTCGAACAACGAATCCGGCATCCTGGCGCCCGAATTCAAGCCAGTAAACACGCAACCGCCTTATCTCGACCCTCCGCGCGTTCACTCGGGCACGTGGGCCATGTGTTGGTTCGCTTTCTGGAAAGTGATGGATGCGGGTCTCTATCAGCAAGTCAAGGTCACGCCCGGCCAGGCGCTCCGCCTGACGGCGTGGGCCCACGCCTGGAGCAACAGCGGCAACGAAGACATCTCGGGCAAGAAACACGCCAGCCAGGCCAAGTGGAGCGATGGCACGGATGTGGGGCTGGCCGACTTTTTCATGCTGGCCGATCCGGCCTGGCCGGCCAAAGGCAACAGCCCGCTGAGCGACGCCGGGCGAAACATGATCTTCCAGGTAGGCATTGACCCCACTGGTGGAACCGATGCATGGGCGGATTCTGTGGTGTGGGGGCCGGCAGCTCACATCTACAACGTCTACCACCAAACGCCGCCCGCCGAAGCGGTTGCTCAGGGCGATACGGTGACTGTTTTCCTGCGAACGAGAAACCTGTGGGGCTTTATGCACAATGACGTCTATTGGGACGACGTCGAGCTGGTCGAGATAGCCGGCCTGTCTGCTCCCACACCCCTCCCCGGCGCACCGGTCACTGCGCCGGCCCAACCGCGCGGCGCGCCGCGGGTGCAATTCAACCGCACGTTTGTCTTGCTATCGCAGAGCAGCGGCGCCGACTGGCTGACGGCCATCGCCGCGTTGGTCACGCAGCGAGGCTGGACGGTGGGCTTTAACCCCGACGACGCCGGCATGGGCGATCTGAACGTACGGCGGGTCATCGCCGTCAACCCCGCCACTATTGGCATCGGCGTCACCGGCGACTGGTTCAACCAGAATTATCCCGGCGTGCAATTCACTCCCGTGGAAGCGGCAACGCTTGCGGAGCTGGTTACCAAACTTCAATCCATATTGTGAGGGCAAACCAGGCCCATTCAAAAAAACAACCTCCCGCAGGTTTGTAATCTGCGGGAGGTTTTCAATTCACACGCCGCGCCAGCGCCGCGTCTGGCTTATAGCTTGGCAAGCAATTCGCTCGGCGAATTGGCCTCAATACCCGTGAACTGGACGCCGGGATAATGCTCGTTATACCAGGCCGCCGTCAGCCCGGTGCCAATCCTGGAAGGGTTGATGGCAATCACGCGCCGCACATTCAAGTCACCTAATCCGGCGTCGTCCGGGCTGGTGCCCACGGACCAACCCCGCTGCAACACCAGGCTGGCGACGGCGGCCAGCCATTCCGGGCCGGTGCCCGGCGGGAACAATAAAAAGGTGCGTTCGTATTGGACGCGCGGTGCGCCGCGCGGCCTGCCCGATACAGACGGCGGCGACGTGATGGGTTGAGATGGCTGCGGGGCAGGCTGCCCGCCGGCCGCCTTGGCCGTTCTAACGTATTCGACCAGCATATCCGCCACCGGCATGCCCGCCACGTCGAACGATGCCCACGGCTCGCTAAAACTGCCAAAAGTGAAAATCGTCGTGCCAATCACGTAAGGGTCTTGGAGCAATTGTTGATCGTACCACCAGAGTTGTTCCTGATAAAAGCGGTTCAAGTCTCCAGTGTGCCAGCCATCCTCCGGCGCAAAATCGGAAGGCAACGGATAGCCCCACCCTGCCGGCCCCCTGTTCCACCAGCTTCCCAGGTGCTTGAAGGTGCCTATCGGCCAGCCGTCGGGAACGGGCCCCACCATCGGGTCCAGTCCGTTCTCGGTGATGACGAGGGATAAACTATCCAATCCGGCCGGCTTGAGGAATTGATCGTAAACCTGCCGGTAGCGCAAAATGGTCCAGCCGGCCAGGCGTCCGTCAGACGTGCGGCAATTCTCGTTCCTGTTCACTTGATACTTGCCCGTCATCCACCAGATAAAGGGCGTGCTGTATTCGTGCAGTCCCAAAATGTGGCCGTGTTCCAGGGCGTAGCGGCACGCGGGGATGAAAGATGACCATAAATCCAGGGGGGGAGTGCCGGTGGCAAAGTTGCCGATGACGCACTTTAACCCCTGCGCTTCCATCAGCTTCATCCGCTCGATTTCCATCTGAGCATACCACCCCATCCCGTCGTGGTCCGACCATACAGGTTCGTTGTGTCCTTCCCAATAAATGATGGCGGGATTTTGTTTGTACGTATCGAGCTGCTTCCACCTGTAAATAAATTCGTTCGCCGCCTCCGCCGGCGATCTTCCACTCGCCCGCTGGCTCTGCGCGTCATCGTCGGCCACCTTGCGGCCAATGATCAACGTTCCCTGGGGTACACCCGCAGCCGCCCCCCACTCGCCGGCAAACTTGACCACAGCGGGGCCGGCGTCAATGAACGCCTGGGTTTGACCGCTCATTCTCAAAACGTGAGCGCCTAACTTGGTTGCCATGGGAGCTGACTCCTTTCAGTAATATAATACTATTTGCTATTTGTAGAAGCACGAATTGCGAGGCCCAATCCACTGAACGTTTTTATTGTAAATGCTAGCAGATTTTTTGTCAAACGCCAAGCATTTGCATATAGCCCCAATGCTTTGTGGTATAATACTCACCTGCCAATCGTGTGCATTGGTCAGCCCAAAAGTCAATCCGGCGCGTACAACGCAGATGCACCTCCCTTTAAAAGATACATCGCCATGTGGCCTGTACCGGTTACGGAAACAATTCGCGGCTGGCTCCAGCAATGGGCAAACCAGTATGTGCTGCCCTTGCTAAAAGCTCAGTTCAAAATTGGGTTATTGGGTCTCCTCGACGGGGCAATAGACGTTTTGCTCTTGCTCGGCGTGCCCACCGCCGCCATCCTGGGCAGCGACGCCTACCTGAGCCGGCAATACGCCCTGCCTCGCCAAGCGCAACAACAAGTCGTCGCCTGGGCCATCACCTCGGATCGCATTGCGCGAGAAGCCGATATTCCTTCTGTCACGCCGCTGGTCTTGTGGTACAAAGAGGCCGGACTGTCTGCCGCGAACCCCGCTAACTGTGAAGGCATCATGGGGCTGCACGACTTGATTGCCAGCCGCCAGCAGCCGTGTTTTACACCCGGCCCCATCGGCAATACCGAAATTGTGCAGCAATTGCAGATTGGCGCACGCGAGTTCAAGCTGCGCTGTCCCCAGGTTCACTATACCACCACCTCGCCAGACATTATCAAGCATTGCTATCTGGCGTACAATGCCGGCGCCGCCGCCCGTATGGCTCCCGACCAATCGGCGTATGTCATGAATGGATACGACAGCGCGCACCGGAATATGGTCCATACTGACATACGCGGCACGGCGTACCGATTGCAAAATTTGGGCGCGTGGCCGGCGCATCTGTCTATTCAAAGCCTGATCCTCAGCCTGATAGATAGCCCATCTGGCGCGCGCTCCAGGTGGCCGTTCGTGGACTCGATGTTGCGCCCCTTGATGGATGTGCTCGTCCGGTGGCGCGATCGCGTGGTACACTGGCCCGATATTTCGCCCACGTTGGGGACCGTGATGCACCCAGAGTGCGAAGTAGGCGCGCTGGCCCTGGCCTGGCGCTCGCCTCGTGTAAGCGAGTGTCTGGTAACACCACATACCAACGGCGACCCCGAGCTGCGCCCCAAACGCAACCCCGTCGTCAAGTCGCCAGTGCTCACACAAGACCTGCACGGCTGTTCGTATCAATTGCCCGGCATTGACATCAGTTCAGATACGAACCTGGCTTCAGCCCTCCAAGCACCCATGCCGGGTCAGGTGACTACCTATACCGATCAATGGCAAAACACCACGATACGCATAGAGAACGACGAATGGATCGTGACGATGCTGCATCCCCGCTCCTACCTGGTGCGCGAGGGAATAATCATTCGCGGGCAACTGGTCGGCGTGATGGGCGCGCAGGGGCGGGCCAGCGGGCCACATGTACATTTTTCAATTTATGATAAAATAAACCAAGGTTACGTGGACCCTGGCGCATTTGTTCCTGTACTATCCAGATAAGATAGTCTGCTTGCACAAGGAGGCACAATGACGATAAACACTGGTTTAGCTTTAGCTTTCTTTCTGGTGCTTTTAGGTTTTGTGTGGGGATTCTGGATGATCTTTCGGAGCAAAGATGGAGTCACCCAGCCCATCAAAGTGCTCACCTATTTTATCGGCGCGGTGCTGGCAGTGTTCATGGCCATCTTGGTGACGGTAAAAGTCTTTCCTGGCTTTGCCCTCTGGTTCTTGAATTTGGCAAAAGCCTCGGATGAAGTTCAACAACTTCAACAACAGGCCGACGAGATTTTCCAGGAAGCGCCCGCCCCGTCAGCTCCGACCCGCGTGGTGATAGGCCCTACCGCCCCCGTATCGCCTGTGGCGGTGCCGGGCGGCGCAGGCACACTGGCCACCACGCCCGTGCCCGGGCAGCAGCGTTACCACGTCGTCAAACTCGGTGAAACGCTGTACAGCATTGGGCGCACGTATGGCGTCTCAACTCAAAGCATCCAGAACGCCAACGGCATCTCTAATCCGAACGACATCAAAGCCGGTCAGAGACTCGTCATTCCCACGCCGTGAGCCAGCCAGACACAAACACACCTGATAGCCGGGCCGGCCCGCCGCTCCGGCCCAGAACAGCGCGCCAGGCGCTCACCGACCTGTCTCGGGGCATCCGCGCCAGGTGGGAAGACATTGCGCGCAGCGACATGGCAGAGCGGATCGAGAAAGTGACAGATGCGCTCACAGCATACGTTTTACCTCGTCCCCAGCTTTTACGCAACGAAGAAATTTTGCTCGAAATCCACCAGGCGCCGTACCGGGACGCGATTCCCAAGCAAATCATGGGCCTTTGGTGGCTCATCCTCATCTTTACCGCCGGCCTGATGCTGGCGATTTGGTACTATTCCAAGTCCATGGGCATTGCGCTCATCGCATTGGTCTTGCCCCTCCTGACGTTTCTGTGGGCGCTCCAAGAGATGCTGAATTATCGGCAATGGCGGCTGCTCATCACCAACCGCCGCACCATCATCTACGTGCCCGACCCGCGCTCGTGGCTGCTGGTAGATAGCGCCCGCTTGCAGGCCGGCAAAATCCAGGTGATAGACACAAGTTTTTCAACCAGCCCGTGGTGGGGGATTTTCCAATCCATAACCGGCGCGCGTGACCTGATCATCAGTATGAGCGGCTATGAATTTAAACCCAACTCGGCCGAAGTCAAGGGCGGCCTCATCATCCCCGACGTGATGCCAGAAGATGTAGCGGCGCTCGAAGAAGTTGTGTTTCCCAAAAAGTGAATATTCTGCAAAACATCCCCTTTTCTCTCTCGCCCGAAGGCTTGCTGCAAGCTCAGCGGCGCAAGTCGCGCAGTGTAGAAAACCCCACCCTGGTAGCCGCTGCCGAGCAAGCCATCCAAATCGGGCAAGCGCTCGCCGCGCCCACAGCCGCTTGCGGCGCATTTCCAGTCAAAGACATTGTTGGCGACCAGGTGCTTTTTCACGATGGGCAAAATCACCGGCTGACCATTGGCCCTCGCGTTGACCTTCTCGCCCCGGCCAGAGAGATCATGGCAGCCGTGTGCACCATCGGCCCGGCGCTGGAAAGGCGCGTGCACGAACTTGACGCGGGCGGAGAGTGCTTGTTGGCTTTTATGCTGGATAGTGTGGGAGTGCTGGCGCTCAGCGCCGCCAGCGAGAAGGTGCGCCAGATGGCGCAAGAGCACGCGGCGCAATTGGGTTGGGGCGTCAGCCCGGCGCTCAGCCCCGGCTCGCTGGAGGGCTGGCCGCTGCAAGGCCAGCGTGAAGTGTGCGCCCTGTTGCCAATGGACGAGGTTGGCGTGCATTTAAACGATCACTATGTCCTGGCGCCGCACAAGTCTACCACCATGGTGATTGGGCTGGGGCCGGGCTACTCGTCAACTCACGTCGGCTCACTGTGCCGCTATTGCACCCTGACTCCAAGCTGCTGGCGGCGGAGAGAGTGCGAGTAGCACCGGTCGTCCATGCGCATCGTAACGATAGACGTAGACCACTGACTCTTTCTGCATAGTCTGCAGCCACTGTTGTATGCCGCGCCGCGCCGAACGCGGTGAATATTCACTCCCGAACCATCCCCCGTTTGCCTGAACTTTTTGGCCGGCCGCCTCTAGCAATAAGCGCGCGGCCCGAAAGGCCGCCCACGCATACGGTCCGGGCGGCGCGCCGCCAGAAACAGCCTCGTAATCAGTTATGAATTGCCCGGCGGACGGCATGTCTTGCGGCCACGGCGCGCCCGTGGCAAAGATCACGCCATTGACATCTGAACCAGCCAGTGTGGGAAAATCGGCCAACCCCAAATCTGGGCCGCCGGCCCACGCGCCATCCCAGCCAGCCTGGCGCAGACCCGCCAACATCTCGGCCGCCGGGATGGCCTCGGCGGCGCTCAACACAAGCTGCGCAGCGTCGGCAGACTCGACCGGTGCGAACGTCCCCTCTATCGCTCGCGAAAACGGCGCCGCGAGTTGCGCATCACCTGGCGCGGTAAAGACAGAGGGCAAGGCAGGCGAATATTCTTTGTGGAGGCTGTTCACCAACGCGGCCGCCAGTTGAGCAGTCGAAGGCCCCAGATAAATGGCGGAGCCAGGCTCGTCGGCTGGGACATTGGCCGGCACCACGAGGGGCAATCCTTCGCAGGCGTACACGGGGAGGGCGGCCTGTGTGGTATTGACGCGCAAGTGGCCGATGACGCCCACCACAGACGGGTCGAGCGCCAGCAAGCGCGCCTGGCGGACCGCTGCTCCCGGGTCGCCGCCATCGTCGTAAGCGACCAGTTCGACGCGATACCCCCCCACCCCGCCGCTGGCATTGACCTGGCGGACGGCCAATCGCACGGCGTAAATCGCATCGTACCCCAGCGGCCGGTAGCGCCCCTCGAACGGAGCAACCAGGCCGATTTTAAAGGTGGGCAAAGTGGAAAGTGGAAGGTGAAAAGTGGCAAGTGGAAAGCCAAGTAGAAAACACAAAGCGCCAATTGCCAGGGCGGCGATGAGCTTGTTTACGTTCACCTTTTACTTTCTGCTTTCTACTGGCACCCCTTTGCGGCATGTTCTTCCAACGTCTTGGAAAACATGTGCGTCCCGTCGCCGCTGCACGACGCGCGGAAAAAGTAATACGGGCTTTGGGCCGGCTCTACCGCCGCCAGCAGCGACGACAGGCCGGGGTTGCAAATCGGGCCGGGCGGCAGGCCGGGGTGCAGATACGTATTGTATGGCGACTCTACGGCGCGGTAATCGTCTTGCGTCAGCTCGCGGTTCCACCACGTTGCCTGAGCCTGCTGGTAGCCCATGGCGTACTGCACAGTCGGATCGGCGTCCAGCGCCATGCCCGCCTGCAAGCGATTATGATACACACCGGCGATGGCCGGATGCTCGTCGGCCACCACGGCCTCGCGTTCGACAATCGAGGCCAGCGCCACGGCTTCGAATAACGTGCGCCCTTGCGCCGCCAGCTTGTCGCGCTGCGACTGGGGTACTTGATGATCAAAGTTCAAGAGCATCCGTTCGATCACGTCACGCGCTGTTGCATCTTGAGTAAAGCGATATGTATCCGGGAACAAGAACCCTTCTAACGTGGCATCCGCTGGCAAGCCATCCAGGAACGGAAAATTGACCGCGAATGTGCGTGGGGAGCGCGCCAATCTCAAAAACTCGTCGGCGTCAATGTCCAACTGCTCGGACACAATCTGCGCCACTTCTTCCAGCCGCCGCCCCTCCGGCACCGTCAACGCCAATTCATCGCCGCGCCGCCCACGCTGCAAAACGGCGGCAATATCGGCCATGGTCATTGTCTTTTTTAATTCAAACGCGCCCGCTTCGATGCGGCTATCCAGGCCATTGTAACGCAAATACAGGCGGAACAACTCGGCGTCGCCGATCAACCCTTCGCGCTGCAAGCGCGTGGCGATTTGCCCCACCGACTCGCCTGACTCGACCGTAAAAGATACCGGGCGCGCATCAGAGCCAGCCGGCGAAGACAGGTCGCCGGAACGCCAATTCAAATAAGCCGCGATGAACACATCTTCAATCCGCGACGGCGCGGCGATTTGCACCGAACCCGGCTGCCCTCCGGCGTTAGACTGCCGCCCGGCGAACAACCACAGCGCCCCCCCCAAGCCGCCAAACACAATCACCAGCGTCAGCAGAAAAATGACAGTGCGCAGTGTTTTCTTTTTTCTCTTGCTCAACTGAAATCCTCGGTTGCAAAACAGGACGTGTACCTAGTCCACGCCGCGTTTGCTATCAAGATAATCTTGCAAAATGACGGCCGCGGCCGCAGCGTCAATCTGCCCTTTGTCGCCCCGCTCAGCGCGGCGGCGGCGTTTGGCGGCGATCAACCGTTCAGTCGCCTCGACAGTCGAAAATTGCTCGTCCCAAAAAATCACCTTGACCGGCAGCGCCGCCGCCAGGCGCTCAACGTAGTGCCTTACGCGCAGCGCCTGCGGGCCTTCCTCGCCCGACAAGCTGCGGGGATAACCGGCGATAATTGTCTCAACTTGATATTGAGCCAGCACGCGGCCCAGCGCTTCCACATCACGTTCAAAACTGGCGCGAGCAATCGCCCCCACCGGGCGCGCCAGTACGTGCATCTCGTCGCTCACCGCCACGCCGATGCGTTTCTCGCCCACATCCAACGCCAAAAGCCGGTTCACGTTCGGGTCTTGACCTCAATTTCGATGCGCAAGGGCAACCAGGGCACTCGCCCCAACCATCCTGGCTTGACGTCAATATCCGGGCCGACCTGAAGCGGCAACTCGCGCGCCAGGTAATTCGCGGCGTCGTCCACCGACTTGCCGGCAATGTCCCGGCGTATCTGGTCCTGATCAAAGCGGGCCGCCACGTAGCCTGTACCGCTCATCTGCATGAGAATATCGCCATTGGCATCGGCCGGCAGAATGATCTCGCCGCGCTTGAAAGCCAATTTGTCCGCGATTAATTCGTACCCTTCCGGCACGCGCGAAACCATATCGGCATACACCAACGCGTTGGCCTCTTGCATATCCACCTTCAAGCCGAGCACCGTCACTTGCATTTGCAGCGAAAGCACCGGCGCTTCCTCGGTGACAAAGCGGTCGTACGTCTCGTCAAGCACTTCACTCACAAACAGTGACTCGGCCGGGATAAACTCTTGATCTTCCAGGCCGTTTTGCATTTGGATATAGGCATCTTGCACAAGCTGCTGCAAAAGCTGAGAGCGAACGCGGTCGCGGTCTTCTTGAGTGACGGCCGGCGCCTCAAGCGAGCCGCCGCCGCTGGTCGGCTGCGAGTTGGTCACCTTGACCGAAATGGCCGCCACGCCTTCGACTTCGTTGATGAGGTTGGCGGGAACGTTGGCAAATTCTCCCGGCTCCATCGCCTCAATCGGCGCTTCGACTTGCGCGCCAAACCCGCCGGGCACGGTGACATCGGCTGTGGTGAAATAACGAATCACCGTTCCAAACGCCGAGGTACGCACAGCCGTGCCTTTGGGAATGTTGATCGGTATTCCCAGCTGATTGATAAAGACGACCGCGCCTTTAGACGTAGACGAAGGAATGGCTTTTTTGCCGGTGGTAGCAACCTGGGCGTTTCCTTCAACCTGGACGCTGACATACGTGGCCGGCACGCGCGCGCCCACTACGTCTATCTTTTCCAGGTCAGAGTCGAGCGCCACGTAGGTGGTGATATTGATTGGCTCGCTGTGCGGAATCAAGACAATCTGCGCGCTGGGCACGGTGAGTATCGCCGCCGCGCCAAAGGCCACAAAGACGCCGATAAACATTGCCCAGGCCAGAATATGTTTCATCACAAACACGGGCCGTGAAACGCGCGTGTTCGCCTGACGCGCCGCCGCCGCGCGCCAGGCCTCGTCGCTGCGTCCAGGCATCCACGTCTCGTCATCTTCCTCGGAACGCCGCCACCGGCGGCGCGTTTGTCCCTGCTCAATCGAGCTGAAAACGGGAAGCTCGATCTCGCGCGCCTCGCGGCGAATCTCGCTATCCCGCGTCACCAACGCCACCTCGACCCGCGACTGTTGCGCCTGCCGCTGCACCAGGCGCAAATCCACCCGGCTGCGCAGCACATCAGAATACGGCGGGATCACCAGCAAGACGCGGCCAGCCTGGGCCAGGTTCAGGCGGTCGCGAATGGTGAGAATGTCATCAGTGGAATCGAGATAAACGATTTGTTCCATCAACCCAAGAGTTCTTTTACCAGGCCAGGCACACCCGCCAACGCTTCCGCCAACTTGCCGGCGTCTCGGCCGCCGGCCTGCGCCAAGGTCGGCTTGCCGCCGCCGCCGCCGCCCACCACCTTGGCGACGGCGCCCGCCAGTTTGCCGGCGTGCAAGCCGCGTCCCACCAGGTCATCCGTCACCGCGGCCACGATCTGGGGGCGGCCTTCGAGTGTAGCGCCCAGCACCACCACGCCGGATCCCTTGCGCGCGCGGAACCAGTCTGTCATCTCGCGCATGGCATCCACAGATACAACACTCACCTGCGCCGCCAGCACCGGCACATCGTTCACCATTTGCACGCCATCCAACAACCCTTCAAAATCACGCCGGGCCTTGTCGCGCTGCAGGCGCGCCAACTCTTTTTGGGCCGCCTGGAGCTCTTCCAGCGCGCCAAGCACCTTGCGGTCTACTTCATCCGGCGCGCAGCCCAGGTAGGCCGCCGCGTGAGTCAGGCGCGTCAAGCGGCTGTGCACCAGCGCCTGCGCGGCGTGGCCAGTCACCGCCTCGATGCGGCGAAGCCCCGCGCCGACGCTGCCTTCGGACGTGATGACGAACAAACCAATCTGAGCCGTGCTGGCAACGTGCGTGCCCCCGCACAATTCTTGCGATACCGGCGACTCGCTGGGATGGCTGATACGCAGCGCGCGCACGATGTCGCCGTATTTTTCGCCAAACAAGGCAATGACGCCGCCGGCAATCGCGTCGCGATACGCCTCGTGCGTTATATTGACCTCGTAATTCGCCAGAATGGCGTCGTTGACATCTTGCGTCACGGCGTCCAATTCGTCCTGAGTGAGCATCCCGCTGTGCGTAAAATCAAAGCGCAGCCGATCCGGCTCGACCAGGCTGCCGGCCTGCTGGACGTGATTGCCCAGCACGTAGCGCAGCGCGGCGTGGAGCAAATGCGTGGCGGTGTGATTGCGCATAATGTCCCACCGCCGCTCGTAATCTACCATCGCCCAGCACGGGTCACCGGCGCGCGGGCGGCCCAGAACAACCTCGCCCTCGTGCACGATCAAGCCCGGCACGGGCTTGCGCACGTTATCAACGCGCACCGTCCACACAGGCTCGCCCCCTTCTGGGGGATAACGCGAAATCAGGCCGGCGTCGCTCACCTGCCCGCCGGACTCGACGTAAAAGGGTGTAGCAGCCACTACTACCCCTACCTTATCGCCAGGCTTGGCCGATGGCGCCGCCTGCCCGTTCCCCGGCGCGAGCAAGCCCAGCACCACTGTCTCGGTCTCCGTCGCCGTATATGGGTCGTGCTCGACGCCGGACGGGTCTATCTCGCCGCGCGCCGCCAGCTCGCGCAAGAAATTCGAATACGCCTCCAACCCTTCCGTCGCCCCATAGTCAAATGCGCCGCTGCCGCTCACTTCACGGTGTTCCGCTTCAGCGGCGTGAAAACCCGTCTCGTCCACGCTCAAGCCGCGCTCTTGAGCCACGTCACGGGTCACTTCCAGGGGCAAGCCATACGTCGCTTTTAGATCAAACACAACCGGGCCTGGAATCGTCTTTTGCCCCGCTTCATCCAGACCGGCCAAAACCTCGTCCAACCGCGCCAGGCCCAGGTCCAATGTGCGCTGGAAACGGATCTCTTCATCGGTAATTACACGCAAGATATGCTCGCGGCGCGTGACCAGGTTGGGGAAAAACTGGCCCATCTCGTCAATGACGACCTGGGCAATTTCGGCCAGGAACGGCTGCTCGAACCCCAGTTTGCGCCCAAAGCGCGCCGCACGGCGCAAGATCATCCGCAAGACGTAATTGCGTCCCACGTTGCCAGGCAGCACACCGTCGCTGATGAGGAATGCCAAGGCCCGGCTGTGGTCGGCGATCACGCGATACGCGACAATATTTTCTTCAAACTGCGCGTCGCTATGCCCCGTCAACGTCTGCGCGCGCTTGAGAATTGGCGTGAACAAATCTGTCTTGTAATTCGAGTCCACTCCTTGCAAAACAGCCACAATCCGCTCAAAGCCCATGCCGGTATCCACGTGCTTGGCCGGCAGCGGCTCAAGTTGAGTGGGGCCAAGGCGATTGTATTGGATGAATACCAGGTTCCACAATTCGATAAAGCGCTTGCAGTCTCCGTTCACCCGGCAAACGTGGCCGGGCACATCGCGCATGTCGCAAAATTCTGGGCCGCGATCATAGTGAATCTCGCTGCACGGCCCGCACGGGCCAGTATCGCCCATCTCCCAAAAATTGTCTTGTCGCCCAAAGAACAAGATGCGCGCGGGGTCCATCCCTGGCTGTTGCCGCCAAAAACCAGCGGCCTCGTCATCAGTGGGCAGGTCACCACTGTCATCTTTGAAACACGTTGCATACAGGCGTTCCCTGGCCAGGCCCCATACGTCCGTGAGCAATTGCCAGGCCCATGTAATGGCTTCTTTTTTGTAATAGTCGCCAAACGACCAATTGCCCAGCATTTCAAAGAGCGTGTGATGCGTAGTATCGCGCCCCACGTCTTCCAGGTCATTGTGCTTGCCAGCCACGCGCATGCATAGCTGGGTATCGGCCACGCGTGTGTAAGGGCGTGTGCCTAATCCCAAAAAAACATCTTTAAATTGATTCATCCCGGCGTTGGTGAACAACAAGGTCGCGTCGCCAACTGGAACGAGCGAATCGCTGGGGACGATTGTATGCCGATGTTCGGAAAAAAAATCTAGAAACTGCTGGCGAATTTCTGCGCTAGTCGCTACTGCCATCCTTTGGGCGGGCTTGGAACTTGAACTCATCGTATCCTCGATTTTAGATTTAAAATCTCACATCACAAGCAAGCCCTTATTTTACCACACTTCAAATTTTGCCCCTTGACAAAAGGGCAAACATGCCGTAATATATCCGACGGTGATATATCCATTACGGATATTCTAAAAGAGGTACAATAATGAGCAATGTCAACTCCGAAATCGAGAAACTGCTTCCTCTAACGCCGGCAGTGCTTCACATTCTACTGGCGCTGGCCGATGGAGAAAGGCACGGGTATGCAATCATGCAACAAGTCGCCGCCAACGCACAAGGCCAAATACGGATGGGGCCGGGCACGCTGTATGGCTCAATCAAGCGGATGATGGCCGCCGACCTGATTGAAGAATCGGACGAGCGCCCCGACCCTGCGCTCGATGACGAAAGGCGGCGCTACTATCGCCTCACTCACCTGGGGCGCCGCGTTCTCAACGCCGAAGTGCAACGTCTGTCTAATCTACTCAAGGTGGCGCACGCCAAACATCTTCTTGGCGAAACAGCCGCGGAGGCGGCATGATGCTTCTCACCACACAGGTTCTTTGGGTCTCGGGTAAAATTTACGGCGCTTTGCTGGTTATGTATCCCGCTCAGCATCGCCGCGAGTACGGCGCGCTGATGGTCCAGGTGTTTCGCGACCAATGCCGTGACGCCAAACGCCAGGGCGGCCTCCTGGGTTTTATTCTACTGTGGATTAACACCCTCATAGACCTGGCGACATCGGCAATCCAAGAGCACATGAATCAAGAGCGTGGTTCGCTACCTCAAGCGGACAACAACACTCATACTCCCTTACCCTGGCAGCAAGTCGGATTGGCAATTCTGCCAGGGCTATTTACCCTCAGCATTACGAGCGGTGTGTTAAAGTGGATTGCTGGCAACAATCTGATCTGGCGCGCGGTTGGCGTTTACGGTCTGGCAATTGCATGTGTTGCGTTGACCCTTGCAGGAATCCACTGGCGGGAGTTTGCTGTTTGGAGCTTGCCAGCATTGGGCGTGGTCATTTACTCCACAGTTACACTCTCAGCCTTTCCTCTTCTACTCCAGCCTGGAATACACTCACTCGCCCTCTCGGCGGCGATAGGCGCGCTGGCCGTTGCTACACTGATCTATCAACGACGTCACATTCCAATGGTAGGATGGCTATTCCTCGGAGTGGCCATCATGGCTGGCGCTGGCGGGGCAGTTTCGTCCATCATTCGATTTTCGGATCTCATTGCCACAGAACCATTCTGGCATCTATGGTACTTGATGCCCCTGGCAATATTTTTACCCTCTACAGCAATAGGCTTGCGGTTAGCTCGACAGCATGGCCTGCTGGCTGGAATGATAGTCACCGCCGCAGAATTCGCTCTATACCTTGCGGTGGTCGGGCCAGGACTTATCTTCATGTCCGCGTGGACCAGGGCGACGACCTCTGTCTTTGCAGCTTGTTTCCTGGTATGGACGCCAGTGTGGGTGCTGCGTTCTCGCTCAACGTTCGGACGTGCGCGTGGCTTGCTCGTGCCGCCGATGATTGCGCTAGTCTGGGGCCAAATCTATAACTTGGCGATTGCCTCGGCTGACCCTTACGGGAATCTCACCTCACTCATATTCAATGGCGTTTTTCTGACAACGTTGATACCGGACGTGGTGATTTACTATTGGATCGAGCGCGAAAAGCAGGCCAGGCCTGAAAACCCGGAGAAAGAGTCATTGAGCCATAGCTCAACGCTGGTGACTGCTGCACAAAAACAGAGAGGCTGCCCTGGCAGCCTGAACGCTAGAGTGTAAAACAGGAGACCCCAACAATGAAAAAATGGTCGTGGTTTTTGCTATGCATCACAATACTATATTTGAGCGCCTGCAGTGCGCCGCTTGCTTCCGCGCCGCCATCACCGACGGTGCGCCAATTAGCCCCGGCCGCTGCCCGACAGTTGCCGGCGCTCCCGGCCATGTTTCCCAAGATTGACCGGCGCCCTCAACCAGAGACCTTTAACCGGGGGGCCCTGGCGTCAATCCCAACCTACAATCCCAACTCGGATGACGGATGGCAAGTTGACCTGCGAAATTACGATCTATCGGGCCTTGACCTGCGCCCCTCGTCGAACGATTTGATGTACGCTGATTTTGACAGCCAGACCACCTGGCCGCCTGCCGAACGGATGCCGCCGGATTTTGACTGGAAGCGTATGATGGAATTGGGCAAGAATCCGGGATTGGACATGCGCGTATTGCATGCGCACGGCATTAACGGGCAAGGCGTGGGCATTGCAATCATTGACCAGCCCTTGTTGGTTGATCACCAAGAATACGCCGAGCGCCTCCAGTTGTATGAAGAGATCAACATCAAAGCCCCTGGTGACAGAGCGGCCATGCATGGAGCCGCGGTTGCTTCCATAGCCGTTGGCAAAACAATCGGTGTAGCCCCGCAGGCTGACTTGTATTACATCGGCTCGTGGACTGGCGATTGGGGCGTAGGGCCACAAGGCTTTGAGTGGAATTTTCAATACTATGCCCAGGCCGTCCGGCGCGTCTTGAAGATCAATGAGCAACTGCCAGAAGGCCGCAAGATCCGGGTCATTGCTATGCAAGTAGGATGGATGCCGGACAAGAAAGGCTACGATGACATCACGGCTGCCGTCAATGAAGCCAAATCCGACGGCTTGTTTGTCGTTTCCTCAAGCATCGAAGAGACATACAGCTTTCAGCTCCTCGGCCTGGGACGCGCGCCGTTGAATGATCCCGACCAGTCCGAGTCTTATGAACCCGGCATGTTCTGGGCCAGGTCGTTCTTCAACGGGCCAAGACTCACCAGTTGTTTATTGGTCCCTATGGACTCGCGGACGACAGCCAGCCCCACCGGCGCAGGAGAATATGTTTTCTATCGGCAAGGCGGTCTCAGTTGGGCTATCCCTTACGTCGCGGGGATGTATGCCCTAGCTGCCCAGGTCAACCCATCTATCACTCCCGACCAATTCTGGTCGCAGGCGCTAAAAACCGGCCGCACGATCCAGGTAAAACATAACGGCCGGCAGGTTTCGCTAGGAACGATCCTTGACCCGGCTGCATTGGTAACAACCCTGGCAAATCAGAAATAATGGCGTGGAACTTGTGCCCAATCACCAAGGTGCCTTCCGTGCGGCGCAGTTAAGCGCAGGAAGACTGGCTTTTCGCACTTCTCCCTGGTTTGTGTTATACTCCACCTGTCACGTTTAACCTTCAACTTTTAACTGATATGCCAATTCATATTCTCAGTTCCGAACTGGCTTCACAAATCGCCGCCGGCGAAGTGGTCGAGCGGCCGGCTTCTGTCGTCAAAGAATTGATGGAAAACGCGCTCGACGCTGGCGCGACGCAGGTGCGCATCGAAATCGCCGAGGGCGGGCGCGCATTGATTCGCGTTTCAGACGACGGCTCTGGCATCCCGGCTTCCGAGGCGCAGCTGGCCTTTGAGCGCCATGCCACCAGCAAGATCGCCTCGGTGGATGATTTGATGCGCATTTCGACGTTGGGCTTTCGCGGCGAGGCGCTGGCCTCGGTTGCATCCGTGTCGCACGTGACGTGCGTCACCCGCGCGCGCGGCGAAGAGGTGGGGACACGCCTGCGGCTCGAAGGCGGGCGCGTGATTGAACACAAAGGCATGGGGGCGCCGGCGGGAACCATCATCACCATTGAGCATCTATTCTACAATGTTCCTGCCCGGCTCAAATTTCTCAAAGCAATCACCACCGAGCGCCGCCACATTGACGCGCTCGTCACGCGCTATGCTCTGGCCTACCCGGACGTGCGCTTTCAGCTCACACACGACGGGCGCGTCACCTTTCAAACAACCGGCAGCGGCGCGCTGCAAGATACGCTTATCGCGGTGTACGGCCTGGACACTGCGCAGCAGATGATAGAAATTTCAAATCTCCAATCCCTACTCTCCAATACAAGCGCCATAGATGAACTCGAAACAGCAAAGTTAAAATGTTTGGGTTACGTGAGCGATCCGGCCCTGACGCGCGCCAATCGCGACGAGTTGACGTTTTTCGTCAATGGCCGATGGGTCCAAGATCGCAGCCTGGCGTTTGCAGTGACACAGGCGTATCACACCATGCTCCAGGTCAACCGCTATCCCCTCTGCTTTTTGCGCATCGAACTGCCGCCCGAAGACGTGGACGTCAATGTCCATCCCACCAAGAGCCAGGTCCGCTTTCGCGACAGCGACGCCGTGTTCCGCGCCGTGCAGCGCGCCGTCCGGCAAGCGCTGGTTCAGGAAACAAGAAGTATAGAGACAAGGGGACAGGGAGAGTGGGAGAGCGAAAAACAAGGAGAATGGGAAGCAAGAAGGCCGGGGGAAGAAGCGCCGGGGACGCAAGCCGGACTGCGTGCTCTAAATCTCTATGCGCCTGAGCAACTCCCCGCGTCCAACCTCCAACCTCCGACTTCCAATCTCCAATCTCCAATCTCCAGTCTCCAGCCCTCCGTCTCTCGTATTCCCCCTCTGCGTGTCCTGGGGCAGATTGGCGTCACGTATATCGTTGCAGAAGGTCCGGAAGGCATGTATTTGATTGATCAGCACGCCGCCCACGAACGGGTGCTTTACGAACGTTTCATGGCCGGATTAGGCAATTCGACATTGGCCGTGCAAAACCTGCTTGATCCTGTGCCGGTCGAACTGACGCCGGTGGCGGTGAGCCTGGTGGAAGAGCACCTGGAACTTTTCAAGCGGATTGGGTTCGAGCTAGAGGCATTCGGGGGCAACACGTTCCTGGTGCGCAGCGTGCCGGCTATGCTGGCGGCAAGTGATTTACGTGAAGCTCTCAACGACGTACTGATAGAGCTTGACGCAGGCGATATGCCCCTGCAAAGCGACGAGGAGGCGCGCCTGGTGCGCCGCGTCTGCAAGCGGGCGGCCATCAAGGCCGGCCAGGTCCTTTCGATGCAAGAAATGCAGGGGCTGGTTCAACAGCTAGAGCAATGCATCTCGCCGCGCACCTGCCCACATGGCCGCCCAACTATCATCCACTTGAGCAGTGATCAACTGGCGCGCGAGTTCGGACGGCATTAAACCACTTTAAAAAATACGGTTCTGGCCGTTGCCCACAGCGCCTCTTGCAAAGTCCCCTACTTCTGCTAGCCCCTGGCACAACACAATGCGCGCCAGCTCGGATTTGCCCGGCCCTTTTTCACAATAACGGATATTCTCTTAACTTGAGATTACAGATAGTTACCCTGACCTTTCAGCAGAGCCGCCTTGAAGGGAAGTGGGGCAATGTGCCACAAAGCCGGCAAGTCTTTTTCCCACAAAGGATAGCAATGTATGGTAAAATCGCAATGGCTTGCCGGCTGAACGACTCAGCCCAGGTCACGCACTGTTACATTCTAGCAGGCTGTCGGAGAACCTCCGCTCCGACCCTCGTCCTCGAGGGTCGCCCGCCCCGAAGACGGGGCGGGGAGCGTATCTGCCGCTCTCCGACAGCCTGCTAGTGGGTCTGGAATATCATAACGCTGGCTGACACGCACGGATCCTGGCCTGGCCGCATAACACAATGAACCGGGACAAGATAACTCGCCCCTACCTGACCATTTGCCAAAATTAACAAAAGCATTATCATTCATGGGGCAGGTGAAAGACCAGCCGCCTTTTCCGGAAGAGTGGAATGACAAGGACAGGTTGTTGTCGAGGAAATACGAGGGTGAGAATGTATGGCTGATGGGTCTTTGGAAAACGCAAGCGAGCAAACGGCAATCTCCAAGCGAGGGACGCTGGGATTTGTCCTTTCCCACCTGAGACGAATGAGTTGGCAGCAGACCTTTGCGGCGCTCAAGTACCGCAATTACCGCTTATGGTTCTGGGGTCAGATGGTCTCTCTGTTTGGGACCTGGATGCAATCAACTGCCCAAGGTTATTTGATATTTCAGTTGACGCACTCGACTGATTATCTGGGTTACGTGGCCTTTGTGGGCGGCCTTCCCTCCTGGCTATTTATGGTATACGGAGGCGTGATTGCCGACCGGGTGTCCCGGCGGACCCTGCTGACTATCACACAGACAGCCATGATGGCGTTGGCCTTTATCCTGGGCGCGTTGGTATTTCTGCATGTGGTGCAGCCCTGGCACATTGTGGCGCTGGCTTTTGCCCTGGGGGTGGCGAATGCGTTTGACGCGCCGGCGCGCCAGTCGTTCGTGCTGGAAATGGTTGACCGCGAGGATATGGTCAATGCCATCGCATTGAATGCGACCATGTTCAATTCGGCCACGGCGGTTGGCCCGGCCGTGGGCGGAGCGATGTATGCGTTATTTGGGCCAGGCTGGTGCTTTACGCTCAACGGCATCTCGTTCATCGCCGTCATTATCGCATTGGCGCTGATGAAAATAAAGCCCGTGGTCGCGCCGCCTCGCCGGCAAACCTCGACCCTGGTCGAGCTGGTAGAAGGCGCACGCTATGTGCTCTCACAACGATTAATCGTGGCATTAATCGGCCTGGTAGGCACACTTGGCCTGTTCGGCATGGCGTTTATCACATTGATGCCGGCATGGGCTGTAAACATCTTGGGCGGCAACGAAACAACCAACGGGCTGCTGCAATCAGCGCGCGGCGCGGGCGCATTGGTCAGCGCCTTGATGATCGCTTCGCTGGGCCGCTTTAGGTTCAAGGGCAAGCTATTGACTTTGGGATCATTGGTCTTTCCGAGCATCCTGATAATCTTTGCCTGGGTGCGCTGGCTGCCCTTATCGTTGCTACTGTTATTCTGCCTGGGCATGGCGCAAATCCTCGTCATGAATCTGGCCAATGCCATGGTGCAGCTACTCGTGCCAGACGAGTTGCGCGGGCGAGTGATGGGCATTTATACCTTTATCTTTTTTGGCTTTATGCCAATCGGCGGGCTGCTGGCGGGCGCCGTGGCGGGACGTATCGGAGAGCCAATCACAGTCACACTTGGCGCGACCATTTCACTTTGTTGCGCTATTCTGATTTGGATTTTTGTGCCCAAGGTGCGCGCGCTGGAATGACGATCTATGGGCCACTTCGGAACTGTAAAAACATAATTTCCGATATCACGCTGAGCGAAGCGAAGATCTTTACACTCAAAATACGAAATTCTTGGGGCGCTACGCGCACTCAATGACAGAATCGGAAGTTATTCTTTTACAAGCCCTTCGGTGAAAGTGTAAGAGGCAGCGAGTGCGACCTCGAAGAATACAAACAGCCTCCAGCACTCATCCGAGTGGCCGGAGGCTGTGAGGTAGACCTGAATACTAGGTGACGATAGGCAAACCCACCCAAAGACGGCTATCCATATCCATTAATGGGTCTGTCTCCCCGATAGCGGCCGCCCGGGCGAACACAATGCCGGGGCGCCTGGCTCGCCGCGCCCGCGCAAGCACTGTGAACCGGCCCGACCCGCCGCGCTCGCGCGCCTCCTGGCTCAATTGCTCCCATTGGATATAGTACTTGCCAAGAGCCTGGCGCGCGCCAACCATGCGGGCGACCATCTCTTCAGGTGTCAGTCCCTCGATGTTGCTGTGACGAATGATCAATGATTTTCCGCGAATATCTGTGGCAGCGCCCCACGGTCCGATGAGCCTGGGGAGAGTGTATCGCCCACGCTCGCGGACGCTCACGGCCAGCAGTTGCGGTCCCAGGTCGGCGCTGGTGTAATCTGTGCCAGAGAGAATCTTTTCTGCCAGTTCTTCGGTATAGGCGCTCCACAACTCGGCGTCGTCTTTTTGCGGTTGAGGGGGTTGTGGCAGGCTGGCGCCAAGGAAGGGGCTCATAGAAGCGCCCGACGCCTGGACGGCCTCGAATCCGCGTCGCATCAACTTGTCCAGTGTTGTCAAGACAGCCTCTACGCCATCTCGCTCCAGCACCTTTTGCATCGCTTCGGCCAGCGTGGTTTGCGTGATCACCCCATTAAAAGCCGCCACTTGTACTCCCGCTATCTTTAAAATTTCCTGCCGGCCGGCTGGGGTGAGGTTCAAGTTGGATAGACCCCACAATGCCTCTGGCGGCGGCAGCAGCGACCTTACCAGTTTCGGGTCGTGAGCCAGCCGCCCGGCGATGGTCAATCGCTCGCCGGCCTCGCGCTGCGCGCCCGGCGTGATGGGTAGAGAGACGGCCACCTGATCGCCGTCAAAGTCGGTGTTTAGAATATCGCAGGCCAGTGGATGAAGGCGAATCACGTGGCCAGGGTTCCGCACCGGGCGAAAGGCCAGGAACGAAATAATCGGTGTGTGGGTTGGCAGGGGCACAATCACCACCCACGAACGAGCCATTACCTCGTCAAGCGCCTGCGCCGCTCGCTCGCTGCGCGCGAGGACAGCGTCCGCATCGCCCAATTCGCGGGTGACCAGCGGACCAAACAAGGTCCAGGCTATTTCGTCGGCCAGCCCCACTTGATCCAGGCGCAGGCTTGCGCCAGGAGCGATTACGGCGCGGCCGCTAAAGAGCTGTTGCTCTTCAAAACAGAGGTGAGCGGGCTGAAGCAGCGCGTCAAAGAAAGCGCTGAGGCGGGTCTCCAACTGGGCCACAGCATCTTGCGTCAACTTAGCCGGCGTCTGGCTAGACAGCATGCGCGCCAGCCGCTTGTTGGCTTCAACCAGCAGCTTGTATCGCTCCATCGGCAGCAGAGACGGATCGGACGGGTTGTATGGCTGCGCGTGCATCTCTCTGACTTGCCTGTCATTCGCATCCAACTCGTCAGTGTACGTGCCTATCTGGGTCAACTGGCGCTCGCGCAGCCAGGGATGCGGCAGCGGGCAGGCCAGGTTGAGTACACCGCCTGGCGCGTTGCTTTGCGGCGGATCGAAACAAAAGGTCAGCTTGCCAGATTCGAGCGTCGCCCGAATACCGCCTAGCCGCAGCCGCTCTACCAGATCGGAAAACATTGGAGTGGGCGGGCTGGCGGGTTCGACCGGGCCAGCCGCCGCGCGCGCTGCCAGAGTAGGGGCGTCTCGCCGCCGGGCTGCGCGAGTGTTGAGAATCTCGCCCAGGTTTTGAAAAGCGCCCAGATCGCGCAAAACCATGTTTGGATATTCGCCTTGCACCTGGCCGCCTGCGCCGTCAACCGAGGCTTGGAGCTTGTCCTTGGCCAGGTACACCATCCGGTTCCAATAGATCCAGCCGACGGTGCTGGGCCGTTCAAGTTGAGGGCCGCCCCGACCAAGCGTGAGCGTTTCCATGCCGGATTCGGGCAAGCCGGCCCGCGCCAGGCGAGCACGCAGTTCGTCTGCGCTTGGCGCGCCAAAGGGTGGAACGATGGCCGGTGTACCCTCAGCGCGGGCAATGCGCCCCATCACTGATTCGCGCAGTTGGCCGAAATTCATGCGCACATGCAAGCCAAAAAAGTTGAACACTAGCTCGAGCGGCGTGCCATCGGCCAGGTGAGGCATTTCATCATCAGGCAAAACGCGACTCACCACACCTATCGTCCCGTGTCGGTTGCACAGCTTGTCGCCCGGCTCGACCGGGTAAGGATAATTCAAGCGGCGCGCGCAAGATTGGCTGACCACAATGCTGTCGGCAAATGTCTCTGCCCCCCAAGAAATGAACGCTGTCAACAGATTGCGCCCGCACCAAAAATCAGGCGCATCGGGTTCGTTGCCAGTCTGGACGAGCGCGGGTTCCGGGTCGGGCGGCGCAAACACCTGGCGCATCGTAGGAGCCGCCATCAAAAGGCGATTGGGATCACTATGTTCCAAAAAGGGAATCATCGAGGCGCACACGCCCAGCGTCGCTTCGGGCCGGTCATCCACCAGGACCAGCTTTTCGTCTCGAATTTCAGCCCCCACGGCCACGGTAAAGATGCGGCCCAGGTAAGGCCCTTCTGGCGTCTCAAACGGGCAGACCAGGCCGGCCTGACCTGGTGCAACTACTTGATTGCAATCCAAAATATAGATCCGCCGCAAGTGCGTGTGGCGGCTGAGCCAGTTGCTCGTGTCGAGCCACTGAGCCTGTGGCCGAACCTGGCCGCGCAAAAATGCGTCAATCCATGTATCGAGCGGGAGCCAGGCGCGCACCAACTCGGCATCCCACGGCAAATCAGCCGGGGCCTGCCCCACGTGCTCTTGGATGTATTCGTACAGTTGCTCGCCTACACAGTGGAACGTGGCGGTATCCAGTTCCTCATTCGAGGCGGTTGGCACCACAACCCTGGGCACTCCCTCAATTTCAAAGATGCCGTCCTCGTTCGGTTGCGGGATATCGTAAACTGTTTCAATGTCGCCAGGGGTAAAGGCCAGCGCGACGACAATGCGGCAAGTGTAGCGCCCAGTAGACTGGACCTGATAGCCAACTAGCGGCAATCGCTCGGCCAGCAGTTGCGGCAGGCGTTCCTGGATAAAGCGATCGAACGATGCCTTGTGCCAGGGCGTGGAAAAATTAATCGACATTAGATTTCCTCCCGGTGTGTTTCCAAATCTTGCCATTGGCTGGCAAGGCAGCTTTTGGCATAGTGCAGGCGTGATTTGACGGTGCCTTCGGGGATGCCCAACTCGTCGGCCGCAGCGCGGATGCTCAGTTCCATCTGGTGCACCAGGCGGAATGCTTCACGCTTGTCCTCGGGCAAGCGGTCAATCAGTTGGCGGATTTGTGCCCGTTGTTCACTCAACTCCACGGTAGCATCTGGCCCTAATGAGGAAACGTCAACCAACCAGGCCGGGACAAGGCCCCCTTCTTCCTCAGCCCACTCTTCTGGGACGCTCAACGACTCTTCGCGCCGCCGGCGCATAGAGCGCAAGCAGTTAAGCGCCTGGTTGGTGGCAATGCGATACAGCCAGGCCTTAAAAGGCCCCTGGCCATTCCATTGCTCGGCGCGCGTCCATACTCGCAGAAACACCTCTTGGATCAGGTCCTGGGCCGTGGCCTCGTCGCGCACAATGTGCAGCAGGTGCCGGCGAATCATCTCCTCGTAGCGTTCAAAGAGCTGCTCGAACGCGTGCGCATCGCGTTCTCGGATTCGTTCTACCAGGTCTCGATCAGCTAACACTCGCTCGCCCCTTTCACGTATGCCCTCTACCATACAAGACACCGATGGGAGGCTCCAGGTTCAGACTCGCCTAGCCAGCACTTGGCCGTTTCGCCCGCAGTTGAACTGCGGGCGAAACGAATTTATACACAACTCGACATGCCGCCGCAAGGCGCTATCGAAAGGCTGGACATTCGAGGCAAGCTGGCAGTGAAAAGCGGCAAAAAGATTAGGGATGTATCATTCAGGCTACATGGCAAAGACGAAAAAGAATTATCTGACAATTGGAAACACTACCATCAAAGCGCCACCTAACGCCAGGAACGGGCCGTAGGGCATCGCCACACCCAACGCGGAACGCCGCTGAACTAGAAGCAAATACATCACACACAGTAGCGCCGCCACACCAGCACTGACGATTCCAATCATTAACGCCAACACTACTGCCGGGCCTGTCGTCAGGCCGATAAAGGCGCCCAACTTGACATCACCCTGCCCAAATGGAACCACGCCCGGCCGCCCCCTCACCCGCCCAAACAATGCGCCCAAGCCATAGATGGATAGCAATACTCCAAAGGCTAACAAACCACTCAGCCAGGCGCCCCGCGCGCTAAAGTTGGCATTAAACAATCCTCCCACCAAAGCCACGCCAATCGCGGGATAGATAACGGCGTCGAGAATCAGGCGATGTTCGAGATCGGTCACCGTCACCAGAATATACACCGATAGATAAAAGCTGGCCAACACCAATTGAAGCGATAATCCGTACCTTTGCCAAAGAAAACCAAACACGCATGCCGTGAACAACTCGACGATGACAGCGCGCGGACTGACAAGCTTGCCGCACTTGCACCTGCCTCGCCCGGCCAGATAGGCCAACGTTGCCAGAGGCCACCGCTGCGCCTGACATTCAATGCACCTCCAGCGTTCCACGCGCCGGTGATAGGGCAAATCATCCGCCAGAGCATTCAAGGCGGTTCCAACTGCCAGGCCAATTATGGCGTACAACGCCAGTGCTATAATTGCCACCACAGTCCTCCTCTGACGAGCAATGAGCGGCCACGTTTCATTCGATTATAGCATTGATTTTCAGCGCAACAAAACGGATGGTAGTAGACACTCGCGCAAGGGTCTTTTCGCGTGCAGAGTGGTACTTTAGTACTTTGAGCATAGTACTTTGGTACCAAAGGTCACATAAGCGGGTTCTTACGTGATATACTAAACTCCAATTGCCCCAACCAAGAAGTACAAACCCTATCATATTAAATGGGGCGTGATATAGGTGCAATTTTCAAACATCATAGTGGAAAAGGATGCAAAAGAAGACAAGCGTTCAACACAAATCCGCGACCGAGGCAATATCCATTCTTAGGTATTTCCTAAGATTTTTTTTTCTTCTACCTCACCCAAGCCTCTTATAATCATAGCAAGATTATAGTTTTTACCGTGTGTCCTGGAAGCAGCGCTAGTAATTAGAAGGTTGGGTGTTGGGGGATAGTGCACTGTGAATCGAATGCGCCTGACTGTAGCCATACTTATCGTCTGGCTTTTCTTGTTTTATAACATTGAACGGCTGAGCGAGCCAATTGATATCACGGATGTGGCGTATGCTTTTGTGCCAACCGTCGCCGTCGCCATGGCCATTGTTCCTCGCTTGCAAAAGGTATCGTTAGGGGTATTGCTGGGCGCATCCATACTAGTGTTTCTGGTGCTCAAGACGTTGGTCAAGCAGCATATAATGGGTACGGACCTTCCCCTGACCACCATGGAGGCGTGCGCCATTGCTCTGACAATTATTCTGTCGCGGTGGGTGAGCAATGGGGTGAGCGAGTTTGAGAACACCGTAGCGCGCATCGCCATTGGACATCTGGACAAGCCTCCCGAAGCGTTTTCGGATGCCCAGGCTGAAATGTATCGAGAACTGAAACGAGCGCGGCATCACCAGCGTCCTTTGGCGCTACTGGCTATTCGGGTGGATAACCAATCTATCCAGGTCGCCTTGGATCGCATGGTGCAAGAAGCTCAACAAACCATTATGAAGCAGTACATGTTAGCAAACGTCGCAGGTGTATTGAGCGACAAATTAGAGGATTATACTATTATCGCTCAGAGAAACGATGATTTTCTCGTCCTCATACCCGAAGCAACAGCGGACCGATTGGCCGATTTCGTCAATCTGCTCCGCGAGGCAGTATCCGAAAAAATAGGGGTCGTGTTGGAGACGGGCATCGCGTCTTTTCCAGAAGACGCTGTCACCTTTGATAGTCTTGTGGAAAGAGCAATCGGTAGAATGGAAGATCGGGTCGAGCCTTACGTGTCCGAGTCGCTTTATGCTGAAAATGTGCATTGTGTCAAATAGGGAGTGACGATGGAATTAGTGATTATTAATCCAGCGCGTGTGTTTCCACACCGGAGAGAATACAAAATCGCCAAGCGTGTGTTGGACGTGATCATTTGTCTCTTGGTATTGCCCGTGGTGCTTCCATTGATAGGCTTGTGTGCGCTGCTCATCCGCCTGGATTCTCCGGGTCCGGCTCTTTTTGTCCAGGAACGCGTCGGCAAAGGCGGGCGGCGCTTTCAAATGTTCAAGTTACGCACTATGCAGCACAATCTCGACAATAGCTCTCATCGCGCCTTTATGAAAGCTTTTGTGAATGGATGCATTGGCAATGAAAACAAGCCCCGTGGAGGTGGATGGGGACCCCGCTTTGCCTTTGCAAAAGCCTTTATGGACAAGCCCAGCGCCAATGGGAACGGCAAAATTTACAAGCCCATACATGCCTCCCAGGTCACCCGGCTGGGGCGTTTCTTGCGCAAAACCAGTCTTGACGAATTGCCGCAAATCTTTAACGTGCTCCGAGGGGACATGAGCATTGTTGGGCCACGCCCCAATGTCACCTGGGAAGTTGAAGAATATCAACTCTGGCACTATGAGCGGCTGGAGGTTCTGCCGGGCATCACGGGACTGGCCCAGGTCAAGGGACGGAGTGGCATAGATTTCGATACTATAGTAAACTATGACATCGAGTACGTGCAGAATCAAAGTTTGGCGCTGGACATCAAGATCTTGTGGTGGAGCGCGTCCTCGGTCATTTTCGGGAGAGGCGCCAGTTAACCTGTCTGGGCCAGCAGCGAAGGAACAGAAATGGCCATTCGGCATTATGTACAAATCTTGCTAAAAGGGTGGTGGCTGATTGTGCCAGCCCTTTTACTTTCAATGACCTCGGCGCTGATATTTACTTACAGTCAAACACCTATCTATCGCACCGAGGCCACTTTTGTCATCAGTCCCAGTTCGTCCTTTGGCACCGTAGATCAGGTGATCAGAGGACTGGACACGCTTACCCAGCGAGATTCGATCTTGGCAACCTACGCTCACATCGCCGCCAGCGACATTGTCGTCAAGACAGTCTACCAGGAAATGGGGCTTGCACCAGAACAAAGGACAAATCTTAAAGTTACCAGCGAGCTGGTTTCCCCAACTAACATTATCAAGATCATTGTCGAAAGCGATGATCCGGCGATGGCCAAGGCATGCGCTTCACTGGTTGGGCAGAGAGCCGTTGAATATATCAAGAATCTCGGCGAGATTTACGACATGAGGCTGCTCGACCCACCGTACACACCGACCTCGCCTTCAAAGCCGGATAAAATTCAAAACATGATGCTGGCTGTTGTTCTGGGCCTGATCGTTGGCATTGTGGGAGCCTTTTTGTTAGAGTACCTGCGCACCCCTGCTGGAGCGATCACCGGCGTTACCATTATAGACGGCGCTACCGGCATTTATAACCGGCATTACTTTGTGCAGCGATTTGGAGAAGAGTTGAGCCGGGCCAAACGGCATCAATTTCCTCTCTCTTTAACATTGATCAATATTGACCGCCTGGATTTAATCAAGGATATGCAGTTGCCTCGTCTGCGGAACGAGGCTCTGCGGCAAATAGGCATTTTCTTGAAACAGCACTTGCGCGAAGAAGACCTGGTGGCTCGTTTCGAGGATGATACATTTGCCGTGCTTTTCCCAGACACGCCCGGTCCGGATGCAGAGCGTGTCCTCCAGAAATTAAAAAAGAGACTCGAGTGGAGCATTTTTGAATTGGACGGAGGCAGCCTGAAGCTCAATCTGGCAGCCTCCATCGGTGTGGTGGCTTACGATCTCAACGGCACCGGCCGTGATGAGCTTCTTGACAGGGCAAAGAAAGCGCTGCAATACGCCAGCAGCAACGGGGAGATTTGTTTGTATACTGCGGAGGAGACTGGCTTGAATGAATCCCAACCAACTGCGTAGAAAAAGCCATGCCAGGAAACAACAGCCAGCTTTTATGCTGGTCTTGTTATTTGTGATAGGGGCCGTGGCGGGTGTATTCCCGCCACCCTCTTATGCCAGCCAGGATGCACCTTCTGCTTCATCCAAGGTCCAATCGTCATCACAATTTCAAATCACATTTGCGGAATTGGGTTATCGAGATAGAGAGTTATTCAGCCCGTGGGGAAGCGCGCAGTATTCATTCCGGCTGCCTGAAAACTGGCAGATCGTAAGCGGCGACTATCTTGACCTCGATTTCAGTTACTTTTACACTTCTCTTGAAGCTGCCGATATAAAGCTACCAACCTACTTTGGTGAAGTGCTGGTCCGGCTCGATGATCAGTTACTCCAGGTCTACCAGCTAGATAATGCCGTGAAAGAACAGGTCCGGTTGCGGGTTGATTTGCCTGCTGATTTGCTCAATGCACAACCCGGCAGCAATCACGAAATCAGCATAGAGTTGGATGCCGCGTTTCTATGCAACAGGCCACATAAGGCAAAACTCGTTATTCATACTGAATCCCTGCTGTCTTTTAACTATAATCCGCTCCCGCCCGTCCTGGATTTGGCCGTTTATCCGCGCCCTTTTTACCAGCGCTCGTTTGATCCTGACCAAGTGCGTTTTGTTCTCCCATCGCATCCCACCGAGCCAGAATTGCGCGCCGCCGCCAGTATTGCAGCCAACCTGGGCAAGCTGGCGAGCGGGCTGACCATCAGCACGACTACGGACGCAGAGTGGCTACACGCCATGGCCTCTGGACAGGCCGGGGCCGAGCACTTGTTCGTGATTGGAGCGCCTGACCGTAACGAGGTGGTGACGTGGCTTAACGATCACACCACGCTTCCTGTACCGATACGCCGCCGAGAGATGGCCCTGAGCATAGAGGGGCCGGCTACCGTCGCGCCTGGCAGCTTTTTCAGCTACACTATGGCCGTGACCAATACAACAGCGGGGGCAAGCTCTTCCCTATCTCTGGTAACTCTGTTGCCACGTCAAACCAATCTGGTCAACTGTGACCCTGCCTGCGATGGGACAGATCAAGTGCGCTGGGAATTACCATCCCTCTCGCCTGGTCAAACCACCTTAGTCACCCTGACTGTACAACTGACTCACACGACGCCAATTTCCGCCTTGTTCTATTCTTTGGAAAACACGACTATTCTGGTGGATCGGGTGAAAGGCGCCTTGAATACCAGTTCGCTAACGTCGGCTCTGGCTGCCGCACCGGGAAATGAGGCGCACATTAAATCGTTTGCTCAAGAGGGATACTTTTTCTTGCAAAACGAGCAACCCGTGTCGGAGGGAGACGGCATCCTACAAGAAATCGTATCGCCCTGGAATCCCGAAAAAGCCATTCTGCTGATCAGCGGCGCGAACGAAGACGCGCTCCACAAGGCCGCTCAGGCATTGAGCCTGGATGTGTACGCCCCTTCCATGACCGGCCCGACCACCCAGGTTCGAGATATCCAGCCTCCTCTGGTCGTGACGACTACCCGGTCAGCTAACCTTAGCCTGGCTGACCTGGGCTATGTAGACAAGACTATTTACGGCCCCTATACCCAGGAAATTGCATATTGGTTTTATGTCCCCCTGGACTGGCAATTGACCAATGAAGCTCTCTTTCGCCTGCTCTTTGCCCATTCCAGGATTATAGAGGAAAACACATCAACGTTGAGCATTCTCCTCAATGATACCCCGGTGGCCAGTGTACCCCTCAATGGAGAGAATGCAACCGGAGGGGTACTAGAACTAGGCTTGTCCGGGTCGCGTATCAAGTATGGGATGAGCAACAAGCTATCTATACAAGTGTGGATGCAGACAGAGCGCGTGGAATGTGAACGAATTGACCATAGACAGGTCTGGCTGACTATTTCCAAGGATTCCTCGTTCTACCTGGCGCACCGGACCGAGCACACTGCGCTGAATTTGCGATATTTTTCTTCTCCGTTCAGCGATCAACCTGATTTGGGCGACCTGTTGTTCGTGTTGCCATCCTTTCCTGGCGCGGCAGAATACGAGAGCTTGTTTCAACTGGCAGCGGCCCTGGGCGATAGAACAGATGGAACGGGCTTTAGCCCTGCTGTGGCCTTGGGTGGAGAGAATCTGGACGCAAAAACATTGAGCGAGCATCACGTTATTCTCATTGGCCGCCCCGCTGCACATCCCTTATTCCAACAGGTCAACGAGTTGCTGCCCCAGCCGTTCGTACCCAGAAGCAACGAGATAGAGCCTCGAGTCGGTGAGGTGCTCCTGCGGCTATCGCCCGAGACGGTCGCAGGCTTGATCCAAGAGATGCCCTCACCCTGGAACAAAGACACGGCGCTTCTGGCAATCACCGGCACGAGCGTGGAAGGTGTAAGGTGGGCAACTCGCGCGCTGATTTGGGACACGCGCCAACTGAGTGGCAATCTGGTTTGGATACGGAACGAAGGAAAGGATATCGGGTCCATTGACACTCGCCGCCTGACTGACAGCGGCCTGGCTGCGGCGCTGGAAACGGCCGTGCCAGAGTTGACGCCAGGATTCACTGCTACTCCGCCTCCTGAAACGGGAGCAGAAAACAATGCAACGCCCATCCCGCCAACGCCATACGTTTCGAAGGGAGAAAGAAAGATACCCGCCTGGGTTACGGCGGTGGCTGGCGCCGTTGTGATCATCGTGGCGATCATTTTGGTTGTTGCGCTGCGCCAGTATAGAAAACTCTAGCTGTGCAGGAATAGCGGTGGATACTCAAGTTGCTTATGTATTGCTGCGCTTTCCCCATCTCACTGAAACCTTTATCGCCGAAGAGATCCGAGAGGTTCAGCAGCAAGGTGTATCTGTCCAGGTCTTTTCCCTCCTATCGCCCAAGGCGGGGCCAATTCACCCTACCTCACAAGCTCTGGCGCGCCAGGTATGCTACGCCGCCGAGGTCTACAGCCCCACGTTGTGGCTGGCCCAAATATATTTCATGTTCAAATCGCCGCGACGTTATTGGACTCTGCTATGGGGCTTGATGACACAGCCCGCGCCCAAGTTCACCTGGCTGTTCAAACGGCTGGTTGTTTTCCTGAAAGGGGTATACCTGGCCAAGCGTCTGAAGGGAAGCGGCGTACAAGTCATTCACGCCCACTTTGCCTGGCTGTCGGCGGCGGCGGCACTGGTAATCAGCCAATTGCTTGATCTTCCGTTCACAGTTACTTCTCACGCCAGTGATATCTATTCCCCAGAAAATGACTTGCTAGGGCTGATTGCCCACAGGGCCGACCGGCTGATTACAATTTCCGATCATAATCGCCGGGCAATCAGCGCCCTATGCCAAATCACCCAAGAAGACATCACCGTTGTTCATTGCGGAATTGACCTGGAGCAATTCCAGGCTGCGACCGCGCCGCCGGATAGCGCCGTCTTGCGTATCTTGTCAGTGGGCAGCCTGGTGGAAAAAAAAGGGCACGACTATTTGATTCGCGCTTGTAGAACCTTGAAAGAACACCAGGTGAATTTTCACTGCACCATTGTCGGGCGGGGCGAGCGCCGCGCGGCGTTGGAACGGTTGATAGCCGATTTAGACGTGGGAGATGTCGTCGCGCTGGCCGGGGCCCAGGAGCAACCCTGGGTGCGCCAGGCGCTGCAGAATTGCGACGTATTTGTGCTGGCATGCATAGTAGCTCAAAATGGGGACAGGGATGGCATTCCCGTGGCAATGATGGAAGCTCTGGGCATGGGGGTGCCTGTGGTATCCACCCACACGTCTGGCATTCCAGAATTGGTGCATCATCAAGAAAATGGACTTGTAGTGCCGGAAAAAGATGCCGAGGCGCTGGCGGCGGCGCTGGCCCAACTGGCAAAAGATAGAGATTTGCGACAACGCCTGGCCGCCAACGGACCGGCGGTGGTGGCTGAAGAATTTGACATCCGCAAGAATGCTCGGCGGTTGGTGAACGTGTTTCGTCAGCTTGTTGGCGAAAATGCGAGTGACGTATAGATGGTCAAGATTTCGATTCGATATGAAATTGGGCAAGATGTTTGGTTTTCGACGGCTTGATCTAAACCGTGTTAGAGATAGCTCTTTTAGGATTGTGCATCAACTACGGCGCTACCTGGAGGTAGCGTCAGCAGCGTTAAAGCCATTTGTGCTGCCGGCGCTCATCGTGGGCACGCTCGCTGTTGGATTCGCCTCTGGCCTGTTGGCGACGAAACTGCCCCTAAAGGTCACGCTGCTTGCGCTGGGAGGTATCCTCGTCGTCCTCAGCGCCTTTTCCAAGCCCGAGCTTGTGATTTTGCTCATGCTCGTGGCCAGCTCCTCCATTTACGATCTGGGACAGATCCCAACCATCAATGTTGGTTTTGGCTTTACGGCGGTCGAGTTGTGCCTGATTTATCTCTTGGGCCTGGTCGTGGCGCAGGCGCTAGGGAACAAGGATGCTCCTTACGTCAAGACTCCTCTCGATTGGCCCGTGGCGCTCTTTTTCCTGGCCAGTTTGATCTCTTTCGTCAATTCGATCCTCAATCTTAGAACCGACATGGACTTGATGGAGTACCAATGGCGCATCCTGTTTAGCTATCTCGTCTTCTTTGCCGTCACGAATCTGGTCAGAACACGCCAGCAACTCTTGACGCTGGTGAGCGGCGTGCTCGTCATTGCGGCCATTGTGGCGACTTTGATGATTGTACAACAGGCAGTGGGACCCTCTGTGCCGATCTTGCCCGGACGGGTAGAGACAGCCGGCGTATTTGAACAGAATTTTGCGGGCGTGACCCGAATTTTGCCACCCGGCCAATCCCTTGTTCTGGTGGCGCTGATGCCGGCTTTTATCATATTGCTCTCCCGAGAGCGCATGGATTACGTCGGCTGGCTTTTGACCATGGCCGTTTTTGTCTTGTTGATCGCCCTGGCCTTTACCTTCAATCGAAACATGTGGATCGGGACGACCGCCTCTGTCGCCACGGTATTTCTAATCAGCACGAGAAACCAGCGCAGGAACATGCTCTTGTTCCTGTGCGCCTTCGTCATCATTGGCGCCATAACAGTCCCCTTATTGGTTTCCTACTTTCCCAAACTGAACGATGTTCTCGACGCGCTCTATATCCGGGCGGCTTCTCTCTTTACCGGCGAACAAGTAGAAAATAGCTCGTCGTGGCAGTGGCGGGTGATGGAAAATGAATACGCGCTGATCAAAATAAAGCAGTACCCCTTGCTCGGCATCGGTCCGGGAAACGACTATCGCCCTCGTATACGGTTGGGCGGCGACCGCAACACCGGCTATATGCACAATACGTTTTTGTTCATTTTGATGGACCTGGGCATTGTAGGCTTTGCGCCGTTTGTGTGGTTCTCGGCCTTGTTCCTGCTGCGCGGATATTTGCTCTGGGCCAAAATCAGGGACAAGGTTTTTAGGGGGGTTGTGTTAGGGTTCACGCTGAGCTACGTCACGGTTCTCATCGCCGGGGTCGCGGCGCCAGTGTTCATGGCCTGGTACTGGACGCCTGTGTTAGGCGTAATGCTCGGCATCAACGAAGTTATATACACACTCAATACAGAAGCGGCGCGATAAATGTCAAAATCTTCAGATTACAAACTACTATATGGTCTTTTGGGCGGCACAGTATACACGAGCATGGCAACTGCCATCCGGATTGTGTCCGGCATTGCGGGGGTCAAAATCCTGACAGTGTACCTGCCGAGCAGCGACTTTGGCACAGCGGCGCTGATAGAACTCGTGGCCACCTTTTTAAGGATGATGGGCGATTTCAATGTTGGAATTTCGGCGATCCGCTCCTTAGGATCTGCAGGCCGGGAAAATCAGAGAGTGATCATCGATACGGTCATCGTATTCCGTTTCGTCACCGCCATACTGATTGGAATTTTATTTCTGTTCACCCAACCCTTGGTCTACAAGCTATTTGGTCAATCTCCGGTCGAAAACCTGGCCGTCCTCATCTTGGGATTTATGTTCGTGCTGGCGTACCAAAAGATATTAAAAGAATTGCTCCAGGGCATGTTCCGTTTCAAGCAAATGGCATTCATCGAGCTGGGATCCAGTGTGCTCAACGTTTTGCTCATCGCCGCTTTCGTGGTCTGGTTTCACATGGGGCTAGTCGGGGCCGTGCTGGCTCAAATCATCTCTATCGGAGCGGCGTGTGTGGCTTACTATGTGGCGATTCCCACCAAGAAGGGACTAGGGTTTAACGTTGGCACGATGAAAGGGTTGCTGCACTTTGGATGGGCCTTGCAGCTCAACGATATTCTTACGTACGTTTTTAGCTCGTTTGGCACATTCACGGTCGCGGCGGTGATGACTCCATCCGACGTCGCGTTGCTGGACGTGGCCTCCAAGATCCCCACGAATGTGCGGCGTTTCTACGAATCCTTCCGCACCGTCTATTTTCCCAATCTGTCCAACCTGATTATGCAGGGGGAGCGCGAGCGGGCGCAAAAGGTGCTCGACATGACCGTGCGCGGCCTCTCTTTCGTGATGGTGTTAGGCACTGTGATTATGATGGTGTTTCAACGCGAGCTCATTCTCTTTTTCTTTTCGGAAAAATATCTGGCCATCGAGCCGATTTTTACGCTTTCGATGCTCTCGACGGCCATCGGGTTGATCGGCAATATCTTGGGGAACTCGACCGTTGCGGCGGGCAATTCCAAGGCGCCGGCCACGTCTAACGTTGTGAACACTACCGTCACCGTGGTCAGCAACCTCGTGCTGGTGCCGCCATTTGGGATTATGGGCGCGACGATTGCCACCATGCTGGGGCGCCTGACAACGAACCCGCTCAATGTCTGGTTTTTGCGCCGGGCGGGATTTCACCCCAAGACAATGGATTACGTCAAGCCGCTGGCGCTCTTTGGAGCGCTCTACGCATTGTATTGGTGGCTCAGCCCCGAATCGTGGGCGCTCCGGCTGCTCTTTTTGCCGGCCTTTTTCATTGGCAGTTTCGCGCTCTCGATTATCACTGTCGAGGATGTCCGCATTCTGTGGAACAGCTTTGACCGGATTTGGGGACATCGTGTTCGCAGACTTTTCAGCCGGCAGATATAACAATGGCAACGCCACCAATAAAGCCACAAAAAATCTTGATCATATCCAATCGCTATCCCCCCTACTTTCAGGGCGGCTATGATCTGCGCTGCAAATCAGTCGCGGACGGGCTAAAAGAACGAGGGTACGACGTTCAAGTATTGACCAGTGATTGGCAAGCGCCCAAGAGGCAGACCACCGGCAACGTGCATCGTTTGTTGCACATACGGGAACCGGCCAGCCATCAAGCTCTTTATCAGCGATGGCAACATGTCCAATGGGCGCTTACGGGGCGCGTTGACTATGACGTCACTCGCCACTTGTTGCAGGCTTGGCGCCCGGATATAGTCTATGTGTGGAATATGGGGCACCTCTCTCTAGCTCCCCTCGCGGCGGTTCAGGAGCTTGGAGTTCCCGTCGTGTTCGATCTAGGTGATTACTGGTTACTGCAACGCCACCAGGAACTTGTTCAGGAATCCGACTGGCGCAAGCGAACATACCGGTTATGGGTGCAAGGGATCAAATCCTTCGATACGTCCCGCTTTACGCACATCCTTGTTAACAGCACTATATTAAAACAGCAATACATTGCATCCGGCTTTTCACCGGAACACATCGAGGTCATTCCGCGAGGACTGCCCGCGCATTTTATACTGGATACGCCCTGTCCAATATCGCCGCGTTCCACCTACCAGTTCCTTTGCGCCGGGCGGCTGAGCGAGGCCAAGGGCATCCATCTGGCAATCCAAACCATTGCCCTGTTAAATCACCCGATGGCGGGCGAATTGGGCAAACCCGCCCAGTTGGACATCGTCGGCGATGGAACGCCCGCCTATATGCAATCTCTTTATGGACTGGCCTCGTCCCTGGGGTTACAGCAAGCCATCCGTTTCGTTGGCAAAGTCTCGCAAGAGGAACTGATAGACTCGTATAAGCATTACGATGCAGTGTTGATTCCTTCCGTCTGGGTTGAACCATTTGGGGGCATCACTATCGAAGCGATGGCGCAAGGCACCTGTGTCATCGCCAGCGAGCGGGGCGGCCCGGCCGAACACATCGTTCACGGGCGCAATGGCATCCTGGTGCCGCCGGAAGATCCGCGCGCCATGGCGCTGGCAGTGGTCAACCTGATGCAGGATGACGACTTGCGCGACCGCATCCGCCGCGCCGCGATTGCGACCGTTCGTGAACGGTATGCGCTCGACAAGGTATGCGATCAAGTTGAAGCATATCTCGAACAGGCACTGATTGAGCATCATCATAACACTCGAGGCAGGTAAATTACATGCGCATTCTCGTGTTAACCAGTTACGTTCCATATCCTCCCAACGCTGGAGCCAAGATACGGGTCTCGAATCAAATGCGCTACGCCTCTAAGGAACACGAGGTCGTGCTCATGTGCCCGGTGCGCCCTGGCTCCGGACAAGCCGAAGATGCTCAAAAACTGGTGGGAGAGTATTGCACCGAGGTCAGACCCATCCCCTGGCAAAAACGGTCCAAGATCAAATACTTGCCTCACCTGTTACGCTACATTCGCGGCGGCGATCCCATCGGTCATCTCACCTATTATCACGAGGAACTGGCGGAGGCGCTGCATCACGCCACGGCCACCGAACACTTTGACGTGGTGGACGTTCATCACGTCTATATGGGGCCTTACATAGACGCCATCTCGACCCAGGGCAAATGCAAAACCATTCTGGCCCTCCACAACGTCCCTTACGTTCAATGGTGGCGCATGATGACGACCGAGCGGGATTTGAAACAAAAACTAGAATTGTTCCGCGACTGGCTGTTTCAAAAGCACACCACGCTGAAATATATCCGGCGCTACGATAGAACCATCGTCGTATCCGAGTTCGACCGCGCTACACTGCTCAAAGAGCTTCCGCAGGCCGACATCGTAGCCGTACCTACCGGTATGAATACCGACATGGTTACACCGTTAGGCAAGCCGGCCGGGTTCCGCCACCTGATGTTCGTCGGCTCACTGTATTACCAGCCCAACGTTGACGCGGTCCGCTTCCTGGCGCGCGCGGTTTTTCCCCTGATCAAGCGCCAAATCCCCGATGCGCACCTGTACATCATCGGCTCGGCCCCCCCACAAGATATCGCGCGTCTGGGCCAACAAATAGATGGAATCACCGTGACGGGATACGTAGACAGCGTCCAACCCTATTACGAGCAATCTTGCCTCAACCTGGTGCCACTGCACGCCGGCAGCGGCATCCGGGTCAAAATCCTGGAATCCCTGGCGCTGGGCCGGCCGGTTGTCTCCACCACGTTAGGGTGTGAAGGATTGCAGGTAACCCACGATCAAAACATTCTGATCGCCGACACGGCTGCCGACTTTGCGGCCCAAACAGTACGGATGATGACCGATCCCGCGCTGTGGGAACGGATTGCCGAAAACGGACGGCGACAGATCGAACAGGTCTACGATTGGCGCGTTACGGGGCGACAATTGATACAGGCGTTTCAAGATGCACGTCACACTGGTTGACTTTAACTTTTTCGAATACACACTCTGTCTGGCCAACGCCCTGACTGCACACGCACAAGTGAGCCTGCTGACACCAACTGATTTTGAGAGTATGGCAGGTGCCCTCTCGACCGAGGTAAACCTGTGCTATTTTGAAAAACCCCGCCTGCGCTCGCCGGCCAACCTCAAAATGCTGAGCCAGATGTGGCAAACGATTGATCGCCTCCACCCCGACATGATTCATCTGCTGGCAGTCAATCCCTGGTTCAACGCTGGGCTGATGATCTGGCGCCCTACATGCCTGGTAACCACAATCCACGATCCGGTGATGCACGCCGGCGACCGCTCGCAGCGCAACATTCCCCAGTTTGTGCGCGATTTGCCCATTCAGTATTCCCGGCGCTTGATCACGCACGGCGAGGCGCCAAGAAAGGTGCTTGTGGAAAGACACAAGCTCTCTCCAGAGCGGGTTGTGCCGATACCCCATGGCGAGTTTTCCATTTACCGGCGCTGGAACGATGGGGTTTGGCCCGAAGAAGAAGGAACGGTTCTTTTCTTTGGGCGCATCTGGCCTTACAAGGGGCTGGATTATCTCATTGCAGCCGAACCAGCCATTAGCGCAGCCTGCCCGAATGCTCGTTTTGTCATCGCCGGTCGGGGAGAAGACCTTGAGAGATACCAGGCGCAGATGGTACACCCGGAACGGTTTCTCATGCTCAACGAATACATTCCGCACGCAGACGTGCCGCGCCTTTTCCAACAAGCCAGCCTCGTCGCGCTGCCCTATACAGAGGCCTCTCAAAGCGGCGTCATCCCCCTCGCGTATGCATTTGGCAAGCCAGTCGTAGCCAGCGCGGTCGGCGGCATCCCGGAAGTAGTGGATCACGGACAGACTGGCCTGTTAGTCCCACCCTGCGACAGCACCGCCCTCGCCCAGGCCATCATCAGCCTGCTCCAAAATCGCCAAACTCGCTCCCGGATGGGAGAATACGCTTTGAAGAAATGCAGGTTTGAGTTATCATGGGCGACTATAGCCCAGCAAACTATGCAAGTCTATCAAGCGGCGCTCGGAAAATAGCCTGCAAAAGAAATGAGATGGGACGACGATGAGTAAGCTGTTCGCGTATGTGGGATTAATAGTTGCGTTCACATTGCTCCTTTTGACTATGCCCCACCTGGCAAGTATGAATGCCGATCTTGGAACCAACGGTCCCCGGTCGGCGCAAGAAACGCAGTATATCTATCTTCCTTATATATCACGATGGTGCAATTGCTACTATGTAGACAGCGTCAATGGTTCCGATAGCAATTCCGGGACGTCTGAAGACGCCGCGTGGCGAACTCTCGCGCGAGTTCACGCGACGAATTTTCCGCCTAAGAGCACTATTTACTTTAAGCGCGGGTCAACCTGGACCGGCGGGCTGGTGATTGACGACTCTGGAACAGAAAACGCTCCCATTGTCTTTACCGCCTACGGCACTGGCGATAAGCCAATCTTTCGCAACCCAGGCAGCCCGGATAACCGGACCAGTGCAATCAAGATTAACGCCGACTGGGTCATCGTCGAAGGGGTGCTCGTGCGAGACGCACACGAAGGCGGCATATATATATCGCACGGCTCGGATCACAACGTCATCAGGGACGTCGAAGCGACCCAGGTTGGCACAGGTATTATCATCGCCGGCCAGTATAACCTGGTGACGCGCAATTACGTGCACGCTCTTAATATGATCAGGAACACCCCAGGCGGCGACGATGATTTCGGCGCGGTTGGGGTCAAGCTATACAACTCTTACAATGAAATCTCTCATAACAGACTGGAGAATTGTATTGCCCCCAGTTATGATTACGGCATGGACGGCGGCGCGTTTGAATGGTGGGGAAACGCGAGCGGCAATCACGTTCACCACAACTGGGCGACCGGGAATGCCGGGTTCCTCGAAGTCGGCGGCGGCGTGGTCAAAGACACCACTGTGGCCTATAATGTTTCTGTCAACAACGGCAGATTCTCACATATTCATCTGAGCGGCCAATTTGCAAGCACCGTGACCAACTTTCGCCTGGAAAACAATACTCTCGTCGAGATGGCAAGCAGCAGCGAGCCGGGCTGGGCAGTCCTCGCTTTCGGAGGAGATCCAACCCAGGACACCTTCGTCGCTCGCAACAATATATTCTATATTGATGAATTCAAGTTCGTTTCCAACAAGGCCGGCTTTGCTCGCGGCTACAATCTCTATTACCTTAATAATACTGATTTGGGCTTTGCGCTAGACTCGACGGAACAAATCGCCAATCCTCTTTTCGCCAACCTGGCCAAGCAAGATTTTCATCTGCTTCCCGAAAGCCTGGCAATTGATGCAGGGCTTGATCTTGGATACACACTGGATTTCGACAATCAGCCCGTCCCTTACAGCACGGGCGTGGATCAAGGCGCTTTCGAACACCGTCCCACTCCAATCATCACACCCACCCCCGATCCAAACGAGCATATCATTGACAATGAAGATCCTGGCTTTTCCACCCGGTTCTCTCAAGACGCATGGCAACGATACACCAAAGTGGGAGGGCAACATTACGGCGCTACCCATTATTACAATAGAGAAATAAGCGATGGTCAAGATACCGCGACTTGGGCATTTACTATTCCTCGACCTGGAAGATATCAAGTATATGCCTGGTGGTGGGAAGGAAGTTGGAGACCCACCGACGTGCCCTATACAATCCATCATTTGAATGGGACGACCATAGTGAGAGTAAATCAGCAAACCAATGGCGGACAGTGGAACCTGTTGGGTCTTTACGCTTTCCAGGATCGGGGATCGGTGGTGGTATCAGATGATGTTTCGTCCGGGCGGGATATTGTCGCTGATGCCATCCGTGTGGTCTGGGTGCAAGATCTGCCTTGATGAAGCTCGATTTCACAGAGAGAACACAGCATTGAAGGACGGTTCATGAAACGACATACCCTCTTCGTGCTGTTGATCATTTTGCTCGGCATGGGATTAAGGCTCTATCGCCTGGGAGATAAAAGCTTGGGGCTTGACGAGGCATCAAGCGTCTTTTTCGCTGATAAGCTGGTCCCGCGCGTGGCTAAAATCATGACCAGCCCGTCCAATGCCATTGGATGGCGGATGTGGCAACAAATGGCTCGCGAGTGGAATAAATATGAATCGGCTAACCCACCATTTTATTATCTCTCGCTGCATTTGTGGATGAAGGTAGGACGGAGCGAATTCATCATCCGTCTCTATTCGGCGCTGGCGGGAGTATTGTCAATCTTGATAACATATTGGCTGGCGCGGGCTTTATTCAGTGGAAATGTGGGGCTTTTGAGCGCATTGCTTCTTGCCATCTCGCCGCTCCACATAGACTATTCTCAACAAGCGCGCATGTTCGCCCTAATCACACTCTTAACCCTGATATCGGTATACTGTATGCTCCGCTTTTTAAAGACAGGCGCCTGGGGCTGGGGAGCGGTTTACGTTTTGTGTACGGCGCTGAACTTGTACACTCACTATATCACGGTCTTTGTACTGGCGGTGCACAACGTCGCCGCATTGCTCTGGCTGTGGAAACGGCCCGGCGGTATAAAGCGTTTGCTGGGCTGGGCAGTGACGCAGTTCTGCGTTTTGGCGTTGTTTGTACCGTGGGTGATCTTTTTGCTGCGCCACATTGGGAATGTTGGGGCAGGGTACAAAACGGCCAGTTACCGTACCTTGCCGCTCGAACTGCCGGCGCGATTGTTCGCCGTATTTAGTCTGGGCCAATACGGAGGTGATCTTCCGTTATGGGTGATCGTGGCAGGGCTGGGCGGATTTCTTATTTTCGTGGTGTGGGGCGTGTTCGCGCCAGAAGCCAATCACCAGGTAAAAGGTAAATATAGGGGACGGACCAACCAGGTCAGCTTGTGTTTAATCTATCTGTTTTTTGCGGCGCTGGGTGCTCTGGTCCTGATGGAGGCCAGGCCGCACTCCACAAGGTTAGCCCTGTGGGGCCTTCCAGCTTATTACATTCTGGTTGCCAGGGGCATCGAGCGCATCAGGACCACATGGCGGATTAAATCAGGCATTGTCGCCGCGCTTGCCATCTTGTCGCTTGTAGCCGCCACGATAAACGTATATCACAAAGAGTCAGAAGATTGGCGCGGGGTGGCGGATTACGTTTTGAGCAGGTCACAGCCTGGCGATGTGGTGATTCCGCACGCATATTACATCTACAAGCCTTTTAAATACTATGTAGCAGACCGGCAACTCTCGATTGATACCGGCCTGTCTCAAATCAGCGACGTGCGCGACGCGCCTGCCGTGATTCAAGCCGCCATACAAGAACATTCCAGAATATGGTTGGTCTTGGCCGTCACAGAGTACGTGGATCCAAACGGCGAGGTAAAGCGCTATCTCGACGAGCATTGTCGAACAATATACACGGCGAATTTTGCCAAGATTGACAGTATTTTATACGAAAAGTGCCAATGAAACCAGTTTTATCCATTTTCTTCGACGCGCTCAAGCCAGACAGCCTGAGCCACATGCCCTTTCTAAATTCGTTTGCTCACAAGCGGCGGATGAAATCCGAACTGGGACATTCCGTCACCTGCCACCCCTCCATGTACAGCGGCGTTCACCCCGATAAACACCTGCAATGGTTCATCTGGAAATACGACCCCGCTGGCACGCCCTTCAAGTGGGCGCGGATATTTAACTATTTGGGCTTGATGGACAACCTGCCCAGCCGCTATTTTTTGCACAAGTATACGCGTATGTTCCGCGAAAAAAATACAGCCTGGTTCGGCGTCCCGCTGATGGTCAACGAGCCGCTCAAGTACTGGCCTTACTTTAACGTGGTCGAGGATCGCGCATGGGACGAGCCGGGTTATCTGAAAGAATATCCCACGGCGTTCGACATCCTGCGCCAGCACAATATCTCTTTCGAGGTTGTGGGCATGGCCAAGGGCGCCGGCGACGAATTTGTCCAGATTGGAGAGCACGAGTTTGGGAATATTCGGCCCTGGACCTATCTTTTCCTGGGCAGCGTGGACCACTATTCTCACGCCTACGGCCAAGACAGCCCGGAATCCGTCGCCCATTTGCGCGAACTGGACCGGCTGGTTGAGGCCAAATTTGAGGCTTACGGTCAATGTATTCCGGATTTCGATTTTTTTGTCTGGTCTGACCACGGCCACATCCGCGTCGAGCGCCGGGTAGACATCCACCAGCACTTTCGGCAGCATGGCCGGAACATTCACGATTTCATCAACCTGGTCGAGGCCAACTATGCCCGCTTCTGGTTCCGCAATGATGGCGAACGGGCCGCCGTCGAGCGTATTTTGGGCGAGCTGGAGGGCGGCTTTATCTTGACCGATGAACACTATGGCCGTTATCATCTCCACATGCCCGATAATCGCTACGGCGACCTGGTCTTTTATCTGGACCGGTCAGCGATATTTTCCAAGACAATCTGGGGATTCGGGCGCAAGCAACAATCCATGCACGGCTATCTGCCCGATTACGCTGACTCGGACGGTGTCTTTATCAGCAATCGCTCCCTGATCGAAGGCACGCACGTCGAGTTGGTGGACGTACTGCCTACACTACTCGATTCGCTTGGCTTGCCCGCACCCGCCTACGTAGATGGACGGGTCTTGTGGAGTGAACGTGGGTAAATACACCGCGCACGATGATCCCATTGTCGAGCAAACCGTCACGGCGCATTTATCGCAAATCGTCAACGCCATTCGGGCCCGCATGGAACCGCACTCCATCATCCTCTACGGCAGCTTTGGGCGGGGCGAGGGCAGCGTGATGCTCGACGATGGGAGATTGGCCTTCCTCAGCGATTACGAGATCGCGGTCGTCACGCCTTCGCCTTTTTATCGCGGCGCGTTTGCCGCCCTATCGCGCCAACTGACGGCAGAAATGGGTCTGGAGGTAAGCATTTCTTGGATGCGCCCCGGCCGCCTGCGCACAAATCAGCCGCAAAACCTGGCCTGGGGACGCGCCAAACCAACCATCTCGATGTACGAAATCAAAGCGGGAGGGCAAACGCTCTATGGGCAAGACCTGTTGAGCGTAGGGCCAATCATTGATCCACGCCAGCTTTCAGTTCAAGACGGCATCCGGCTGCTCATCAACCGCATGGCCGAAGCGTTGCCTCACCGGGTTCACCCCATTTCGCCCCAAAATCGCCTGGAAGCCATCCGGTGGATCAACAAGCTCATCCTGGCCTGCAACGAGGCCATGTTATTGTTGTGGCAAGAATACCACTATTCCTACGCGGAACGGGGACGCCGCTTTGCTGCCGCGAGCAGCCAACGCCAAGCCGAGTTGCCGGCGGACATGTCTCAACTGGCCGGCATGGTCCAACGCGCCACCTGTTTCAAGCTGCGCCCCGCGCTTGATCTGTACCCGGAGACGTTACACGACCTGTGGCCGCAGGTCGCCGCGATGATGGGAACAGTCTTTCGTTATGTTGTTGGCAAGGAATTGGGAATCACATTCGACTCGTGTGTTCAATTTCCCGAACAGTTTTTAAATCATCCGCGCGTGCAAACATCATATAACCTTTACCGCTTGTGGCCGCTGCCGGCGCCTCTGGACCAGAAATTGATCAACATTATCAAATTCTTGCGCCAGCGGCGACGGCCTCCCAGGAGCTATCTGGCCCACCCCTTGATCACAGCGAACCTGATCATTTTCGCCTTGATCCCGCTAATGTTCTTGGGCTGGTCGAAAGACAATGCAGCGCTGACCGGGGTCAATGCCGAGGCCCGACGCTGGTTGAACATGCTGGGATACCAAGAACGGGTTTTGCCAGACCCGCAAGCAGAATGGCACGCACTGTACCAGCATCTACTGTGGGGCTGGAAGAATTTTTGTTATAATTAGGCATCTAAATCACGTGCCTCCATTATTGTGAGAGATGATGGTGATGATGATGATGATGGCGAAAAAGTTAATATACAGTGGATTGCTGGTCGGCTTGTCAGTCCTATTGTTCTCTGCGGTTGCCAGGCCATCTGCCCCAGACGACCTGAGCGACGTGTTGCTGCTATACAATGCTGCCGCTCCGGTTAATATGGATATTAATTTTATGAAAATGGCAAACTATTACGGCCTGCGCTGGGCGGCTGTTGACCTCGCCTCGACCACCTTGACCGACAACCTCCTGCGCGACGAAAACGGCCACTATTATTCAGCCGTCGGTATAGACGCCGCTAATTTATCCGGTTACCTGGATCTCGACGAAGTGGCCGTTTTAGAGAGCGCCGTTGACCAACAGGGCGTTAACCTCTTGATCACACGGATTCGCAGCGAGAACGACCCTGCCAACCTGCGCGAGCTGACCGATGGCGAGATCAGCGGAGCTATCTACCCCGCTGATGCGAACCGCGATTATTTGCTGAGCGCCGATCATCCCAACATTTTGCGCGAACTATCTGGATTGACGATCAGAGCGCCTTACGACCAATACGATCGCGCTCCCGTTTTGAGCCTCGACGCTATTCACGTTGACATATTAGTAAAAGCCACTGACGACTATAGCCAAACCTATCCCGTCTTTGTTCGTTTTCAAAATGGGGCCGGCAGCATCTTTGTAGATGGCGGCTTGCACGATCACAACATGGAGGTGAGCCAGTTCTACGGCCTGTACGAGGCCTGGCCGCAGGACAATTATTTTGAGCAGGCGCATTTTATGCAAATCGTGCCGCTGATGATGTTCATGCGCTACGCGGCCAGCGACGAAGCGTGGCACAACCCACATAACTATGCCAACCTGGTCATAGATGATCCGTGCTTGCAAGAGCCGTATGGCAACCTGAACTTTGGCGAGCTGCTCACTCATCTAGAAGCACATAACTATCACACTACCATTGCGACCGTGCCGGGGCGATGCTACAGCCAGGCAGAACCGGGCGTCGCCCAGTTGTTCCTGGACCATCCAGACCGCTACTCGCTGGTCATCCACGGCAATAACCACGAGCCATGCCCCGAGTTCACAGATGCCATTCCTCTTGGACATCAGAAAGCGGACCTGGAAGAAGCGCTGCGGCGGATGGATATTCATCAAGCTCTGACGGGTGTTCCTTATGGGCGGATCATGATTTTCCCCTGCAAGCTGGCGGGGGAGAGCACACTACCCTTGCTCAAGGAACTGAACTACGTGGCGACCATCAACACTCAGAATACGCCCCTGAGTGGAACGACCAGCACGGCGTGGGATTTTGGGATGCACCCGGCCATAATGGATTATGGCAATTACGCCATTGTGACCCGCCACTGGCAAACGAACAGCCCCTATCCCTTCGACCTGTTCCGAGACAAGCCTGTTTTCCTCTACGGGCACCAAGAAGATTTTGGAACAGGCACAGGACTGCCGGGCATCGGCGCGTATGACGGAATCGCCGACTCTATCAACAGCGTGGAAGGCGGCGTGACGTGGCATAGCCTGGACTATATCATAAAGCGGCTCTATCTGGAGAAACGTAACGACGATGGCAGTATTTCTGTGCAATGGTACACCAATCACCTGATCCTGGAAAATGAAACGGGCAGCGAACAATATTACCATTTACAGAAAGAGGAGGACGGTTACGTACCAATTCAATCTGTGACGGTCAATGGCCTGTCCCATGGCTATACAGTGACCGAGGGCCTGCTGCAACTCGATCTCTCCATTCCCACGGCGTCTTTGGCAGAAGTCATTATTACGTATGAAACCCAATACAATATCTTTTTACCATTGGTGCTAAAAGAGGCAAGCGTATTGTGGAGAGAAAATTTCGAGACAATCGCCAAGCCCCCGGCACCCAATTGCAGCGGCGCTGCCTCTCACTATCTGACCCAAACCGATCTGTTCTTGCCATTCTCTAAACTGGACCCCGGGTTTACGTGTTTGCCAAACGCTTGTCCGTTTTTCGGTTACGTGGAGGCCGGCAATCACGAGGTTTGTTCCCAGTACGCGCAAATCGCTTTACGAAACGACCCGGCGATGGCCCAGAGCGGACGCCAGTACCTCGAACTAAACGTCAATATTGGGGGCCGAGATGGCAGCGATTATAGCCGGCGCATCGAGATGCGCAAGTGCGGCTGGCGAACCGGCAACAATGGCACCTGGAACATTGGAGGGAACGAGATTTGGAGATCGGCCTGGTTTTACATCCCGGCCAATGTAACAATTGACGCCTGGATAGAGTTGACCGACATCGTCGAAAGAACTGGGGACAGTTGGTACGAAAAGTACAATCAGATACTAATTGTTGATGGGGGATACCTCTATATAGGGCAGCAATTCAACGGCACCCAGTTGAATGGGAAAAAATCGTCCCAATATGTCCCGCTTGGAAGGTGGGTCCATTTGGAAGAGCATTTTTTTCGAAGCCCAACAAACGGGTTTGCTGAAGTATACCTGGACGGTGAATTGTGGCTGGCGAACTATAACATCAGGACCATGCACGACCCAGATACGGCCAAGCACGGCACGGCGCTCAGTTTCAAGTTATACACGGAGCGGGGGACATCCCACAAAACAATCTATTGGGATAACATTGTCATTTCAAAAAATCGCTACGTGGGGAACTAGCCCATTCGTGACCACGAACATGCAAGTACCTATCTTAATCACCTGGGATGTTGACCCTTCTCCTCGCCTCCCCGTCGAGGACAAAATACGCTCTTTAGAAATCGCAACGGGGTTGTGCGGCGAGTTTGGCATCCCCACCACATTTTTCGTGACGGCCAACGCCGAGCAGGCTACGCCGGATAGCCTGGCACGTATCCAGGCCGCCGGGCACGAAATTGGCTGCCACGGGCTGACGCACGGCGACGAAGAAAACTATGACCAGATGTCAGAAACAATGCAGCGGAATTATATCGAGGAGGCGACCGGCAAACTGGAAAAACTGGCCGGCAACCCCGTCCGCGTCTTTCGCAGCCCGCGCGTCAAAACGTCTGCCTGCACGCTGAAATTGTTGGCCGAGCAAGGTTACTGGGCCGATAGTTCCGTCTGCTCTCAACGCATTGACTTTGTAAGCTCGAACTTGATCAACCCCGGGTGGATTTTCGCGCCGCGCGGGCCGTATCGCCCCCATTCCAACAACGCTTTCAGAAAAGGGAATCTGCCGATATGGGAAGTGCCTGTCTCGGCCCTCATCGTCCCCTTCATCTCGGCTTCTTTGAATATCTTGGGATTGAGCGCGACAAAGGCCTTTTTCAAGGTGTTGTACGCCGAAGCCCGGCGCACCGGACGGCCGATTGTCTACCTGGCACACCCGGCTGAATTCACCTCAGGACGACAGCGCAAGTTTCACATCCGAGAATTTTCGCCTGCCCACATCCGGGCGCACGGGTTCCTGATCCGCAACCTGCTGTATCGGATGGATCAAACGACCTGGCTTCAAAGTACGCGAGACCTGTTTGGCTACATGGCTTCGTTCGCCGGCGTCACATTCATGTCGGTAGGCGCTTACACCGCTCACGTCCTGCGCATCCATCCTCATGCGACCGTGGAGATAAAATGAATACGGGATTTATCGCTCCCGCCGTCAAAGCTAAAGGGATCCTGGCGACGATGAAACGCATGCGGCGTATCGTCGGCCAATATGGCGTCACGCCAGCGAAAATGGAAAGCGCCTTGCAACTGTTCGCCCAAATACTTGCACAGTTCGAATGTGAAGCCAGTTTTGCCATTACGGCTATCGTCCTTAAACGAAATCGCCGCGTCATCGCCAACTATATGGCCCGGAATATCGAATTCATTGTCCACGGCTATACTCACATTGATTATTCTCAACTTGGGTCCCAAGAGCAATTGTCCCACCTGCGCCGGGCGCGGCAGATCTTTGCGGAAGCCGGCATTGAGGCAACTGGTTTCCGCTCCCCTTACTTGCGCCGTGAAGCCGGCTTGCACGCCGCCATCACCGAAGCCGGGTTTTCCTACACGAGCAACCAACCCATCCTGTGGGATATCCTAGACCCCGCCGCGCTTAACCTCCCGTCTTTCCCAGTCTATGAACGCGCAGTCGCTTTTTATAACCCCTGGCTGGCTAAAGAGCGCCTATCATTGCCCCAATTGCAAGGAACACTCATTGATATCCCCGTCTCTTTGCCGGACGATGAGATGTTGATTGACCGACTAGACAGCGCCGCCGATGGACTGGTCGAGCGAGCCTGGTGCGCTATCTTGACCAAAACATACTCGCGGGGGGAACTCTTTACCATCCAGTTGCACCCGGAACGAATCGCCCAGGGCGCCCAGGCGCTCGTCGCCGTCCTGTCCAAGGCGCGCGCGCTGACGCCGCCGGTATGGATTGCGCGCCTGGGTGAAATCGCCGCCTGGTGGCGCCAACGCGCTGACGCCGCCGTCACGGTGACAAAAGCAGATGGCGGCGCCTGGCGACTGACGGTCGCCGGCCCCGCACGGACAACCATTCTGGCGCGCGGAGTAGACATCGTTGGTCCAAGCCAACCCTGGTTAGACGGATATCAACAAGTGAACGGCTCGACCTGCCTGTTCCGAGCCAGTTGCCGGCCTTTTATTGGAGCTTCTCCAGACTGCCCCCAGGCCAGGCTCGAATTTCTGCGCCAACAAGGCTACGTTGTCGAGGTCAGCCGCGAAGCTCATCTCTATGCCATATATTTCGACCGGGCCGATTTTTCGCAAGGCGAATACTCTTTGATGGAACAAATTCAACACAGCGGCAAGCCCTTAATCCGCCTGGGATGTTGGCCCAATGGGGCGCGCAGCGCCATCGCCATCAGCGGCGACATTGACGCGATGACGCTGTGGGATTATGGATTGCGCGTATTAGGACAATAAGCCAGTGAATCACAAACAAATCGAACCTGCCAAACGTCACTGCATGGTCGTCCATGCCTACTATCCCCTGGGCGAGGTGCGCGTGCAACGCGAGGCCGAGGCGCTGCTCGACCGTGGTTACCAGGTGGACGTCATCTGCCTGCGCCACGCTGGCGAACCGGCAACCGATTCACATCACGGCGCCAACATTTACCGCTTGCCAGTTCAGCGGCACAAGAGACACGGCGTGGTGGTGCAATTCCTGGAATATCTGGCCTTTTTTGCCCTGGCGTTTGCCAAATTAACGAGCCTGCACATACGGCTGCGCTACGACGTCATCCAGGTGCACAACCTGCCCGATTTCCTGGTTTTTGCCGCTTTCGTTCCCAAACTCAGCGGTGTGCCGGTGATCCTCGACCTGCACGACCTGATGCCTGAATTTTTTGCCTCTCGTTTCGGCGCCGGTCGCGCCAGTCTGCCCATGAAAGCAATCCGTTTACAAGAAAAACTGGCGTGCCGCTTTGCCGACCACGTTATCACCGTCACCGAGCATTGGCGACAATCGTTGATCAAACGCGGCGTGCCGCCTGACAAGTGCACAGTGTTGATGAACCTGGCTGACCCGCGCGTTTTTAAAAAAACGGCTCCGCCTCCATCCAAGTCGCAGACTGGCGATCAATTCCGCTTGATTTATCATGGCTCTATACCCTGCCGCTACGGACTGGACCTGGTGCTGCGCGCTATGGACCAGGTGCGCGCCGAGATTTCCGGCATTTATTTTGACATCGTGGGCCACGGAGAACACTTGCCCGAACTCATTCGCCTTGCAACAGAATTGCACCTGGAAGACCACGTATCCTTTGAAGGCATTATGCCAGTAGAGAGCTTGCCGGAGCGGATTGTGGCCGCGGACCTGGCTGTCGTCCCATATCACAGCGATGTGTTTACCGATGAACTGCTGCCGACTAAACTGCTGGAATACGTGGCGATGGGGGTGCCAGCGATTGTATCTCGGACCACGGGCATTTCAGCCTATTTCGACGAGACGATGGTCCAGTTTTTCACGCCGGGCAACGTTCAAGAATTGGCCGACTCTATTCGGACGCTTTACCGCGACCGGGAGCGCCTGGCTACGTTAGCCAGGAATGCCGCGCAGTTCAACCTGCGTTATAACTGGGAAACCCAAAGCGCCGACTATGCGCGTTTGGTCGAGCGATTGGGCAAGAGCAAACGTAAACATAAGGAGATGTAAATGAGAATCAGCATATTCGGACTGGGCTACGTCGGGGCGGTCTCGGCGGCCTGTCTGGCGCAGAACGGGCACCACGTCATTGGAGTAGACGTCAACCCAACCAAAAGAGAAATCATCAACAGCGGCCACAGCCCGGTGATCGAACAGGATATTGACGAAATCATTGCGCGATCCGTGGCGGCTGGCCGCTTGAGGGCCACGGCTGACGCGACGGAAGGGGTTTTAAATTCGGATCTGTCGCTGATTTGCGTTGGCACGCCTAGCCACGAGAATGGCAGCCTGGAGCTTGCCTTCGTCGAACGGGTCTGCCGAGATATTGGCCAGGCCCTTGCGCAAAAAAAAGATTTCCACGCCATCGCCTTGCGCAGCACCGTTCTGCCCGGCACAACCGAGACTTGCGTCATCCCCATTCTGGAACAAACGTCTGGCCGGATTCTCGGCCAGGATTTCGGCGTCTGTTTCAACCCTGAATTCTTGCGCGAGGGGAGTTCAGTCTATGACTTTTACCACCCCCCTTTTACCGTGATCGGCCAGGTGGACCACGGAGCGGCAGAGGTCGTCGCCAGCCTGTACGAGGAGCTGGAAGCGCCTCTACGCATCACCCCGGTCAAAGTGGCTGAGATGGTCAAATATACCAACAACATTTTCCACGCTCTCAAGGTCGTTTTTGCCAACGAGATTGGCAACGTCTGCAAACAGCAAGGCATAGACGGCCATCAGGTGATGGATATCTTTTGCATGGACACCAAGTTGAACCTGTCACCCTACTATTTTAAACCCGGCTATGCCTTTGGAGGGTCTTGCCTGCCCAAGGATTTGCGAGCGCTGCTCTATCACGCGCGCCGGCTCGATCTGAGCCTGCCCGTCTTGGAAGCGATTTTGCCCAGCAATCAACATCAGGTTGACATCGGCTTTGAGTTGATCCGACAGACCGGCAAAAAGAAAATTGGCGTGCTGGGGATGAGCTTCAAGGCCGGCACCGACGATCTGCGTGAAAGTCCCCTGGTCGAATTAATCGAGATGCTCATCGGCAAGGGCTACGACGTCCAAATCTATGACCGGAACGTTTCCCTGGCTCGCCTGCACGGCGCCAACAAGGCGTACATCGAACGAGGCATTCCTCACATCGCTTCGCTGATCAGTAATTCTTTGGACGAGGTGCTGGCCAATAACCAGGTTATCGTCATCGGCAACAAGTCGCCCGAGTTCAGCAGCGTGCCGCAACGCGCCCGTCAGGGCCAGGTGATTATTGACCTCGTGCGAATCACCAAAAACCTGGATGGCCTGGGGGCAGACTATCACGGCATCTGTTGGTAAAGTTCCTCGCATTGCAACACGAGAGAATAGCTCACGGATGACACAAATAAAGAGTTTGGCCGGGGGAACCGTGCAGATTGTGCGGCAGTTGGACGAGCGCCTCTGGCGAGAGTTCGTGGACGGTCACCCATCAAGCAACGTCTTTCACACGCCGGAAATGTTCCAGGTGTTTGAACGCGCCAAGAAACACCGCCCTACCCTATGGGCGGCTGTGGAGGATGGTTCTGTATTGGCGTTGTTGCTGCCAGTCCAAGTCGCCGTAATAGAACGTCTCCCGTGGCTTACCAGCCGCGCCGTCGCCTACGGCAGCGTGCTCCACGCGCCTGGCCCCAAAGGAGAGGAAGCGTTGGCGCTGCTTCTGCGCGCCTACAAACAGGAGCACGAGGGCGCGCCGCTATTCACCGAGCTGCGCAACCTGTCGGACGCGAGCGACTTGCAGCCCACTCTTGACGACAACGGTTTTGTCTACGAAGACCACCTGAACTATCTCATTGACCTGGACCGGCCCCCCGAGGCCATCTTGCAGAGCTTGGGCACCCACACGCGCAAGCTCATCCGGCGCGGCCTCAGGAGCGGCGTGGTCACCGTCGAGGAAGTCAAAGAACGCGGGGGGGTGGCCGCCTGTTACGATTTGCTCCGCTTGACCTATCAACTGGCCGGCATCCCCCTGGCCGACCGTTCTCTCTTCGATGCCGCCTTTGATATATTGCATCCTAAAGGAATGGCTCGCTTTGCCCTGGCCTATGTCAGGGGCGTTCCTGCCGCCGTGTCTGTGGAACTGCTTTACAAGAACATTGTCTACGGCTGGTATGGTGGAGTGGATCGGTCATACAGCGCTTGCTATCCAAGTGAAATGCTGATGTGGAACATTTTAGAATGGGGCGCGACGAAGGGCTACCACGTGTATGACTTTGGCGGCGCAGGCAAGCCCAATGAAAAATACGGCGTGCGCGATTTCAAGGCCAAGTTCGGGGGAACTCTGGTGTGTTACGGGCGCAACACCTGCGTCCATTCCCCGCTGCGCTTCAGGTTGAGCAATTGGGGATATCACTCATACCAGGCATTGCAGCGAGTGTGGCTGCGAAAATGAGTAACCAGGGTAGTTTCCCGAGGACGAATAAGTGACGCCGCGCCAGAGAGCAAAGCTCGAGGAAAAATTTGCCGAGTTCCGCTGCGCCTGGTCATCCCAGGGGCTTGGCGCAGCCATACTCACCCTGGCGCGCGCCGTCTGGCAATGGTTGTACTTTCGCGGGGATTGTTTTCTCTACGCCCGCTCGCTGGAAGAGCAACTGCTCACTCCCGAGGTCGCCTCCAACGTGGTGATCAGAGAAGCCAACGTTGGCGACCTGGGTCTTTTTGAATCCGTTAAAAAAGCGTCAGATGTTCTTTGGTACAAAACGCTGCTGGATAGAGGCCGCTCCTGTATCGTGGCGCTCAAAAACGGCCAATTGGTCGCCCACGGATGGTTCACCGCCACAGTTGACCCGGCCATCGAGCACACGTATGTCCCCCTGGCCCAGGATGAGATATTTATTTTCGACCTTTTTACAGTGCCGAACATGCGGCATCAAGGAATTCAGCGGATACTGCTCAACCACATGTTTCAGATCGCCCAGCAGAAAGGACACAAGCGCGTCTTGTCGCTCGTGATGGTGGATAACGCGCCATCGTTAAAGCTGCACGACCGGCTGGGGTTTCGAGTCATTTCTCGCTTCACCAAAATCCAGTTTCTCAGAATCGCCGGCTTTTATTTTCGTCCCAACCTGTTTGGCCGGGCCGGCAACGTCATCAAGCGGCTGTAATATGCGCACAGAATCTCCACTCAGCGTATTGACTGTCGAAGAGGGCGAGCGATGGAATCATTTTGTATCTCGCTGGCCCGATTTCGCGCTGATGCAAAGCTATGAATGGGGTGCGTTCAAGCAGCGGGTGGGATGGAAAGTCATCCGCCTGACCATCGAGCGCGATGGGGAATGGGTCGCCGGCGCTCAGGTGCTCGTCAAACCTGTGCTGGCGGGGGCATTCAGCATCGCATATCTGCCCCGGGGGCCATGGCTAGATTGGCAAGATCGTCCGGTTGCCCAGACCATGCTGTCAGCCCTCCACGCACTGGCCCGGCAACAGCGAGCCATCTCGCTCAAGATTGAGCCGCCTCTCCGTTACTCGCCCCAGGCCCAACAGATATTACAATCGCACGGGTTCCGCCGCAGCCCCTTTAACAACCAGCCCCAGTGCACCATGCTGGTTGATCTGAACGGGGATATGGACGCCATCCTCGCCCGCATGCACAAGACGACGCGCTACAACATTCGCTACAGCGCCCGGCAAGGCGTGGCCGTGCGCGAGGGGACCGCCGCCGACCTGGACACGTTTTATCGCCTGCTCGAATCCACCGCCAAACGAGCCGGCTTCCCGGCCCGCTCACGCGCCTATTACGAGCAGGAGTGGAGCGCCCTGGCGCCTCGTGGCTACCTGGCCCTCTTTCTGGCGTCGTACGAGGGCGAGGTGCTGGCCGCGCGGATGCCGGCAGCCTTTGGCAACCGGGCGGCTACACTCCACAGCGGCTCGCTCGACACCCACGCCAACCTCAAGGCCAACGAGCTACTGATGTGGGAAAGCCTGAAATGGGCCAAAGCCAAAGGCTGCGCCACCTACGATCTGTGGGGCATCCCCGACGAGATCGGCGCGCACCTATATCAGGGTGAACCCTTGCCAGAGGAGCAAAATGGCGGGCTGTGGGGCGTCTATCGCTTCAAGCGGGGATTTGGCGGCGATGTGGTATACTACGCGGGCGCCTACGACTTTGTTTACTCGCCGCCTTTGTACAAGTTAATGAATACTATGATGGCCCGACTGGGATCTCTGGAAAAACTGGCACAAATGGGAGAGCGCCTGGGAACTTGATCCCGCCATAGTCTATCAGGAATATTATGATAAACGCTTTTATCCGCCGGCAAGTGATGAAGATTTATCAGGCGGCCACAGGACGCCGCGTGTTGGATCGCCTGGATGAACTGAATCGCACCCAATGGTTAGGCCGCACTGAATTGTTGGCTCTGCAACGCGACAAACTGCACCGGCTGCTCGTCTATGCCGGGTGCAACGTCCCTTACTACCGCCGCCTGTTCGAACAGGCCGGCTTCCAGCCTGACGAGGTGCTCACCGATCCCGATAGCCTGCGCAAGCTGCCGGTGCTGACCAAAGCCGTCATCCGCGCCAACCTGGACGACATGCTGACGACCGAACGCGCGCGGCGCGCCCGGATGAGTCACCTCACCACTGGCGGATCTACTGGACACCCCTTGGTCTTTATGCAAGACACCAACTTTCGCGACCACGTCACCGCCGACATCCTCCGGCATCTGGCTTGGGCTGGCTGTCAATTCGGCCAATTGCACGCCTATATCTGGGGCGCTAACTTTGAGGTCCCGACTTCGCAGGCATTGCGCACGCGCCTGATGGATTGGATTTTGAACCGATTCTTGACCAACGCCTACGTACTTTCGGACGAGAGTATGAGCGCCTTTGCCGAACGTATCAGGCGGCAAAAACCCCGTGTCCTGTTCGGTTACGCCTCCAGCCTCTACCGCTTTGCCCAGTTTGTGCGGTCCAGGGACGTGGATATTACCTGCAGCGGCATCTTTTCTTCAGCCGAAGTGCTCTATCCTGGCCAGCGCGCCTTTATCGAAGAGACCTTTCACTGCAAAATGTTCAACCGCTATGGCACACGCGATCTGGGCGGCGTGGCCTGCGAATGTGACGCGCACACTGGCCTGCACGCCAGCATTGAGAATAACTATATCGAAATTCTGGGCCAAGATGGTCAGCCGGCCCCTCCTGGTAAAGCCGGCGACGTTATCGTGACCAACCTCAACAACTATGGCATGCCATTCATTCGCTACGCCATCGAAGATATGGGCGCGTGGAGCACGGCGAACCGTTGCCCCTGCGGGCGGGAGCTGCCGCTGTTGGACCTCGTCCAGGGCCGCCGCATAGATATGTTCAAGACCAGGGATGGCCGCGCCGTTTGGGGCGGGTTTGCCAGCCCGCTGTTCGGCATGGCCGGCGTCAAGCAATTCCAGGTAATACAAAAATCTCTGGACCTGGTCATCGTCCGCATTGTGCGAGAAGGCGAATTGGATCAAGCGCGCCTGGGGACCATCGAAAGAACCATCAAGACTGCCCTGGGCGCCAATGTCGAGGTCAGGTTCGAGTTTCCAAAAGAGATTTCCGTCTTAGGCTCTGGCAAACACCGCTACGCCATCTCGGAAATCAGCGAGTAGGAGCAAGCCATGAAAAAACGGATTATTCGTTTGACCGTACCGGTGCTAATCGTCACTCTCCTGGCGGCCTCAGTCCCCTCACGCGCCGGCGCCTTGGAGCAGGCAAGCGCCTCAGACTATGTCGAGGTTTTGGCGGGAGATATGCCCTTGATGTTTGCCGTCGGCCACGGTGGATGGAAGACGGTGGGTACTCTAAAGAATGCCAGCGAGGATTTCTCCACCGATCCGCTCTTGCCCAATTACCTCTATCAAATTTTGCTGCCGCGCATCTACGAGCGGACCGGCCACCTCCCCTACCTGGTCTACAACCAGGGGAAGCGAAATTACGTGAATCCCAACCGCCCCGTGGGCCACTCGGAAGCTTACCACGCCGACAACGCAGAGGCTCAAGCGGTCTATATGGAGTTCCACAACCAAATAGATGCAATGATCGCGCGGATTGAGAACCGGCACGGAGCAGATATGGCTGTGATGATCAATCCGCACACAGGCCACCTGGAAGCCAGCCTGGGCGACCGGCCCTGGGCTCGCATCGCCGAGATTGGGTTCATCGCTTCCGTGACCAACCTGGGCAGCAACAGCAATACTATGCGGGCCCTTTACAGCCGCAAAGGCGAAGTTGCGCTGCGCGGAGAAGACAGCATCCCCTACCAGCTCTTTCACGGGCAAGACTGGCCTGACCCCAATGCCGTGTGGCCGGCCGCCGCCACCAGCAACTCTAAAACCCTGGCCAAGACTGGCGCGGACGTATGGCACGTCTTGCCGGCCTGGGTCACTGGCTGGAACACCGATAATTGGGTCACAGCTTATCTGAACGGCTATTCGACCATTCAGTATCACGGCACCAACACCTCGAGCCGCCACTCCAACTGGGCCAACGGCTTGGACGCTTTCCAGATGGAGGTCAACTATCTGCGCGAATCCGGCATCTCGCTCCGTGAGACCGACCCAGAGTACGACCCCGGCGGCTCTTATTATCAACTGGACGTCTCGTTCACCACGGCTTTGATGGATGACTTGATTGACGCAATTCTCCATTGCCTGGAGGTAAACTATAACTGGACCCCCGGAGGCGTCTACAACGTCATAGTAGATAATGGCGATGCGAGCTTTAGCACAACCGGCGCCTGGCAAGCATCAACCGGCATGGGATTTTGGGGAACGCCCAGCGTTCGCGCGAGCCAGACTGGCGCCACAGCCACCTGGGCGCCCGAGCTTGCCTCAAGTGGGACCTACGAGGTTCTAGTTCGCTGGACGGGGGGCACAGACCGTACCCATAATGCGCAATACACCATCCACTATGCGGGCGGCTCGCCAACCTTTGCTGTGGATCAGGGCGGAGGGCAGGACGCCAAGTGGGTGAGCCTGGGACAATTTCCATTCAACGCGGGCGGAGATGACCGCGTGGTCTTGAGCGCCACCGCCGGCGCTACCGGCACCCTGGCCGCCGACGCCGTGCTATTCCGCCTCGTAAGCGGCGGCAACCAGCCACCCATAGCAGCTCTAACCGCCGCCCCGACATTGGGAGAGGCCCCACTGGCAGTGAGTTTTAACGCCGCGGGGTCAACGGATCCAGATGGCACAATAGATAGCTACGAGTGGAACCTGGGCGATGGAGCGCATGGCAGCGGCATAACCATCACCCACACGTACACTCGCTCTGGAGCTTTTGTAGTGACGCTCTCCGTTGCCGACGACGACGGCGCGACAGACTCGGAAACAATGGTGATTGGCGTTCGCTTGCCCCCGGCGAGCGGCGACGTCATCGTAGACAACCTGGACCCCGGCTTCACCTCCACAGGCCAGTGGTCCGAGTCGGAAGCAAGTCGTGAATACGCCGGCAGTTCACTCCAGGCTGCATCTGCCGGCGCAACGGCGACCTGGACCCCCACCCTGCCCGAATCGGGCACGTATATGGTCCTCGCCTGGTGGGGCGGCAACCCCATCGGCGCCACACAAGCGCCCTATACCATCGTCCACGCCGCCGGCCAACACACTGTGCGAGTAAATCAACGCGAAAACGCCGGGCGATGGATGCCGCTCGGCATTTACGAATTCGTCGCCGGCTCAGCAACGTGGGGCAGCGTGACCCTCACGCGAGAGAATGGGGACGGCGACAGCACGAACGCCGATGCAATCAGATTCGTCCGGGTGGCAGCTACTATCTATCTGCCGGTAATGCTATCTGGCGACTGAATACCCGCTTCATCACTCTAAACGACCTCTTGGATTTTTTTAACGTATACAATACTTTTTTGCCACTCTTTATTCATAAAATAGGGAATAGTTCAATTTTCTCCAGCTCACATTCGGATGAAATCTTTATAAGGGAAAAACATGAGTAAAAAAGGGACCAGTGCTTACTTTACGATTGTTGTGTTGCTGTTCACAGTATTGTTCGCTGCGCCACTGCCGGCGCGCGCCCAAGACCAGGGCGACTTGTCCGCCGACCTCGACGGCGACGGATTATCCAACGAGGTCGAAGAAAGCGGATGGTACAACGCCGCCGGCGGCCCCTACGTCACCGACCCGCTCGACGCTGACAGTGACGACGATGGCCTGAACGACGGCCAGGAGAAATTGTACGACACAAACCCTCTCAACGACCGCAGTCCCGGCATTTACGTAGAATATCAAGAGAGTTTTCAGACCAAAGAGTATTTTCCCTGGCAGCGTTTCGGGAACAAATACATCGCCCTCCCAACGTGGGGAAAAGACGCCGTGGTGGTGCGTCGGGGCGCCACGTTTTCGGTGGGCGGCCCGGCCGACGCCACGCTCGAAATCAGCAAGAGCCTGACGGCCCTCAGCGACCTGACAGTGGCGCGCGACCCTTGCACCGGGCGCTGGAACATATCGGTGCCCACAAATGGGACCGTGGGGATTTATACCGCCACCGTGAGAGACGGCACCTGGAACGACAGCCTGAACATATACGTTATTTTTCAACTGCCGACCGACTTGGGCGACGCGTTTGTGGAAACCTTTATCTATAACAACGATCCCGACAACGCGCGGGACGATTACTCTGTCCACTACTCTGAAGACCCTGACAACCGCGAGTACGATACTGACGACTATGCGTGGATCCCGGAAGATGAATGGGTCAATCACGGGTACGGGTGGAAGTTTGAAAACAGGCAATACAAAGATTACGTCTTTGAAGACCACGTGATGCCGGCGATTAACGGCCATACCAATACGTGGGACGCGACCAACGCGCTGGCAGAACGCGCCGACGCGGTCACGTGTGTCTACTGGCCGCGCTACTACAACAACTCGTGGTGCGTGCTGAACCCAAGCTCCTGTGGGCCATACTATGACAACCGCAACGAGTGCACGACGATTGCCTCTTTGCTAACGGCATTTTGCCGTGGCGCCGGCATCCCGGCCCGCCCCGTGTTTACAGACTGGAGGCATAACACGTGGGATCACTCGACCGAAGTGTGGGCGCGCAATCCCTCAAGCGGCAACTGGGGCTGGTATGTGGCCCGCGGCTACGCTGTCCTCGAAAATCCGTGCGCCAGCCCCCAGGTCGCAGGCGGTTACCGGTCGCTAAGAAATACGCTGGGCTGGTATTCCGGGCAGGGCGTGTATGCAGCCAACGAAACCTGGCCATTAAGCGAAGTGACAAACTATTGGTCGGTCTCTACCGACGACTTTCGCCAGGGTAGTTGGGACAACACCAAGATCGTGAAAAAGAGTTGGTGGGAAACACGCTTCAGGGCTTATTGGGGTTGGACATCAGAACCAGAAGTAACCGGAACGCCCCCTGACGATTGGCCGGCGCCCCCCGGCAGTTTGATGGCCATGGAAGGCCCCGTGCTCGACCCGACCGCTGCTCTCGACGATGTTCAGATAAACGCGGCGTTTCAATTTAATCGCGTGGTAGCCGATCGCGGCATTGACCTGGACGGTGATGGCCGCTTTGACCAACTCGTGTTCGACATCCAGGTAACCGTGGCGCGGGCTGGCAGCTATTGGGTTCGCGGACGGCTGGCAGACAACGAGATTGAGGCGATCGGACATCTTCCTCTTGAGCCAGGCCGCTACACCATTGAATTGCCTTTCGATGGTCACGACATCTACATGAACAAAGTAGATGGCCCCTACGTATTGGATGCACTGTGGGTAACAGACGCCGAAAATCCCGACATGGCGGACTTTGCCGAAAACGTGTTGGATTTTGCCGAGCCGGCTTATAAAACGTCTCCCTATAAATTCGGCGATTTCGGCACAGCCGGCGCGATCCTGTCGGGCGAGTATAGCCATGCGGCGGTTGACACGGACAAGGACGGCCACGCCGACACCCTTGTCGTGAACACTGCGCTGAAGGTTGAAAAGCCGGGTGCGTACACTGTGCAAGGCGTCCTGACCTCCGGACAAGACGACACGCCCATACAGGCCACGTGGACCGGGAACGGCCCCGACGTCGTCCTGCAATTTACAGGGCTGAGAGGCACGGCCGGGCCATACGCGCTGGCGCACCTCCACGTGCGCAACGCGGACGGGCAGGTCACCGACGGCATCAAAGAGCCGCACCCTCTCGGCGCGATTCCCGAACTGAGCGCCCGGCCCGTCTCGTTAGGCAAGTCGGCAAATTCTTCCTCGCCCATCATACCGTTGTTCGTGGTCACTCCCGACGAATATTCTGACAGTGGACTCGATACGGACGGCGATGGGCAGTTCGATCAACTAGTCATTACAACAACCGTGGTGGTAGAGTCGGGAGAAGGCGGACGAGCCTACCGCCTCGAGGGCTGGCTGGCCGACCAGAACGGTTCGCTCGTCGCATTTGGAGACAGCGAGCCTCAGGTGCTTGCCGAGGGCGCCCACTACTTTCCACTCACCTTCGATGGCCGAATCATCAGCGAGCACGGAGTTGATGGGCCGTTCACACTCATCGCATTAAAGGTTCTTTCGGGGACGACGTATACGGTCCTGGCTGAGGAGAATGTCGCCTGCACAACCTCTGCCTATAATCACGAGCAGTTCGAGGCGCACGCGCTGGCGCGCGCGGCAAGCCTCTTTGGCGATGACATGGAGAGTGGAGCCAGCCAGTGGACAGCAGATGCCCCCTGGCAACTCACCGACCAGGCATGGCACAGTTACTCTCACACCTGGGAAGCGAATGTCGCCGGTTCTGGCAATGGCTCGCTGATCGATGCCGCATCTCTGGATGTGTCGGCCTACGCCCAACCAACTCTCCGCGTGCAGACGTGTTACAACATGCAGGCTGCCAACGACGCCGGCTACCTGGAAGTCTCTGCCAACGGGTCGCCCTGGACCAGGGTCGCTACGTACACAAACGCCACAAACCATTGGGCAACCGAGCTGATTGACTTGAGCGACCTCGGCGAAACCTCCAACGTCCGCTTCCGCTTCAACGCCAACTCACAGACGGGGTTGCTCTGGCGCGTGGATGACGTTTATCTCAACGCCTGGCCGGCCATCACCGCCGCCTCTTTCGAGTATTTGCCCCAGCCGGCGTTAACTAACGCAGATACCAGATTCGTCGCCGATTACGTCTCCATTGACACTACATTGCCCATAACGTACACCTGGAACTGGGGCGATGGCTCACCCATCGTGGTGACCAACGCATCCACCACCACTCACCAGTTCTCAGAAGCCCTAGACTATACCGTCCACCTCACCGTAGAAAATCCCTACGACAGCGCCTTCTTCTCCGACGTCGTTAGCGTGTACGAGCCGGTGAGCGCAACCAGCTTTGACTTTGCCTCGGTCACCCCCTTCAGTGATTGGGAAGCTGTCTTCACTGCCACCTACACCTCCTCGTCGGCCACCCAGCCGGTCACCTTTACGTGGGATTTTGGCGGCGTGGTAACCACGACGACAAATGAGGTCGTGACCTACACATTCCCCGGCACCAATACCTATGTCGTCTTATTGACGACTGGCAATGGCTATGGGACTGATGTCACGGCTACCCACACCATCGTTGCCCCGTTCGACAATGACGGAGATGGGCTGAGCAACGCCAGCGAAGGCGCCTGGGGAACCGATCCCAACAACCCCGACTCGGATGGCGACGGCCTGCTAGACGGGGAAGAAGTCCACCTGTGCGGCACTGACCCAACCAGTCCCGATTCAGACGAGGACGGTATCACCGATGATATAGAGGTGGGGAATCCAAACGATCCCACCGACAGCGATCAGGATGGAATCATCAATGCCCTCGATCCCGACGATGACGACGATGACATCCCGACAATCATCGAAGGTGATGATGACGCCGACGACGACGGCACACCCAACTACCTGGACGACGACTCGGACGGCGACGGCATCCCCGACAGTACCGAAGGCAGTGATGACGCCGACGACGACGGCACGCCCAATTTCCTGGACGACGACTCGGACGGCGACAACATTCCCGACAGCGTCGAAGGCGTCAACGACGTAGATAGCGACGGCACGTCCAATTTCCTGGACGACGACTCGGACGGCGACGGTCTTCTCGACATCGTCGAGGGGATCGGCGACGCCGACGGCGACGGCCTCCCCAATTACCTGGACAACAATTATAACCCTACCGATATTACTCTGAGCAATGCCAGTGTGGCAGAAAATCAACCGGCGGGCACAACTGTCGGCGTTCTTGACACCTTCGACCTGGACAGCAGTGATACTCACACCTATACCCTCGTCTCCGGCGCTGGCGGCGATGACAACGATGCCTTTGTGATTGACGGCGATACACTCAATACAGCGCTCAGCTTTGATTACGAGATGCAAAACATCTACCACGTCCGGATCAAGACCGACGACAGCCACGGCGCCGATTTCGAGAAACCCTTCACCGTCACTGTGAGCAACGCCAACGACGCGCCGCAGTTCACCAGCGCACCCGTGACCACGGCGACTGAGGACGTGGCCTACACCTGCAACGTCACCGCCGCGGATGTGGATGCCGGCGATACACTGACCATCACCGCCACCACCCTGCCCGCCTGGCTCAGCCTGACCGACCACGGCGACGGCACGGCCACCCTCGGCGGCACACCGGCCAACGCCGACGTGGGCGACCACGCCGTCACGCTGCGCGTGCGCGACGTCGCCGGGGCAACCCACACACAATCCTTCACCGTCACCGTGAGCAACGTCAACGACGCGCCGCAGTTCACCAGCGCACCCGTGACCACGGCGACTGAGGACGTGGCCTACACCTGCAACGTCACCGCCGCGGATGTGGATGCCGGCGATACACTGACCATCACCGCCACCACCCTGCCCGCCTGGCTCAGCCTGGCCGACCACGGCGACGGCACGGCCACCCTCAGCGGCACACCGGCCAACGCCGACGTGGGCGACCACGCCGTCACGCTGCGCGTGCGCGACGTCGCCGGGGCAACCCACACACAATCCTTCACCGTCACCGTGAGCAACGTCAACGACGCGCCGCAGTTCACCAGCGCACCCGTGACCACGGCGACTGAGGACGTGGCCTACACCTGCAACGTCACCGCCGCGGATGTGGATGCCGGCGATACACTGACCATCACCGCCACCACCCTGCCCGCCTGGCTCACATTGGCTGACCACGGCGACGGCACGGCCACCCTCAGCGGCACACCTACCGACGCCGAGTTAGGCAGTCACCCCATCATCTTGCAGGTACGCGACGCCGCCGGCCTGACCGGCACTCAGTCCTTCACCATCACCGTAAACGAGGACAACTATGCGCCCCAGTTCACCAGCGCCCCGGTGATAGAAGCCACTGAAAACGTACTCTATACCTACAATATCACCGCCACAGACGCAAACGTGGGCGACGTACTGGTCATCACCGCTCCCATTTCACCCACCTGGCTCAGCCTGGCCGACCACGGCGACGGCACGGCCACCCTCAGCGGCACACCGGCCAACGCCGACGTGGGCGACCACGCCGTCACGCTGCGCGTGCGCGACGTCGCCGGGGCAACCCACACACAATCCTTCACCGTCACCGTGAGCAACGTCAACGACGCGCCGCAGTTCACCAGCGCACCCGTGACCACGGCGACTGAGGACGTGGCCTACACCTGCAACGTCACCGCCGCGGATGTGGATGCCGGCGATACACTGACCATCACCGCCACCACCCTGCCCGCCTGGCTCAGCCTGACCGACCACGGCGACGGCACGGCCACCCTCGGCGGCACACCGGCCAACGCCGACGTGGGCGACCACGCCGTCACGCTGCGCGTGCGCGACGTCGCCGGGGCAACCCACACACAATCCTTCACCGTCACCGTGAGCAACGTCAACGACGCGCCGCAGTTCACCAGCGCACCCGTGACCACGGCGACTGAGGACGTGGCCTACACCTGCAACGTCACCGCCGCGGATGTGGATGCCGGCGATACACTGACCATCACCGCCACCACCCTGCCCGCCTGGCTCACATTGGCTGACCACGGCGACGGCACGGCCACCCTCAGCGGCACACCTACCGACGCCGAGTTAGGCAGTCACCCCATCATCTTGCAGGTACGCGACGCCGCCGGCCTGACCGGCACTCAGTCCTTCACCATCACCGTAAACGAGGACAACTATGCGCCCCAGTTCACCAGCGCCCCGGTGATAGAAGCCACTGAAAACGTACTCTATACCTACAATATCACCGCCACAGACGCAAACGTGGGCGACGTACTGGTCATCACCGCTCCCATTTCACCCACCTGGCTCAGCCTGGCCGACCACGGCGACGGCACGGCCACCCTCAGCGGCACACCGGCCAACGCCGACGTGGGCGACCACGCCGTCACGCTGCGCGTGCGCGACGTCGCCGGGGCAACCCACACACAATCCTTCACCGTCACCGTGAGCAACGTCAACGACGCGCCGCAGTTCACCAGCGCACCCGTGACCACGGCGACTGAGGACGTGGCCTACACCTGCAACGTCACCGCCGCGGATGTGGATGCCGGCGATACACTGACCATCACCGCCACCACCCTGCCCGCCTGGCTCAGCCTGACCGACCACGGCGACGGCACGGCCACCCTCGGCGGCACACCGGCCAACGCCGACGTGGGCGACCACGCCGTCACGCTGCGCGTGCGCGACGTCGCCGGGGCAACCCACACACAATCCTTCACCGTCACCGTGAGCAACGTCAACGACGCGCCGCAGTTCACCAGCGCACCCGTGACCACGGCGACTGAGGACGTGGCCTACACCTGCAACGTCACCGCCGCGGATGTGGATGCCGGCGATACACTGACCATCACCGCCACCACCCTGCCCGCCTGGCTCAGCCTGACCGACCACGGCGACGGCACGGCCACCCTCGGCGGCACACCGGCCAACGCCGACGTGGGCCAGCACACTGTCGAGTTGCATGTGACGGATGCAGTTGGGGAAGCCAACGTGCAACAATTCACCATCGTGGTAAAAGCCGTTGGCTCAGAAACGTATCTGATTTATTTGCCGCTTGTGTCTAGGAACAATTAGACACTTCACCTGGCCGCCTGCGCCGGCAGGTGCGGCAATGTCAAAACATTATCTCAATAACATAGAGCAAAGCAGACCTGGCCAATCATTGGTGTCAACTTGAGCGCGGCAGGCTTGAACCGCGCTCAAGCTGACACCGATGCTATCAACCTCTCGCTTTCTTGAGAGGATACATCAAACTGATGTTCGTTTCATTCCCCCATATCTGCTGCATCCCAGTGCAGCAGCGGCCGGCATAGAGATGCCAGCTACGGATTTGAGCCTGCCTGCGAATTTTGAAACACGAGCCAGACCATCATGAACAAAAGACCTGCCGTTGTAACTCCTTTGGATGAACACATGGGGCTTGATATTGCCCGTTCGTTAGGCAAGCGCGGCATCCCGGTATACGGGATTGACCCGGATCCCAAGGCTGTGGGGAAGAGCTCCAAATACTGTAAACTGGTTACCTGCCCCAACCCCAAAACGGCAGAACAAGATTACATGCGATTCTTGATCGAATGGGGCCGGCAACTGGGGCACAAAGCCGTGCTCTACCCGCTCGACGACGATGCCGCTCTGCTATGTTCCCGCGAACACCACGAGTTGCAAGCTTATTACGAACATGTGACGCCTGATTATGAGACAATTGTCAAGCTGTCTACCAAAGCCGGCCTGGCCGCCACAGCTCGGCAGCATGAAATTCCTGCCCCTCAAACAATCATTCCCCGCAACACCCAGGAGGTCCAGGCCGCCGCCGAACACCTCGCTTACCCCGTTCTCCTCAAGCCAATAGAAAGCGTGTATTGGCATACACCCCAAGTCGCCGCCATGCTGCGGACGAGTACGCTAAGCGGTCGGGCCAAAGTGGTAGTGTGTCAGAGCGCCGAAATATTGCTGCGCACATACCGCAAAATAGCAGCTCACGATCCGCGCATGGTTATTCAGGAGCTTGTCCCAGGGCCGGATGAGAATTTGAGCTATATCAGCTTTTACCTCGACCGCCAGTCCAAACCGCTAGCTATGTTTGCCGGCCGCAAGCTGCGCGTGTTGCCTATCGGTTTTGGATCAGCCAGCTACGTGCGCAGTTTTTACGATCCTGATTTGGAGCACATCGCACTGCGGTTGTTATCGGGTGTGCAGTACAAAGGATTAGGCGGCATCGAATTCAAAAAAGATTCGCGCGATGGTCATTACAAAATCATTGAATTTAACACCCGCTTTGGCATGTGGGATGGTCTTGGCATCCGGTGTGGTGTGGATACCCCATACATTGCATACTGCGACACACTGAATTTGCCGGTCGAACCCCGGCCCACATACCGCGAAGGGATTACGTGGCTAGATTGGCAGCGTGACGTGAGGGCGTTTTGGATGTACCGCCGGCAAAAACAACTGACACTGAGGTCATGGCTGCGCTCTCTCCAGGGTGAAAAGATGTGGGCCATTTATTCCTGCGACGATTGGCGTCCCGGCGTAGCATTTACGGTTAATTTGGTCCAAACATTTTTGACCAGGTTGATATCAAAATGAACACATTAGTCACAGGAGCAACCGGCTTCATAGGCAGCCATATTGTGGACGCCTTGATTGCCCGCGGCGACAGTGTCCGGGCCTTGGTCCGCCCCGGCGGCCAGGCCAGCCGCCTGATTCAACAAGGGGTAGAACTTGTTCAAGGCGACTTGTCCGACCCTCAAACACTGGATACAGCGGTAGAGGGGATTGAGCTCGTCTATCATGCAGCGGCTCTGCTCGGCCGGGAACGCTCATCTGCGGCGATTTTTCAAACCAACGTCACCGGCACCGAAAATTTGCTGGCGGCCTGCATTCGACGTGATGTGCGCCGTTTTGTCTTTATCAGTTCTGTCGCCGTATACGCGCCGACCGCCTTGCCCTTGATTGATGAAGAGTCTCCGCAAGGCGCACCAGATGTATATGGTCAATCCAAGTCAGCCGCAGAAGAACGCGTGCGGCATTATGCCCAAATGCACGGGCTGAGTTACAGCATCCTGCGCCCGTGCATCGTCTATGGTGAACGCGACACTCAATACACCGCCCAGTTGCTTCGGACAATGCGGCGACCGATTTTGATCGTAGGAATCGGCGGGTGGCCTTATTATAATTTGGTGCACGCCGCCGATGTGGCAGCGGCGGCTGTGCTTGCCGGCACGTGCTCACAAGCCGCCGGACAAGCCTTCAATATTACTGATGGGAGGGGAGCCTTCCGGCAAGAAATCGCCCAAGCAGTGCGGAGAATAACAAAAAGTAAGCAGGTGATTTTAACCGTCCCCACGCGTTTGATAAAGAATGCCTACGCACTGCGCGCGACGATTCAAGCGTACCGTACAGGGGATGTCAAAAGCAACCCCTCTATCCAATTGACGCGACTATTTAGCCATCTGCAATACGACATTAGTAAGGCACAAAGCCAGCTCGGTTACGTTCCCCAAATTGATCTGCGCGAAGGGTTGCGCCGGACGCTGAATGTTTGACAAAAGGCCGTCCACACGGTAGAATCTCTGATTATGTGGAACAAGAACACGTCCAATATTCCAAACCGGGACCAGCTTGGGGTGTTGATTGGAGTGCTGCTGCTGGGACTGGCAATTACACAATTTGTCCAACTGCCCAGCCAACAACTTGATGCGACGGTACTGGGATCGGCGTTGGGCATAAGCATTTCTGGCTACTGGATGATTGTCAGCGTCCTGGCTGTGCTGGCAAGCACCGGCACAGATATGCTCATCCGCTCACACCCGCGCCTGTCCAAAAGCCAGGCACACACCACCCTTGTGGCGTGGATACTGCCTGGGCTGACGGTGTTGGCCGCCGGGCGCATCCTGATGGGCCTGCCGAATTGGCCTTTGTGGTGCGCCGGCTTGTGCGCTACAGGAATAGTGTCGGGCGCTGTGGCGACTGCCGAATACGCCTTGATAGGCGTATCCCAACCAGCCGGCGCCCGCGCCCGGTTATTCCTCAACATCGTTGCTTACGTGCTGGCCCTGGTCCTATACGCCGCTGTCTACTATACCCGCGCCCGAAGTCTCATTACCGCCACCGTCACCCTCGGAATTACTTTTCTCATTGCACTGGATTTGTTATGGGTGGCGCGCGCTGGCCTGAAACGCACCGCGCTGTTCGCCGGGATAATTGGCCTGATCCTGGCGGAATGTAGCTGGGGCCTCAACTACTGGCAAATCAGCCTGGGGACGGCCAGCCTGTTATTACTCTTGACGTTTTATACGACCAGCGGCCTGGCGGCTCAATATCTCATGGGCAAACTGACGCGGCACGTTTTGATCGAGTACGGCGTGGTGGCCGCCGTGGGAGGGGGCATGCTGATCGCGTTTCACCCGTAGCGCGGCATACCCCATCCCCCACCCTGGCAGCCTTTTAAATGCAACACTCGCCCCGACTTTCAGGGCGAGTTTGCATGTGGGGTCTACTGCGTCGCCGGCGTCACAGTCAGCGGCATCTGCGGCGTGGCCGTAGAGGTCAACTCCACGACGGGCGGCGTGGCCGACGGAAACGGGGTCGGCGTAGGCTCGGGCGGCGTGGGCGTCACCGTAGCCACCAGGCTGATCCCCATGCTCACCACCATCATGACGCTGAGAATAAAAAAGAGAATTTGTTGATTACGCTTGGGGCGTACATAAGTTGAACGAGGCATTACACCGACCGAAGATTGATTTGAAATTGATCGAACATGTACAGCACGACGACCGAGATGGCAATCGCCACTAAAGAAGCCGCGATAAAAGGCGCATCAACGGTCGTCTTGTCTGGCATGGCGGTCGAAAGCAAAATCATCAGGCGAGTCACCACATTGAGACCCTGGGCAAATACCAGCATGGCGCGCGGCCACGCGGTCCTGTTCCCCAGCGCCAGCGCCAGGGTGGCGATCAACGCCAACAAAATAAGAAATATGGGAATGGTGAGTATCTGCGAATCTGTTTGGATGATGGATGGCGGGATCAAGATCAACGGGATAAATTGTACGACCATGAGCGTGATTGACAATTTGCGTGACATGACCAGACTTTCTCCTAGTAGTAATGTTAACGCCTAACCAGGGAACCGCAAACCCATTATATGTGGTGACAGGCAGACTGTCAAGCTTGACAAATTACTTTAGCTTCTGTTATAATGGCGGTGCTTGCCTGGAGCACCCCTGACCAGAACAAGCGGAGGAATCAGGTGGCGTTACTATACACAGATTGCCTCTCGATCCAAACCATCGCTGTAACGACGAGCAGCGTATGGACTATTGTCCTCTCAATTCACTGAGCAACACAATTAAAAAAAACTCGGTGGTAAGCCTCTTGCGGTCACGTTTGACCCTTAGAACAGATGTACATAACCTGAACAACGTCACACACGATTTCCGATTTAAATTGAAGGGAGGTGGTTGCGTTTAGACTATATGTACGATTAAAGCCGGGAGTGATGATCCCTGTCGAGCCTTCGATGGGAAAATCCCAACGAGGGGTAGCCTGCGGTACAAAATTCTCTGGGGGAGAAAAATCAAATGCGCACGCTAAAACTAGTTAGTATCATTGTGCTGGTAAGCATGGTTCTGACCGCCTGCGGCGGCGGTGGGGGCGGCAAGATCAAAGTCGCCGTGTTGGCTCCACTGTCTGGCGCAACGGCCACCTTTGGCGATTCCACCAAGAAGGGCGTCGAGCTGGCCACAGAAGAATGGAACGCCAAGGGCGGCATTGGCGGCCGGCAAATTGAATTGATCGTCGAAGACAGCCAATGCACCGCCGACCCGGCGGTGAACGCCGCCAACAAGGTCATCAATCAAGATGGCGTCAAGTACATCATCGGCGAGGTTTGCTCCAAAGCCTCCATTCCCATCTCTGACATTGCGAACGGAAAGAAAGTCATCCAGATCAGCCCCACCTCCACCAACCCATCGGTGACGGTCAATCCCGACACCAAACAAACCAAGCCCTACATCTTCCGCGCCTGCTTCATTGACCCCTTCCAGGGTACCGTGGCGGCCAACTTTGCGCTCAAGACGCTCGGCTCCAAAAAAGCCGCCGTGCTGCTGGATCAGGGCAACGACTATGTGCGCGGCCTGGCCGAATTCTTCCGCGACGCCTACACCAAGGGCGGCGGCGAGATTGTCGCGTGGGAAACCTACACCGACAAGGACACCGACTTTTCGGCTATCCTGACCAAGGTGGCGGACGTCAAGCCCGACTTTTTGTACTTGCCTGATTATTACAACATGGTCAGCTTGATTGCCAAGCAGGCAAAGGAAAAGGGCATCACCGCGCAGATGATGGGCGGTGATGGCTGGGACAGCCCAGACCTGGATCGCCAGGCTGTGGATGGCGGGTTCTATACCAACCACTACTCGCCGGATGACCCGCGCCCCATCGTGCAAGACTTTGTCAAGAAATACGAAGCCAAGTTTGGCGCCAAGCCAGATGCGCTGGCAACCTTGGCTTACGACGCCGCGAACATCTTGTTCACCGCGATCAAGGACGCCGGCACCGCCGACGATACCGACAAGGTTAAAGCCGCAATGGAAAAGATTCAGCTTGACGCCGTGTCCGGCAAGGTCACGTACGACAGCAGCCACAACCCCATCAAGGCGGCTGTGGTGCTGGAAGTCAAGGGCGGCAAGGACGTTTACAAGGAAACCGTTCAACCCTAAAATGGCCCTGGCTGCCATCGGGAGGCGGGCCAGTCCCGCCTCCCCTTTGCATTTGCCGCACTCTAATTAAGCGAGGTCCCGTATGGAACAAACCGCATCGCCTCCACCATCGCCAACCGCTACCATCCTTCCAGCCCAGAACAAGTGGATTGGGCGCGCTTTTCTGTTGATTTTGGGGCTACTGGTCGTTTGGTTACTCGGCGGCGGCCTCATACAAAATCCCACTCTGTTTGTACAGCAAGTCATTAATGGTTTGCAGCTCGGCTTTGTGTACGCCCTGATCGCGTTGGGTTACACCATGGTGTACGGCATTGTCAAGCTCATTAACTTTGCCCACGGCGACGTATTTATGGTGGGCGCCTTTACCAGCTTTTACGCCATCGGCCGGTGGCGGCTACACTTGTGGCCCGCGGCGCTCTTGCCCAGTTTGCCGACGGGGCTGGTGCTGCTGATTGGCACGATCACCGTCGTGCTGGTGGTCATGGTCGTTTGCGCACTGTTGGCCGTCACCATCGAGCGCCTGGCCTACAAACCCCTGCGCGACGCGCCCCGCATCAGCGCCCTGATCACGGCCATTGGCGTGTCATTCTTCCTGGAATACTTTGGGGCATTGCCCTTTGTATTTGGCCCCAACTTTTACAACTACACCCGCCCATTTGACGTGCAGGTTTACGAAGTAGGCGGCGTCAGGTTTAGCAACATCATGCTAATCATCGTGGCTTCGTCAGTGTTGTTGCTCATGCTGCTCAATTTCATCGTGAGCCGCACCAAGCTCGGCAAGGCGATGCGCGCCACGTCATTCGACAAGCCCACGGCGCGCCTGATGGGCATCAACGTAGACCTGATTATCTCGGCCACCTTTGCCATCGGCGCCGCGTTCGCAGGAGCGGCGGGGGTGTTATACGCCACAGCCTATCCGCGCGTAGACTGGCCGATGGGCATTTACCCCGGCCTCAAGGCCTTCGTCGCGGCTGTGCTGGGCGGCATCGGCAGCATCCCCGGCGCGTTCACCGGCGCGCTCATCATGGGGCAAGCCGAAACGCTATCGGCCGGCTATATCTCCACGCCCATGCGCGACGCGATTGCGTTCACCCTCCTCATTCTTGTGCTCCTCATTCGCCCCACCGGCATCTTTGGCGAGCCAGAAAAAGAGAAGGCATAACAGATCGACCACGACGCAAGAATGAAACACTAAGGAGAGAACATGCTAGAAATTCTGGCACTATGGTTTCTGACAAAACGAATCGGAAGCATTGTCGAATCAACTGGGCAAAAGAGCGGCTGGCATAAGGCACTGACGATTGTTTTGTGGCTTGGGGGGGAAACTATTGGCGCACTCATCGGAGCAACAGTTGCACCCAACACAATTTTTATATATCTGTTCGCCCTGATAGGAGCTGCAGCAGGAGGTGGTATAGCTTACTTGATTGTTCCCAAGATGGATGAAGCTACCATCAAGTTTATACTCGGCGTAATTGCTGTTTACGCCATCGTTCAAGCGCTCATCAGCCTGAACCTGCTCAACGCCTACTGGCAAACGCTACTTCGCTACGGCTGCATTATGACGATCGTCAGCCTGGGTCTCAACCTGATTTATGGCTTTAACGGGCAATTCAGCCTGGGGCAATGGGGATTTTACGCTATCGGCGCTTACGCCGCCGCCGACGTTACCTACCGCTGGGCCAATCCGGCCGGCTCTGTGGATCCCAACTATCCCACCTCGTCGCTGACGGTGCTGGTAATTGGCGTCACGCTGGCGGCAGTGGCGTTCTGGCTCGTCGGCAAGCTGCTAAAAGTCTGGAGCAACCTGGATACGCTCTCTGTCTTTGCGCTCTACCTGGCTGGCACACTCGTTGCCGGTCTAATCGCCGTTTACCTGGGCCAGTTATTGAACCCACCCGTTGTGGCGTTATTGAAGGCTCTGCCGCTCGGCGTCAGCAATACCGTGGTTTACATGCTGGCTGTGTTGGCCGCGGCGGTTTTCGCCGCCGAGATTAGCTTTTTGTTCGGCCTGCCCGTGCTCACGCTTGGCTCGGATTATTTCGGCATCGCCACGCTGGGCTTTACCATCGTCATCAAGGTGCTGCTAGACAACACCGATACCCTGCTGGGTTTCCCGGAAATGAAGGGCGCGCGCGGCATGGTGGGCATCCCGCTGCAAACCAACTGGTTCTGGGCCTTTCTGGGATTGTTCATAGTGGTGCTGGTGATGCGCAATGTGTTGCACTCGTCTGTCGGACGCGCTATCTTGTCGGTGCGCGAAGACGAAGTGGCCGCCAAAGCTATGGGCATTGATATCGCGCGCTACAAGACGCTCTCTTTCGTTATGGGCAGCTTTTTCGCCGGACTGGCCGGCGGCCTGTATGCTCACCACATTGGCTTTTTGCACCCCGACACGTTCAACTTTTTGCGCTCGTTCGACCCAATGATTATCATCGTATTTGGCGGCTTGGGCAGTGTGACGGGCACGATCTTTGCCTCGTTTGCCTGGGCGCTCACGTTGGAAGGATTGCTGCGCCTGGTGTTGCCGCGCGGCTTTGAAACGTGGCGCTACGTGGTCTATCCTGCCGCGCTCATCATCCTCATGCTGCTGCGACCGCAAGGGTTACTGGGCGGCGTCGAATGGGGCTTTCTCAAAGCCAGGCTGCCCGCGTTGCGCAAAACTGAATCGAGCAGCCTGAAACAGGGAGAATCCGTATGACTCTACCATCATCTGTTGACGAACGCCCCATAGTTTTGCAAATTACCGGATTGACCAAGTACTTTGGCGGCTTGCGCGCGGTCGGCAACTTTGACAAAACCATTCGGCAAGGGGAATTGGTGGGGCTGATCGGCCCGAACGGCGCCGGCAAGACTACCGCCTTCAACCTGATCACCGGCCTGTACGTGCCCACTCAGGGTGAGATTAGCTTTTGTGGCAAAAACGTTGTCGGCATGTCGCCTTTCAGCATCACCCAGATGGGCATTGGGCGGACCTTTCAAAACATCCGCCTGTTTGGCAACCTGACCGTGCTGGACAATGTGCGCATTGCCTACCACCCTCACGCAGGATATGGAATGACTGATGCTATCCTTCGCCGCGGCAAATTCTTTAAAGCTGAAAAAGAATTGACGGAAAAGGCCCAAGACTTTCTGGCTATCTTTGGACTGGAAAAAATGCAAGGCGCTATCGCCAAAAACCTGCCCTACGGTCAACAGCGCCGGGTGGAAATCGCGCGCGCGCTGGCCTGCGACCCCAAGCTCTTGCTTCTGGACGAGCCGGCGGCGGGAATGAACCCGAACGAAATCGAGCAATTGATGGAATTGATTCACTTTATCCGCGACAAGTTCAAATTAACCATCATGCTCATCGAGCACCAGATGCGCGTGGTGATGGGCATTTGCGAATGGATGACGGTGATGGACTTTGGCGAAGTGATCGCGCGCGGCACGCCCAAAGAGATCCAGAACAATCCCAAAGTCATCGAGGCTTATCTGGGCAAAGGAGCGGCCTGAAATGTTACTCGAAGTACAAAACCTGAGTGTTCACTACGGCGCCATTCATGCCCTGCAAGGGATTTCGTTTAACGTGGACCAGGGCGAAATCGTCACGCTGATCGGCGCCAACGGCGCGGGCAAGTCCACCATCCTGCGCGCGCTATCCAATATCGTGCGCTCTTTTGCGCCAGCGGTTTTTGTCAAGGGCAGCATCCAATTCAAAGGCCACGAGCTGACCAACACACCCGCCGAGAAAATCGTCAGGCTGGGCATCGGGCACGTGCCGGAAGGCCGCAAGATTTTTGCGCCATTGACCGTGCGGGAAAATTTGGAAATGGGCGCCTATACACGCGACGATCCAACCGAAATTCAACAAAGCATGGAGCGCGTCTTCACCAGCTTTCCGCGCCTGAAGGAACGCCTCTATCAACTGGGCGGCACGCTTTCAGGCGGCGAACAGCAAATGCTGGCCACGGCGCGCGGCCTGATGTGCCGCCCCAACCTGCTGTTGTTGGACGAGCCTTCGATGGGTCTCAGCCCTATCCTGGTTGAGGAAATTTTCAAGATCGTGCAAGAAATCAACGCGCAGGGCACCAGCATCTTGTTGGTGGAGCAGAACGCGCTGATGGCGCTCTCGATTGCCCATCGCGCTTATGTGTTGGAAACCGGACGTATTGTGATGGAAGGCAGCGCCAAAGACATGCGCGAAAATCCGCAGGTCAAAGCGGCCTACCTGGGCATTACGTAACGGCAGATTTTCGATTTTACATTACGAGACAGCCCCAATCGAAAATCGCAAATCTCGTTAAAAGGGAGGTGATGAAATCATAATTGGGCAAGTCTAGCAGGCTGTCGGAGAACCCTGCTCAGGCCGCCGAGGACGGCGCCTGGAGCGCCTCTCTGACAAGCTCCTGGAACGCCTGCGCTCAAGCAGGCGCACGTATTGCAAATCTAGAATCTAGTTCGGAGGAGAAGTAAAATGAACAAGTATGCGTTTGTCACCATTTCGATTCTCGTGATTGCATCTACGCTGCTCAGCGCGTGCGGCGGCGGGGCCGCGCCAACTACCGCGCCCCAACCCACCAAAGCGCCTGAGGTCAAACCCACCGAGCCGCCCAAGCCAGCCGAAAAAACCGCCTTTATCTTTGGTTCGCAGGGCGAGCCCGTCTGCCTCGACCCGGCTATCATCACCGACGGCATTTCGGGCCGCGTGACCAACCAGGTCTTTGAAGGCCTGGTCAAGTTTGATGGCAGCACCACTAACGTCGTCCCCAGCCTGGCCGAAAAGTGGGAAGCCACAGCCGACGGCCTGGTGTGGACCTTTACCCTGCACAAGGGCGTCAAGTTCCACGACGGCACGCCCTTCAACGCCGAGGCGGTGGTCAAGAACTGGGATTACTGGCGCAACACTGCCAACCCAACGCACAAGGCCCAGGTAGACGCCGGGCAGACCTTTGAATACTACGAAGGGCAGTTCGGCGGCTTTGATGACGGCAGCATCATTACTAAGGTTGAAGCTAAGGATGAGAATACCGTCGTCTTTACACTTAGCTCTCCACAAGGCCCGTTCCTGAATAACCTGGCCATGTTCGTGTTTGTGTTCTGGAGTCCAACTGCGTTGGAAAAGGCAGGCGTGGATTCGTGCAAGACCCCGGTGGGCACCGGCCCATTCAAATTCGTCGAATGGAAGGCTGACGAGTATGTCAAGCTGGAAAAGTTTGCCGACTATTGGGACAAGGCCGCGATAGCCAAGGTGGACGAGGTCATCATCCGCAACATCAAGGACAATTCGGCCCGCCTGAACGCGCTCAAGGCCGGCGAGATCCACGGACTAGAAGGCATGGAACCTGACTCCGTGTCCGGCGTCAAGAGCGACCCGAACCTGCAACTCATGCTGCGACCACCGAACACCACCGGCTACCTGGCCTTCAACTTCCACGTCAAGGAATTCCAAGATGTCAAGGTGCGCCAGGCCTTTGCCCATGCCATCAACAAAAAGCCCATCGTGGACGCCTATTACGGCGGCCTGGGGCTGGTGGCCAAAGCGTTCATCCCGCCCTCACTGTGGGGCTATAACGACAAGATCGTTGACTATGAATTCAGCACCGACAAGGCCAAGGCGCTGCTGGCCGAGGCCGGCTTTAAAGACGGGCTGAAGGAACTCAACTGGGAAGACGGCACCAAGGGGCCGATCGAGTTGTGGTACATGCCGGTATCGCGCCCCTACGTCCCCAACGCTAAGGACATGGCTGAGGCCATGGCGGCCGACCTGGGCAAGGCCGGCATCCAGGTGGAACTCAAGACGGTTGACTGGACCGCCTACCTGGATATGCGCAAGAACGGCAAATTGCCCTTGTACATGCTGGGCTGGACCGGCGACAACGGCGACCCCGACAACTTTATCTGCTACTTTTTCTGCATGGACGCCAAAGACACACCCATTATGCGCGAAGGGTTTGTGGCTGACAAAGAGGTATCCGATATCCTGAAGAAGGCAGCCGCCACCATCAAGCAGGAAGATCGCATCCCGTTGTACCACCAGGCCGAGCAGTTGGTTCACGATCGCGCGCTGCGCCTGTTCCTTGCCAACAACCAGCCCCCACTGGCCTTTAGCGCCAAGGTCAAGGGCTATGTGCCAAACCCGACCGGCACCGAATTCTTTAACACGGTCGAGATCGCCAAATAACTCTCGCAAAACCCGAAGGGTCTTGTAGACCCTTCGGGTTTTTTTGTAAGGAGAGGCCATCTTGATTGGATACCTCTTACGTCGCACTTTATCGTCTGTGCCTGTTTTGCTGGGCGTCTCGATCCTGGTGTTTAGCTTTGTCCATTTCATCCCGGGCGACCCGGCCATTGCTATGTTGGGCGAGCGGGCCACGCCTGAAAATGTGGCGCGCATCCGCACCAGCCTGGGGCTAGACAAGCCGCTGTGGGAACAATACCTGATCTATATGAGCAAAGCGCTGCAAGGCGACATGGGCCAGTCAATCCTGCGCGGCTACCCCATCACCGAAGAAATCCTGCACCGCTTTCCAGCCACCGTCGAGCTGGCTATGACGGCCATGCTGTTAGCCATTATTTTTGGCATTCCCGCCGGGGTGTTTTCAGCCGTCAACCGCAATTCGTGGTTCGATAACGGCACCATGCTGGTCTCATTGATTGGCGTCTCTATGCCCATCTTTTGGCTGGGATTGATGATGCAAGCCTTGTTCAGCGTCATTCTGCGCTGGCTGCCTACCAGCGCACGCGTGGCCGCCACGCTCGAGTTTAAAACGATTACGTATTTCGTTCCCATTGACGCTCTGCTGCAAGGCAACACGGTAGTGCTGGTGGACTGGTTCAGGCATCTGATTATGCCGGCCATCGCGCTCAGCACCATTCCCCTGGCGACCATCGCCCGCATGACGCGCTCGGCCATGCTGGACGTGCTGAACCAGGATTACGTGCGAACGGCCTGGGCCAAGGGGCTGGCGCCCTTGGCCGTCATCCTCAAGCACGCGCTGCGCAATGCTCTGCTGCCAGTGGTCACCGTGGCCGGCCTGCAAGTAGGGCGGTTGTTGGGCGGGGCCATCGTCACCGAGGCCATCTTTTCGTGGCCCGGCATTGGGCACTGGGTCTATGAATCTATCCTGGCGCGCGATTATCCCATTGTTCAAGGCGTAACTCTGTTCATTACCACCCTGATCGTAGTGATTAACCTGCTGGTAGATATTTCTTATGCCTTCCTGGACCCACGCATTCGCTTGAAATAGGCGGGGGATTTTAAAAAATGAGCGAAACCGTTTTCGATGAAATCAGCCAACGCGCCGAAGCCATCACGACGCCGGTGCGCAGCCCGTGGGCCATTGTGCTGCGGCGGCTCATCCGCCACCGCTCGGCCCAGGTGGGGTTGGCGCTCATCCTGTTTTTCGTTCTGATGGCCGTGTTGGCGCCAGTCGTCAGCCCGTATGATGCCACGATAGACTCTGACCCGCTCAATCGCCTCAAAGCCCCCAGCGCCGCGCACTGGTTCGGCACCGATTCGCTGGGGCGCGACGTGCTGCTGCGCCTGGCTCACGGCGCGCGCGTTTCGCTGTCTGTGGGCATTTTGGCAACCCTGCTGTCCGCTATCGCTGGCGTGTTGATTGGCCTAATAGCCGGAATGGGGGCCGAATGGCTGGATAACGTGCTGATGCGCTTGATGGACATTATGATGGCCATCCCGGACGTGCTGCTGGTCATCGTCATCGTCTCGATACGCGGGGCCGGCCTGGAAAACTCGCTCATGGCCATCAGCATCGTCAGCATTCCCGGTTACGCCCGCCTGGCGCGCTCGATGGCCCTTTACCTGCGCGAGCAAGATTTTGTCATGGCCTCGCGCAGCCTGGGTGTGAGCGAGTTTACGGTCTTGCTAGAGCACATTTTGCCCAACAGTCTTTCGCCCATCATTGTGCAATTTAGTCTGGGCACGGCGGGAGCTATTTTGGAAATGGCCTGGCTGGGCTTTTTGGGGCTGGGCCAACAGCCTCCCTGGCCCGAATGGGGCGCAATGCTTTCGGATTCGGCCAAGTTTCTCAGCGCGGGCGCGTGGTGGGCCATCACCTTCCCCGGCATCGCCATCATGCTCAGCGTGCTGGGATTCAACCTGCTGGGCGATGGGCTGCGCGACGTGCTCGACCCGCGCCTGAAGAGATAGTCAGGCACGCCCGCCCCAACAACGTTCAATACGAGAGATCTATGCAATCAGGCAACAGCTAACCTAAGCAACTATGATCGAAATAGATAAACGCCACGTATTGGATGACAACGTCTTTACCTATCGCGTGAGCAAGGATAAAGTCTTTATCTATTGGCACGGAAAGCAAGTCACAATTTTGAAGGGGAAGGAAGCCCAGAGATTCATCAGCAAGATAGAACGTCTTAGCGACCACGAAGCACAATTGGTCATGGCAAAGGCAACAGGCAACTTTAAGCGTGGCAACGAGCGATGAGAGACAAGCGGGCTAAAATCTGGAAACTATGACAAACCAAGATAAACTACTTGAAGTCAAAAACCTCAAGACCTATTTTTACACCGAAGACGGCGTGGTCAAGGCTGTTGACGGTGTGGATTTCCACCTGGAGCGCGGCGAAATTTTGGGGCTGGTGGGCGAATCCGGCTGCGGCAAATCAGTCACGTCCTTTTCAATTATGCGCTTGATCGGCCAACCCGGCAAGATTATTGACGGCGAAATCTGGTTTGACGGGCGTGACCTGGTCAAGTTATCTGAAAAAGACATGCGGCAAATTCGCGGCAATCGCATCTCGATGATTTTTCAGCAACCGACCTCTTGCCTGAACCCCGTGTTCAAAGTGGGCGACCAGATTTCAGAGGTGCTGGATATTCACCAAAAGCTGGGCAAAGAAAAGGGCCTGGCGCGCGCGATTGAATTGATGAAACAGGTAGGCATCTCTGAGCCTGAAAAGCGCGTGCAAGCTTATCCCCACGAAATGTCGGGCGGCATGGCGCAACGCATCATGATCGCCATGGGGCTGGCCTGCATCCCCGAATTGCTGATTGCCGACGAGCCAACCACCGCGCTGGACGTGACCATCCAGGCGCAAATCCTGGACCTCATGCGCAGCCTCCACAAGAACATTGGCACCTCGATCATTCTGATCACGCACGACCTGGGCGTTGTGGCTGAAATGTGCGAGCGCGTGGCGGTGATGTATGCCGGGCGCATCGTCGAGCAAACCGACGTGCGAACGCTGTTCCGCAATCCCCAGCACCCCTACACGCGCGGGTTGATCGGCTCGGTGCCCGTCCTGGGCAAAGTCAAAGACGAACTCGAAGTCATCCCCGGCAGCGTGCCCAACCTGGTTGATCTACCGCCCGGCTGCCGCTTTGCGCCGCGCTGCCGCGCCCGGTTGGAACACAAGCTGGAACGGTGCGCGGTTGAAGAGCCAGACCTGGCGCTGGTTGGGATGAACCACACAGTGCGGTGTTGGCTGTATTCGTGAGGCGTGACATAGTACGAGCAACCAGTAATCCATAGGACGCCCTATGGGCGCGAGTAACAAACTAATGCCAAACGAAAACCTGATAGAAGTCAAGAACCTGAAAAAATATTTCCCCGTCCGGGGCGGAGTGCTTCAGCGTGTAGAAGCCTGGGTGCAAGCCGTAGACGAGGTAAGTTTTACCGTGCGCAAGGGTGAATGTTTGGGCCTGGTGGGCGAGTCCGGCTGCGGCAAGACAACCGTCGGGCGAACCATCTTGCGCCTGATCCCGGCTACTGACGGCCAGGTGACGTTTGAAGGCCGCGATATATTTGCGCTGAAAGGCGCGGAACTCAAGGCCCTGCGGCGCGATATGCAGATTATCTTTCAGGATCCCTATTCTTCGCTCGACCCGCGCATGCCTGTTGGCGAAAGTATTGGCGAGGGATTAAAAGCTCACGGCATGCGCGACGCTAACCAGCGCCAGAAAATCGTGATAGATATGCTGCGCAAAGTGGGATTGGAAGAATACCACTCCCGGCGCTACCCACACGAATTTTCAGGCGGCCAGCGCCAACGCATCGGCATCGCGCGCGCGCTGGCCATGAAACCCAAATTCATCGTGTGCGACGAACCAGTCAGCGCATTGGACGTGTCCATCCAGGCGCAGGTGCTCAACATCTTGCGCGAGCTCCAGCACGAATTTAACCTGACCTACATGTTCGTCGCGCACAATCTCAGCGTGGTCGAACACATCAGCGACCGCGTGGCCGTGATGTACCTGGGCAAGATCGTCGAGTTGACCGATAGAGAATCGCTTTACAGCCGCCCGCAACACCCTTACACGCGGGCGCTCATGTCGGCTATCCCCATTCCCGAGCCTGATCTCAAACGCGAGCGCATTGTGCTGACCGGCGATGTGCCCAGCCCCCTCAACCCACCAACAGGCTGCCGCTTCCACACGCGCTGCCCGGTGGCCTTTGACAGGTGCCGCCAAGAAGAGCCGCCGCTGGTTGACGTGGGCGACGGCCACATGGCAGCCTGCCACCTGCACGAGCCAGGTTCACTATACGCGAGATGAAGCTCTCTGACAATCGCGCGCGAGGGTACGCGCTGGTTTTACTCGCCGCGGCGTTGTGGGCCACGCTCGGCGTCATCTTTAAGCAGCTCCTCAACGCTTACGCTTTACCCTCGATGACCATTTCCTGCCTGCGGGCCGGCTTGGGCGGCGGCTTGATTCTGATCGCTCTGGCGCTGCGGCAACGCTCCAGCCTGCGCCTCACGCGGCGCAGCGCACCCTTTTTCTTGGGCTTTGGATTGCTGGGCGTAGCCGCCTTTTTCGCCGTTTACGTGACGGCGGTGGATTTGGCCGGCGCAACGGTAGCCGTGATATTGCTGTACACTGCCCCGGCGTGGGTCGCGATATTTTCGGCGCTCTTTCTGGGTGAAAAACTGGACGCCGTAAAAATCACCTGTGTGGCTTTGTCAATTGCCGGCTGCGCGTTGATTGCCCGCGTGTATAATCTCTCCGCCCTGTCTCTAAATGCCGCCGGGCTGCTGGCGGGGATTGGGTCGGGGCTGACGTATGCGCTCTACAGCGTGTTCATCAAAGTCGGCGTGCGCCATTATTCGATGTGGACGGTATTGGGCTATGGCTATTTTCTGGGGGCGCTGTTCTTGCTGCCGTTTCAAACAGCCGGCAGCCTGACGGCGTTGAGCCAGCCGGGCGCGTGGCTGTGGCTGGCGATCCTCGTCGCTGGCCCGACCCTGGGCGCGGGCATCTCGTTTGCGGCCGGCGTGCGCTACGTGCCGGTCTCTAGCGCCAGCGTCATTGCCACACTCGAGCCGCTCATCGCCGCGGTGCTGGCCTACATCTTCCTGGGCGAACGGCTAGAGCCACCGCAACTGCTGGGAGGAGGATTGATTCTGATCGCGGTGAGCCGACTGGCCTTAGGATGATTGATCCGACTGCCCTGCCCCCTTGGCGCGCGGGCCGATCCTCCGCTCGGTGCCTTCGCGCAGGCGCTTGATGTTGGGGCGCAGCGCCCATACCACTGCCAAAGCCGCCAGGGCGCTGTAAATGGCGTAACGCCAGTCGGGATCCGCCCCCAGAGCCGCGCGTACCACAAACGTGATGATCACCATGGCCGCGACAATCATCGAAGTCACTGAAGCATAGCCTACGACGTACAAGCCGAAGGGGATCATGGGAACCAGGTAAACCCCTGAAAGCGGCCAGAACGCAATAGATGCGCCAATATTTGGCGCGGTGCCCGCCCCACCTTTAAAGCCCATATAGATGGACCAATTATGGCCTACGACCGCCATCAGGCCCGCGACGACATCCGCCGCCGCCGTCTGCCCGGCAATCGCGCGGGCAATGATCACAGCCAAAAAGCCTTTGAGTGTATCACCCGTTGCCGTTAAAAAGCCGGCAAACAGTCCCCCTGCGCGCATGGCGTTTGTGCCGCCGGTCCTTCCGCTCCCCATCTCTCGAATGTCTGCGCCTCTGATCAAGCGCACCACAAAATATCCCACTGGAATGGAGCCAACCAGGTAAGCTATCACAGCGACCAGTAAAACCATCCCTACAGACATGTGACACTCTCCCCGCTATATATCATTACTTTGCCATAAAAACACTGTTCCACACTGCAAGTTACGCTCTGGCTGGCTTGAACCTCTCTCCCGCCCTCGTCATCGGCGATTCTAATTCTGCCGCCAGGCAAGATGTCCACAGTCGGGGCAAGCCGGCGAGCGTTCCACGTTTACCAAAATAAACGTCATATCCTCTCCATCGAAAATGCCCAATTTGCCTTTCAGGTTAGCGCCCACACCCGTCACAAACTTGAGCACTTCCATCGCCTGGATACATCCAATCAGGCCAGGCGTTGCGCCAACCACAGGAAAAACTTGGGGGGGCGGCGCGGCTGGAATGATGCATCTCAGACAGGGCGTCTCGGGCGGGTATAGAAACGCCACCTGTCCCGCCATTCCTGAAATCGCCCCGTGGACAAGGGGGATTCTATTCTTGATGCAATAGGCGTTGAGCAGATACCTGGTCTCAAAGTTATCCAGGCAGTCTACCACAATATCGGGCCGGCCTACAATGCGCTCCACACTATCTGCATCCAGGTAGTCGGAACAGGGTATGATTTTTATATTTGGATTCAGTTCCCCAAGCGTCTTGCCGGCCGAAGTTGCTTTCGGTTCACCGATTCTGGCCTCGGTGTGAAGAATCTGCCGGTTTAGGTTAGAAAGCTCGACGGTATCTGCGTCGCATATTCTTATCTCACCCATACCGGCGGCGGCCAGATAGATCGAGACGGGACTCCCCAAGCCTCCGGCGCCGGCTATGAATACACTCGATTGCCCAAGCTTGATCTGGCCTTCTTCTCCCCACCCCGGCATCAGCATTTGCCGGCTGTAGCGAGTTCGTTCGTAATCGGTCAAGTGTTCCATCCCCCCTCCTCATTTACAGACAAGGAGCACCTGGCTCACCTGTCCGGCTGCGATGCGAAACGCGCGCACCGAGGGCGGTTGGCCGCGTTTGAGCGAGGCCAGTGAAATAATCACGTAGACGGCATCGGGATAAAAAGCTTCAGCGATATCCGTTGCCGAGGGTGCGTCCGGTCCGGCCGGGTGCGAATGATAAATGCCCACCAGCTCCCAGCCGCGCGCCTCGATATCTAAAAAAGCCGCCAGCAATCCCTCAGGGTCAGCGCGGTAGCGCACCGGGCTGCGCAACGCATTGGCTATTGGATAAACCGCCAACGCGCGCTCCCCCAAGCCGCCCAACACGCCGCACGTCTCCAACGGCGCATCAGCGCGCGCCCGGGCCAACATCTGGTCCATCAAGCCGGGTTCAAGCTCCAGCATGTTGATATTGCTCCCAGATCCTTTTGACATCTGGCCTCAACCCGCGTCATCCGCAAACCATTTCATCCAGTGAGCTATTATAACACCTTCCAATGTTTTGAGCAGATTATGGAATTTGTGATATACTGGCCTTACCGGTCCTCTACACGAGGCCAGTTTCAAAGGAGGCAAGATAAATGGACCAATCCCCAAATGGATGGGAAGCCTGGTATGCGTTTTGGGACGAGGACCACGCTCTCCAGGATGGTGAAGCCGCGTTCGACGTCATCTCATACCAGGACCTGGCTCACTGGGGTGAAACCTTTTGCGAAAACATTATGCTCAACGACCATTGGACCGGCTATACTCATTCCAGGCCCATGAGCCTGGAAGATGGCATGTCTATTGCCTTTGTGCTGTACGACGCTGGCGTTAACGTAGACGAGCTGCTCGACGTGCTCGATTCATTTCAGCCGTTCGAAGACGCACCCATCGAGTTGGGCATTCCGTTGTGCTGGTTGACCGAGCCAATGGATCACGTGCAAGACCTGCTGAGTATGTTGAGCAATATTTCGAACCTCGACCCGGAAGTATTGGCAGAAACGCAACATGCGCTCGAAGAGACATTGGGCGAAGCGCCGCTCGACGCCGAGGAACTGCCCGCCCTGTTTCAAGCCATGGTCACCAGCACGGCCCAATGGTTGCTAGAGATTACAAGAATATTGGGGGATAATGGCACGGTGGCGCTGCGCGCCTGGTGGCAAGGGCGGCTCATCACGTTATTGAGAGAAGCTACCACACCCAGCCGCAGACGAGATCGTCGCCGCCGCCAACCCGGCCAGGCCGAGATGCCCAGCGCATTTCGAGATTTGATTCAAAGCCTGGATTTTCGCGGCCTCGGCCCCGATTCCGAAGACGCAGACGCTCCCGAACCACAAGATGACAGCGGGCGCTATTAGGCAGGCCACTGCCCCAGCCGCACACCCACCTCAATGCGCCAAGCCGTTAGTCGCGTCGTCGCGCTCCGTCTCGGCGGTGCGCACGGCCTCCCCTTTGGTCAGGGTGCCATTGTAAGCGCGGTTGCCCTGGTGTGCCGCCCAGCCTGATAGCACCATCGGCAAGCGGCCCGCGCCAGCCAGTATCCATTCGCCATTATAGCGGCGCGTCAGATGAACGTGCGTGCCGGTTGACACTCCCCCCTCGCACGAAGGATGCCCGATCCAATCGCCTACGCGCAGCCGCGTCCCGGCGTACACACGATCGCGCCCGGCGATGTGCGCATAGTTCAACACCCAGCCGGTTTGCTCCAGGCCATCTCCATCCAGGTCAACGACAATCATCCCAGGCTGGCTGCGGACCACCACGCCAGCCGCCGACGCCGCTACCCACGCATCCGAATCGTAACAGCCGTGCCTCGTATCAGGCGGAATAAAATCCAATGCGGCCCAGGCGCTTCCGCCGCCCCAGCCTCCGTGCGGGCCGCCCGAATAATACCACGTCTGGTCAGACGGCCACGGCAACGCCAGTTCCGGCTGCCGCACGTCTTCCGGCACGGTCGGTCCCACGTCATGCGCAAACGGGTCGCCAAACAGCTTTTTGTATGTTTTCAGCAGCCCCTGCGCACTCACGGCATTCTTCCATACGTCGTAGGACATGGTCAACCCAACAACCGTCTGCACGGCGACCGTGCCCGCATTCAACTCGCGAGACACCATCGTCTGGGTATTATTGGCAAAGCGCACCATCCTGAGGCCGCGTTGCTTCCAACCATAATAACCGTCGTTGAGGTGATTGGCCGTCCACGTCAACTGCGCATACAATCCCCGCCACTCTGGGTTGACATAGCCCATTGGAAAGTTCAGCCCCACCCAATCGGGCGTGGGCTGCGTGACCCATCCGCCGGAATATTCCAACAACGCCAGCAGCACGCGCGGGCCGACGCTGTATTCGCGCGCTACATAGTCCACCACCTGCGGGCCGGTGAGCACTTGTTCGGCTACTTTTTCGCGGTAAGACTTGAGATAGCCATTGTACTGGTCGGTAAAAGCGACGATGTCAAAATCCGCATAGGCCGGGCCGTATACCAACTCGCTGTCGGGGATCAGCTTGAGCGGCGGCGCGGTGTTCTCGATCAAGACATAAGAAGTCGTATCCACCTGCAATACATCACTGACAACCCGGCCATTGAGCCAAACTAAATCATCCGCCGAAAAGGTGAAAGCCGGCAAAACCGGCACGGGCAAGGGCGGCGCAGAGGTGGGCACCACCACCGTCGGGCCGGGCGTGGCGCTCGGCAGCGCAATGGCCCGAGTGGCGGCCTGGCTGGGCAACGACACGCCCGGTGTGGGTTGCCAGTCGTCCGGCTCGCCGGCCGCCAGGGAGCGCGGCGTCCCCTGCAAAGCCACCACTGTCAGGGGCAAATCGCCAGGCGGCTGCCCCGAACAGGCGCTTAGCATAATGGCCGCGACGGCGAGGCGCAAGAGCAATGTTCTCATATAAACCGTATCACGAACCCAACGCGCGCTGCACGTCACGCATGTGCAGCAATTGGTGGCCGTAAATAGCGGTGAGCATGGTTTCTAACGAAACCTGCCCCAAGGCTGGATGCCGCCCAACGCGGTCCAGGTCATCCTCGCTCAACGTGTGCATCCACTCCAGTGTTGCCTGGCGAACGGTTGGCAAAGACTCGAGCAACTCGTGCGGCGAGCGGCCCGCCAGGCGCTTTTGATCCTGTGCATTGACGGCATCATAGTCCAGTCCTTCGGGCGCGCCGGCCCCGCCCGACGCCACGTCCTGCGCCAGGCGCCGCAAATGATCTTCCGATGCAACAAAATGGGCCAACACGTCGCGCACGGTCCAGGGGTATGGCTCGGCGTACACCACACACTGCCACTGGGCCGGCGCCAGCCCGCTCAAAGTTTCGCGCGTTTTTTGCCCGCCCTTTTCCAGCTTGGCCATCAATGCTTCTACACGTGAGCCTGGCATCTATTTCCTCCTCGTCGTATCTACGGAACGGGTGTCAACGCCGGTTCTGGAGCCGGCATGGTTTCGCCGTTGCCGTAGCGAATCGCCACATTCCAATAGCCCGTTTCGAGCAACAATCGCTGCAACTCAAAGCCGGCCTTTTCTTGGGCCAGCTTTAAAATTCCCCTTTCGATTGCCGCGCGTTCAGCGTATTGCTGGATGATTTGCTGCGCCTCTACCGTCATATCCGCTACCTGGGTTTCGCAGCCGGGAATCCACTTGGGCGTATCTTGCGCCACAATGCGGCTGTGCTGCGTATCCAACACGACGTTCAAGATTTCAGCCGGCGGGATGGTCACTGTGACCGCCGCCCGGTCGAGCAGGCCATCATTCACGACCACAATGTCCCCTTCTGTGATTTTCGCCAAATCCACGCCGGCCACAACGTCGTAATATCCCAGGTACGCAATGCGCTCGGTGCACAGGCCGCCAATGCCGCTCACGCGAACAATATCCTGATCGTTGACAATGCTCATAATGACCGTTTCGAGCTTGGCGTGCGTGCGGATGGCATTGATGACCAGCGGCCCCGAGCGAACAATCGAGGTGGGCGTGGGGGTGACGGCAGGTTCCTCTCGAGGCGCGGGCAAAGCCGCTGGCAACATGCTCACCCCCCACACTACAAGCCCTATCACCGCAATCAAAACGAACATTAGAAACAACGGACGATATTTCATGGCATGATCCTTTGTGGCGCTGCCCTGATTATAAATCAATACCCGCTCAAAGACAAAACCGCGCTCTTGCCCCCACTTGACCAAACCGCAAAATCCGTGTACTCTCGTATACTGGGCGCGGGCACAATCTGCAATTTTGTTGTCATTGCGAGGGTGCGAAGCACCCGAAGCAATCTCTGATCTGCAAGCGTACAGATTGCTTCGCCGCTCGCCGCAGGCGGAGCGGCGAAGCAATGACAGGATTGTGAAAAATTGCAATTTATGACCGCGTGCAGTATAGTATTACGTTAGAGGGAGAAAACATCTTGGAATACATGCACCAGCTTACGCAAACCTTTACCCAACACTTTGGCGCCCCTCCTCAACTGATCAGCCACGCGCCCGGGCGCGTGAACTTGATTGGCGAGCACACCGATTACAACGAGGGCTTTGTGTTGCCCATGGCGATTGACCGCCACATCCGCGTGGCCGCGCGCCTGCGGGCAGATCGCGCCGTCCATCTATACTCACTCAACTTTGACGCGCGCGACCAATTCGACCTCGACGACATTCACCGGGCAAGTGAACGCATGGCGTGGGGCGATTACGCGCGGGGCGTGGCAAAGGTTTTGCAAGATGCAGGCCACAGCTTGCGCGGCGCAGAGTTAGCCATCGAGGGAGATGTCCCCACTGGCGCCGGTCTGTCGTCCTCGGCGGCGATGGAACTGGCGATATTGACGGCGTTTGGCGCTCTGAACCGTCTGGAGATTGACCCGGTGCGCGCGGCGCTACTGAGTCAACGCGCCGAAAACACCTTTGTAGGCGTTCAATGCGGGATCATGGATCAATTCATCGCGTCGCTGGGCCAGGCCGGCCACGCCCTGCTGGTTGATTGCCGCTCGCTCGATTACAGGCGCGTGCCGCTGCCGGAAGGTGTCAGCATCGTCGTGGCGCACACTGGCATCCATCGCGGCCTCTCGTCGAGCGAATACAACACGCGCCGCAGCCAATGCGAAGCCGGCGCGCAAGCGTTCGGCGTAAAAGCGCTGCGAGACGTGAGCGTAGAGACCTTTGAGGCACGCAAGCACGAACTGCCGCCGGCGATTGCCGCGCGCTGCCAACACGTGGTATACGAAAACGCGCGCGTGCTGCAAAGCGTGCAAGCGTTGGAAGACGGCGACCTGGACACGTTTGGCCGCTTGATGATTCAAAGCCATGCCAGCCTGCGCGACTTGTACGAGGTCAGTTGCCTGGAGCTTGACACAATGGTGAAAATCATGCGCGATGCGCCCGGCTGCTTTGGCGCGCGGCTCACCGGCGCGGGGTTTGGAGGCTGCGCGGTCGCCGTGACGCGCAACGAAGCCGTGCCCGCGCTCGCGGCCGCCATCGAGCGAGATTACCCCCTCCGCGCCGGCAAGACACCCCACGTCTACGTGTGCGAGGCGGCGGGCGGCGCCGGCATTCTCTGGCGCTCGAACTGACGCCGCGTTATCGCATCTCAATCACGGCGTCCGCCGTCATGCCAGCTTTGAGGCGGCGATCGGCATTCGGCAAACGCACCTTGACGCCAAACACCACGTTGGCGCGATCTTCGCGCGTTTGAGTGTCACGCGAAGAGAACTGCGCCTGGCGCGCGATAAAAGCCACCTGGCCGCTAAAGGTTTCTCCGGGGTAGGCATCCACGTACACCTGCACTGGCGCGCCAAGTCGCACACGCGGCAAGTATTCTTGTGGCACATAGACCACCAACGTCACATCGTCCAGGTTCACAATGCTCATCAGCGGCACGCCAGCTTGAGCCGTCTCGCCAACGTGCGCCGAGCGGCTCGACACAATGCCGCTCAGCGGCGCGCGGATGACCGTGCGAGACAGGTACGCCTGCGCCAATTCGAGCTGCGCCCTGGCCTGGTGCACCTGAGCTTGGGCCAGCGCTACCTCTTCAGGCAATGGGCCGGCGGTCAACTCGGCCAGCGCCGTCTCGGCCACCGACACGTATGCCAGGGTCATGGTAAAGGCGCTGTGCGCGCTATTCACCTGCGCCTGCAACGTCACCGGCGCGCGGCGCATGACCTCAAGCGCCTTTACTTGCGCGTTGGCGCCATCCAATTGCGCCTGGGCCGCCTCTAGTTCGTGTTGGGCAACGGCAATTTGTTTGTCCAATGTTTCGCGCCGCCCAGGATCGTCTTTGTAAAGCTCTCGCAATCGCTGCGCCTCGGCCAGCTTGGCCTTGCCCACAGCCACATTTTGCTCGGCCAGTTTCACGCCAGTGCGCGCCGCATCAATCTGCGCCACGAGCTGCTGCGGATTGGTCAGGATGGCGGCGGCATCTTTGTAGGCCAGCTCTGCGCCATCGCGCTCGGCTTGCGCCTTGGCCAGCGCTGCCTGGGCAGCCTTGACTTCTTCGGGGCGCGCGCCCGCCTTTACTTGCGCCAGATTCGCCTCGGCGGCGCTCACACCCGCCTGCGCCTGCTTGACCTGCGCCTGGGGCGCCGCATCGTCAAGCCTCGCCAACACCTGTCCGGCCTCGACTGCGTCGCCTTCCTCTACCGCGACCTCTGCGATGCGCCCGCCCAACTCGGTCACCACCAGCGCCTGCGTTCCTTCAATCACGCCGCTCAACCGAAGCGACTCTGCGTTGGCGCGATTCACCTGGCAGGCCGAGCTAACGCCCGCTATACACACCAACAAGAGGCTAGCAAGTTGTTTCCTTATCAGCATGTCACCTTGTCTCCTTAAAATCGCGCCCAGAGGGCGCTCCTACGACTTCGGCCTGCATCCCCGGCTTGAGCGCGTGATCGGGATTGGCAATCTTGATTTTGACGCCATACACCAGCGTGGCGCGTTGATCGGGCGTGCGCACGTTGCGCGGCGTGTATTCGGCCTGATCGGAAACGAGAATGATGACACCGGGAAAAGCGCGATGTTCAAACGCATCCACGTATACATCAACCGTCTGTCCCAACTGCACCTCGCCCAGCCGATTGCCGGAGAGATAAATCGTCAACGTCACGTGGTCCAAATCGGCCAGCGTCATGGCCGTGATGCTGGGCGCGGCCAATTCGCCGGTATGCACGCTGCGCGCCGCAATCAAGCCGCCCATCGGCGCGCGCACCACGGCCTTGTCAAGCTGCACCTGCGCCGCTTCTAGCGCCGCCCGCGCCACTTGCACCTGCGCCTGCGCCGCCGCAATCTGCTCTTGCGTCGCGCCTGCCCTGACACCCTCCAGCGCCGCCTGGGCCTGGGCCACGGCGGCCTCTGCCGACTGGTAGCGCGCAAACGCTGCATCCACTTCCACCTGCGCCTCTTGTGGATCAGAACGCTGCGCCAGTAAATGGTTCAACGCCGAGCGCGCGCCATCGTAAGCTGCCTGCGCCGCCTCGGTGGCGGCCAGCGCTTGTTCCCATTGATATGGAATCAGGTAAAACTCGGGCGGCATGGCCGGGCGATAAAGCTCTGGAACGCCGGCCAGCTTGATCACACCCTCGCCATAATCTTTCCACGCCTCTTCGGCCAAATCGCGCTGCGCCAGCGTGGCTTCAAGTTGCTTCTGCTCCGTCGCCACCTGGGCGCGCGCGGCAGCAATTTGCACGTCCAGCGCCTGCGGATTGTCACGGACAGCCTGCGCGTCGAGCCAGGCTTGCCTGGCCCCATCACGCGCCGCCTGGGCCAACGCCACTTGCGCCTCAACTTGAGCCAGCGTTTCCTGGCGCGCCCCGGCCTGCACGCGCGCCAGCGTCGCCTCGGCTTCTTCCAGCTTGCCGCGCGCCAATTCAACCTGCGCCTTGAGAATGTCATCTTCAAGACGCATCAACAAATCGCCGGCGTGAACCTCCTCGCCTTCGTCCACAGGCAGCGCCGCAATCCGTCCGCCAATTTCGGGCGCAATGTCCACATTTTCGGCCTCGATAAAGCCCGAAGCCGTCCAGCCATTGGCTCCCTGGTATGTATCCGCGCCGTTCAGCCCCCCCGACGCCACGTAATACGTGCCGCCCAAAGCAGCCAGGACCACAACCATCAGAATAACCCAACGTAAACGATTCATAGCACACCACTACGCGCGTACTCGCGCGTCCTTATCTAATGCACGATAAAAACACATCTTCCAAAGATGGCGCAATCACATCCATCTGTCCAGGCTGCACGCCGCCGGCCTGCAGCAAGTGAGCAATGGATTCCATCACCCGCCCAATCTCGGGGGCGACCACGTGAACCTGCGCGCCGTACAATGCAATATCGTCCACTTCCAGCCGCCCCTCGGCGCGCGCCGACTTGAGCAGGCGCACTGCTTCGGTTGGATTATCCGGCGAGATTTCCAATACCTGCCCTTTCATCAGGGTCATCTTGATGGTATCCGGCGAGCCTTGCGCCACGATTTTTCCGGCGTGGATAAAAGCCAATTCGTGGCAGTGTTCAGCCTCGTCCATGTAGTGCGTGGTCACAAAAATCGTCGTGCCGGCGCCGGCCAACCTGTACAACAACTCCCAAAATCCACGCCGGCTGACCGGATCCACTCCCGCTGTCGGCTCATCGAGGAACACCAGTTCCGGCTCGTGCATAATGGCCGCGCCTAACGCCAGGCGTTGCCGCCACCCACCCGCAAGCTCTCTGGTGCGCAGCCCGTCGCGCCCCACCAGGCCGGCCATCTCCAAAACAAACTGCATGCGCTCTCGCAAACGGTGATTGTTCAGGCCATACGTCCGTCCATAGAAGCGCAAGTTTTCGCCGACGGTCAGTTCGTCGTACAGGCTAAAACGCTGGCTCATATAGCCGATGCGCTGCTTGACGGCGCGCGGCTGGTGCGCCACGTCATAGCCCAGCACTTGAGCCCGCCCCGACGTGGGCGCGAGCAGACCGAGCAATACACGCATCGTCGTCGTCTTGCCAGCGCCGTTCGGCCCCAAAAAGCCGAAAATCATTCCGCGCCGCACGGCAAACGTCACACCATCCACAGCGCAAAATTTACCAAAACGCTTGGTCAAGTTTTCAGTTTCGACCGCGTACCCGTTAACTGCCATTTTCACGTATCCTGCTGTCTGCGAATCAACGAAATAAAAGCCTCTTCCATGCGCGGTTGAATGACGCGCAAGCCGTGGACGTGCACTCCCGCATTTTCCAATAGCGCTTTTAACTGCGGCAAACGCTCGCGCGCATTATCCACGAATACGTGCAACAAATCGCCATAGACCTGCACCTCGAGCACCTGGGATTGGCCACTCAAGACGTACTGCGCCGTCGCCATCGGATCAGGCCGCAGCTCGAGCAATTGCCCCTGCACCATGGCCTTGATGGTCGCCGGCGTGTCACATTCGATCAACTCGCCTTTGAACAGCAATCCCACACGCTTGCACCGTTCAGCCTCATCCATGTATGGGGTGCTGACCACAATCGTCGTGCCGGAAATGTGCAAATCCGTCAAAATGTCCCAAAATTCGCGGCGGCTGACGGGGTCCACGCCGGTCGTCGGTTCGTCCAACAGTAACACGTCGGGACGGTGAATGAGCGTGCAGGCCAGGGCAAGCTTTTTCTGCATGCCGCCCGAAAGCTGTCCGGCGCGCCGGCTCGTAAAGCGATCGAGATTGGCAAACCTCAACAACTGTTCGATGCGCTGCTGCCGCTGAGGGCCCTTGACACCGAAAATGTCTGCGAAAAAGTTGAGGTTTTCCAGCACGTTCAAGTCGGCGTACAGGCTGAACCGCTGCGGCATGTATCCCACGTGCGCGCGGATGTATTCGGCGCGTTTGACGCTGTCGTGGCCAGCCACGCGTACCGCTCCAGACGTAGGGCGCATCACAGCCGCCATCAGGCGCAGCGCCGTCGTCTTGCCAGCGCCGTCTGGCCCCACCAGGCCAAAGATTTCGCCCCGTTCGATGCACAGATCCAGTTCGCTCAAGGCGACGGTTTTCTTGAAGGCGCGTCTCAGTTTTTCAGCGCAGATAATCGCTTGATCGCTCAAAATCATCCTCGCGTGTAATTTGCCGGTTCGCCCGCAGTTGAACTGCGGGCGGAACGAATTTACACACAGTTTACAAGCCGCTCGCGCCGCCCGCTCTATGCCAACTGCCGGCGCAAGCTGATTACGGCCACGGCAATACTGCCCACCGCCAACGCCGCCAGTCCCACTACCTGGGGCCAGAGGCTCGCCAGCGTAGCCCCCTTCAACATAACGCCGCGGATGATAAACAGGTAATGCTGCAACGGAAAGATTTGCGCCAGCACTTGGAGCGCGGACGGCATGCGCTCCACTGGCAAAACAAAGCCTGAAAAGACCACGTCTACCATCACCAACACAAAAATCGTCAGCGCGGCGGCCTGCTGTGTATCCGAAAGCGCCGAGACCGTCAGCCCCCAACCGATTTCGGCAATAATAAAGAGCAGCGACAATCCCACCAACAACACAAACGATCCCCGCATCGGGACGCCAAAGCCCCACACGGCAATAGCCCACATCAACACAAAATCTATCCAGGCAATCACAAAGGCGGGCGCTGCCTTGCCCACAATCAACTCGATCCGCTGCAAGGGCGTGACCAGGAGTTGCTCCAGCGTGCCTCGCTCCCGTTCGCGCGTCAAGCCCATCACCGCAACCGCCAAAGTCACCTGGTACACCACCAGCCCCAGCATGGCCGTGATGGTAAAATTGTTCGCGTCGAGGGTGGGGTTGTAGCGAATCTGCGTGGGCAGATGGATGGTGGGCATGCCCTGGACGAGCGTTGCTACACGACGGGCGCTGAAGGTGTTAATGACGCCGATGGCCGTGTTCAATGCAGAGCCGGCGCTCATACTATTCGTCCCATCCGCAATTAATTGTACCTGCGGCGAGCCGACCGCCAGGTCTGCCTCGAGACCTGCCGGCAGAATGACGACCAGCATGGCGCGCCCGCGATTGAGCCAGCTATCCACTTGATCAACAGAACCCAGGTAGCCTATCACATCCAGATCTTCTGTATTGTCGAGCGCCGTGATCAGTTGCCGGCTGGTTGGACTGTGATCTTGATCCACCACCGCGAGCGGCAAGTGCTTGAGGCTCTGGCTGGTGGCGCGAGCCAACAGTGTCAACTCGAGCGTCGGGCCAAAAATGATAAAAATCACCAACAGCCAGTCGCGTGTGAGTTGAATGATTTCTTTAATAGCCAGGTTTCTTATTCTGCCCAACATTGTCTCAAATCACTCTATCCATTTGCGAAACGCCAGTAAACTCAATGCCACGAGCGTGCTGCCAATTCCCACCAACATCGCCGCCGGTTCAACCAGGTCAACCAGCCCCAGCCCTTTGAGAAACACTCCCCGGCTGATGAAAATAAAATGCGTGACCGGCAAAGAATACGCCGCCAAAAGAGACCCCCACGAACTGGTATCTACTGGCATGACCAGGCCAGCCAGGAAAAAGCTCGGCACAAAAAGCACCAGGAGCATAATCAACATGGTCGTTTGTTGATTCTTGACCAGGCTGGCGACAGACAAGCTCAACCCAAAGCTGGCTCCAAAGTAACACACGGCCAACGCCAGCAGCACCCACAAGCTTCCGTGGAACGGCACGCGGAACCACAGCGTCGCCATCAGCACCACCGGCAGCGTGCTCACCAGTCCAAACGCCATGTAGGTGAACGCTTTGCCAAAAAGATACTCTGGCCCGCGTATGGGCGTGGCGGCCAGACCCTCAAAAGATCCCATCTCTTTTTCGCGCGTCAAAGACAGCGAAAGCGCCAACGCCGGCATGTAAAGCACAACCGCAATCAGGCCCGGCACCATGCTGAGCAGCGATTTGAGCGCCGGGTTGTACCAGGCCCGGCTGCGTACGTCAAATATGCCCGGCATGGTACGCCCATTGACCGCTGGCAGTAATGACAACGAAAACAAGCTTGTGCGCGCATTGAGTTGAGTCAGCGTCTGGGCAGCGGCAATCACATCCACGCCATCCAGAATAGCCTGCACAGAAGCAGGGCGGCCGGCCTGCAGGTCGGCGGCTGTGTTGGGCGGAATGACCAGCGCCAAGTGGGCGCGGCCAGCTTGCAGCCAGGCGTCAATCTCTTCGTAACGCTCTACGTGCGCCACGATGTGGAATGTGCCATCGCTGGCCAGGCTGGCCACGTACTGCCGAGACAGGCCGCTTTTATCTTGATCCATCACCAGCAAATTCACGCGATCCGCATCAAATGAAAACACGTACGCCAACATCACGAGCAAAAAGGCCGGGGCAATGGTCACCAGGAACAAGGTGCGCGCATCGCGCGTGATGTGATGAAACTCTTTGCGGGCAATGGCAAATAATCTGTAAAGCGACATGTCAACCCACTAACCAGCACTTTGCACGTGTTTTTTTTCTAATCCCTGGAGCAGCACCTGGACGCCCTCTCGCGCCACGTTTCCCCAGTCAGCGCCCTTGGGGTCGAACACACCCTGCAATACCAGGCCAACCGCCAACGAGACCAGCACCTGAGAGGCAAGTTTGGAATCAATGGGACGCAAACTACCTTCGGTAATGCCGGTCTCGATGATGTGAGAGAAAAAAGCCTGATAGCGCCGATAGGGTTCAATCGTCGCTTCCCAGATAGCCGGGTCGTGCCGGGCCTGCATCAAAAACTCGATAAACATGGGCAGCTGGCCCCCTGCCACCTCAAAAACCACCTGGGCCATACAGGCCATTTGAAGCAACCCTTCTGGCACCGTTGGGGCATCTGCAAGTGTCTTTAATAGCTGTTCGTCCAACCTTGCCAGCCAACGATTTAAAAGCTCTATAAAAGCCGCCTGCTTGCTGGGAAAGTGGTGATAAAAGGCGCCTTTGGTCACGCCGGCCTGGCGGCAAATTTCTGCCACGCCGGCCGCATCGTAACCCATCTGGGCAAAACAGGCCGCCGATGCATCCAGAATATGTGTGCGCGTTTCTTCGCTGCGTTGTTGTTGACTCATAGGATATTCCCGTAAACATACCAACCGGTCGGTATTATTTTACCATAAACGATTATCTTGTCAAGGCAAGGGTTATTCACATCATTGCAAAATACGATTATTCCACCACAATGACGGCTGGCACTTGCACCCACGAATCTGCCCCCGCAGCATTGCCGGCTTGATCCGCAAACCACACTCCAGAAGATGTGCCGCCGTCCAGGTTGAGCGCCGCGTCCAAATCCAGATCGGACGCGGCCAGAAACTCGGCAAGTGCCTTGAGCGAAAAGATGGGTGTTGAACTGATTAAAAAGATAATCCGCCTCATCCTGTCTTGCCCCACCACCGTGCGGCGGGCCAGCCGGCCATCCTCTTCAATCGCGGCCTGCCGGCCGCCTGGCTGAATTAGCATGGGGAATGCCTGAACTGCCTGGTCGAGCACTTCATCGGGGCTGTAGGGTTGGGCCGCCAGTGAACGCACCACCACGCGCCCGCCGCTCAGGGCAAACATGCCGCCAAAGCCAACGTATGATTGTCCGCTCTGCACGCCGTCGCTAATGACGAGGGCCGTGGCAGTTTTTTCCGGCGTAAAATAACCGGCGTTTACGACCAGGCGCGGATCAAGAGCGTCGAACCAATCACGCACCGTCCGCGCGTTGGCAGGATCATACACCACGCGAAAGCCCGCACGGTCCGGATGCACGCGCACCAGCCACAGCCTGTCGCTCGACTCGGCGACTTGCACGCGCAGGCGGCGAACCTCGATTCCGTCACTCACCGCTTGCCAGCCGGTATCGAGCGGTTCGGGCGTAAACGTGGGTGGGATAAACTTTGTGGGGGGAGCGGTTGGCGGTGGACGCGGGGATGGCAGCGCAGTTGGCTCCAAGGCGTTGCACGCCAGCGAAACGAGCACGAGCACGCCCAAAGCCATCAGGATACGACGCATCGTCATTGCCGTTCGACGCTTTACGCTTTCAGCTCGTAAAAGTCCAGCCGCGTGCTGCCGTATTTGCGCTCGTCAACCAGTTCCAGGCAGCGCAGCTCGAGCGGCGTAAACTCGCGCGGGTGAATCTGCACAATGATCGCGCCGTCGTTTGCCAGCCAGGCGGGATTGGCATCCAATGCGCGCAGCGTCTCGATCCACAAGTTCTTGTATTGCGGTGGGGCGACGTAGATAAAGTCAAACGGCGCGTTGGGAGGGGCGGCCAGAAAGCTGAACACATTGGCGCGCTCCACCTGCGCGTTTGCTTCCAGGCGGGTGTGAGCCAGGTTGGCGCGAATCGTTTCCAGGGCCGCCCGGCCTTGTTCGACGAACACGGCTTTAGCCGCGCCGCGGCTGAGGGCCTCGATCCCCACACCGCCGGTGCCGGCAAACAGATCCAAAAAACGGCAGCCGGGAACGTCGCCGGCCAAAATATTAAACAAGGCTTCTTTCACCCGGTCGGTGATGGGCCGCGTCCCTTCACCGGGTACGCTTTTGAGCTTGCGCCCTTTGGCGCTGCCAGAAATTACGCGCATAAGTAAAAAGGTAAAAAGTAAAAGTAAAAGGTAAAAAGTACAAACCAATCTTACCACAGACAGCCTAATCTAAAAAGGCACGATCTTCCCCTTCTACTTTCCACTCTCCACCTTCCACTTTCTACTTTCCACCTTTTACTTTCCACGCGCGCCATTGACCAATCATTTCAAACGCGCTACAATGGAGCCAATAAAACGCACCGTGTAAAATATAGCAGAGCGATAAGCGTTTTATGGGTTACGTTTATGGTCAAGGTTAGTCTGCCAACCTACGAAGACATACTCGCGCAGGCCACACGCGTTGGAGGCGCTGAGGGACGCGCCCTGGTCGAACGCGCCTACGCGCGCGCCTCGGCGGCTCACGAAGGGCAATTCCGCAAATCCGGCGAACCCTACATCACGCACTGCCTGGCGGTGGCCGGCATTCTTTCAGAATTGAGTCTCGACCCCATCACCATTTCCGCCGCGCTCTTGCACGATGTCGTCGAAGACACACGGGGCGGGACAAAAGAAATCACACTCGAACAGTTGAAACGCGAGTTCGGCCCATCAGTGGCGCAGATGGTGGACGGCGTGACCAAGCTGGCGCGTTTTGATGCCTTATCGAGCGACGACCTCGCCAGCAACGTAGAAAGCATGCGCAAGCTGTTTATGGCAATCACCGAGGGCGAGACGCGCATCGCCATGATCAAGCTGGCCGACCGCCTGCACAACATGCGCACGCTCAAGCCATTGCCCTCAGAACGCCAGCAGCACATTGCCCGGGAAACGATGGAAATCTTTGCGCCCCTGGCGAATCGCCTGGGCATCTGGCGCATTAAATGGGAATTGGAGGATTTGTCATTTCGCTATCTTTATTCGCGCGAGTACAAAGACATTGCTTCGCTCATCAGCCAGCGGCAGGCCGAACGCGAAGGGCACATTGCGCGCATCATCAAGCGCCTCAAGGAGCGCCTGGACGCCGAGGGCATTCAGGCGGAGGTGAGCGGCCGCCCCAAGCACATTTATAGCATTTATCGCAAGATGCAGCGCAAGAACGTGGCGTTTGAACAAATTTTCGACGTGCGCGGCGTGCGCGTGATCGTAGAGGACGTGCCGCACTGCTATCAGACGCTCGGCATCGTCCATAACCTGTGGCAACCCATTCCGGGCGAATTTGACGACTATATCGCCACCCCCAAAGACAACCTGTATCGCAGCCTGCACACGTCTGTGCTGGACGAAGATGGCACCCCGTTGGAAGTGCAAATCCGCACCCTGGAGATGCACCAGACGGCCGAGTTTGGCGTGGCGGCGCACTGGAAATACAAAGAAGACGGCAGCCCCGATCCTCAATACGAGCAAAAAATCAGTTGGCTGCGCTCGATGATGGATTGGCGGCAAGACGTCACCGACGCCGGCGAGTTTGTGGACGCGCTCAAGACGGACGTGTTCCAGGATCGCGTGTATGCCTTTACGCCCAAAGGCAAGCTGGTTGATCTGCCCGCCGGCAGCACGCCGATTGATTTCGCTTATCACGTTCACACCTCGGTGGGCGACCGCTGCCGCGGCGCGCGGGTCAATGGCAAACTGATGAGCCTGGATTATCAATTAAAGAACGGCGACCAGGTGGAAATTCTCACCGCCAAGCGCGGCGGTCCCAGCCGGGACTGGCTCAATCCGCACCTGGGTTATGTCAAGACGCAACGCGCCCGCAGCAAAATCAGGCAGTGGTTCAAACGGCAGGACCGCGAAAAAAATATCGCCGACGGGCACGCCGTGCTCGACAAAGAAATCAAGCGCATGGGCACCATCATTCGCTACGAGGACCTTGCCAAGCTGTTCGGGTTTGACGACCTGGACGACTTTTTAGCCGCCATTGGCCAGGGCGACGTCAACTCGCAGCAAATTGCCACCAAGGTGCTCGAAATCGAACGCGCTCAACATCCCGATACGGACCCCATCACACTCATTCCACCTACGCCGCCCGTCCCCAGTGGGGTGCTGTCGGTGCTGGGCACCGAGGGGCTGCTGACACGCCTGGGCAGTTGCTGCCACCCCCTCCCCGACGACGACATCATCGGTTACATCACGCGGGGGCGCGGCGTGACCATACACCGCCGAGATTGCCCCAACGTTTTGCGCAGCAATGAGCACGAGCGCCTGATTGAAGTGGCCTGGGGGCAATCCGAACCAACATACCCCGTCATGATCAAAATCACTGCCTACGACCGCAGCGGGCTGCTGCGCGACGTCAGCACCGTCGTCGCCAATCACAAGGTCTCGATGAGCAGCGTGAGCACGTCAACCCAAAAAAATATCACGACCATTTACGCCACGCTGCAAGTGTCCAGTATCGCGCAGCTATCGCGCGTGTTGACCAAGATTGAGCAGGTACGCAACGTGCTCCAAGTCCATCGTCAAACCGACTAGCCATCTTCAAGGAGAATCTATGTCCAACTATACGTTCCCCTCTCATTGTCCAGCCTGCCGCCAGCCTATCGAGGCTCACGTAGACGAGTGTCCTCACTGTGAGCAGGCGCTATGCCCAGAGTGCGGCATGGCCGTCGAACCGGATGACGTCGCCTGCCCGCGCTGCGGCGCGGCGTGGGAACTGATCTGCCCACTGTGCGAGGCCTCGGTTTCTCCGGAGGATGTAGTTTGCCGGCGTTGCGGCGCGGCATTGCGCGACGAGTTCCCCTGCCCACACTGCGCCGCGCCCCTCAAGCTCCAAGACATCACGTGCCCCGCTTGCGGAGGCGATCACTGTCCAAGCTGCGGCAAGCCCATCCCCGAAGACGCGCTGGCCTGCCCGGCGTGCGGCGAGGCGTTCGTGTTGACCTGCCCCAATTGTGAGGCGGAAATCGAACCGGGGACGGCCCGCTGCCCGGCGTGCGGCGCGGACCTGGGCGAGGGAACGTCGCCTTCGGCGGGAACGTCGCCTAACGCGCTGGTCGGAGGGCGCGCCTCCTTCGACCGCGCTCAGGATGCATGCCCTCAATGCGGCGCGCTGTACTATCCTGAAGACGGTATGTGCACCGAATGTGGCGCGATCATCTGCCCACGCTGCGAGCATGCGTGCGACGAAGACGATAGCGCCTGCCCCAATTGCAAGCTGGCGCTGCAATTCGACTGTCCCGAGTGCGGCCAGGAATTATTGGCCGGCGTGAGCGCCTGCCCCAATTGCAACCGGCTCTTTGCGCGCCACTGCCCCTCGTGCGGCGAGGCGATTTACGGCGCGCCCGCCGAATGTCCGGCCTGCCACCACGGACTGCCGGCCGAAAAACGACACGCCATAGCAGACGATCAGCAAGCAGCGGCTGGCGAGCTATTGCTTCGCGCGGCGGCCAGGGAGCGCGCGGCGCCCAAGTCTGTTAAATGCCCAGAGTGTGGCACGCGCTTTGACGCACAATCCGGCGCTTGCCCCAAATGCGGGCAACTGGCCTGCCCCTATTGCGGCGCGCGCGTTTTTGAAGACGAAACTGTCTGTGCGCAGTGCGGGCAGACGGTGGCCTCGATTTGTCCGCGCTGCGGCAAGCGCGGGCCGGCCGGCGCCTCCGAGTGCAGCCAGTGCGGGCAGGCGTTGTGCTCCAACTGCGGCGCGGGCGTGCCTGAATTTGCCGCGCGCTGCCCCCAATGTGGCGCGACGTTTATGGTGGTATGCACTGAATGTGGGGCGCAGGTAGCTGCCGACGCCGAGCGATGCCCGCAGTGCGGCATTGTGTTTGAATAAAGCGGCATTACGGCCGGCGGCGTTGCCGCCGATGAACCTGATGGGAGGGGGCGTCATGAGCATCACCACACGCTTTACGCACGTTGTCAAGCGGACCGGCGCGGTTGTGCCGTTCACGCCGGAGCGCATCACCAACGCCATCTACCGCGCGGCGGTGGCGGTGGGCGGCCGCGATCGGACTGTAGCCGAAAGGTTGACGGAGCAAGTGATCGCGCTGATGGAAACGCACATGCCGCCCGGCCACGTCCCCACCATCGAAGAAATCCAGGACGTAGTGGAAAAAGCCCTCATCGAAAACGGCCACGCCAAAGTGGCCAAAGCCTACATCCTGTACCGCGACGAGCGCGCGCGCGCCCGCAAAGAAAAAGCCGCCCTTTCGGCGCGCCCCTCGGAAAATATCCCATGGCGCAAAATCTGGCAAGTGCTGGATTGGTCGGTGGAGCATCACGTCCACACCATAGACGCGCTCAACGAGCGCATCGCGCGCGGCGAATTCCCTGACCTCGTGCGCGAATCGGACGCGGCTTACGAGCAAGACGTGGAAAACGCGGCGGAGCTGATCAAGGCGCGGCGCGATCAGGTCAAGATCGTCATCATCGCCGGGCCGTCGTCTTCCGGCAAAACGACCACCACGATCAAGCTTGGCTTGCGCCTGGAGCATATGGGGCTGAAACTGGTGGCGCTCAACGTGGACAATTATTTCTTTGACCTCTCAGTGCATCCCAGGGACGAACACGGCGACTATGATTTCGAGACGCCGCAGGCGCTCGATCTGGACCTGATCAACGATCACCTGGACAAGCTCGTCGCCGGCCAGGACATCCAGATGCCGCACTACGATTTCAAGACCGGCGTACGCACGCCCCACACCACGCCGATGCGCATCGGCCCCAACGAGATCATTTTGATTGACAGCCTGCACGGGCTGTACCCTCCCATGATGCGCGCCGTCCCCGACGAGCGCAAGTTCAAGCTCTATATCGAGACGCTGCTGCAAGCCAAAGACCCTGGCGGCCAATACGTGCGGTGGACCGATTTGCGCTTGATGCGCCGGATGCTGCGCGACGCCGCGCACCGCGCTTACGATCCGCAGAAAACGCTGGAACACTGGCATTACGTGCGCGCGAGCGAAAAACGCAACATCATCCCCTACATCAACACCACCGACTATATCATCAACGGCGCGCTGCCCTACGAGCTGCCGGTCTTTCGCCCTCGCTTGCTGGATTACTTTGGCCGCTGGGCCGAACAGTACACAGATGATCCGCTGCGCCAGGACGCGCAGACGCGCGCCCGGCGCGTGTACGCGCTGCTGCAAAGCGTGTCGGCAGTAGAGGACGATTCGGCCATCCCGCCTACCTCGCACTTGCGCGAGTTTATTGGCGGAAGCTGCTACACGTATTAATCGCTGCGCAGCCGCAAGCCATTGCTAACCACAAAAGGCGCGCATGGTGCGCCGCGAGAGACTGACGGCGCGCTGCGCCGCCTGGGGCATCTCCACGTAGAACTGTGGCGCGAGGGCGCGCGACAAGACCTCCGAGGTTCTGGAAACCTTGTTTCGTTTCTCACTCTCCTGATAGTTTCCTGATACATGATGGGTAATATGAGAGAGATGATGAAACGGCCATCCCGTTACCTCTCATCTCTATCGCGCATGCGGCGAATGAAGACCAGTATACATTCAATCGAAAGGGGCAAAATGAACACAAAATATCTGTGGATCATGATCAGCTTGATACTGCTCGGCGCTCTGCTGGCCGGCTGCGGCGGAGGAGGAACACCTGTTCCTTCGGCAACCCCCGCGCCCACTGCACCCCCGGCCGCTACACCAACGCCCTCAGCCGACGATCACGTCGCGCAGGGGATAGCACACATCGAGGCGGGGAAATTGGACGAGGCGATTGACGAACTCGAGGCAGCCATCGCGCTCAATCCCAACCACGCCGGCGCGTATGTCCAACTAGGCAATGCCCACTACAATCTTGGTCAATTCGAGGCTGCCGTCGCCGCGCTCCAGGCGGCCGCCAAACTGGACGCCGGCAACGCCGATATCCACCGCAACCTGGGCACCGCCTATGGCAAAATGAGCCAATGGGAAGAGGCTGCCGCGGCTTATCAAAAAGCCATCGAACTCAAGCCAGACTTTGGCGAAGCCTACGGCGACCTGGCCAGCGCCTACGTCGGCCTGAACAAGCTCCCAGAAGCCGTCGCCGCTGGCAAGAAAGCCGTCGAACTGGCGCCCAAGTACGTCACAGGGTATAACAACCTGGGGATCGCCTATGGAATGCAAGGGGATCTCGAGGCCGCCATCGCGCTATTCAAAGAGGGCCTCCAGATTGACGCCCAGGACGCGATGGCGCATTACAACCTGGGATACGCCTACGAGCAACTGAACCAGCTCGACCAGGCCATAGAGGAATACAAACAAGCCATCCGCAGCGACTCTAATTACGCCGACGCCCGCGAGAATCTGGGCAGCATCCTGGCGCAGCAGGACAAGTTGGATGAGGCCATCGCCGAGTGGCAGGCGCTCCTCAAAATCATGCCGGAGCGCGCCAGCACACACCGCCTCCTGGGTCTCGCTTACTCGATACAAGGCAAGGCTCAAGAGGCCGTCGCCGAGTTTGAAACCTACCTGAAACTTGCGCCCGATGCTCAAGACAAGGCAGACATCGAGCAAGAAATCGACAAACTCACCGGCAAGCCGAGCGAACAGGAGGGTGTGTATCGTAACGCCGCGGGTGGCTATAGCTTCCCCGCCCCTCCCGGCTGGTACCGCGAAGAAAGCGGCGCGATGGTCAAATTCAGCGAAAGCCCATCTGCCATGCAAAATGCCCCCGACGCCGCGCCGCTGATCCTGTTCCAGGCTGGCCCGCTGAACGAATTGGCCGACAAGCTAAGCCTGGCAAGTGACGCCGACGCCGACGCCTACCTGCAGGCGATGGTCGGCGAGGCGGAACTCACGGTTGGCGACGCCCAGAGCGGCAACATCTCTGGCTACCCGGCGGCGCTGGCGACCCTCTCCAGCCAATCACCCGCTCTCCAGGGCGCGATTGTCGTTGTCCTGATTGAGGGGCGCGGCGTCAGCGGTATTGCAATGTCTCCGCCGGAGCAATGGGAAGCTTGCAGCTCCATCTTTACCGCGATGATCAAAGGATTGGCATTCGCTCCGCCAGAATATCGCAGCACGTCGGGCGGCTACAGTGTGCGCTACCCTGGCAGCTGGTCTTACGAGGAAGCAAAGACGACGGTTACGTTTGCCCTGACCAAGCAGGCGCTTGAGCAGCCGGAGGGCGACGCGCTCAAGGAAGGGCCGCTGGTTGTGTTCAGCGCCTCCTCCCTGCCCGAGATAACCCAAAAGCTGGCTGTGGCAGATGCGAGCGACCCGGCGGCGTTTGCCAAGGCCATGGCGGCCACCTTTGACGCGCAAGTGGGCGGCATCGAGACCGGCCAGATCGGCGGGTACCCGGCAGCCTACGCCAACATCTCTGGCGTCTACAAGGGCGCATCCTACCAGGGCGGCCTGGTGGCCGTGCTGACCCCAGATCGGCTGATTGGCGCCTACGTGATGGCCCCGCCCAAGCTGTGGAGCGACGTGCGGCCAATCTTTTCGGATATGCTCGAGAGCGCGGCTTTCTTCGAGCCGTAAAACACTAGAGGGACTTGCCGTTTCGCCCGCAGCCTGCCTGGCGGCAGCTATACATTACCCACATCTTTTTCCGTTG